>NZ_AKJZ01000060.1 GCF_000282055.1 Flavobacterium sp. CF136
ATATTAAGGTTTATTTCTTAGTCGGAAACTTCCAATCGAATTCGTCTTTGTCATTAATGATCGCTCCAATTTCAAATTTCACTACTTCATCAAATTCGGTTTGCAGAATAAACCAGTTATCTTCATTAAAATAGTTTTCAAAAGTATCAAAAGTTTCCTGATTGTATTTTGTAATTCCTTTAGTTGCTAAGTCTTTCTTTACATCTGCAATTTTTCTTCCTATTAGTTTGAATCCAAAAACTTCTAAATCATTACTGGAAGCAACCAAATATCCTAATTTCAAATCTTCTTCCTGATAGAACGTTAATCTTATTTTTTGCGTATTGTAAACAAAAATCACATTATCATCCTCGTCCTTATAATTCTTATCCGGTTTTCCTAAAGCATCTGTCACGTCATTTTGCTTCATTCCGAAAAGCAATTTATCAATTCCTGATTTTAGATTTATTTTCATAACTGTTTATTAATTTTTAAAATGCAAATTTCGTGAAGTTTTTTTCAAACTCCGCTATGTTTAGGTTATTATTAATTTTAAAAACTGAAAAGCTTTTGAATATCTTTGATCAAACAAAGTAATTCTTATAAATGAAAAAAATTATCCTATCTCTATTCCTTTATTATAATATAATGGGGTTTGCTCAAAAAACCAACAGTTATATATTAGATAAGAAACAAGTAATTCAGAGAGAACTCGAAAGCCTTTCAGATTTTCCAATCTATAAAGCGTATGGGTATGAAGATAAAGGTGGCATCTATAACTTAGTTTTATGTGAAAACCAAAAAAGCATTTCTAAAAAAGACACTTTGAATACAAAAATTCAAGCTATTTGCGGAATGAACGATCATGGTGGTTTTCTTGAAAAGTGGAGAATCAATGATTTACTTGAAAACACAGATCCTAAAGAAACCAATATTTGGTTTTGGACAAAATACTGCAGTACAAAAGACATTGATACCGATGGTTATGTTGAACCAATAATTGTTTATGGTTCCCGAAATGAAGATGATGAAATAAGACGTGTAAAAATTATAACTGTTTATAAAAACAAAAAGTATGTAATTAGGGCAGTTGAATGCGTCTTAGATGATTGCAGAAGTTTCAAAAAAGATACTAATTGGGGTTTGCTCCCTCAAAAAATAAAAACTTACATCGATAAATTGATTGAAAAAATAAGACAGGACCAAGGTATATTACTAAAAGACGGATAACAACGTTTAAATGTCAAAATTCAACATCAATGTCAATTTTCTGTAGAAATTTTAATATTGACTGGCTGTTTTATATTTTTCATCTCTATAAACTGGATTAAAATCCAGCCCTACAAAATTGGCCGAGCCGAAGATTCTTTTTAATCTAAAGCTTACTCTTTAGATTTTCTTTTACATTATCAAACCATTCGTCTTTTAAGATACTTAAAACAATAGAATCGCGGCGTACATTTTTATCAGCAGTTGGCATGTGACTTCGCAAAACACCTTCCACTTTGCAACCGATGCTTTTCATTGCAGCGATACTTCGTTCGTTATTGTTATCAGCACGGAATTCTACTCGCTCCATTTCTAAAGTTTCAAATGCGAATTGTAATAATAAATATTTACAATGTTTGTTTAGTCCCGTTCCTCTAAAAGCTGAACCATACCACGTATAACCTAATTGAAGGGTTTTATACTCAAGTTGAATATCATAGAAACGTGTTGAACCAGCATATTTTTGAGATTTTTTATCGAAAACAATAAATGGAAATTCCTTTTGAGTTTCTCTTGCTTTTACAGCTGATTGAATATAATTGACCAAGTTGTCTTTTCCATCAGCGCCTACTAGCGAATATTTCCAGGTTTCAGGTTCGTTGACTGAGATTTCAAGTAAATTTTCTATATCTGATTCCTGCAAAGGACGCAAAAGAACCAAATCGTCTTCTAAAATAATATTGTTTGAAAAATTGAAATTATATTCCGGATTCATAATTAACATTTTGATGGATATGATCAACGGATTTTAATCCGTTGCTACAAAATAAGTCATTCCTATGGAATTTTTGTAATGCTTTGTTAATAGCTTTTCTAAATTCACAAAATCTTAAAAATTACTCACTCATTTCGTCGTAACGCTCGGGAACTTGTGGGTCGTATAAAGGGCATTTGAATTCTTCAAGCAACTCTACTAACTTATTCATCGTTTTGCCTTCGGTTCCGTAGCAGTCTATTTTGACGCTTTGTGGTGTAGTGATAACCTGAAAAGCACCATTTCCTGCATTATTTTTCCAGCTGTTTTCATCCACTTTTTCCCATGAAGAGAAAACTGAATTAATTCGGTTTAGGATTACTTCTACAGGGAGTTTTTCAAGACCTTCAACTTCTTGTTTTTCAACTAAGGCTTCGTAAACTTCGTGGTGGTTTAAGTAAACGTCTTCTAAATATCTCCAAAAAAGCAGTTCATACATAACGAGGTGGTGTTTTAGCCCTGATAGCAGCGACATCCTTTTGTGGCGGGGTTCGCCACAAAAGATAAAGCGGATAGCAGGATTAGCTCCTGAAAAGCTAATTGTTATATATTTAAAAAAAGCCATCCAGAGTGGAGTCGAAATCTTTTAAGAAATAAGGGCTTCGACTCCGCTCAGCCTGACAAATTATATTTTAATATTCAAATGTACCGTATTCGCTGGTAATTGTAAGCTTTTTTGAATCTGCAGCTTCTACCCTACCAACGATCTGTGCATCGACATTGAATGATTTTGAAATCTCTATAATATCCTGAGCAATATTTTCAGGTACGTAAATTTCCATACGGTGACCGCAGTTGAAAACCTGATACATTTCTTTCCAATCGGTTTTTGACTGTTCCTGAATCAGTTTGAACAATGGCGGAACCGGAAATAAATTATCTTTTATAATGTGTAAGTTCTGAACGAAATGTAAAATCTTAGTCTGCGCTCCTCCACTGCAATGCACCATTCCGTGAATTTCATTTGGCGTGTAGGTGTCTAAAATTTTCTTAATAATTGGTGCGTAAGTTCTGGTTGGTGAAAGTACTAGTTGACCCGCGTTTATTGGACTGTTTTCAACTTCATCGGTCAAGTTTACCTGACCTGAATAAATTAGTTCTTCAGGAACAAGGGCATCATAACTTTCCGGATATTTTTTAGCCAAATATTTCCCGAAAACATCGTGGCGTGCAGATGTTAATCCGTTACTTCCCATCCCACCATTATAACTTTTTTCATAAGTTGCCTGACCAAAAGAAGCCAAACCAACGATTACGTCACCTGCTTTAATGTTTGCATTATCTACAACATCAGAGCGTTTCATACGAGCTGTTACGGTAGAATCTACAATAATGGTACGAACAACATCACCAACATCGGCAGTTTCTCCGCCTGTTGAGTGAATGGTTACTCCGAAAGATTTTAATTCGTTGATTAATTCTTCTGTTCCGTTGATGATTGCTGAAATAACTTCGGCAGGGATCAGGTTTTTATTTCTTCCAATGGTTGAAGAAAGTAAAATATTATCGGTTGCGCCAACACATAATAAGTCGTCGATATTCATGATTAAGGCATCCTGAGCAATTCCTTTCCAAACTGAAATATCTCCGGTTTCTTTCCAGTACATATACGCCAAAGACGATTTTGTACCGGCTCCGTCAGCATGCATAATTAAGCAATGTTCTTCATCCTGAGTTAAATAATCAGGAACAATTTTGCAGAATGCTTGAGGAAATAAACCTTTATCGATATTTTTTATGGCGTTGTGTACGTCTTCTTTTGATGCCGAAACACCTCTTTGCGCGTACCTTTTGCTAGAATCTGAACTCATGAAACTTAGTTTGTGTTGATGTGGTGCAAAGATAATCGCTTTTTTTAATTCTTTGGTGATTCATCTCAGTTTGATTCACAAAAAAATCCAATCTAACTTAAATTATTACCACTCAATTTCTTTAAGTCCTTTTGATTTCAAGAAAGCGTTAGTCTGACTAAAATGTTTGTTACCGAACCAAAATCCTCTATTTGCACTTAAAGGAGAAGGATGACCGGATTTTAAAATATGATGTTTTGAAGCATCTATTAGCGCCGCTTTCTTTTGGGCGAAACCTCCCCAAAGCAAGAATACGACATTTTCCTTTTCAGCAGAAATTTGCTTTATGACAGCATCTGTAAATTTTTCCCAGCCTTTTCCCTGATGGCTTCCGGCTTCAGATTGTCGAACTGTTAAAGTAGCATTTAAAAGAAAAACGCCCTGATCTGCCCAACGTTCTAAATTTCCAGTCTTAGGAATTGGTTTACCTAAATCAGTTTCAATTTCTTTGAAAATATTATAAAGAGATGGTGGAAACGGAATCCCGTCATTTACAGAAAAACACAATCCATTTGCCTGATTTGGCCCATGATACGGGTCTTGTCCTATAATAACAACTTTTACCTGATCGAAATGACAGTGATCAAAAGCCGAAAAAATCTGACTGCCCTTTGGATAACAAATTTTGGTAGTATATTCAGATTTTACAAAAGCAATTAATTCGTTGAAATATGGTTTTTCAAATTCTTCATTTAAAACTGGCTTCCAGGAAGAATGCATTTTTACGTCCATAATTTTTTTATGCGAATTTCAGAAATTTTTAAGTAAAATCATATTTACCATGTCATAAAATTTAGATTTGAAGTTAGTTGAATTCAATGATTCTATTTTCGTACTTTTGCGTGTACTTTTTTAAAGAAATTAAATGATTAGCATTACCGAAAAAACATTACAAGATTTACAATTTCCAACAGTGCTCGAAACCATTTCTGCAGGTTGTAACACAGATATTGGAAAAGAAAAAGCTTTACAAATAACACCTTTTAGAGATAAAGAAACTTTGATGCAGGCTTTGATGCAGACATCAGAATATGTTTCGTCTTTTCAAAATAACAATGCCATTCCGAATCACGGATTTGACGCCATCACGCATGAAATTAAGTTTTTAGCAATTGAAGACAGCTTTTTAGAAGTAGGCAGTTTTAGAAAAATTGCAACGCTTTCATCAACTTCAAATTTCTTGCTGAATTTCCTGAAAAAATTTGATGATTATTATCCGAATTTAAATGCGAGAGCTTCAAGAGTTGAATACACAAAAGATATTGTTACTACTATTGATGCTATCGTAGATAAATATGGTGAAATAAAAGACAACGCCTCACCTGATCTTTTGAGTATTCGTCAGAATATGAATTTGGTTCGTGGTAAAGTAAATCAAAGTTTTGGAGTTGCCCTGACACAATATAACAGCCTTGGCTATTTGGACGATATTAAGGAAAGTTTTGTACAGAACCGCAGAGTTTTAGCAGTTTTAGCAATGTATCGTCGTAAAGTAAAAGGCTCCATTTTAGGAAGTTCCAAAACTGGAAGTATTGCTTATATTGAGCCTGAAGCTACTTTGAAATATTCAAGAGAATTAGCCAATCTTGAATATGAGGAAAAAGAAGAAATTACGAGAATCTTAAAACAATTATCAAATGCAATTCGTCCATATTTACCATTATTAATCGAATATCAGGAATTTTTAAGTGATATTGATGTTGTTGCAGGAAAAGCGAAATATGCTAATAGAATTAATGGAATATTGCCTACGATTACTGAGGAAAGAAGATTGTTTTTTAGAGAAGCGTATCATCCTATTTTGTATTTGAATAACAAACAAAAGAACGAAATTACACATCCGCAAACAATTGAATTAAAACAGGATAACCGAATTATTGTGATTTCAGGGCCAAATGCCGGAGGAAAAACAATTTCGCTTAAAACGGTTGGTTTATTACAATTGATGTTGCAATCCGGTATGTTGATTCCGGTTCATGAACGCAGTGAAACTTTCTTGTTTGATAGGATTTTAACCGATATTGGAGATAATCAATCTATCGAAAATCATTTGAGTACTTATAGTTACCGATTAAAAAACATGAATTATTTCCTTAAAAAGTGTAATAAGAAAACCATGTTTTTAATTGATGAATTCGGTACAGGTTCTGATCCCGAATTAGGTGGAGCTTTGGCAGAGATTTTCTTAGAAGAATTTTACCATCGTGAGGCTTTCGGAATTATTACAACGCATTATTCGAATTTAAAAATTCTGGCGAACGAATTGCCTTTTGCAACCAATGCGAACATGATGTTTGATGAAAAATCATTAGAACCAATGTATAAACTGGCTTTAGGTCAGGCCGGAAGTTCGTTTACTTTTGAAGTTGCGCTGAAAAATGGTATTCCGTTTGGATTGATTAATCGTGCCAAAAAGAAAATTGAAGTCGGTAAAGTTCGCTTTGACAAAACGATCGCAACACTTCAGAAAGAACGTTCTAAACTGGAAAAAACTTCTATCAATTTAAAAGAAGAAGAAACCCGGGCACGTGAAGAAAGCAAAAAGATGGAAAACATCAATGTAAAAATCAAACAGAAACTGGAAAGCTATCAGGAATTGTACGACAGTAACCAAAAAACGATTTACATTGGTCAGAAAATAGAGGATATCGCCGAGAAATATTTCAATAATAAAAACAAAAAAGACCTTATTGGAGAGTTTTTGAAAATCATTGAAATTGAAAATTCAAAACGTAAAAAAGCAACTCCAAAAGAAGCCAAAGCAATTATAGAAAAGAAAAAAGAAGTTATTGCTGAAGTCTCTGTTCAGGTTGAGGAAATTCGCCAAGAGAAAAAAGAGAAGAAACTTAAACCAGTTATCGAAAAACCAAAACCTATTTTAAAAGTTGGTGACAGAGTTAGAATGCTGGACGGAAGATCTGTGGGAAGTATTGATTCTATTGAAAAAAACAAAGCAACTGTTAATTACGGGATTTTTACTTCGAAAGTAAGTATGGATGAATTGGAATTGGTTGAGGCGGCGAAGAAGTAAGTTTTTAGTTTTTATCGTAAACAAAGTCATTGCGAGGAACGAAGCTAACACAATAATATGAGCAAATCTTTGGTTGAATATCAAAGTGTGATTGCTTCGTTCCTCGCAATGACAAAATAAAAAACAAAAAATGAAACCAGGATTTACTTACATCATCACTAATAAATACCAAACAGTTGTTTATACTGGTGTAACCTCAAATCTTCCGCAAAGAATTTTAGAACATAAAGAGAAAAAATATCCTAAGTCATTTTCAGCTAGATATAATGTAAATATTTTAGTTTTTTACGAGCAATTTTAATTGATTGAAGATGCAATTACAAGAGAAAAACAAATTAAAGCGGGCTCAAGAGATACGAAAAATGAATTAATTCGTTCGATGAACCCTAATTGGAAAGATTTGTTTGAAGATATTAAAGATATAATGACTGAGTAAAAAATTATATACTTGAGGATAACTGCATGTGATTGCTTCGTTCCTCGCAAAGACAAATAACATGGAAATACGTACTGAGATTGCTTCGTTCCTCGCAAAGACTGGTGAGCATAAAAAAATAATTCTTTTTGATGGTGTTTGCAATTTATGCGACAGCTCCGTTCAATTTATTATCAAACACGATAAAAAAGATATATTTAGATTTGTGGCTTTGCAATCAGAATTAGGAATTGAGATTTGTAATTATATTGGTATTGATCGTACAAAAATTGACAGCATCGTTTTGTACAATCCTGGTGTTGCTTATTATTATAAATCTTCGGCAGTTTTGGAAATTGGTAATGAATTAGGTGGGATTTATAGTTTGGCATCCATTTTTAAAATTCTTCCGGAAAGAATTCGAAATTACATTTACGATTATATTGCTAAAAATCGGTACAAATGGTATGGCAAAAAAGAAAGCTGTATGATTCCAACTCCTGAATTGAAGGCTAAGTTTTTATAATTGTAAAATTATTATTCCTTAAAATTTATTTTGAAAACTAAATCCCTAGCCCTGATGAAAGCGGCATCCTTTTTATTTTTTCTTTAAAAATAAAAAGATACAGCGGACAGCAGGAAACAGCTTCAAATAAGAAAGCCTCAAATTCATATGAATCTGAGGCTTTTTGCTATTAGAAATGGATTATTATCTAATCAATTTTCTGTATTTCAAACGTTTTGGAGTTAAATCACCGCCTAAACGTTTCTTTTTATTTTCTTCATACTCAGAGAAACCTCCTTCGAAATAATATACTTCAGAATCTCCTTCAAAAGCCAGAATGTGTGTGCAAATTCTGTCCAAAAACCATCTGTCATGCGAAATCACTACGGCACAACCAGCAAAATTCTCCAAGCCTTCTTCTAATGCACGAAGTGTATTTACATCTAAATCATTGGTTGGCTCATCCAGTAACAATACATTTCCTTCTTCTTTTAACGTCATCGCCAGGTGTAAACGGTTACGCTCTCCACCAGAAAGCATTGAAACTTTTTTGTTTTGTTCGCCTCCACCAAAGTTGAAACGTGACAAATAAGCTCTAGAGTTTACTTGTTTTCCACCCATCATGATTAGTTCCTGACCATCGGCAAAGTTTTCCCAAATAGATTTATTTGGATCAATATTAGAATGCGCCTGATCTACGTATGCAATTTTTACGGTTTCTCCAACTGAAAATTCCCCGCTGTCGGTTTTTTGCTCGCCCATAATCATTTTGAAAATGGTAGATTTACCTGCACCGTTAGGTCCAATGATTCCAACAATTCCGGCTTGTGGCAAAGTGAAATTTAAGTTATCATACAGTAATTTATCTCCAAAAGCTTTGGCTACATTTTTGGCTTCAATAACATTTGTTCCTAAACGTGGACCATTAGGAATATAAATTTCCAAGTTTTCATCCAGTTGTTTTTGGTCTTCGTTCAATAGTTTATCGTAGTTCTGTAAACGTGCTTTTTGTTTTGTCTGACGGCCTTTAGCTCCCTGGCGAACCCAGTCTAATTCACGCTCCAAAGTTTTTCTACGTTTAGAAGCTACTTTTTCTTCCTGCGCCATACGGTTTGATTTTTGGTCTAACCATGAAGAATAATTCCCTTTCCACGGAATACCTTCTCCTCTATCCAGCTCTAAAATCCAACCTGCAACATTATCAAGGAAATATCTATCGTGCGTTACAGCAATTACAGTTCCGGCATATTGTGCTAAATGCTGCTCTAACCAAAGAACAGATTCAGCATCTAAGTGGTTGGTAGGCTCATCCAAAAGCAATACATCCGGCTGTTGCAATAACAAACGACATAAAGCAACACGACGACGCTCTCCACCTGAAAGGTTTTTGATTGGCGTATCTCCTTCCGGTGTACGCAAAGCATCCATGGCAATTTCTAGTTTCGTATCGATTTCCCAAGCACCAAGAGCGTCAATTTTGTCCTGTAAAGCCGCCTGACGATCCATCAATTTATCCATTTTGTCCGGGTCAGAATAGTTTTCCTCAAGACCAAATAAATCATTGATTTGATTGTATTCTTCTAAAACAGCCATTGTCTCGGCAGCACCTTCACGAACAATTTCGATAACAGTTTTTGAATCATCAAGAATAGGTTCTTGTTCTAAATAACCAACAGTGTAACCCGGCTGAAAAACAACATCTCCCTGATAGTTTTTATCAACGCCTGCTATAATTTTTAAAAGAGATGATTTACCTGAACCATTTAGACCCAAAATACCAATTTTAGCTCCGTAAAAGAAACTTAAATAGATATTCTTAAGTACAGGTTTATCTGCTCCCTGATAGGTTTTACTCAATTTTTGCATTGAGAAAATTACTTTCTTATCGTCTGACATTCTATTTATTTTTTATTTTATTAATTATTTTTTATTGACCTATATATTGCAATTGACTTTTGCAATTGTTATTGAAGTATTTTAAACTCTGCCTTTCAAAGCATTAAAAACCCAGGCATTGGCCAAAAAACCAACTCCTGTTGCTGCAAATCCCCAACCTGATACATCGCTGTATCTAAAGGCTCCAAGACCAATAAGTAACAATCCCATAAGTACCATTATAAAAGTCGCCCATCCTAAAACGGTATTTTTATTCATTCCCATAATTGTGTAAATAATTTTAACGTCGTTTAATTTTTTCGGAAATGCAAATATCGTGAATTTTCATGGCTTAATTAAATATTTTATACAGCATTTCTTTTAACAAATCTGACTGAGGCAAAGCATTTGCTCCTACCCCTTTACTTTTAACATCAATATCCCTCAATGCTCCGATAATCTGACTCACTTTTCGCATAGGGTAATTTTTGACTGCCAAATCATATTCTTTTAAAAAATAAGGGTTTACACCAATAGCTGCAGCTACATTTTTAGGATTTTTATCTTTAAGTCCATGGTATTTTAAAAGCTGCACAAAAAAACCAAAAACCAATCCTGTTGTCATGACCAATGGATATTCTTTTGGATTATGGGCAAAATTTTCAGCAATTTTATAAGCCTTGATCTGGTTTCGTTCGCCAATTGCTTTTCGGAGTTCAAAAACATTATAATCTTTACTAAAACCAATATTTTCCTCAATATGCTGTGGTGTAATTACAGTTCCTTGTGGCAAAATAATCTGCAGCTTTTCAAGTTCATTATTAATTTTACTTAAGTCTGTGCCTAAAAACTCTACCAGCATGGCGTTTGCCTTTGGATCAATTGTGTATTTTTTTCCGGCCAAAACACGCTTTATCCAATCGCCAACCTGGTTTTCGTATAATTTTTTACTTTCATAAACGATCCCATTCTGAGCCAATAATTTGGTGACTTTTTTACGTTTATCCAGCGTTTTGTATTTATAACAAAAAACCAAAACCGTCGTTTCCATCGGATTATTGACGTAAGATTCTATTTTATCAATGGTTCTCGATAAATCCTGTGCTTCTTTTACAATAACAACCTGACGATCAGCCATCATAGGATAACGTTTGGCTGTTGAAACAATATCTTCAACAGAAACATCTCTTCCGTATAAAACCGTTTGATTGAATCCTTTCTCTTCTTCGGAAAGAACATTCTGTTCAATATATTCAGATAATTTGTCAATATAATAAGGTTCTTCACCCATTAAAAAATAAATCGGTTTTATATTTCCCGCCTTTATATCATTAACAATTTTTATAACTTCATCCATTCAATATCAGGTTAAGTTTCAAGTTTAAACCTGAAACAAAAAACTATTTTATATTTTTGTTCTATGCAACAATTAAATTTTCCAACTTATACTTTCCGATTCAAAAATAGCGAAAATAAAGTGTCTATTTTTGATGAAATCAGGAAAAAATTTATCATTCTTACTCCAGAAGAATGGGTTCGTCAGCATGTTGTTCATTATTTAATGAATGAAAAAAAATACCCAAAATCTTTAATCAACGTAGAGAAAGTTTTAACTGTCAACGGATTACGAAAAAGATATGATATTGTTGTCTTCAATCCGGATGGTACTATCCATATATTAGTAGAGTGTAAAGCCCCTGAGGTTAAAATTTCGCAGGCAACATTTGATCAGATTGCCCGTTACAATATGACAATGCAGGCACGGTTTTTGAAAGTAACAAACGGTCTGAATCATTATTATTGCCAGATGGATTTTGAAAACGAAAAATATGAGTTTTTAAAATCGTTACCAGATTATAAAGAGGTTTATTAAATTATAAAAAGATTACTTTTGGATAAAATTGCAGTTGTCATTTTAAATTGGAATGGAATAAAATTATTAGAGCAATTTTTGCCATCAGTAATTCAATTTTCTCAAGATGCTACTATATATGTAGCCGATAATGCTTCAACAGATGATTCTGTAAATTTCGTTCAGCAGAATTTCCCAACAGTTAAAATCATTAAAAATACTGGTAACCATGGTTTCGCCAAAGGTTACAATGATGCTTTAAAAGAAGTTGATGCTGAAATTTATGCCTTAGTTAATTCGGATATTGAAGTAACCGAAAATTGGTTAAAGCCGATTATTGAAACCTTTGACAGCGAAAAAAACACAGTTATTATTCAGCCTAAAATTCTTGATTTTAAAAATAAAGAATATTTTGAATACGCAGGAGCTGCCGGAGGATTCATTGATAAATATGGCTATCCATTTTGTCGGGGTCGAATTTTTGATACCATAGAAAAAGACAATGGTCAATATGATGACAATTGTGAAATATACTGGGCTTCAGGAGCTTGCTTTTTTATCAGGAAAGAAGTTTATGATGAATTAGAAGGATTTGATGAATCGTTTTTTGCGCATCAGGAAGAAATTGATTTATGCTGGCGTGCTTTAAACGAAGGACATACTATTAAATACAATTCACAATCAGTCGTTTATCACGTTGGAGGTGCAACTCTGCAGCAGGGAAATCCTAAAAAGACTTATTTAAATTTCAGAAATTCATTGTTGATGATGGTTAAAAATCTTCCTAAAAAAGGATTATTTTTTATAATTTTCTTCAGAATGATTTTAGATGGCATTGCCGGTATCCGATTTTTAACACAGGGGAAATTCAAGCATACCTTCGCTGTTCTTCATGCACATTTTTCGTTCTATTGTATTTCGCTAATATATTTAAGAAAAAGAAAAGATTTTCAAATGCAAAAATACTATACTGTGAGAAGTATCGTTTTCATGTATTATATAAAAAAATTGGTTGTTTTTAAAGAAATCTTTAACAGTAATCAAAATATTAAAAACTAAATTTGTAATCAACGTCTAAATTAAATTTAACATTTATGAGAAAAATAGTAATTGCACTATCCGTATTAATGGCCTTAACTTCGTGTGTTTCTAAAAAGAAATATGCCGAATTGGAAGCCAAAAACAAAGAGACCCAGGATTTATTAAATTCTTGTACTGTAAAATTAAATGCTTGTTTGGAAGAAAAAGCTGGATTGGCAGCAACTGCTGCAAGTTATAAAGAGCATAATCAAGACTTAATAAACAGTTCTAAAGATTTAACGGTTTTAACAACTAAAGGAGCAGAAAACCTTGAAAAATCATTAGAAAGTCTAAAAGAGAAAGATCTTAAAATATCTAGACTTCAAGATGCACTTACTAAGAAAGACAGTGTAACATTAGCATTGGTTACCAGTTTAAAAGGTGCTGTTGGAATCAATGACCCGGATATCGAAATCAATGTTGAAAAAGGAGTTGTATTTATCTCTATCGCTGATAAATTATTATTTAAAAGTGGCAGTTATGATGTAAGTGACCAAGCAAAAAATGTTTTGGCTAAAGTTGCTAAAGTTGTAAATGACAAACCTGATTTTGAATGTATGGTTGAAGGTCATACTGATAATGTTCCATACAAAAGCAACGGAGTTTTATTAGACAACTGGGATTTAAGCGTAAAACGTTCTACTTCTATCGTACGTGTTTTAACAAATGACTTAGGAGTTAATCCTGCAAAATTAATTGCTGCCGGAAGAAGTTCATACGTGCCTTTAGTAGCAAATGATACACCGGACAATAAATCCCGTAACAGAAGAACGCGTATTGTTGTTATGCCAAAAATCGATCAATTTTATGATATGATTGAAAAAGAGATGAAAAAACAACAACAATAATTTTATTATTCTCTTACTTATTACAAAGAAAAAGCAGGTCAATTGACCTGCTTTTTTACTATCCCTAAAATCAAATTAGGGATAATATTGTTTAATTAACTAACTAAATTTTAACTAACAATAAAGTTACAAATAATATTTTTTAAAGCAGTTAATAGTTTAAGTTTTTTTTTACAAAATATCAATATCCCCTTTTCCTTCTCTTACAATTACAGGCTCATGCTCTGATAAATCAATAATCGTAGAGCCGACATTATCTCCGTAGCCACCGTCAATAACAAGATCAACCAGGTTTTGCCATTTCTCAAAAATCAATTCAGGATCTGTTGTATACTCAATTACATCATCTTCATCACGAATAGAAGTTGAAACAATAGGGTTTCCCAACTGACGAACAATTTCTAAAGCAATATTATTATCAGGAACACGAATACCAACAGTAGTTTTCTTTTTAAACTCTTTTGGCAAATTATTATTTCCCGGTAAAATAAAAGTGTATGGCCCTGGCAAAGCTCTTTTTAAAATTTTAAAAGTTGCCGTATCAATTTGACGTACATAATCAGATAAATTACTCAAATCATGACAAATAAAGGAGAAATTTGCTTTCTCTAATTTTACTCCTTTAATCTTTGCAATTCTTTCTAACGCACGAGAATTTGTAATATCGCAACCCAATCCATAAACGGTATCTGTTGGATAAATTACCAAACCTCCGTTTTGGAGTACTTTAACCACTTTTGCAATCGCTGCTTCACTGGGTTTATCCGGGTATATTTTTATAAATTCTGACATTTTTATGTTTTTTTAGACCGTCACTTCGAGTGATTTTTAATAATAATGCGATAGCTTTATTATTAAAAATTGTATCGAGAAGCAAACAGACCATATTGACTTAGCTACTTTAAATAATTTAAAACTTTTTCTTTGCTAAATTAGGTAGTTTATCATATTGTTCATTAATCAATGCCTCTTTTTTTGCTCTTGACCATTTTTTTATTTTTTTCTCTATATCTATTGCAAATGTAATATCTGTAAATTCACAGTAATAAACAAGTTCGACAGGTCTTTTATTGGCTGTATAACAATCAGGGTAGAAACCTGTTTCATGCTGAAAAAATCTTTGAGTCAAATTACTAGTTACTCCCGTATAATAAGAGTTATCAGCACATTTTAAGATATAAACAAAAGACTGTTTCATAAATTAATTTTCCACAATAATATTTTTCTGTTACGACTGTTCTCGATACATTTTTTGTTCCGTTCCTCTCCACAAAAAACACTCGAACTGACGCAATAAGGTACAACTTAAAACAAATTTTATTACCCAACTACATCCAGCTTGGCAAATCGTAATAATAGTTTTTTAATTCCTCCAACTTCAAATTTAATTTCGGCTTTTTTATCCGCTCCAACACCTTCCAGATTGATTACTTCCCCTTTTCCAAAACGTTCATGCATCACTACATTTCCAACAGTTAACTTACTGTCAAATAAATTAGGAGCAACGCTATTTGGGTTAGTCCCTGTAACTGGCTTTAATTTACGAATATTTAAATCCGGTTTAGGCTCATTATCTGTAATATATTTTGGAGGTGTCCCTCCGACTGGTTTTGCTAATCGCAATTTTGATTTGTCAATATCTCCAAAAATATCACTGTCAATCATTGGTTTATAACGGTAGTTATTTTCTGTAGGCGTTAAATATTCTAAATATTGTCCATCGATTTCCTCAATAAAACGTGATGGTTCACTATCTGTCAGTTTTCCCCAGCGGTAACGTGACTGTGCATATGTTAAATACGCCTGATGTTCTGCACGCGTTAGCGCTACATAAAATAAACGACGCTCTTCCTCCAATTCACTTCTTGTGCTCATACTCATAGCACTCGGAAACAAATCTTCTTCCATACCTACAACAAAAACATGAGGAAATTCAAGTCCTTTTGCTAAGTGAATTGTCATTAAGGCTACACGATCCTCATCACTTGTATCCTTATCAAGGTCAGTAGCCAGTGCCACATCTTCCATAAATTCAGATAAAGCTCCTCTTGCACCATCAATTTCTTTCTGCCCTTCAGTAAAATCTTTAATACCATTTAAAAGCTCTTCGATATTCTGAATTTTCGCCATCCCTTCGGGAGTAGCATCTTTTTTAAGCTCCTGAACCAAACCTGTTTTTTTTGCAACATGATCTGTAATATAAAAAGCATCCTGATTTTCGTTAATTACCTGAAAACTCTGAATCATGGTCACAAAATCATTTAATTTATTCTTCGTTCCTGAATTCAGTTTCAAGTCAATCTTGTCAATATTCACCATTATTTCCCAAATCGAACGCTTGTAATGGTTGGCTGCAATAGTTAGCTTCTCTACTGTTGTGTCTCCAATTCCTCTTGCCGGATAATTAATTACGCGGACCAATGCTTCTTCATCTTTTGGATTAATCACTAAACGCAGGTAACACAAAACATCCTTAATTTCTTTTCGCTGATAAAAAGACAAACCTCCATAGATTCGGTATGGAATATCACGTTTTCTCAATGCATCCTCCATTGCACGGGATTGGGCATTGGTACGATATAAAATTGCAAAAGAGCCATTGTGCAATTGATTTTGCATTTTTTGCTCAAAAATAGTACTGGCAACAAAACGGCCTTCTTCGGCATCTGTTAAACTGCGGTGTATTTTTATTTTTGGACCAAAATCATTTGCTGTCCAGACAATTTTATCCAGTTTGGTTTTATTTTTATCAATAATAGTATTCGCTGCTTCAACAATATTTCGGGTTGAACGATAATTTTGCTCTAATCTAAAGGTTTTTACGCCTTCATAATCCTTCTGGAAATTCAAAATATTATTGATGTTCGCTCCACGAAAAGCATAAATACTCTGCGCATCATCACCAACGACACAAATATTCTGAAATTTATCTGATAAAGCCCTGACAATCAAATACTGAGAATGGTTTGTATCCTGGTACTCATCAACCAGAATATAGCGAAAACGGTTTTGATATTTAGCTAAAACTTCCGGAAAACGAGTTAATAATTCATTGGTTTTTAATAATAAATCATCAAAATCCATTGCTCCGGCTTTAAAACAACGTTCTACATATTGCTGGTAAATCTCTCCCAATCTTGGCTTTTTTGCCATAGCATCAGCCTCCTGTAATTCGGGATTATTAAAATATGCTTTTACAGTGATCAAACTGTTCTTATAACTTGAAATACGTCCTAATACCTGCTTAGGTTTATAAATATCACGATCTAATTGCATTTCTTTAATAATAGAAGAAATCAATCTGGCAGAATCCTGCGAATCATAAATGGTAAAGTTTGAAGGATATCCCAGATGCTCTGATTCTGAACGGAGAATACGTGCAAAAACAGAATGAAAGGTTCCCATCCACAAGTTTTTTGCTTCGCTGGCCCCAACAATAGCCGAAATACGGCTTTTCATCTCACGTGCTGCTTTGTTTGTAAATGTTAATGACAATATATTAAATGCATCAACACCCTGATGCATTAAATAAGCAATTCTGATAGTTAAAACACGTGTTTTTCCAGATCCTGCACCAGCAATAATAATCATTGGCCCATCTTTTTGTAAAACAGGTTCTCTTTGTGCTTCGTTGAGCTGGTCAATATATTTATGCATGAATTTTTTCCTTTTATGCAAAAATAAGAATTTAACTCTTAGAAATTTACTTCTTTAAAAATCAAACTTGCCTCAAACAGAAAAATTGCAGTAAAAATATTTTTTTCGTCCGAATAATTTTTTCATCCATAATATAAATTAAAAAACCACTTCATTTTATTGAAGTGGCTTCTTAATTAAAAGGCAGTATAACCTATTTTATTTCATGATTACTTTTATTGTTTTTTGAATATCTGCTGATTGAACAGTTAAGATATATAAACCGGCAGCAATTGCACTTTCATTAACTGCGATTACGTTTTGCCCACTTTCTAATACTTGTTTTTTCGAAAGAAGTATTTGCCCATTGATATTAGACAATGTGATACTTGCTTCTTTTGCCTCAGTTGTGGTAACTATTAACTTAATAGTATTTACAGCAGGGTTTGGTGAAACAACTGCTTCAGAAACAGAAATAGTTTCTGCTATAGCAGCATTAGACAAAGTCGATTTACCTGAACTGCTGCAACTGGCTGCTGTTGGAGAATTTCCAGTTATTTCTAACCAATCAATGTTAGCAAATTCAGAGCTTACGGTTGTTTCTAATCTTATTCTGTTTATTCCGCTTACTAATGTTATAGTTGCATCTGTTGTAGTTGCCCAAGTTGTCCAACTAGCTGTTTTGGGAAATCCTAAACTTGCAATAGCTGTAGTACCGTTTACGACTACTTTGGCTACCGTAGCCGAAGAGCTGCTACCATTAGCATATCTGAATTTAATTGTATATGTTCCTGCTGAAGGTACATTAACTGAATAATCTATTCCTTTTGCAGCCGAATTAGAAAGATTGATGTAGTAACCACCATCAGCACCTGTATAACTGTTTTGAATAGATCCATCAGCACCACAATATCCACTTGCAATTATTGCATTATCGTCAATTCTTAAAGTAGTATTACCACTAGTCACCGGATTAAAAGTTGCCGTAATTGTTGTATTTGCATTCATAGTAACTGTAGTTGATGCAGTTGTTGCTCCGTTACTCCAACTTGCAAATGTATATCCGGATGCCGGTGTGGCAGTAAGAGTTACTACTGTTCCGCTGGCATAACTTGTTGCATTTGGACTACGGCTGATACTGCCTCCCGCTGTTGGACTAGCCGTAGTAGTTAAAGTATAAGAAGTGGTTGCTGCAGTAAAATTTGCAGTAATTGTTGTGTTCGCATTCATGGTAACTGTGGTAGATGCAGTTGTTGCTCCGTTACTCCAGCTCGTAAATGTATAGCCAGATGCCGGTGTTGCAGTAAGTGTTACAACAGTTCCTGCAGCATAAGATGTCGCATTAGGGCTACGACTGATACTTCCCCCTGCTGTCGGACTAGCCGTAGTAGTCAAAGTATAAGAAGCTGTTGCTGCAGTAAAATTTGCAGTAATTGTTGTGTTCGCATTCATGGTAACTGTGGTAGATGCAGTTGTTGCTCCATTACTCCAGCTCGTAAATGTATAACCGGATGCAGGTGTTGCAGTAAGTGTTACAACAGTTCCTGCAGCATAAGATGTCGCATTAGGACTGCGTGCAATACTGCCGCCTGCCGTTGGATTTGCTGTGGTTGTAAGTGTATAATTAGTAACTGCTGTCCCTCCGGATTCTATTGCCCCAAGATCAGGAGCTGTACCGTTAAAAGTAATTCCGGTAGCAGTAACACCCGCATTTATTAAATCACTAGATGTACTTAGCGCTAAAAAATTCCCTAAATTAGGACTTCCATCAGTATTTTTAGTAACTGTTGGGGTTAAAGTAACAAAATCAGCACTACTTACAACAAGTGCTCCACCATTTGTACTAACATTATTTATCCACCATACATTAGAATTTCCTACATCAGTTCCCGTTTTTTTATCACTGCTGCCTGAGTTGTAGGACAAATTGTTTCTGAATTGATGGGTTCCACCTGTTCTGAAATTAAAATTACTTTCGGCATTATTATAAGAGGTATTATTAGACATCTCGATAGAACCTAAGTTATTATTGTCCGTAAAACCATGTTGTCCGTTCCCAAAAGAAACACAACGACGCAAAATATGATTTACTGCAATACCTTCTCCTCCTAATTTGAAACCATTTTTATCTCCACTTCCGGAAGTTCCGCTAGTGGTTAATGTTCCATTATTATAAGCTACACAATTTTCAAATAAAATAATTCCGATTGGTCCCGTATCTGTTTTAGTATATAAATCCCAGCCATCATCAATATTGTTATGAGAAATACATCCTCTAAATATATTGCCCTCACCACAGGTAAGTTTTGCAGCAAAACCATCTGCATTTTCTGAACCTGCATCCTTATTGTCAAAGGCTTCACAATTCAGAATTAAATTATTGGAAGGCCATTGACTGATTGAAGTATAACTTGTCGTATACCTGCTTAACTGAAGACCTGTATCTCTGTTTTTTTCAAAAATACAATTGTCAATAGTATTGTTATTACCTGAAAGAAGCATACCATTGTCACCTGCATTTCTAATGGTAATACCTTTAAAATACCAATAAAGACCATCTAAAACAATACCTCTGTTGGAAGCACTTTCTGTTTGTGCTGAAAAATCAAGAATCGGTATTTCGCCATTATAAGCTTCTATACGCTTAAGATTTCCTGCCGTTCCACTATTTGCTCTGGCAATCAAAATTGTGGAAGCTATCGAATATGTACCGCCTCGCATATAGATGGTTTGTCCCGGACTAACTGTTGTTATAGCATTTGCTACTGTAGTGGGACTTGCTAAGGTACCCGGATTACCGGCGGCACCTGTTGGGGAGACATAAATTTGTGAAAACATGCAAAGTGGAAAAAACAACAATGCACCGAAAAAACTGGTTAATTTTTTTTTCATTTTAATAAAGGTTTTTTGTGGTTAGTTAGTAATTATAATTTATTTTGAAATTATATTCAATTATTGGAACTCATTATTAAAATCAAAAACATACAATGCATCATAATATGTAATCGATTACACAAAAATATGTATTTTTTCCGACAATAACCAATAAAACGTTAAAAAAACTTTAAAAATTAAAAAATTTAATTAAAAAATAGGACGATATGTAATTATTAAATTCTCAATAAGCGTAGTAAAAGCCCGAAAATTCTATCAATTGTAATCGATGACATAAAATAATTACCATTTGAAGAACCTGGAAAAAAATGAAATTTATGTAGAAAATGTATTTTTATAATTTGTAAAATACATCATATGCAAAACGAAGAAGAGTACCGATTACAACAATCAAAAAGAAAACCCTAATAAAACCGTTTCCTTTATTTATAGCCAGTTTAGCACCTAACCAACCGCCCAAAGCGTTACTTGCTGCCATAGGCAAAGCAATTGTCCAAATTATTTTTCCTTTCGAAATAAACAAACAGATAGAACCGAAGTTCGTTGCCAAATTGACCATTTTAGCATTTGCTGAAGCATGCAAAAAATCAAAACCCATTAAAGCAATAAAGGCAACAACAAAAAAGCTTCCTGTTCCGGGGCCAATAAATCCGTCATAAAAACCAACAATTATACTAATGACAACCGCATAAATTATCTGAGTAGCAGCAGAATGATCTTTGGCAACGTGCTGTCCGAAATTTTTCTTGGCATAGGTGTAAATTGCTAAAATAGATAAAACTACCAGTAATAACGGTTTCATAAAATCATTACTTACATAAGTCAATATTGTAGAACCTAAAAATGCCGATGGAACTGCTAAAAACATCATAATCAATAATAATTTCCATTGAATTACAACTTTTTTCAAATATTGAAAAGCAGCAAAAGATGTTCCGCTGAATGCAGGTATTTTTAAAGTCCCAATAACTGTAGAAACAGGCAGGTTAGGTAACAAAATCAATCCCATTGGAGTCTGAATCAACCCTCCACCACCAACTATTGCATCAATAAACCCGGCAGCAAATGCGGCCAGACAAAGCAAAAGGATGATGTATGATTCCATTTATGATGGGTTTCAGTTAGTTTTGAGAATTGCTCACAAAAGTAAGTTTACATTTTATTTATTACAATAAATTTAAAGTGAATTTCTCCCCAAAAAGTATATTTTTGTTGAAAAATTATTAAAATGGATTTTACAAGAATTATAGAATTGGCAAGTTATACTTTACCAGCCATAGTTACCGGATTTGTAGCTTACAGTTTTTTTGAACTGCACATTAAAAACAATGATAAAAAACGTAATTTTTTATTAAACAGAGAAGCTCATAAAGAATCGTTGCCAATACGTTTACAGGCATACGAGCGTATGACTTTATATTTAGAGCGCATTAATTTAACTAAATTATTAATTAGAATTGCTCCGATTTCAAACGAAAAACATGATTATGAAAACTTTGTAATCGACCAAATCGAACAGGAGTTTGAGCACAATCTGACACAGCAGATTTATATGTCTGATGAATGCTGGACAATTATTACTACAGCAAAAAATTCAACCATACAAATTATTCGTAAAACTGCGATGAACGATCGCGTTGACAGTGCTGATAAATTACGTGAAGTAATTTTGAATGATTTATTAGAGAAACAATCACCAAGCAATGCAGCTTTGGGATATATTAAAAATGAGGTTGCTGATTTGTGGTAGCTTTAATTTTTAGATTTTAGAATGTAGGTTTTGAATCTAAAATCTACATTCTAAAATCTTTAACCTATCTTATTATCACTCATAATTTCAGATTTATTCTGAGCATACTCATAGCCTTGCTCCCACCATGTTTTCATTACTTCTTTATTAAAAATCAAAGCATTATTTGTCAGTTTTGTTGGAGTGTAGTATAAATTAAGTTTTACATTCTTATTGCTTGCCATCAGTTTTCCTATAGCAATATCGTGTTTTTCAACCTGGTCCAGGGCAATTCGGAACAAATCAATCATCAATGAAAATGGGTTTTTACCAATAACTGTTTTATCCATATTGACTTCAGTTTCCAGAATAATTACATCTATTTCAGTAGCACCACGATTGATCGCTTCACGGATAGGAACCAGGCTCGAAAATCCGCCATCTCCATATTCATTATTGTTTTTATTGACCAAACTCATAAATGGAACATAATTACTGGATATCCAGGACCAATCACAAAATTCTTCATATGTACAATCTTTAATCGATTTATACTCAGCTTCGTTTTTTGTAAAATTAGTGACAGTAATTACAACATCTTTTTTTAGCTTTTTTAATTTATTGAAATCTGAAAGTGTAAAATTATTCCTGATGTATTTCCGCAAGCCTTTACTTTCTCCAAAAGTTCTTTTTCCCTTAAAAAATTGAAGTAAGACATTAAAGTGGTTAATCGTAACGATATCAACACCATCCTTAACTTTGACAACAAAAGGACAAATATTAAAAATTTTACTCATACTGACATTGGTGTAAACCCAGTGGATTTTCTCAACATTTCCAAGTGCCAAATGTGGAATTAAAAGACTTCCGGTAGAAGTTCCTAAAAACAAATTGTATTGATGTTTTTTAACTTCTAATAAATATTGCGCAACACCGCCGGCAAATGCGCCTTTACTGCCACCACCGGAAATAACCAATGCTCTCATAGATAATTGTTAGGTTTTGTTCATGATTTGGGAAAAGAGAAAAAGAATAAAGAGAAAAGAAAATAGACACATATTATGTATTATGTTCTGTTTTCTATATATTCTATTTTTTCACTCTTTTAATAAACGACTCAATTGAAATTGTTCATCGGGGTTCAAATTAATCAAAATTCTTTCAAATGAAGCACGCATTTCAGTATTTTTTATTAGGAGCCGAATTGTATCTCTTCCAAATTTTGAAAACTGCCACATATGATGTGTGGTCGCTTTCACCAAATTCGTCAGTACCTGATCATTTATTATTTTAAAAGCAATTAACTTTTCCAGTGCATTTTGTCGGGTCGTAGCTTCGTATTTTGCTGAAGAAAAAGCAATCAGTTCAGAGATTAAAGATTCCGGGGTATCACTGTAATCTGGTGTTGATAAAGCCAATGAAAGCCATA
This sequence comes from Flavobacterium sp. CF136, assembly GCF_000282055.1. Taxonomy (GTDB): domain Bacteria; phylum Bacteroidota; class Bacteroidia; order Flavobacteriales; family Flavobacteriaceae; genus Flavobacterium. The sequence goes on from NZ_AKJZ01000060.1 coordinate 23,148, forward strand.
AAGTGCGAAGATTATAGTCGTTAAAACCAATTCTGTTTTTTGATTTGTTTAAATATTCTGCCTGATGATCCGGAAAATTTTTCCACAACCAATACAATGCAATTTCTTGTGTCTGATAGGATTTATCTTCAAGCAATGCTTCATATTCAACTCTGAAATCTTCCGGAATTTTTGTCAAAGTCTCTGCAACAGCCTGACGAACCTTGACATTGTTTGTTTTTAAAGCTAAAAGCAGTAATTGCTTTTTTGCTTCGTATTTTTCATCTTCCAATTGATCAAGAATAGCCGTTTTTACGCCACTATAAATGTCCGAATTTAATGTTTTAATAAAGAAATCATTTTTCTCCGCCAAAGGTGTTTTTTTCAATTTATCAACTTCTAAACGTACCTGAATTGCTTTATTTTTACTCAATAAAGTATTTGCTGTTGCCGTATCAAAAGCAGTAGATTCCAGCCATGTTTTCTGAAACTGAACCAGATCAAAACTGGATACTTTTTTAATTTCATCAAAGAAATCCTGAGTATTTACGGTTTGATAAGCGTATTTTTTCAGATAGTTTTTTATTGCTTTTTTAAACGCTTTATCGCCTATTGATTCATGCAAAACAAATAATGCCCAGGCGCCTTTTTCATAAAAAGTAAGAGAACTGGCTTTTGCGTTTAAAACCGGAATATTATCAGATCGTGAAGCAAATTTTATTTGTTGGGCGGTTTCATATAATTTCGAATAAAAATAATCATCACCATAAATATCCCTTTCGGCAAGTAACGCATAATAGGTTGCGAAGCCTTCCTGAAGCCAATGATGCGTACTGCTTTCGGCAGTAATCAGATCTCCAAACCAATGATGTGCCAATTCGTGGGCATCAACATTAGTATAATTTCGATCTTCAAAACCAATAGAATCAACTACATATCTTGTGGCAAAAAGTGTCGTAGTCGTATTTTCCATTCCTGCATAAAGGAAATCACGAACCGGAATTTGCCTGTATATTTTCCAAGGGTACTTCACTCCTATTTCTTTTTCCAAAAAATCAAAAATGCGTTTAGAATAGCGATATGTTGGTTCAAAACGATCTGTATCTTTATTTTCTAAATAATATTCTAACGGAATTTTAGATTTTGATTTGAATTCTTTTTTATCAAATTTTCCAATGGCAAGCATCAATAAATAGGAACTCATTGGCTTTTGCATTTTATATTGCCAATGCAGATTATTCTCTTTTTTAATTTTTTCTTCTAAAATGCCATTCGAAACAACCTGATACTCTTTATCATAAGTAATCCCTAAACTAAAAATCAATTTTTCATTCACATCATCAAAACTCGGAAACCAATTGCTGGTATATTTTCCCTGTCCCTGCGTCCAGATTTGTACTTCAGAATTTTCAATAGCAACAAAATATAAAGCCTGCTTTGGTTTTGCCACATATTCAAAACTTAAATGATTTTTACCTTTTTGAAAATTATAAACAATTTGTAATTGCTTACCCGTATTCAGAAAAACAGCATCCTTATTATCTATTTGAACATGGGAAAACTCCATGTTTTTAGCATCAATTTTTATCGTATCGAGAGGTTTCAGAACTTCAAATTGATAATCTACTGAGCCGGAAACTGATTTTTCCTTAGCGTTTAATATCAATTGTCCGGTAACTGATTTAAAATCTACAAATTGAGTTTGCTGAGCAAAAACAAAGCTGGTAATAAATAATAGGATGTATTTCATTGAAAATTAGAATTTATAGAATCCATTTCCCAGTTTCCCGGATTGGTTTTTATGTATTGATAAATTTTATCAAATGTATTGTAATTACGAACAATATGATCATGATAATTCGTTTGCCAAATTTTGGTAGAGACGCACTGCTGTGCATCTTTATAAATATCATTAATTTGTTTTGTCGTGACTGATTTAAAAATAGCAACGAAGGATGAAATCGAATTCGGTTTTCGGGATAATTTTGATTCCAATTGGTTTTGGTTTTCCTGTAGAGGCGCACAGCAGTGCGTCTCCTCCGAAACGTTTGTCGACATGGATATGCCGGGCGTAGACGCACTGCTGTGCGCCTCTACATTATGCGTGTGTATATTAGATTCATTGAATAAAATATTCCTGTTCTGAATTTCAATCAACAAATGAATATGATTTGGCATAACAACCCAATTATGAAAAAACCAATTTTTACGAATTTTAATTGATTTTAAAAGCTCATTTTCTATAATTTGACCATTATCATTTAAAATTATTTCATCATCTATAACAGATCCAAAAATACATTTTCTGTTTTTAGTAACGATGGTAATGAAATAAACTGCTTCGCCTGAATAATCCCAGTTTTTCAATCTTTTTGAATCAATTTTAAATTTATCCTGATATAAAGTCATTTTTCGGCGTATAAGAAATTCAAAGTTACAAAGGTTTCATCAACAAATCGAATGAAATTTGTATGTTTACATTAGAAAATTATATGATCGTGTCAACACCCAAAAAAGCCTTATTTAACTGGAGCAGCGGAAAAGATTCTGCTCTGGCCTTATACAAAATCCTTCAAAACCCTGAATTTAAAATTGAATATTTATTGACGAGTGTCAATCAGCAATTTCAGCGCATTTCTATGCATGGCGTACGTGTAGAGCTGCTCAAAGCCCAGGCAAAAAGCATTGGTCTGCCTTTAAAAATTATGCAGATTCCGGAAATGCCAACCATGGAAGTATATGAAAATGTGATGACTAAAACCTTAACCGAATTAAAAGAACAAGGCATTACCCATTCTGTTTTTGGAGATATTTTTCTCGAGGATCTGCGAAAATACCGTGAGGATAAATTAGCACAAATTGGTTTTGAAGGTATTTTTCCGATTTGGAAAATTCCAACGTACGATTTGATTCAGGAATTTATTAATTTAGGATTTAAAACAATCGTGGTTTGTGTAAATGAGCGTTTTCTTGACAAAAGTTTTGTCGGGCGAATAATCGATCAGTCTTTTATTAATGATTTACCGGAAAATGTAGATGTTTGTGGTGAAAACGGTGAATTTCATACCTTTACTTTTGATGGTCCTATTTTCTCTGAACCAATTAATTTTGAGGTTGGTGAAACTGTATATCGCAAATATGAAAAACCAAAAACCGAATCCAGCAATACGGCTTGTGATACAAACGAAACGGATGCTTTTGATTATGGCTTTTGGTATATAGACTTAATTGCTAATTAAATTAATTCATGGTTACAAAAAATCAATCCCCGGAATTAGAAAAAGTATTGTCATTTTTAAGTGAGATTGGAATTGATATTATCGAAAAAGAATTGCAGACTTCTTTTTTACCCGGATTGAGTTTAGGCCCCAATTGTCTTTATATTGATTTTGAAAAATTATTGTATCCCGGTGATATTCTGCATGAAACCGGGCATTTGGCTGTTACTACTTCTACAGAGAGAAAAATTGCAGGCACGAATGAAATGGCAGCTGACTGGCCTACACAAGGGGAAGAAATTGCTGCAATTCTTTGGTCCTTTGCCGCAGCGAAACATTTAGAATTACCAATTGAATTTGTATTTCATCCCAACGGATATAAAAATGATTCGGAATGGCTGATTTCAAATTTTACCAGTGAAAATTATATTGGATTGCCTTTTCTGGAATGGGCAGGACTTGCTTTAGGAAAAGAACGCGCAACAAAAGAAGGCAAAGAAGCTTTTCCAAAAATGTTAAAATGGCTAAGAGATTAAGTTATGGATAAATTAGTACGTTATATTAGGTTTCCTATGTTTTTTGATACTGAAAAACTCAAAAATGATGTTTATAAAATCATCGATAAGAGCTGGACAAACCATTACAATACAAATGATTATACCGGAAAATGGACATCGATTGCGTTAATGTCGCAAAATGGAAAATCGGATTCGATTTATGCGCTTCCAAATAGTGATGAAAAACTCGTTCCTACCGAAATTCTCGATTCCTGCAATTATTTTCAGGAAATCCTGGATGGCTTTTTATTTGAAAAAACTGCCGTCCGTTTATTGAAATTGGATGTTGGTGCCGAAGTCAAACCGCATAGCGATAATTGTCTGGGCTATGAAGATGGGTGTTTTCGATTGCATATTCCAATCATTACAAACAGTGAAGTTGAGTTTATTTTAGATGGTAATCGTTTGATAATGAACGAAGGCGAATGCTGGTATATTGATGCAAATTTTATTCATTCGGTTGCAAATCGCGGAACCCGGGACAGGATTCATCTTGTAATTGACGGTCTCCGAAATGAATGGACGGATACTTTGTTTTTTACCGAAGCTCCTGAAAATGATTTTATAAAACCTGTTCCGAAAATGGACGAAGAGCAAAAACAGCTTATGATTGCAGAATTACAGCGTATGAACCTGCCTGCAGCGAATCAAATTTTGAAAGATTTAGAATAATATTATCTGGTGTATTTTATCAGAAACCTTAATTATCTATTGATAAAATAAATTGAACTATTCCCTGAGTATCTAAAACAAAATCAGGTGTGGTATTCCGAATTGCATTAATAGGCATAAAAGGCATTTCGGCAGATTCCGGATCCTGAACTATAATCGTTCCTCCTTTATTTTGAATTGCTTTTAAACCTTCTGTACCATCAGAATTTGAACCTGACAATAAGATTCCAATTAATTGATTTTCATACACTTCTGCGGCAGATTCAAAAGAGACATCAATACTTGGCCTGCTGTAATTTATTTTTTCTGAAGTATCAAGTGATAACAGATTATTTTTTTCGAACAATAAATGATAATTAGAAGGCGCAACATAAATAAATCCCGGCAAAAGAGGCACTTTATCTTCTACCGGTTTTACTTCGATAACAGATTTTAATTTAATAAGCTCTTCTAAAGTTTCCATATCAGTACTTTTTCTGTGAAGTACAATTACAATGGCAAAGAAATTTATTACCGGCAATTGAGGCAGTATTTGCATCAGCGCCGACAGACTGCCCGCTGATCCTCCAAAAATAATTACTTTACGGTCTAATATTATTTCACTTTCCTCCATATTTTTTCTTTATCAAGCTGTTTGTAGTTACTTTGGGATATGGAATATTTTATAGTTTCTTTGGTGCCTAATGCCAGAAATCCCTGAACAGATAAACTTTCATCAAATAAAGTAATGGCTCTTTTTTGCAGATCATTATCAAAATAAATCAAAACGTTTCGGCATATAATAAAATCAAATTCGTTAAATGATCTGTCCGATACCAGATTATGTTGTGAAAAAACCATTTTCTGAGACAATTCATCATTGAATTTTGCAATCCCATAATTTGCTGTATAATAATTTGAAAAATCTTCCTGACCTCCGGAACCCAGATAATTTTCTGAATATTCTTTCATCATCCTTAAAGGAAAAATTCCTTTTTTTGCCGTTTCCAATACCTTTTCATTAATATCAGTAGCATAAATAAGGGATTTGCTTAACAAACCGGCTTCTTTTAATAAAATAGCCATTGAATACACTTCTTCGCCGGTAGCACATCCGGCATGCCATAAACGAATAAAAGGTTTTGTGGCTAATAATGGGAGGATCTGATTTCGAATTGCTTTATAAAAATAAGGATCACGAAACATTTCGGTAACATTTACTGTTATCTCGTTGACTATATGCTTATAATAATCCTGATCATATCTGACTTTTGATAAAAATTCATGAAAATCAGTAAAACCATCCAATTGATATATCCTGTTTACACGCCTTTTTAATGAGGCCCTGGAATAACTTCCAAAGTCAAACCCATAATATTCATAAATTTCATTAATAAGGGTTTCCAACTCAATGTCTTCAATCATAGCTATTTCAAATTTTGCTTAAGATTAAAAGCAGTTTATCAACATCTACAGGTTTAGAGACATAATCATCAGCTCCGGCCTCCAAACATTTTTCTCTATCGCCTTTCATTGCCTGGGCAGTTACGGCCACAATAAACAAATCTTTTCTGGAAGGGATTTGTTTAATTAAAGAAATTGCTTCGTAACCATCCATTTCGGGCATCATCATATCTATTAAAACAGCATCAAAAGATTCATCAGAATTTAATATTTTCAAAGCTTCACCGGCACTTAAACATGATAAACAATCGAATGATCTGGCACGAAGTGTGTTTTCCAAAGCAAAAATATTTCTCGAATCATCATCAATAATTAAGAGTCTTTTTTTATTCATTTTAATACATTTAATTAAACTTTATCATATAGCCATACTCGCAATAACGAAAGCAGCTGATCAATATCAACAGGCTTGGTTATATAATCTGAGGCACCAGCTTTGATACATTTTTCGCGATCACCGGTCATTGCTTTTGCTGTTACGGCTATCAATGGCAGTGTCAGATGTTTTGGGTTGCTCCGTATTTTTTCGGCTGTTTCATAACCATCCATATTCGGCATCATCATATCAAGCAAAACAATATCTGTATTTGGATTTTCTTCTAATGCTTTTATAGCTTCTTTACCATCAAAAGCTGTAATCACATTCATCTTAAATACTTCTAACGCTTTGGTAAGTGAATAAATATTTCGGACATCATCATCAACTATTAAAACCGTTTTGTCGAATAAAATATTATTCAGTAAATTAAGTTTTTTATAGCTTTCTTTTTTACCGTCTGAATCTTTGCTTTCTTCAACCAAATGCAGGAAAAGTGATACTTCGTCAAGCATTCTCTGATAAGAATGTGCTGTTTTTACAATAATGGAATCTGTGTATTTCTTAATTTTTACTTCTTCTTTCAGCGACAGGCTTTTTCCGGTAAAAACAATTACAGGAAGATTTTCCAGGCCCGGGGTTTTCTTCACCCCTTCCAAAATTTCGTAAGCATGCTTATCCGGAATTCCCATATCCAATATTACACAATCAATTTCGCTTTTATTAAGTGACTCTAATCCATCTGATACTTCACTTTTAATTTCAGAATTAATATTATAGCTCTCCAGGAAATAGGCAAGTGCCTTTGCATGTTTAGGATTATCCTCAATAATTAAAACTTTTTGCGCTTCCTTGTTTATAATATGTTCTATTCGCATAAAAATCTCCGGAATTTTTTCAAAAGCTACTGGTTTATCAAGAAACTCAACAGCCCCTTTTAAAAGACTTTCCTGTCTCAATTTATGCGATGACATAATATGCACCGGAATATGTTTGGTATGCGGGTCATTTTTAAGTTCTTCCAAAATTTCCCAGCCACTTTTTACAGGAAGCTCAATGTCTAATAAAATCCCTATTGGCTTATACTTCAATGCAAAATTTAATGCATAATCCCCTCTTACGGCAACCACTCCTTTATACCCTTTATTTCTGCTGAAGGATAACAATGATTTAGCAAAATTGACATCATCCTCAACAATCAAAATCACTTTATCCTCTTCAGAAATTGTGTTTCTGTCATCTTCAATCTCATCAGGGATAATAGTACTGATATATTTATTTTTTGAATCTGTTTCTTTATTTTCTTCTTTATTTTCAATTTCTATTGGAGGTAATTTTTCGATTGAAGGTTTTTTTACCGAGCCAAAAATGGGTAAACAGAACGTAAAAGTGCTTCCTTCGTTTTCTATACTGTGCAAAATTATTTCTCCGTTAAGTAATTTCGCCAGCTCCCTGCTAATAGACAAACCTAAACCGGTACCGCCATATTTTCGTTTAGTTGAACCATCGGCTTGTTGAAAAGCCTCAAAAATTAAAGGTTGTTTATCTAACGGAATTCCAATTCCGGTATCTTTTACAATAAAACAAATTATATTATGGTCATCATCATTTATCTTAATTTCCAGGCTTACAGAACCTTCATCAGTGAATTTAATGGCGTTCGAAATTAAATTTTTAAGAATTTGCTCTAAACGCATCTTATCGGTTTTAATGATAGTTGGAGCTTCTTTTGAAATAATCTCAAACCTGATATTTTTTTCTTTTGCTACTTGTGTAAATAAATTCGTTAGGTTCTCGGTTATTTCCCGGGTAGGAAACTCTATAAATTCAAGTTCCATTTTTCCCGCCTCAATTTTAGACAAATCCAAAATTTCATCAATCAAACCTAATAAACTGTTTCCTGAACTCTGAATAACTTTGGCAAACTCTATTTCCTCTGTATTCATTCCTTTACTGTTATTTTCAGATAATAATCGGCTTAAGAGCAAAATCGAATTTAAAGGTGTCCGTAATTCATGCGACATATTTGCCAGAAACTCTGATTTATAACGTGTTGTAAGTTCTAAAGCTTCTGATTTTTTTTGAATTTCACTGTTTTTTTCTTCCAGCAAAACACTTCGTTCAGACAATTCTTCGTTAGTTTGCTGAAGTTCTTCCTGTTGTACCCTTAACTCTTCTTCAGAAGCCTGAAGTTTTTCGGTTTGTGCTTCCAATTCAGAATTTATAGCTTCCAGTTCGCTGTGCTGAATTTGCAATTCTTCAGATTGTGATTGGGTTTCTTCAAGTAATTCTAAAACACGTTGTCGGTGTTTTGTTGACTTTATCGCGATTGCAATATTACCGGAAACAATCTTTAAAAATTCTAAAATTAACGGTGAAAACTCATGAATACCTGCCAGTTCGATTGCGCCTTCAGTTTTGGTATTCAGCAAGGGTACTGCAACCACATGGGTTGGTTTTATCTCGCCTAATGCATAACTAATCTGAATATCTTCAGACGTTAATGATTTTAATTCCAATATTTTACCGGAAACAACAGATTGTCCAATTAAACCTTCCCCTTTTTTAATACGTTCTTTATTTTTACTCGGAATATAACTGTAACCTGCAGCTGCAAAAAGCTCATCGCCATCAAGAATATATAAAACACCGGCATTACTATTGGTATAATTACATAAAAATTCAATAACATCTTTTGATAATTGGTTCATTAACTTATCCCCTAACATCACATTATTGAGGCTGGCAACCCCTGTTTGCAGCCATTCTTTTTCTGATAATAAGCCAAAAGATTTTTTTAGGGAGACGCTCATGTTATTTAATGATTCTGCTACACTCCCTAATGCGTCTGCCTTGGTATCGTCTATACGAATGTCATAATTTCCGTTAGAAATATTACCTGCAATAGTACTTATAGCGTCAATTCTGTTAGCAATTTCCTTATCTTTTCTTTCTAATTCCTGCTGCAGCAAAGTGCGTTCACTATAATCTTTTAGAATGCGCATTAAGGATATAATCGAAATAGAAAATGCAACAATAAAGGCTACAATAATTAAAACAATACTATATCTGCCGTAACGTTCTGAATTTTCATTTCGTTCTTTTAAAAGATTTTGTTCACTACTTTCAATTCTTTTAACATTTGACCGCAATTCGTTCAACATCTTTTTCCCTTCATTGAGATTAAATGTGACGGTATTTTTTGCCAGTTGTTTTTTTATAATCTGATTGTGCAGGTATTTAAAAAAATTGGCCCTGAAAACTTTTAATTCTTTTAGTTCTTTTTGTTGGGATGGATTATCGGCTGTAAGTTCGTCTAACTTATCAAAATAGTCATTCGATTTTGATTTGCAATCATTATACATTTGTACAAATTGCTCGTCTCCGGTTAAAAGGTAACCACGCATATTGGTCTGCGCTTCGATAATTCCGGCTGATCCTTCGTTTAAATTATAAATTACTTCCTGAGTATGATTAACCCAAAAATTACTTCTCAATAATTTTTTTATGCTAAGATATGATGCTGTAGAACTGATCAATAAGACCAGTAATGAAATTATTGAACTTACAAATAAATTTCTTTTAAAGTTGTTTTTTTTCATATAACATAACCTATTTTGATTCCTGAAATTCTAAGGGTAAAACCATAATAAAACTTGCCCCCTTGCCCACTTCACTTTTAGCGGTAATTAATCCGTTGTGTTTTTCGATTATCTTTTTTGCGATTGCCAGACCAATTCCTGTTCCTTCATAGGTTTGACGATCATTTAAGCTTTGAAAAATGATAAAAATCCTATCCAGATAAACTTCATCAAAACCAATTCCGTTATCCTTAACAATAATGCGGCAATATTTCCCCTCCGGAGAAGGTTTTCCATCAAAACTTTTTGTTTCAATTAATTCAGAAGTGATTTCTATTAAAGGACTGTTTGTATTATTTGAAAACTTAAGAGCATTTCCAATTAAATTTTGAAAAACCTGTCGCAATTGGCTCGAAATACTGTCAATAGTAGGAAGTACATTGGTTTTAATCACAGCTCCTTTGCTTTCGATAAGATAATCAAAATCTGAGAGAACTTCCTGCAGGACAATATTCAAATCGGTTTTTTCAGGTTGTACTTTTGATGATAATCTGGAATAAGCCAGTAAATCTGTAATCAGGGTCTGCATTCTTTCTGCCGATTTTATAGTCCGGTTAACATAATCAACGGCTTTTTCATCTTTAGTGAGATACAGGTCTTTTATAATTTTAATGAAAATCTGAATTTTTCTTATCGGCTCATTCAGGTCATGCGAAACAACCCAGGAAAATTGTTGCAGCTCATGATTCTTAAGTTCCAATTCTTCATTTTTTAAAACCAACTCTTTTGTTCTTTCCGCAATTTTTATTTCAAGGTTATCCTGAGCTTCTTTCCTTATTTTGATTTCCTTCGAAAGCAAATCTTTCATTTCTTTTAATTGATTTTGCTGTTCGTAAATCTTTAAGAAGGTTTTTACTTTTAAAATCAGCAGATCAGTATCTACAGGTTTGGTTATATATTCTACAGCGCCGCTTTCATACCCTTTAAAAATATATTTTTTTTCGATATTTAGTGCCGACAGAAAAATGACAGGAATATCTTTTGTTTTTTTATTGCCGGAAAGAATTTTTACTACTTCAAAGCCGTCGAGTCCGGGCATCTGAACATCCATTATAATCAGGCAGTAATCAGTTTTTAAAATTTTCTTTAATGCTTCTTCCCCTGATTCTGCAGTATCAACATCGATATTATGTAATTCTAATGTTTTTTTTAAGGCTATTATATTTGCCCTTATATCGTCTACAATTAATATCATTTGTTTTTAGGGCTAAAGTGTTATAATTTAAAAATTTTTAAGAAAATATTATTTTAATATTAACTGTTCAAAATACTACCAAACTCTCAAAAGTATAAAAAAAAAGCGCGGTTGTATTTTATCTCAAATTTTATTAATTACATAATTCCCATCTATAATATCTTTTTAAATAAGTAACATTTATTGAGATAATCTTTAATTCATTGAAGTCAAATTTTAATAGGAAATCCGATTATTTTTAGATTTAATAATCATTCTAAAAATTGAAGTGTTATGAAAAAAACGAAAACATTTCCGGAACAAAAACAAAATCTGCCGGGCAATGAATATTTAATGAAACCTGAACCTGAGATCATTAAAGAAAATTATGTCGGAAGCGGAAAGCTTTTGGGCAAGGTGGCTTTCATCACAGGAGGCGATAGTGGAATCGGCAGAAGTGTGGCCGTACATTTTGCCCGTGAAGGTGCCAATATTGCGATTGTTTATCTGAAGGAAGATAAAGACGCCCTATTAACTAAAGAATTGATTGAAAAAGAAGGTCAGCAATGTCTTTTGATCAGTGGAGATTTAAAGGAAGAGAAGTTCTGCAAAAATGCCATAAAAAAATGTCATCAATCATTTAAAAAAATAAATATAATTGTCAATAATGCTGCAGTTCAGTTTCCCCAAAGTGAATTAGAAAAAATTACGGCGGCACAGATTCATAAAACATTTGAGACTAATATTTACCCTTACTTTTATATTACGAAAGCTGCTTTGCCATTTCTAAAGGAAGGCGACACCATTATTAACACAAGCTCTGTTACTGCTTATCGTGGAAGTGAACATCTTCTTGATTATTCGAGTACAAAAGGTGCTATTTTAACCTTTACAAGATCCTTATCGACCATGCTTGCCAAAAAAAAAATTAGGGTAAACGGCGTTGCTCCGGGACCAATCTGGACTCCTCTGATTGTTGCTACGTTTGATAAAATTTCAGATTTCGGAAAAGATAATCCAATGGGAAGACCAGGCCAGCCATCGGAAGTTGGTCCTGCATACGTTTTTTTAGCATCCGAAGACAGCAGTTATATTACCGGTCAAATTATTCATATAAACGGGGGCGAACTTGTGGGAGGATAAAATATTAAAATTAAAAACTATGAATTTCATTGATCTTATTGGTCTTTTTGCAGGAATGTGTGTCACAATTTCAGTAATTCCACAAATAGTAAAAGTTTGGAAAACTAAAAAAGTAAAAGCAATTTCGTTGCTGACCTTTAGCATTTTAACTTTTGGAATTATGATGTGGATTATTTACGGAGTTCTAAAAAACGATTTACCAATAATCATTACCAATAGTGTTTCGTTGTTTTTAAATCTTATTATGATCTATTTTATTATTTATTATGAAAAGGAATAAAATAAAAAAACAGCTTTGAAAACAGCTGTTTTTATTGATAAATGACAGAATATAATAATGCTTTACAGCTAACTAATTTTTTACAATATGGCTAAATGCTAAAAGGTATTTTTCTTTTAACAACCGTGGCAAATGATAGCTTCCAACATGTTTCATTCCATAAAAAGCGTCTAAAATATTCAAATTAGAAATTCTTTTAAATTCGTCTATCTGCTTTGTCGCCAAATTCAAAATTGGCTGTATTGCTTTAATATAGCCATAACTATGCAGCATATATTCCGTTTCCAGAATATTCTCTAAAATTCTTTTTCTTACCAAATCCCCAACAATTCCTTTTTGAGGAACGCTCCTGAATTCGTTAATTTTTTCAATTATTCCCAAATTAGACTGACCAACATGAATATATTTTCCTGAAGGGTTTGTAAACATCGTTTTTAAATCAGAAAATAAACCTGTATTCTCCTCTACAGTAGAAACATTACTGCTAATGACAGAAAATTTAACTCGTTTATAGCCTTTAAAAAATAAAACACTATTAATGTTTGATGTATTTCTTAAAATCCCTGTCTGATTGGATTTTATATTTTTTTTATCCCCGTTAATCCCAAAACTATGGATTAAATCTCCTTCAGAACAATAGGCAAATAAAACTGGCGAATTTGCCGAAGATTCCATACTTAATACGACATCATCATGAAAATAAACATCAAATTCCAGATAGGCAATTTGTTTGTTAAAAGTCATCCCGCTAATTGTTCCTTGTGCTTTTTTGGAATTAACTTTTAACCTGTATTGATTGTTTTCTAAAGTCAAAGTTCCGTTCAGACTATCTTTAAGCTCGTTAAAAACAGTATTCATTTCATCAGTATTTAAGTAAAGTTTTTTCATCTGTCAACATTTAAATATTCTATAATTAAAAAAATCGAGTTCAACTTAACCTTAATTTTGTTTCTCTTTTGAACTATTCAAATTTCGTGATACTTCGAATGTTTAATGTTATATAATTTTTCGTACAACTTTCATAATTAATACCTTATAAAAGATGACAAATAAAAAACAGCTGTCCAAACATATATTTGAAACAGCTGTTTTATCAGCAAAATAAAAAAAATCCTATACCTTAATATCTATAATTTTTAAAAACCAAATGTTATGTCAGCTTGTGGATATCAGCATTAGTCGAATAATTTTCTTTTGGAATATTCTTAAAAAATTCGGCAGCTTCCAAGTCTGCAGATGGTCCGTATCCTAATAAATAAGTTCCTTTTTTATTGTCGGCAGTTTCTATAATATACAAAATCGACATATCATCAGGGTCACTCATTCCTTCGTATCGATGATGGGCTACAATAAAAATTTCCTCAGGCTGATACGGATATTTTGATTCTGTTTCTACAAGCGTATCATACTGAAACAAAAAATTACAGCAATATCCATTTTTTTGATACTCCTCTATATATTCCAACTCGTTTTTTGAAAGTTCTTTTTTCATGATAATTAGTTTTAATGTATATATCAGGACTTATGAAAATAATTGTATTACCAACAAATTTCATTGATTTTAAACGAATCTCTTGACTCAATAAATATTTTTTTTGTCTCATTAAATAATTTATGCAAAAAATAAAAAAAACAGGATTTTTATAGGGGCTGTCATTTTTAAAATTCATTTATAAATTACCGGAATTATCAATAAAACTCTAATTCTTCAAAGTTTTAAAAAAAGAAATATCATAATATTCAGCTGGGAAATTATAATTTAAATACAGCAATGGCTTTAGCCAAATGAAGCTTCTGCACTTTTCGGCTAAAGCCAATTATCTTTTCCTAATTTACCTCCGGCTGAAGCACAATGTCATTAAGCCAAGGGATATTTTCGTCAGTTCGAGTGTTTTCTTTAAAAAATGCGATAGCTTTTTTTAAAGAAAATGTATCGAGAACCTTAGTATTAGAAAGCTTCTCGATACAATTT
>NZ_AKJZ01000061.1 GCF_000282055.1 Flavobacterium sp. CF136
TCATTAAAAACGGTTCTCGATACATTTTTTGTTCCGTTTCTCTGCTCAAAAAACACTCGAACTGACGTTTTTAATAATTACACCTAACAAGTTAATATTAATTTCTTCAGAGCTTAATTATCCCCAAAACTCTTTTAAAAATGTTGTTGGTCGAAATTATGTTTCAAAAAATATTGTTTTATCTTAAATTTATATTCTAATCTGTTTACCAACATATTATTAATACAAACCTGATGAAAAATATTTTTCTAATACTGAGTTTTTTTTGCGTACTAACACCTATCAGCAGTCAGAAATTAGTAAAATCACCTGAGCCATTCGGTCCTTTGCCAACACAAAAGCAAGTTGACTGGCAGGAAATGGAATTTTATGCATTTGTACATTTTTCATTAAATACGTTTACCAATAAAGAATGGGGTTATGGCGATGAATCTCCGCAATTATTTAACCCAACTGCTTTAGATGTGCGCCAATGGGCTCGTGTTGTGAAAGAAGCAGGCATGAAAGGAATTATATTAGTTGCAAAACATCATGATGGGTTTTGTTTATGGCCTTCTGCCTATACCGAACGTTCAGTAAAAAATTCTCCATGGAAAAATGGTAAAGGCGATTTGGTTAAAGAATTGGCCGCTGCCTGCAAAGAATACAATTTAAAGTTAGGTTTATATCTTTCTCCCTGGGACAGAAACCATCCCGAATATGGTAAACCGGAATATATTACTTATTTCAGAAATCAACTAAAAGAACTGCTTACCAATTATGGTGATGTTTTCGAAATGTGGTTTGATGGTGCCAACGGAGGTGATGGCTATTATGGAGGTGCAAATGAAACCCGAAAAATAAATACTCTGGAGTATTATAATTGGGAAGAAACCTATAAATTAATTTATAAAATAGCACCAAAAACGCTGGTTTGGGGAGTTGGCCCTTCTGAAGCAAGATGGATCGGAAATGAAGAAGGTCGTGCAGGTAAAACAAACTGGAGCCTTTTACGCCAGAAAGATGAGCTGGCCGGAAAAGTACATTATACAGAATTCATGTCCGGGCATGAGGATGGAGAGAAATGGGTTCCGGGGGAAGCAGATGTATCTATAAGACCAGGATGGTTTTATCATGCTGTTGAGGACGACAAGGTTCGTTCTCTGGATGAGATGATCGATATTTATTATGAATCGATAGGACGAAATGCCAACTTGTTACTAAATCTGCCTGTTGACCGAAGAGGACTGGTTCATGAAAATGATGAAGCAAGATTAAAAGAATTAGTCGCTGCCATAAAAGCTGATTTTAAAACTGAATTATTATCCAAAAGCAAAACAAGTGCTGGCAATGTAAGAGACAACAATACTGAATTTGCTTCCAAAAATGTAATTGACGGAGATAAAAATACTTATTGGGCTACTGATGATGATATAAAAGCAACCTCTATTCTATTTGAATTTGATCAGCCTACAGCAATTAACCGTATTCTGCTTCAGGAATATATAAAACTGGGACAACGTGTTAAGGCCTTTACTGTCGAAGCCAAAGTTGACGGAAAATGGGTGACTGTTGCCAGCGAAACCACTATTGGGTATAAAAGAATTTTGAGAATAAACAGAGTCACAGCCTCAGCACTTAAAATAAATATTACCGACTCAAAAGCGAGTCCCGTTATTTCTACTATCCAGGCATACAACGCCCCTACCCTTTTGCGTATTCCCGAAATCGAACGTGATAAAGACGGAAAGATTACTATGAAAGCTGAAGATGGAAACAGTATTTATTATACCCTGGACGGAACTAATCCAACAGTAAAAAGCAGATTATACAAAGATCCCTTCAATTATAATAAAGCTGTTCAGATAAAAGCTATTGCATTAGATATAAAAGAAAATATAAGCAGTGCAATCAAAACAGCAAAGTATGGTGCCTCAAAAGAAAAATGGAAAATAATTTCTGCTTCGAGTGGTGACCTGAATACCGTAAACAGAATTATAGACGGCAATCCAAATACTGATTGGGCCTTTGGCGGTGATACTCATAAATTACCTCAGGAAGTATCGATTGATATGGGAGCCATTATTAAAATAAATGGATTTACCTACGTTCCGCAGCAAACAGGGAATACTCTTAATTTAATATCCAATTACGAATTCTATACCAGCACAGATAATCTAAAATGGACATTGCAATCCAAAGGCGAATTTTCAAATATAAAAAACAATCCAATAGAACAAATTAAAATGTTTGGTACTGTTAAAGCCCGATATCTACGTTTTGTTGCCAAATCAGCAGAAGGAAAAGGACAAACCGCTTCTATTGGAGAAATAAACATAATAGAAAAACAGTAAAACCTGCCTTAACGAATATTGATTTTTTTTTAACATTTCAATTATGTCTTTTGCCGAAGGTTACAGGTCATTAGTCGAATTTTTAATTTCATAAAGATCGTAATACCTTAATTTTATACTATTAATTAAATGAAACTACGGGGAAATGATTAGAGAAGGTATAAATTTTAAAGAAGCAGGAAAATTCGAAGAAACACGTTTTGAGAAAATTCACAATGTAATTTTTGAATCATCTCAGGAAGCTTCCATATTAGTAGCACAAGAAATTGCTAATATAATTCAGAGAAAAGAAGAATTAAACGAACCTTGTGTATTAGGTCTGGCAACAGGATCTTCGCCAATAAAAGTTTACGAAGAACTGGTTCGGTTACATAAAGAAGAAGGTTTAAGTTTTGCAAATGTAGTTACCTTCAATCTGGATGAATATTATCCGATGGATAAGAACAATATCCAGAGTTATTATCATTTTATGCATGAGCATCTTTTTAATCATGTAAACATTCTTCCTGAAAATATTAATATTCCTGACGGAAATATAAGCAATGAGGATTTGCAACAATATTGTATCGATTATGAAATGAAAATCAAGTCTTATGGCGGATTGGACTTTCAGCTTTTAGGAATCGGCAGAACCGGACATATCGGATTTAATGAGCCCGGATCTCACGTAAATTCAGGAACTAGAAGTATTACACTTGACCATTTAACCCGTATAGATGCTGCATCTTCATTTTTAGGTATCGATAACGTACCCCGAAAAGCTATTACAATGGGAATTGGTACTGTAAAAAATGCTAAACGAATTGTACTTCTTGGATGGGGAATCAGCAAGGCCGGTATCATAAAAAATACTATCGAAGGTGAAATCTCTTCCAGAGTACCGGCTACTTATTTGCAAGAACACAGCAACACCACATTCGTTTTAGATACAGAAGCTTCATCAGAATTAACAAGAGTAAAAACCCCATGGTTAGTTAAATCGGTTATCTGGACAGAGGAGTTAAAACTTAAGGCTGTTGCCTGGTTAAGCGAATTGACAAAGAAACCTTTTCTTAAACTAACAGATAAAGACTATAACGACAACGGTATGTCCAGTCTTTTGACAGAAGAAGGAACTGCGTATGATTTAAACATCAAAATGTTTAACAAAATGCAGCAGACTATCACAGGCTGGCCAGGAGGAAAACCTAATGCTGACGATACTTACCGACCAGAGCGTTCAACTCCGGAAAGAAAAAGAATTATTATTTTCAGTCCACACCCTGATGATGATGTTATTTCGATGGGAGGAACTTTTGACAGACTGGTAGAACAAGGACACGATGTACACATTGCCTATCAAACATCAGGAAATATTGCTGTTTCTAATGAAGAAGCTTTAAAATTTGCTGAGATTTCGATGGCATTAAATACTAACTCCAGCGAATCTGAAAACATCATCAACTTTTTGAGGAGTAAAAAGGACAATGATATTGATTCGCTTGAAGTTAGAAAACTAAAAGGATTAATCAGAAGAAGTGAATCCCTTGCAGCTACCCGATATTTAGGCTTACCTGACTCTAATGTTAATTTTCTGGATCTGCCTTTTTATGAAACAGGTACCGTGAAGAAAAATAATCTGGGAGAAGCCGATATTGATATTATGTGTGCTATTATTGAAAGAATAAAACCACATCAGATTTATGCAGCAGGAGATTTAGCAGATCCGCACGGAACCCATAAAGTTTGTCTGGATAGTTTGTTTGAAGCATTAAAAAGATTAAAACACAATAGTTATATGGATGATTGTTGGGTTTGGCTGTATCGCGGAGCCTGGCATGAATGGGAATCTTACCAAATTGAGATGGCGGTTCCTATGAGTCCTGATCAGGTTCTTAAAAAACGTCACGCTATTTTTTATCATCAATCCCAAAAAGACGGTGTTATGTTTCAGGGCGATGACAACAGAGAGTTCTGGGTAAGAGTCGAAGACAGAAACAGATTAACTGCAGAAAAATACCATGCTTTAGGATTGGCTGATTATTCGGCTATTGAAGCATTCAAACGCTATTTTTTCTAGTTTATCTGAAATTATAAAATACAGTAAATTATATTTTCATGTAATTTATTTTGGTTAGTTACCTGTATGTTGAAAATGCAACCTTAATCGGTTGCATTTTTTTTGTGAGGAAAGTATAAATTGACAAACCTTGATTATACTTCTGGAAATAATTGTCACCCTGAGCCCATTCAGCTTCGCTCAGGATAAACTTAGTCGAAGGCTTGGTCGTTTAAAAGGACTTCGACTCCGCTCAGCCTGACACCTGTTTAATTAGCCAGACATCAATTTTGAATCACACCTGACGTGACGGGTTAAAGAATAAGGAAAATTTAAAATAGTGTCGTCCTGAGCCCATTCGGCTTCGCTCAGGATAAACTTAGTCGTAGGCTCGTAAAACTCAAAAGAGGCTTCGACTCCGCTCAGCCTGACACCTGTTTAATTCAAGTATTAAATAGAAGAATTTAAAATTCTTTGTTTTACCTGATCAATATAAGATCTGCCGATTACATATCTAAGACCTTCAATTTCTATACTATTGCCTTCAACAGCATCAATTTTATCAATGGCTATGGTATATGATCTGTGAATTCTTAAAAAATTCCTTTCGGGTAATAAGTCTGTAAAATCAGACAGTGTGCTGTGAATTATATATTTGCCTGATAAAGTATTTATTTTTAAATAATCCTTCAGACTTTCGATAACCAATATTTCATTAAAAAAGATTTTCTTCATTCTCTTTTTATCAATTTTAACGAAAATAAAAGGATTTTCCTGAGTACTTTCCTGACTGGCGCTGCTACTAGTATTAAGTCTTTTACTGACTTTATTCAATGCTTTCATCAGCCTCGAAAACTCTATGGGTTTTACCAGATAATCCAAAACATCCAATTCGTATGTTTCAATAGCAAATTGACTATAGGCACTGGTAATAATAAGCAAAGGAGGATTTTCTAAACTTTTTATAAAATTTATACCATCCAGGACTGGCATATTAATATCCAGAAAAATCAGATCAACTTTATTGTTTTTTAAAAAATTTAAACCTTCAATCGGATTACTAAAGGTGTCTATTAATTCAAAATTTTCAATAGGCTCTAAGTAATTTTTAATAACATTAATAGCCAATGGCTCATCATCTATAATCAAACACTTTATTTTCATTTCGGTTTATTGTTTTAGCGAAAATAATTTAGCAGGCATAATTTTAAAAAAGAGAAATCAGTTATCCTAAGACACTTTGATCACAAGCTTAACGACAAAAATATTCTTTTTATTTTTAAAAGAAAGCTTATAATCATTTTTATTATAACCTAATTCAAGTCTTTTTTTGACGTTTTCGATTCCTATACCACCTGATCTGCTAAAATTGTCTTTATGCTTCGTAATTTCAGGGGTTGGGTTTGAAATAGTGAAATAAAGATAATCTCCTTTAATCTTAAAATTAATATCAATTATTACATTTCCGGTGTTTTTGTTAACACCATGTTTAAAAGCATTCTCAACAAAAGTCAGTAATATAATAGGACCAATTTTCTTATCGTGTATATCTCCGGAAATAGACATGTTTATTTCCAGCCGATCGCCATTTCTGATCCTTTCTAAATCCAGATAGTTCTGAATACAAAGTATTTCATTTTTTAAGGATTGTCTTTTACTCTTTGTTTCATAAAGCATATAGCGCATGAGTTCAGAAAGTTTAAGAACAATCTTTGGCGTTTTATCCGATTTTTCTACAGACAAGGAATAAATATTATTAAGTGTATTGAAAAAAAAGTGGGGGGATATTTGAGATTTCAGAAAAAGCAATTCGGTTTCCAGTTGAGATTTCTCAAGATCTGTCACTCTTTTTTGTTCTTTTAAAAAATCGTATGTAATCTTGATGGCCGTAACAAATGTCATTACATAAAGCTCACCCATCATCATATCAATAGTATAATTGAGTGTTAATTTGTCTATTGTTTCAGGCCCTTCAGGCCAAACTTCATGCGTTATCAACAAATAAGTCATGTTGAATTTTACAACTACCATAATAAATATGGCAGCTAAAATAGAAATGACATACAGCAGGTATTTTTTTCGGTAAACCAAATAAGGCATAAGGATCAAAATATTCAAATAACATAATGACATATGAATCGGAAATCCTAATAAATTTGTTTTTAACGAGTAAAAATAATTGTTGAAATAACTTCCCCAGCGAAAGGTATTAAACAAGAAATAAGTAGACCAGAAAATGATGTGATAGCGTAATGGTATTTTATACAATTTGCCTGAATGTGAAATCATGATATTAGCTATGTTTTATGATTTTTTTGATGTTTATCTAAGTTTATACGTTATCCGTCTAAATTAGTTTTAATAAAAACCAAATTTATCTAAATTTAAAGTTAAATTAAGATTGTTTTATATGAAGAATTTTATCCTGCTTATTTTATTTGTAATTTCTATTGCAAGTTGTAAAATAAAGATAAATAAAAATAACAGCCAAAAAACTGTTTTTACTGATCATGTAGATCCTTTTATCGGAACCGGCGGCCATGGACATACTTATCCTGGCGCAACAGTTCCTTTCGGGATGCTACAGGTAAGTCCTGATAATGGTATTTCGAGCTGGGATTGGTGTTCAGGATATCATTATTCAGATTCAATCGTAACAGGTTTCAGTCATTTACATTTAAGCGGAACAGGGATCGGTGATTTGGCAGATATTTTATTTATGCCGATTAACAAAAAAGTAGATTTAACCGCCAAAGCCACTTCGCGCGATTTCCTTCCGTATAAATCAAAATATAGTCATGCTAACGAAAAAACAACACCGGGCTCTTACCAGGTTTTTCTTGAAGATCCTAAAATCAATGTAGAGTTAACTTCATCACAACGTACTGCTTTTCATAAATATACATTTGCAAAAAATGATAAGCAATCCGTTGTTATCGACCTTGGCTTTGCCATTAACTGGGACAAAGCTTTAAAAACAGCCCTGAAAATTGAAGATGAATATACGATAAGTGGTTACCGTTTTAGTACCGGATGGGCAAAAAACCAAAAAGTATTTTTTGTCGCCAAATTTTCAAAACCTATTTCAGAAACCACATTAGTTGCTGATAAAAAGATAGTTGAAGGTAAAACAGCAGAAGGAGAAAATACGTCATTACAATTATTTTTTAATTCAGATAACAACCCTGAATTACTGGTAAAAGTGGCTTTGTCTTCGGTAAGTGTAGAAAATGCAAAAGACAATCTGGATACCGGGGATTTTAATTTTCAAAGTATAAAATCGCAGGCACAAACTATTTGGAATACCGCTTTAGATAAAATTGTAGTTGAAACTCCTGTAGATTCCCTTAAAACAATCTTCTACACCGCCTTATATCATTCACAATTAGCACCGGTAACTTACAGCGATAAAAATGGACAATTCAGAAGAGAAGATGATAAAATAATTACAGCAAATAATTATACCGCCTACTCTACCCTATCGTTATGGGATACTTTCAGGGCCGAAAACCCTTTATTGACTTTAGTTGCCCCGGATAAAGTTTCTGATTTAGTAAATTCTATGTTAGCCTATTACGAGACTAAAAAGATATTACCGGTCTGGACACTTTATGCCAATGAAACCAACACAATGACTGGCTATCATTCGATTCCGGTAATTGCAGATGCTTACCTGAAAGGCATTAAAGGTTTCGATGCCGAAAAAGCATACGAAGCCATGAAAACAACCATGATGCAGGACGAACGCGGCTTAAATTTTTATAAAAAATACGGTTATATTCCATACAACTTATTAGACGAATCGGTTACCATCACTTTAGAATATGCTTATGACGATTGGTGTGTGGCCCAAATGGCAAAAGCTTTAGGAAAAAATGATGATTATGAATTATTTCTAAAACGTTCTAAAGCCTATCAATATTTATTTGATCCAAAAACAGGGTTTATGAGAGGTAAATCGGAAGACGGAAAATCATGGAACGAACCTTTCGATCCCAAACATTCAAATCATAGGGAACATACCGATTATACGGAAGGAAATGCGTGGCAGCACAGTTGGTTTGTACCACAGGATGTTGAAAGTTTTATTAAGTTACATGGAAGCAATGAAGTTTTTGCAAGCCGTTTAGAACAATTATTTACCGAAAGTTCCGAGATAACAGGAAATAATGTTTCTGCTGATATATCTGGATTAATTGGTCAGTACGCACACGGAAATGAACCAAGTCATCATATTGCCTATATGTTCAACCATGCCAATCAGCCGTGGAGAACGCAATATTGGGTACGTCATATTTTAGACACACAATACAATACAACACCAAATGGTCTGAGCGGAAACGAAGACTGCGGGCAAATGTCTGCCTGGTATGTTTTCAGTTCAATGGGGCTATATCCGATGAACCCGGCTTCCGGCGAATATGAAATAGGAAGTCCAATTTTTGAAAAATCAACTATCAATCTTCCGGGCAAAAAAACTTTTATAATTGAAGCGGAGAATGTTTCAGAGAAAAACTTTTATATCCAATCGGCAACATTAAACGGTGCTGCATTTAACCATACAGCAATCACACATCAACAAATTGTAAAAGGAGGGGTTTTACATTTTGTAATGGGACCGGAACCTAATAAAAAATGGGGGCAAAAAACAAACATACCAAGTAACTAACTAAACTAATAAATAAAATTAATGGATATCATTGACGTATCAATCATCGTAGCATATATTCTGCTCTCAGTAGGTATAGGAATCTGGATTTCAAGAAAAGCATCAAAAGGTCTGGATGACTATTTTCTTGGCGGGAAAACAATTAAATGGTATTTCCTGGGTCTGAGCAACGGGTCGGGAATGTTTGATGTTTCAGGAACTTCCTGGATGATTGGAGTACTGTTTTTGTATGGAGTAAAAAGTTTTATGTTTATGTGGCTTTGGCCTATTTGGAATCAGATTTTTGTAATGATGTTCCTGGCAGTCTGGATAAGACGATCAAAAGTAATGACTGGTTCTGAATGGATTCTGACTCGTTTTGGAAGTGACAGGGCCGGAAAAGCATCACATATTATTGTAGCCATTTTTGCAATCATTTCTACAATTGGTTTTATAGCTTACTTTTTTGAAGGAATCGGAAAATTTATAACGATCATTCTTCCATGGGATTTAACGCTTCATTATGGAGATTTAATTTTACTGACTTCAGAGCGTTCTTATGCTCTTATAATCATATTTTTAACTACTATTTACACGGTTAAAGGCGGAATGTTCTCTGTAGTTGCTACAGAAGTAGTACAATACTTAATTATGATTGTGGCGGGTGTCCTTATTGCAGGTTATGCTTTCATCAATTATACCGATATTCAGATTAATTCTGTTATTACCGAAGAATGGAAAAATGTTTTTTTCGGGTGGCAATTTGAAACCCAATGGGGTGATAAATTTCAAACCTTCAATCATTTAATAGATTCTGAAGGTTACAAAATGTTTGGGGCTTTTATCGGAATGACATTGTTCAAAGGTTTTTTTGCGAGTGTGGCAGGCCCAACACCAAGTTATGATTTACAGAGAATTCTTTCTACCAAATCGGTAAAAGAGGCAGCATATATGAGTGGTTTTACCAACTTAATTTTATTCATTCCGAGATATTTGTTAATTACCGGAATTGTAGTAATCGCTTTGGTGAATTTAGCACCGGAGCTGAATGCCAATACAGGTTTAACAGGAGCTGATTTAGAATTATTAATGCCAAAAGTTGTTAATTTATATATCCCTGTCGGGATTAAAGGAATATTGTTAGCAGGTTTATTGGCCGCATTTATGTCCGGATTCTCTGCCTTTGTAAATGCAGGACCGGCGTATATCGTAAATGATATTTATAAAAAATACTTCAAACCCGTTGCAACAAATGCACATTACATAAAAGTTAGTCAGATCTCTTCTTTCTTAGTTGTTGGTTTAGGAGTTTTCATGGGATTCTTTGCAGACTCCATTAACTCTCTGACTTTATGGATTACCAGCGCTTTGTACGGAGGTTACGTTGCAGCCAACTTTTTAAAATGGATTTGGTGGCGTTTTAATGGCTGGGGATATTTCTGGGGAATGTTTGCCGGACTGATCGTTGCTTCTTTACAATTTATTTTAGGTCAGAACAAAGGGAATTTTCCTATTGGAACATTCCTGTATGATTTATCAGAAATGCAGGCAATTTATTTATTTCCGGTAATATTTGGATTCTCTATTTTGGGTTGTCTTTTGGGAACTTTCCTAAGCAAACCAACAGATATAGAAGTTTTAAGATCTTTCTACACCAATGTAAGGCCCTGGGGTTGGTGGAATCCGGTTTATAAAACATTAAAATTAGAAGATCAGTCTTTCGAAAAAAATAATGATTTCTATAGAGATATGCTGAATTGTGCTATTGGTATTGTGTGGCAGTCAAGTATGATTTTGCTTCCAATATTCTTCATTATCAGAGATTATCCAAAAGCAATAGTTGCGTTAATTGTGTTTTTGGTAACCACAACTATTTTAAAATTCACCTGGTTAGATAAAGTTCGAAAAATAGAAGATTAATTAAGATATAAAAGTTTTGTCAAAGTTTTACAAGGATGACAAGATTGTGCGGAATATGCAGAGTAATATTTTTAAACACATAGAAACATAGATTTGTATGTGTTTAAAAAAAGAATACAAAAAGAAACTTGTTTCTCACACATAGCTATGTGTATTAATGCAAAGTGAAACGCCTTTTACAAGTTATGGAACCTATGCATCTATGTGTTAAAAAATGAAGACAAAGTTTCGAACAACAAACAATAAACAACAAACAATAAACAAACTATAATGAGTACAATTCCCTGGCAAGACAGACCCGAAAACAATAATGATGTAATGTGGAGATATTCTGAAAATCCTATTATTGAAAGATATGCCATACCTTCGTCAAATAGTATTTTTAACAGTGCAGTTGTTCCATTTGGAGATGGATTTGCAGGTGTTTTCAGATGTGATAACAAAGCGGTACAAATGAATATTTTTGTCGGTTTCAGTAAAAATGGTATTGATTGGGACATTAACCATGAACCAATTGTAATGGGAGCTGGTAATACGGAAATGATTGAATCTGCTTATAAATACGACCCACGTGTTGTTTTTATCGAAGACCGTTACTGGATTACCTGGTGCAACGGTTACAACGGGCCAACAATTGGTATCGGGTATACTTTTGATTTTAAAGAATTTTTTCAATGTGAAAATGCTTTTTTACCTTTCAACAGAAATGGCGTTTTATTTCCACAAAAAATAAACGGAAAATATGCGATGTTAAGCCGTCCGAGTGATAATGGACACACTCCATTTGGAGATATCTGGATCAGCTACAGTCCGGACATGAAATATTGGGGAGAGCACAGATTGGTAATGAAGCCAACTCCTTTTGAAGACAGTGCATGGCAGTGTACAAAAGTTGGTGCGGGACCAATTCCTATTTTAACGGATGAAGGCTGGCTGATGCTGTACCACGGAGTTATCAATACCTGTAACGGTTTCCGTTATGCAATGGGAGCAGCACTTTTAGAAGTTGATGCACCGGAAAATGTAAAATACAGAACACAGCCCTATTTATTAGGACCTGCTGAACTTTATGAAATGGTTGGAGACGTACCAAACGTAGTTTTTCCATGCGCTGCTTTACACAATATTGAAGAAGATAAATTAGCCGTTTACTACGGAGCAGCAGATACTGTTGTTGCTATGGCGTTTGGTAAATTAAGCGAAGTAATACAATTTACAAAAGATAACAGTTTATAAAAAAAGGCATGCGTTTAAAAATTCAATGGTTAACAATCGCTTTAGGGTTTATTTCGATAATTGGTTATTCACAATCAAAAAATACGATTATACCTAAAACCTATGTGGCATCAAAAACGGAAAATCCAATTGTGATTGATGGAGATGATTCTGATGCTTCGTGGAGTAAAGCAGACTGGACAGATCTTTTTGAAGATATAGCCAATAACGAGAAACCAAAATATGGAACAAAAGTTAAAATGCTCTGGGATGAAACCAATTTTTATATACTAGCGAAACTTGATGAGCCTGACGTCTGGGCAAATTTGAAACAACGTGATACCATTATCTTCTACAACAATGATTTTGAAGTTTTTATTGATCCCGACAGCGACACTTTTAACTATTATGAATTAGAAATTAATGCTTTAAATACAGCGTGGGATCTGTTTCTGTCAAAACCTTACCGGGAAAATGATAATGTTGTTTTAAATGACTGGAATATTCCGGGCCTGAAATCGGCGATTAAAATCAAAGGAACGCTAAATAATCCAAACGACAGAGATGAAGGCTGGGTATTAGAAATGGCGATTCCCTGGGCATCTTATAAAACTTCCTATAATGACAAAAATGTACCCGCAGATAAATTCTGGAGAGTCAATTTTTCGAGGGTAAATTGGCAGCATGCCATAACCGATAAAGGTTATGAACGCAAGAAAGGCACTGATGGAAAATTTTTACCTGAATACAATTGGGTCTGGTCACCAATGGGAGTCATCAATATGCATGAACCCGAAAAATGGGGTTATGTTTATTTCTCTTCGAAAGAAGGAAAAGACAGCTTTACAATTCCGCAAGATGAAAAAGTAAGATGGGAATTGTACAATTTATACAGAGCACAAAAAGAATATTATCAAAAGCACAAAACATGGGCTGTGTCTCTTGCAAATTTGACTAAAGAAGTGATTAATGTTGATAATAAAACTTTAAAACCGATACTCGAAAATCATGCAGCAGGATATAATATTTCAGTAAAAAGCCCTTTCTCTAATAAAACATTCATTATTAAGCAGGATGGTAAAATTATAACTAATGATTCATTTTAAACCACACAATATGGCAATAAAATCAGTTTTCTTAATCCTGATTATCAGTATGTTTTTTGCTTGCTCTTCATTAGAAAGAAAACAAAATCAACCGAAGGAAGAATTTAAAACAATTGGTTATGTTGCTGGTTATGAGAATTTTGATCCGGCAAAAATTGATGCAAACAAGTTAACTCACGTTAATTATGCTTTTGCTAATATTATTGATGGCAATGTTCAATTTGAGTTGGCTACTGATAAGGCTAAAATAGAAAGTATAATGGCCCTTAAAAAGCAAAATACTGATTTAAAAGTATTGTTTTCTATTGGTGGCTGGGTTTGGTCAGATCAATTTTCAAATATAGCCGCTTATGCTGAATCAAGAGAAAAATTTGCTAAAAGTGCTGTTAAACTACTGAAAGTTTATGGTTTTGACGGGATTGATATCGATTGGGAATTTCCCGGACAACGTGCCGAGGACAATGCTTTCAGACCTTCAGACAAAGAAAATTTCACCTTATTATTAGGCGAATTACGTAAACAATTAGAAATTGAAACTAAAGTAGATAATAAGCATTATTTACTCAGTATTGCAGCAGGAGCAGATCAGGAATATATCAATCATACTGATTTAAAAAAGGCACATCAATATCTTGATTTTATAAATTTAATGTGTTACGATTTTTATAACGGTTGGTTTTATCAAACAGGACATCATGCTAATTTATATCCTTCAAAAGAAGAAAAATTTGGAGGAAATAGTATTAGTGAGTCAGTAGATAAATTCTTAAAAGAAGGTGTTCCTGCCAACAAGCTTATTTTAGGAATTCCTTTTTATGGAAGAAAGTGGGAAAAAGTAACAGCAACAAATAATGGCTTGTACCAATCAGCTCTAACGGGAAGTTCTATTGTGGCATCCTGGGAAATTGCAGCAGAATTAAAATCAGGAAAATTTCAGGAATTATATGATGATTCGGCAAAAGCATCTTATTTATGGAATGCTCAGGATAATATTTTTATTTCTTATGAAACTCCAAAAGAAATTGCTTTAAAAGCAGCATTCATTAAGCAAAAAAAATTAGGTGGTGCTATGTTTTGGGAATATAGTTTAGACAATAACCAAGAATTATTAAACACGCTGTATCAGAGTGGAAATAAAACAAAAGCAAGTTTAAAATAAATAATGAAGAAACAGTATCTGATATATGTACTATTTGTATTGTTGTTATCTAATTGTGGGCTACATAAAAAAGGAGAGATTCAATTGACTGATTATGTAAACCCATTCATTGGTACAGCTGGTCCCGGGAATACATATCCAGGGGCAACAGTTCCTTTTGGGATGGTACAACTAAGTCCGGATATTGGAATACCCGGTTGGGATAGAATTGCAGGATATAATTATAAAGATTCTATTATTTCCGGATTTTCTCACATGCATTTATCAGGTACCGGCGCAGGAGATTTATATGACATTTTAGTGATGCCGACCAACAGCAGATTTACAAAACGGATTAAGGACAATAACTTTATACCGTTTTCAAGATTTTCACATGATAAAGAAACAGCAGTTCCGGGTTATTATGCCGTAAATTTATTAGATTTTGGAATTAAGGCAGAACTTACAGCAACAGCACGGACAGGTATTCATAAATATACTTTTCCTAAAGATGATGCTTCGCAGATTAATATTGATTTAGGCTATGCCTTAAATTGGGATGCTCCCATAGAAACCTATATCAATGTCGTGGATCAGACCACTATTGAAGGGTATAGAAAATCAACAGGCTGGGCCAATGAACAACGGGTGTATTTTGTTATAAAACTTTCAAAACCTTTTAAGTCATATCAGATTTTTAAAAACGATTCGCTTACAGCTAATCCATCAAAAGCAATTAAGACCAAAGTCGTTTTAAATTATAATACAATTGATGAAGATGAAATAATTCTAAAAACAGGACTTTCCACAGCTTCAATTAAAGGAGCTTATAAATCCTTAGAAGAAGAAGCTTCTGATTTTAATTTTGAAAATTATAAAGCTAAAGCCTCAGCCCTTTGGGAACAAGAATTACAAAAAATTCAGATTACAACACCAGACGATACCAAAAAGAAAATCTTTTATACCATGATGTATCAGTCGATGTTGGCTCCCACATTGTTAAGTGATTGTAACGGAGATTATAAAGGTGCCAACGGTACTATTGAAAATGCAAAAGGGTTTGACAGATACGATACATTTTCGTTATGGGATACCTATAGAGCGGCGCACCCATTGTATACTATTTTGCATCCAAAACGTGTTTCCAGTATGATTAATTCTTTATTGGCACATTATAAAGAAACAGGTTTGTTACCCGTTTGGTCCATGCAGGGAAATGAAACTAATATGATGATAGGCAACCACGCAATACCCGTTATTGTCGATGCTTATTTTAAAGGAATTGAACATTTTGATGCAGCATTGGCATATAAAGCCTGCGTAGAAAGCTCCATGGTTGACTCAAGACAATTGGATAGTTATAAAACATTAGGCTATGTTCCTGCTGATGAAAATAATGAAAACTGGTCAGTTTCAAAAACGCTGGAGTATGCCTATGATGATTGGTGTTTGGCACAGTTTGCAAAAGCATTACATAAATTAAATGATTACAAATACTTCCTAAAACGTTCTGAGAATTGGAGAAACCTGTACGATTCTAAAAGTACATTTATGCGTCCAAAATTGAAAAATGGAGAATTTATAAAAGAATTTGTCCCAAAAGAATATACTCCTTATTTCTGCGAAAGCAATGCATGGCAATATTTTTGGTCAGTGCCTCAAAATATTGAAGGGTTAATAAAAGTCGTTGGCGGAAATCTGGCTTTTGAAAAAAAATTGGATTCAATGTTTACCTTAAATCCTTTACCTGAAGACAAATTACCTATATTTAGCACAGGTATGATTGGGCAATATGCGCATGGCAATGAGCCAGGTCACCATGTGGCTTACTTGTATAACTATATTAATCAACCCTGGAAAACGGAAAAATTAGTTAGGGAAATTTTAGGGACTCAGTATAAAAACACTCCCAGCGGGCATTGCGGAAATGAAGATTGTGGGCAAATGTCTTCCTGGTATATATTTAGTTCATTAGGTTTTTATCCTGTAAATCCGGCTCAGGGGATTTATAGTTTTGGATCACCATTATTTGACACAGCCACAATTAACTTAGAAAACAATAAAATATTTGTTATAAAAACAAGGAACAACAGCAATGAGAATATATATATCCAATCTATTGAATTGAATGGAGAAAAAACAGACAGAAATTATATCACACATAAAGAGATTACTCAAGGAGGAACCTTAATTTTTACAATGGGTAAATTCCCTAAAAAAGAGAAAAATTACATGGCATTATCTTCAGAAATGTTTCATTAAAAAAATAAGTATATGTCAAATAGAAGAGATTTTATAAAAAAAACAACTTTAGGCACACTTGCCGTGAGTTCTGTTTTAGGCTACAGCGGATTTGCTAAGAATACAAAAGAGGAAAAAATTCCGGAAATCGAAGACTTAGGAAAAAAGCAAAAAAAACCAATTATCATTTCGACATGGAATCATGGTTTACCCGCTAATGAAGAAACCTGGAAACAATTAAAAGCAGGAAAACCAGCCTTAGATGCTATCGAAGCCGGCATGAAAATTCCAGAAGCTGATCCAAATGTCCGCAGTGTTGGTTATGGCGGATATCCGGATCGTGATGGGAAAGTAACTCTGGACGCCTGTATTATGGATCATAACAGTAATTGTGGTTCGGTTTGTTTTCTGGAAGGCATTATGCACCCTATTTCGGTGGCAAAAAGAGTGTTACAGAATACGCCTCACGTTATGCTGGCAGGACAGGGAGCGCTTCAATTTGCATTGTCTGAAGGTTTTAAAGAAGAAAACCTGTTAACTCCGGAATCTGAAAAAGACTGGAAAAAATGGCTGGAAGATTCAAAATACAAACCTGTAATAAATATAGAAAATCACGATACAATTAGTATGCTGATGCTGGATCAGGACGGAAATCTTGCCGGCGGCTGTACAACAAGTGGCGCAGCCTGGAAAATGCATGGCCGCGTTGGTGACTCCCCAATCATCGGCGCGGGGCTTTTTCTGGATAATGAAGTGGGTGCTGCTGCTGCAACCGGTTTGGGAGAAGCAGTAATCAGAACTGCCGGAAGTGCAATGGTAGTTGAATTAATGCGTCAGGGAAAATCACCTTTTGATGCCTGTAAAGAAATTACAGAACGTATTTACAACAAGCATAAAAACCATAAAGACATGGAATATCTGCAAGTTGGATTTATTGCCTTAAATAAAAATGGTGAACATGCTGGTTACAGTTTAAGATCAGGATTTAATTATGCTGTTTCTGATGATGAAAAAGGACACCGAATGGAAGATGCTAAATTTAAAATGGCCTGGGAAAAATAAATTACACACAATATTGTCATTTCGACGAAAGGAGAAATCGCACTAGTTAATCGACAAAGATTAACGATTTGCTATGAGGAGTTTCATGTGTGATTCCTCGTCCCTCGGAATGACAAACTTTGACAAAGCTTGCAAGTTTCAGGCAGACTGAGAATAAAAAAAAACAAATAATGAAAAAAAAAATATCCATATTATCAATACTAATTATCTCCATTTTATCTGTTAACGCACAGGAAAAAGTTCCTTTCTGGCAAAACGAAAAAATCAATGAAGATAACAGAGAACCTATGCATGCTGCTTATTATGTTTTTGAAAACGAAGCATTGGCATCCAAAAATGACTGGAGACAATCTAAAAATTACCTGGATATAAACGGAGCATGGAAATTTAAATATGTCAACAGTCCGAATGATTTACCAAATGAATTTGAAAAAAGCACTTTTGACGACTCAGCCTGGGATAATTTTAAAATTCCGGCCAGTTGGGATGTAAATGGTTATGGATATCCTGTTTATGTAAATACTACTTATGATTTTGATTATATAATGGCCCCAAATCCGCCATTTGTTCCCACAAAATATAATCCGACAGGAGTTTACAGAAGAGAAGTAACAATTGATAAATCCTGGGAAGGAAAAGATATTTTTCTTCATGTTGGTACGGCAAAATCAAATCTGACGGTTTGGGTAAACGGTGTTTATGTAGGTTATGGCGAAGATGGAAAACTTCCGTCTGAATTCAACATAAATAAATATGTAAAAACCGGTAAAAACAGTATCGTTCTGAAAGTAATGAAATGGAACGACGGCTCGTATTTAGAATGTCAGGATATGTGGCGAATGAGCGGAATTACAAGAGATTCTTATTTGGTTGCCAGAAATAAAGCACATTTAAAAGATTATGAAATTGTTCCGGATCTGGATGCTTCTTATGTAAACGGGACTTTAAAAATTTCAACTGCATTTTCGGATTTAAATAAAAAAGATAATTATACTTTAGAAGTTCAGCTTAAGGATGGTTCAACAATTGTTGCTTCAAAAGTTATTCCGGCGTTAAACGAGAAACAAACCTTTGATTTTGCAGTAAACAATCCTAAAAAATGGAGTGCAGAAATTCCGAATTTATATCAAATTAGTTTTCTTTTAAAAGATAAAAAAGGAAATATTGTTGAAGTGATCAATCAAAATGTTGGTTTTAGAAAAGTAGAAATTAAAGGCGGTCAACTTTTAGTAAACGGAAAAGCTATTTACATAAAAGGCGTTAACCGTCATGAAACTGATCCTGTTACGGGACAAACAATTTCAAGAGAGCGCATGGAGCAGGATATTAAAATGATGAAAGAATTTAATATCAATGCAGTGAGAATGTCACATTATCCAAATGATGAATATTTTTATGAATTGTGCGATAAATATGGAATTTATGTTGTTGACGAAGCCAATATAGAATCGCACGGAATGGGTTATGATATTACCAAAACATTGGGGAATAAACCCGATTGGGAATTGGCGCACATTCAGCGTATGCAGCGTATGATTGAAAGAGACAAAAATCATACTTCAATCATTATCTGGAGTATGGGGAATGAAGCGGGTAACGGTTATAATTTTTACAGAGGTTATTTGTGGATAAAAAACCGCGATAAATCAAGACCAATTCAATACGAGAGAGCTACTGTTGGTGGCTGGGACGGAAAAACCTTAAAATTTGACTGGGATTCTGATATTATAGACCCAATGTACAGTTCACCAAATAAAATGGAAGAATATATTGAGGCAATTCCAAATCCGACACGTCCTTATATCCAATGTGAATATGCACATGCAATGGGGAATTCTATGGGAAATTTCAAAGATTATTGGGATGTGATTAGAAAACATCCAAATTTTCAGGGAGGTTTTATTTGGGATATGATCGATCAGTCAGTTTATAAAACTTTACCTGACGGAACCCGTATTCTGGCGTATGGAGGTGATTTTGGACCAAAAGATGTAATAAGCGATAATAACTTTGTCAACAACGGGGTATTTACTGTAGAAAGAAAACCAAATCCGCATGCTTTTGAAATGCGAAATGTGCTGCAAAATATTTTGACTTCCTGGGAAAATGCTTCAACTGCAACCATTAAAGTTTATAATGAATTTTCATTTAAAGACTTAAGCAATGTCAGTTTACACTGGAAATTAGTTTTAGACGGAAAAGACGATATTAGCGGCGTTATCGATAATTTAGAAATCAATCCAAACGAATCTAAATCGTACACGCTTCCAATTAATTTAGATGGAAGACAATTTAAAGAAGCGTTTATAGATGTGACCTATCATATTAAACAAGACGAGCCGTTTTTACCAAAAGGTTTCGAAATTGCTACAGAACAGCTTGCGTATAAAGGAAGCTGGAAAAATGATATAAAAATTGAAGGTGCAGCAAAAATTTCAGTAGAGAAAAAAGAAAACAGTACTATATTTAAAAGTGATAAAGCTGAAATAGTTTTTGATAAAAAAACAGGATTTATAAATGGATATTCATTCAATAATCAATCTATTTTAAAAGATGGATATCAATTACGCCCTAACTTTTGGAGAGCACCGAACGATAATGACTTTGGAGCTAATCTTCAGGTAATTTTAAAAGCATGGAAAGATGCTACAGATAATCCAACATTGGTTAGCTGGACATATTCTGTTACAAAAGATAATAAAATTTTAGTAAAAGCAATGTATAATTTATCTTCCGTTTCTTCGACTTTAGAACTAAATTATGAGATAAACAGTAACGGGGAATTAGGCGTAAAAGAACAACTGAATATTGATAAAACTAAAGAGCAGCCGGTACTTCCAAGATTTGGAATGGAAATTATCCTGCCTAAAGATTTCAGCAATATCAGTTATTACGGAAGAGGGCCGCATGAAAATTATATCGACAGAAATTACAGTGCTCAGGTTGGCATTTATAATCAAACGGTTTCTGAGCAATATTATCCTTATATCCGTCCGCAGGAAACCGGAAATAAAACAGATATCAGATGGTATCAGTTATCAAATAATAATCTAAAAATAACCGTTAAGTCAGATGATTTACTGGCGGTTACAGCATTACATTTTTTAAATGAAGATTTGGATGACGGTCTGAAAAAAGACCAAAGACATGCTGCTGAACTTAAAGAAAGAGATTTAACAAGTTTAAAAATTGATTATAAACAAATGGGTGTCGGCGGTATTGACAGCTGGCAGGCATGGCCAATGGAAAAATATTTGCTGAGAGACAAAAGCTATCAATATCAATTTACAATTACACCATCTATAAAATAATTTATTATGAGGGTATTAAAACCATTCCTTGTCGTAATCTTTCTAAGTGTTTTAAGTTCTGGATACAGTCAAAAAATATTCACAGAGAAGGATATTCAAATAATTCCGAAGCCAATGAATTTGGTAATTCAGGGAGGAATATTCCAATTCTCCAATAACACGAAGTTTGTTGTAAACAATGATTTTCAAAAAGAAATTGCAACCGCTTTAATAACCAAATTTGAAAAGGCTGCCGGATGGCGCCCTGAGATTTCAAATGTGATTCCACAAAGTAATTATATTCAGTTTAAAGTAGATCAAACCCTAAATAAAGAAGCTTATAAATTAGAAGTAAATGCTAAAAATATTACGATTACTGCCAAAGGAAATGCAGGTTTTATTTACGGATTAGAAAGTATCCGACAGTTACTTCCGAGTGCTATTGAAAGTAAAAATATCGTATCGAATATAAAGTGGGAAATTCCAAATGTCATCATTACAGATGAACCCCGTTTTCAATGGAGAGGTTTGATGTTGGATTTGTCACGTCATTTTTTCGATAAAAATTACGTACTGGAGACTATTGACCGTTTGGCAATGCTTAAAATGAATGTACTGCATCTCCATTTGGTAGACGATCAGGGCTGGAGAATGGAAATTAAAAAATATCCAAAATTAACTGAAGTTGGTGCCTGGAGGGTCGATCAGGAAAACGTAATCTGGAATGCCAGACTTACTGTAAATCCGGATGAAAAAGGAACTTACGGAGGCTTTTTGACACAAGATGAATTAAAAGAAATTGTAAAATACGCAGCAACCAAAAACATCGAAATCATTCCGGAAATTGAGATGCCCGCTCATGTAAGCAGCGCAATTGCATCGTATCCGGAATTAGCTTGTTTTAATCAGCGTATTGGAGTTCCGTCTGGCGGATTATGGCCTATTACCGATATTTATTGTGCAGGAAAAGAAACGACGTTTGAGTTTCTGCAAAATGTAATCGATGAAGTCATAGCTGTTTTCCCTTCAAAATACATTCATATTGGTGGAGATGAAGCAACCAAAACCAATTGGGAGAAATGTCCTTATTGTCAAAAAAGAATGAAAGATAATGGCTTAAAAGACGTTCATGAATTGCAAAGCTATTTCGTTAAAAGAATGGAGAAATACATCAATTCAAAAGGACGAAAATTAATTGGCTGGGATGAAATACTGGATGGCGGAATCGATCCTACTGCAACCGTTATGAGTTGGAGAGGAGATAAAATTGGTGCTGAAGCGGTACAAAAAGGCCATGATGTAATTATGACGCCGGAATCACATTGTTATTTTAATTTTTATCAGGGGCCTCAAAACGAAGAACCTTTGGCTTTTGACGGATATACGCCTTTAAGCAAAGTGTACGAATTTGATCCAATTGTATCAGCAATATCTCCTGCAGACGCCAAACATGTTTTGGGCGGACAAGCTAATTTATGGTCAGAACATCTTCCCGGACCAAAAGATTCGGAGTATATGATTTTTCCGAGGCTGGCTGCATTATCTGAAGCATTATGGAGTCCTAAAGAAAGTCGTAATTGGAATGATTTTACAACCAGATTGACTCCTTTGTTGCAACGTTATGATTATTTAGGTATCAATTATTCAAAAAGTGCCTATTTGGTTACTGCTTCTTCAACAGCTGATTTAGTTCAAAAGCAAATCAATATTACTTTAAAAAATGAATTTCCAAATCCGGATATTCGTTATGTTTTGGGTAATAAAACTCTGGCAGGAAATGCTGTAAAATATACAAATCCGATTCAATTTAAAGAAACTACTATTTTAAAAGCTTCTTTGTATCAAAATGAAAAACTAGTGGGCAAAATTTTTACGGATACTATTATTTTCCATAAGGCATTTGCACACAAAGTAATGTATTTAACACCTTACAATCAAAATTATAAAGGTGACGGCCCTTTTCAAATGGTAAATACTATCAGAGGTTCTAAAAATTTCCATGATGGGCAATGGCAGGCCTGGCTGATAAACGATATGGAACTTGTTATTGATCTTGAAAAACAGGAAAGTGTAGAACAGGTAATCGTTGGTACTTTAGAAAATCAGGGTTCGGGAGTTTATTTTCCAATACAAATTAAAGTACTGTTGTCAACTGACGGCATTACTTATAAAGAAGTCGGAAAAATATCGCGTCCGTTTGCTGTAAACGCAAATTCGGAATTGAAAGATTTTAAAATCAATTTTGGAAAACAGAACGCCAGGTATGTAAAAGTAATTGCAGGAAATTTAAAAAAGAGCCCAAAAGGAGAAGATTCCTGGTTGTTTGTAGATGAAATCTTAGTGAATTAAAACCCATTGGGTACAATTATTTAACACATAGAAACATAGATTTATATTTAGAATTAAAAAAAGAATCTAAAAAGAAACTAGTTTCTCACACATAGTTATGTGTGTGTTAATGCAAGTGAGACGCTTTTTTAAACTATGAAGACTATGTCTCTATGTGTTAAATAAGAATTTCATAATTAAAACAAAAAATAATAAACAATAAATAGAGTAAAAATGAAAAGAGGAATATTCATAATCGCCATTTTATTTTCAGTTCAAATGTTTTCTCAAGCCATTTATGAAGATGAAAGATATGTTCCGGAAACAGATCCGTTGGTATTGAAAAATTTAGATGAATGGCAGGGCAAAAAGTTTGGTTTGCTAATGCATTGGGGAACTTACAGTCAATGGGGAATTGTAGAATCATGGTCAATATGCCCTGAAGATTATGGATGGTGTGAGCGCAAAAAAGGAAGTAATCCTGCTAATTATAATGATTATGTAAAAGATTATGAAGGCTTGAAAAAAACATTTAATCCTGTAAAATTTGACCCTGCAAAATGGGCAAAAGCAGCGAAATATGCCGGAATGAAATACATGGTTTTTACCACGAAACACCATGATGGTTTTAATATGTTTGACACCAAATATTCAGATTATAAAGTAACTGACAAAGATTGTCCTTTCAGCAGTAATCCTAAATCAAATATTGCTAAAGAAGTCTTTAATGCATTCAGAAATGAAAATTTAATGATTGGTGCTTATTTCTCTAAACCTGACTGGCATAACGAAAATTACTGGGATCCTTACTTCCCTCCTTTTGACAGAAACGTAAATTATGATCCGACGTTATATCCTGAGAAATGGAAAAAATATGTTGATTTTACACATAACCAAATTTTAGAATTATTGACAGATTACGGTAAAGTTGATATTTTGTGGTTAGATGGCGGATGGGTAAGAAAAAGAGATCAGCAAAATATTAAAGAAAACTACGAGGAGAAATTTACAGAAAACGAATCAAAAAACGGATTTATCAAACACAGAGTGGTTGAGCAAGACGTTAAAATGGATGAATTGGTTGCAGAAGCGCGCCAAAAACAACCTGGTTTAATTGTAGTTGACAGAGCAGTTCATGGTAAAAACCAAAACTACTTAACTCCGGAAAACAGAGTTCCCGAAAAAACATTACCTTATCCTTGGGAATCCTGTATTACTTCCGGCGGTGGCTGGTCTTATACTCCGGATGCCAAATATTTAACCGGCAGAGAAGGTATTCATATGCTTATTGATGTTGTGGCCAAAGGTGGAAATTTATTATTAAATGTAGCTCCAAGCCCGGAAGGTGAATGGCAGCAAGGCGCTTATGATTTATTGACAGCCTACGGAGACTGGATGAAAGTAAACAGCACAGCAATTTATAATACAAAACCAATTGCTCCTTACAAAGAAAACAACATTTGTATGACTCAAAATAAAGAAGGAAATGTTTTCTTGTTTTATTTGGCTAAAGAAGGAGAAACTAAAATTCCTGCAGAAGTTGTCGTAAAATCCATCAACCCTAAAAAAGGAACAAAAATCTCGATGTTAGGTTCTAAAACATCATTAAAATGGACAAAAGAAGCGGAAGGATTTAAAGTTGTAATTCCGGAAAGCTTAAGAAATAATTTACCGGCAAAAGAAGCCTGGACATTAAAGATTGAAGCTGTTAACAGATAGACAAAATAATATGTTTTTAGATAAAAGGATAACCATACAAACAGCATGCTTATTTTGCATGCTGTTTTTTAGCGTAACTATTTTTGCACAACAGCCGGCTGATTATGTGAATCCGTTTATTGGAACTTCTAATTACGGAGCTACATTCCCCGGACCTATTGCGCCAAGAGGAATGGCGAGTATCAGTCCGTTTAACGTAGCGGGACCTCAAAATTTGCCCTTAGAAAAAGACAGCCGCTGGTTATCTAATCCATATGTAAACGAAAATACATTTTTAACAGGTTTCAGTCAGGTAAATTTAAGTGGTGTCGGCTGTCCTGAATTGGGTGTTATTTTATTGATGCCAACTACCGGAGCTGTAGAAACCAATCATTTGAAATATGGTTCTGTTTATTCAAACGAAATTGCAAAAACAGCTTATTATAGTGTAAACATTGATAAATATAATATCAAAGCAGAATTTACAGCATCTAAAAGAGTTGGTGTAAGCAAATTTACTTTCCCGAAAGGAGAATCTAATATTTTATTAAATCTTGGTTTAGGTTTGACAAATGAAGAAGGCGCTATGGTAAAAGTGGTTTCTTCATCTGAAATTGAAGGAATGAGAAGCGTTGGTTCGTTTTGTTACAACAGTCCGGAAGATGCATATCCGGTATATTTTGTTGCGAAATTTTCTAAACCTGCCAACAAGTTTGGGGTTTGGAAAAAACCATCAAAATACGAAGGTACAGAAGCACAATGGATGACGTATAACGGAAAAACCAGAATGATGGAAAATACAATCAAAACGGTTGTTGGTGACAGCATCGGAACTTATTTTTCCTATCAGTTTGACAAACCAGAAACGGTTGAAGTTAAAATTGGAGTTTCGTACGTAAGCATCGCAAATGCACGCGAAAATTTAGAAAAAGAAACCGGAAACAAATCATTCGACACCGTTTATAAGGAAACGTACAACGAATGGAACCAGGAACTTTCTAAGATTTTGGCAGAAGGCGGTTCAAAAGACGATAAGACTATTTTTTACACGGCATTGTATCATACTTTGATTCATCCAAATACCTTAAATGATTTCAATGGGGAATATCCTGAAATAAAAAGAGGCAAAATTGGTAAAACAGACGGAACGCGATACACTGTTTTTTCGCTTTGGGATACCTATAGAAATTTACATTCGTTAATGTCATTGGTATATCCACAGCAACAATCAAATATGGTTAAAAGCATGCTGGAAATGTATGATGAAAATGGCTGGCTGCCGAAATGGGAATTAAATTCTACAGAAACGTTTACTATGGTTGGCGATCCTGCAAGTATTGTTATTGCCGATACTTACCTAAAAGGGATTCAGGATTTTGATGTGCAAAAAGCCTACAAAGCGATGTTGAAAGGTGCCGACCAAATCGAAAACAATCCATTACGTCCGGGGCTTAAAGATTATATCGAAAAAGGATTTTTAACAACTAGTGATCGTGGACCCGTTTCTACAACACAGGAATATAATGCATCTGATTATTCGATTTCACTTTTAGCGAAAGCATTAGGAAAAAAAGAAGATCAGGAACGTTTTAAAAACCGTTCGTTATCCTACCGAAAATTATTCGATAAAAATTTAAAATTACTTCGCCCAAGAACAGCTGACGGAAAATGGTACGAACCATTTGATCCTGTATCGGGAGCCAATTTTGAAGAAAATATTGGTTTTATAGAAGGTAATGCATGGCAATATGCTTTTATGGTTCCGCATGATATCAAAGGGCTTATAAAATTAATGGGCGGTGATAAAGGCTTTTCAAATCAATTGCAAAAAGTATTCGATATTAAACAATTTGATATGGCAAACGAGCCTGATATTGCTTATCCTTATTTGTTTAATTACATCAAAGGAGACGAATTTAAAAGTCAGGAAATGGTAAAAAAACTGGTAAAAGAATATTTTCAGAACAAACCAAAAGGGTTACCGGGAAATGACGACACCGGAACTATGTCTGCCTGGTTAGTATATTCAATGATGGGAATTTATCCGATATCTCCCGGAGATCCGATTTACACGATTAC
The DNA here is from genome assembly GCF_000282055.1 of Flavobacterium sp. CF136. Classification (GTDB taxonomy): domain Bacteria; phylum Bacteroidota; class Bacteroidia; order Flavobacteriales; family Flavobacteriaceae; genus Flavobacterium. The sequence continues at coordinate 27,097 of NZ_AKJZ01000061.1, forward strand.
TACCCCAATGTTTGATAAAATAACGATTCAATTAGATTCAAAATACTATAAAAATAAAAGTATTGTAATTGAACGGGAAAAAAATAATGATCGCAAAATCAATAAAATTGAATTAGACGGAAAAACGATTAATAGTTTTTTTATCTCTCATGAAGATTTTGTGAATGGAAAAACACTGAAAGTGATTCAAAATTAAAAAACACGATTATGTTACAATTAAGAATGAAAAAGACAGCCATTATTTTCGTAATGGCTTTAGGTTTTTTTAACCAAAGCTCAGCACAGAAAAAGTATCCATACCAGGATGCTAAAATGCCTGTTGAAGACAGAGTAAAAGACTTGTTAAGCCGAATGAGCCTGGAGGAAAAAGTTCGTCAGATGGATATGTACAAAGGCGAGTATTTTAAAGACAAAGAAGATTTTTCCAAAACCAAATCTGATGCTAAAATCGGAAATCTTGGCATTGGGGCTATTCATGATATTTATCCGCGTTCGGCGAAAATGATTAATGATCTTCAGAGTGAAGTTATTAAAAAGAACAAATGGGGTATTCCTGCGCTGATTATGTGTGAAATGCTTCATGGTTATTTAGACGACGGAAGTACTGCTTTCCCAATGAGCATTGGTTTAGGTTCTACCTGGGATACCAGTCTAATGGATAAAGTTGGAAAGGTAATCGGAACTGAAGCCAGAGCCCACGGAGTTCATTTTGGTTTAGGCCCTAATTTAGATGTTGGTCTTGAGCCGCGTTGGGGAAGAGTTGCCGAGACATTTGGTGAAGATGTTTATCTGAACAGTGAAATTGGCCTTGCGATGATAAAAGGAATGCAGGGTGAAGATTTGAAATCAGATCGTTCTATTATTGCAGAACCAAAACATTTTGCAGTTCACGGTATCCCACAGGCAGGAGGAAATGCATCTCCGGTTTTGGTTGGGGAACGTTCTGCCCGTCAGGATTTTTTACCATCATTTGAAAAAGCTTTTAGAAAAGGTGGCGCTTTAGGAACCATGTGTGCCTACTCTGAATTAGACGGTATTCCTTGTGCGGCAAATCACTGGCTTTTGACTGATGTTTTGAGAAAAGAATGGGGTTTCAAAGGAATCGTGGTTTCAGATTTGGGAGCTATCAAATACCTCCAAACTACTCATTATGTTACAGACTCTCCAAAAGAAAGCATCAGAACTGCAATTTCTGCCGGGGTTGATATGCAATTTTATGATTTCACAAATGAGTTCTGGCAGCAAACGATTATTGATTTGGTGAATGAAAAAAAACTTACGATGGAGCAAATAGACCGTGCTGCTGGAGGAGTTTTAAGACTTAAATTTTTATTAGGCTTATTCGAAAATCCGTATACTGATAAAAACCTGATTAAAGAGCGTTTTCATACGAAAGAAAATCAGGATATCGCTTTAGAAGCAGGTCATAAATCTATTGTTTTATTAAAAAATGAAAACAATATTTTGCCCTTAAAAAAGGATATCAAAACGATCGCTGTTATTGGCCCAAACGCCAATGCTTCAAGATTGGGTGGATATTCTGTAAAAAATAAGGTTGGAACAACAGTTTTAGAAGGTATAAAACAGGTTGTGGGTGCAAAAACAAATGTACTTTATGAAGAAGGTGTGCCTTTGATCGTGATGGGACAGGTTATTCCGAAAGCTTATTTGTTTACCCCTGATGAATCTCAAAACGGACTAAAAGGAGAATATTTCAACAATAGGAATTTAGAAGGAACTCCTGCCCTGACCCGTATTGACAGTCAATTAGAATTCGATTGGCCATGGTCTCCCGGAGATGGTGTTGCAGATGATGATTTTTCTATTCGCTGGACGGGTTTCATAAAATCAGAAAAAGCATTTGACGGCTGGTTGGGTTTAAGTTCTGATGACGGAATCAGAATGTGGATTGACGATCAGTTAGTGATTGACAACTGGACAAAAGGAGCTACTAATATGGTAACTACGCCAAAAAATATTGAAGCCGGTAAAAAATACAAAGTCCGCATTGAGATGTGGGAAGGCGGCTGGGGAGCAAGAGCTCACTTACGCTGGAATTTAGAAAAAGTCAATTTACAACCTGCCATAGACGCTGCTAAAAAAGCTGATGTTGCGATTGTAGTTTTAGGAGAATCCAATGAATTGGTTGAAGAAAACAGAGATGTTGCTACTTTAGATTTACATGGTATGCAGCAGGAACTTATTGAAGCGATTCAAAAAACAGGAACTCCGGTAGTTTGTGTATTGCTAAATGGCCGTCCGCTTTCGGTAAATTGGATCAGCGAGAATATTCCGGCTATTGTAGAAGGATGGTTTCCTGGTGAAGCTGGTGGAAAAGCAGTTGCTGATGTTTTATTTGGAGATTATAACCCGGGAGGAAGACTTCCAGTTACATTTCCTAAATCCGTGGGACAGTTACCTATATATTACAATCAGAAACCTTCTGCCATACACAGATATGTTTCTGAAAGTGAAAATCCATTATATACTTTCGGATATGGCCTGAGTTATACAAAGTTCGAATATTCAAATTTTAACCTGAACACTAAAGAAATTAAACCTGACGGCGAACTGAAAGTTAGTGTAGATGTTAAAAACACAGGAAATTATGATGGTGATGAAGTGGTACAATTATACATCAATGATGTTTACAGCAGTGTAACAACTCCGAGAAAAACATTAAAAGGTTTTAAAAGACTATTTATTAAGAAAGGTGAAACAAAACAGGTAGAATTTGTATTAACTCCGGAAGAATTAAGTCTTTGGAACAGAGAAATGAAAAGAGTTGTTGAACCTGGTGATTTTGAAGTTATGGTTGGAGGAAACTCTGTCGATTTGCAAAAACTAAGCTTCAGGGTTGTAAATTGATTCCAAAAACATATAATTTATGTTTTTAAGTATAAAACAGATAATATTCTAATGAAAATAATAATTGTTGTGAGTTAATGAGGCGCCAACATTGGAAACGTAAGGATTTTAATTATAAAAATGTAGTTTAAAATAAAAAAATTACCCTACACCTTTTCAAAATTGTCATTTGTCGAAATAATGATTTAATTAACAATGCTCTGCGTAAATTTAACATGTTATTAACTCACAAACAATTAAACTATGAATCAAAACGTACTAAAATTACTGTTTTTGTTTTGCTTGTTAGGATTTCAGACTCTTCAGGCTCAAACATCTACAGTAACAGGAACAATCACAGACGCTGGCGGAATGCCAATCCCGGGAGCAAATGTTGTTGTTAAAGGGACAAAAACCAGTACATCATCAGATTTTGATGGTAAATACAGTATTAGTGTTACAAATCAATCAGCAATTTTGGTATTTACTTATGTAGGGAGTGCCACTAAAGAAATTCCTGTTGCAGGATTAACTAGTATTAATGTAACATTAAGTGCCAACAACCAACAATTATCTGAAGTGGTAGTAACTGCGTTAGGTATTAAGAGAGAGAAAAAAGCCATCTCCTATTCCGCTCAAAATGTTGGGATTAGTGAAATTTCCCAAGCAAGGTCATTGAACGTTGCCAACTCACTTTCCGGTAAAGTTGCAGGTCTTAACTTTTCTACGACTTCTAATGGTGTAGGAAGTTCTTCCAGAATTACTTTAAGAGGGAATAGATCTCTTAATGGTAACAACCAGCCAATGTATGTTGTGGATGGTGTGCCAATTAGTAACGGAACAACGACTACAAATCCAGATATTGATACAGGAGGAACAACACAACCTGATGGTATTTCTAACATCAACCCAGAAGATATTGCTTCTATGACAGTTCTTAAAGGACCGTCTGCAGCTGCTCTTTATGGTACCAGAGCAAGTAATGGTGTAATCGTTATTACTACTAAATCTGGACAGGCTGGAAAAACTTCTGTTTCGTTGTCATCTAATTTCATGGCTTCAACAGCTTACAACTTAACGAACTTCCAAAATGAGTACGGTCAAGGAACTCAAGGAAACTACGTTGCAAACTCTAGCTCAAGCTGGGGAGCAAAATTAGACGGAAGTCAGGTATCTGCTTGGCAGTTAGTTCGTAATCCAAATTATTCTGGTCCTGCAACTACAAGTTACTCACCACAGCCAAATAATTCAATGGATTTCTTTAAAACAGGTTATAACTTAGCCAATACATTAACTGTAACTACAGGAAATGAAAAAGCTCAAGGTTATTTCTCTTATACTAACACTCATGCAGAAGGTATCGTGGGAGGAAATAAATTAGAAAGACACAATCTTAACTTAAGATTGACAAGCAAACTTTCTGATAAATTATCTTTAGATGTAAAAACAAATTATATTGTTCAAGACATTGATAATTTATTAAGAACAGGTGAAGAGTCTATTGGTACATCAGTTTATTTATTGCCTCGTAGTATTAAATATAACGATTACAGAGATTTTGAATATAGAGATGCTGCCGGACAATTGCAAAAGAATTACTTCTTAGATGAAACCGGAGCTCCTGGTGGAAATCCATATTGGTCTGCATTACGTGACGATTCTCGTAAAGACAAAAGAAATAGATTTATTGGTTTAGCTTCTCTTAAATATGAATTTACAAAAACGTTAAGTTTACAAGTTAGAGCAGGTTTGGATCAAATGACAAATAAAGCAGTAAGAAACAGATATGCTACTGCTGAATTTAATAATAACTTAGGTTCTTACAGCGAATCTTATGAGACAGTAAGCGAATTTAATACTGATGCCTTACTTGCTTATAATGAGAAATTCGGAGACTTTTCTGTAAGTCTTAATGCAGGTGCAAACATGCTGCAACAAAACAGTTCTTCTTTAGGTTCTGGAGGTATTTTAAGTAAAAGAAATTATTTTGCCCTATCTAATGTTTCTACTATTTCATCTACTAGTACAGCTTCTGAAAAACAAATTAACTCTGTTTACGGATTCGGGCAAATTGGTTATAAAAACTATTTGTTTTTAGATATAACAGGAAGAAATGACTGGTCATCTACTTTACCAGCAGATAATAGATCATTCTTTTATCCTTCAGTTGGTCTTTCTGGTGTAATTTCAGATATGGCAACATTGCCGGAAGTAATCAGTTTTGCAAAAGTAAGAGCTTCTTACGCAAAAGTGGGTAATGATACAGATCCTTACCAAACAAGTTCTAGATTATCATACATTGGTGGTAACGGAGGTATGTTATACGGACAAACAACTGCTGCAAACCCAAATCTTAGACCAGAGATGTCTAATTCTATAGAATTTGGTGCTGATATTAGATTCTTAAGAAACCGTATTGGAGTAGATTTTACTTATTTCAAAACAAATACAAAAGATCAGATTTTCTATATCAACACACCTGAATCTTCTGCATATTCCAGAAGAGTTGTTAATGGTGGTGAAATTCAAAATAAAGGTTACGAGGTTGTGCTTACTGCGACTCCTATCCAGACAGAAAACTTTACTTGGGATATTACTACAAACTTCGCAACTTACAAATCTTTAGTAAAATCTATCTATGATGGAAGAGATGAATTGGTACTTGGAGAAGGAAGGTTAGTAAGAAGTAAAGTTGTTGAAGGTGGAGAATACGGAGATTTGTATATTAAAGGTTTCCAAAGAACAGCTGATGGCCAAATTATTGTAAATGCTGCTGGTTTACCACTTGCTACAAATAGTTTTGATGTTCGTGCCGGAAACTTTAATCCAGATTGGACTGCAGGTTTCAAAAATAATTTCAAATACAAAAACTTCTCATTAAGTTTCCTAGTTGATTTCAGAATCGGTGGAGAAGTTATTTCTTATACTCAGGCCAGACAAGCTGGTTTAGGAGTAAATGATATTACATTGGCAGGAAGAGAAGGCGGTATTGTTGTTGGTGGTGTTGTTGCTAACGGAGATGGAACATATAGTCCTAATACTACAAGTATAACAGCAGAACAATACTGGACATCTGTAGGGCAAAGAACTCCAATTGCAGAGCCTTTTATTTATGATGCTACAAACATTAGATTAAGAGAACTTGTATTTGGATATTCTTTACCAAAACGTTTATTAGGCAACTCAGGTTTCTCAAATATTGATTTTTCATTAGTGGGAAGAAACTTATTCTTTTTCGTGAATAAAGCAAAATATTTTGATCCAGAACAAGGTGCAGGTACAGGAAATTTACAAGGTATAGAATCTTTCAACATTCCTTCAACGAGAGATTATGGAGTTAATGTTAAATTTGGATTTTAATTAATAAAAAAGATATCATGAAAAATAGTTATAAAATTAAAACACTGGGGGTTGTCTTATCGATGGTTGCTGTTTTTTCAAGTTGCACAAGCGATTTTGATGACGTAAACACAGATAAAAATTCTCTTACTGAAGATCAATTAGATGCGAGTCTAGCAGGTCCTTCATTTGCATCTGCACTTTATGCAGGTATTCATAATGGATCGTACTCTTCACCAGGTGTAGATGATCAAGGAACCTGGGGTATTGCTACCGGGATATTATCATCTACTTTTATCCAATACTTAAGCTGCGGATATGGTACAGAAAGAAATGATTTCAGCGGTTTTGAAGCTCGTGGATGGACTAGATTTTACACAGTTGCTGTTCCGGCTTTAAATAATGCTGTTAAAGCTGCCGCCGGAGATGAGCAGGCACTTGCTGTATTAAAAATTTGGAAAGTATTCATGTACAACCAAATGACAGATGCTTACGGACCAATTCCATATACAGAAGCTGGAAATGGTAAAGAAAAAGTGGCTTACGACAGTCAAGAGACTATCTATGCAGACTTCTTTAAATTGTTAGACGAATCTAATGCTACATTAAGCAGCAGTTCTTCTGCAACAGTTGGTTTATTACAACCAAATGATAGAATTTATCAAGGCAGCACAGACAAATGGAGAAGATTTGGAAACAGTCTTAGATTACGTATCGCATTAAGAATTTCTGATGTTGATGCCGCTAAAGCTAAAACACAAGCAGAAGCTGCTGTAGCAGCAGGAGTTATCGAAACTAACGATCAAAGTGCTTACTTTAAAGTTAGTAACATTACTCCAAACAACTTAAACATGATTGTAAACGGATGGGGTTATACAATGACTGCATCTATGGAAAGTATCCTTAAAGGATATAATGATCCAAGATTACCGCTTTGGTTTTCTCCTATCGAAACTGGAGGTTATCAAGGAAAACCTATTGGAGGTTTAGACGATCAGTTTGGCACAACTAAGTTCTCTACATTTAATAATGATGTATTAGGTAATGGTTCTACAGGAACTATCAGCGAAACTAAAAACATCGAAGTTTTCATGGCTTCTGAGTGTTATTTAAACAGAGCTGAAGGTGCTTTGAACGGATGGAATATGAGCGGAACTGCTCAAAGTTTATATGAAGCAGGTATTAAATTGTCTATGGCTCAATGGGGTATTACCAATACCGCTGATATCAATGCTTACATCGCAGGAAATACACTGCCGGTTGTACCTCAAATTTTAGCATCTTACCCTACTTTAACAGAATTAGCAGATGTACCAGTAAAACTTCCGGTTGCTTGGTCTTCTACCGAAGCTAATCAACGTACACAAATTGCAGTGCAAAAGTATTTAGCATTGTTCCCAGAATCTTGGGAAACTTGGGCTGACTTACGCAGAAGTGATGCAAAAGTAATTTATCCGATACTTAACACAGATAACGTTGACGCAGGTGTTGGTAAAAGCCTAATGAAAAGAGTTATCTACACTACAAATGAATACTCTGCCAACAAAGACGCTGTTCTTGATGGAATCGTAAAATTAGGCGGTCCGGACACAGGAGGAACGAAACTTTGGTGGGATGTAAAATAAATTTAATAAGTAAAGATAAAGAGATTCGTTACTTATAACAGCAAAAGGAGAGGTAACACTCTCCTTTTGTTTTATATAAACATTTAATAATAAAAACTATGGCCAATAGCAATATCCTATTTTATCCAAACAATGATAATACATTAATACCCATTATAATTATAGCCGGACTTTTCTTTATTCTTGGATTAGTAGCCTGGGCCAACTGTGTTTTGATTCCATGTACGAAAACCATAAACAAAAAATGAATCGTCAGCAATAATTAATTATTGACTTATTAATCCTTATCATAAACAATGATTTTTAAATTAAATTATCCATTGATATTATTAGCTTTAGCCGTTTTTCCTGTGCTTACGTATAAAGAAAAATATAGTAGTTATCGCCACAAAATCTTATTAAGCTTTAAAATTATAAAAACAGATTATGAGAATTTTTAAATTTATAATAGTTTTTTTGCCTTTGATTCTTGCTGCTCAAAATAAATCGGAGGTATTTAAAATTAGTTATGATCAATATAGCAATGGAAAAAAAACAAATGAGGATATATCCATTTTTTTTCAAAATCAAATGCTTTTTTTGTCAAAACCAGAGGATAAGGTTCAACAATACATTGATTTAAAGAATAATTGTAATATTAGCGCGATTAATTACGAGGGAAAAGTATTTAAAAAAGTAACTCCTTTTGATAGTTTACCTATTCCCAAGCAAGAAAATGACACTCGAATTATACTTGGATATAAGTGCCAACATGTTTCTTTTTCTTATTTCTCAAATAAAATCGATGTCTGGTATACTGAAAAGACTGCTGCAAAAGGAACACCTAATAGTAATTTTTTGCCAAATAAAAATGCACTTGTTCTTGAATTGGTTTATAATGGGAATGAAACTTTGACAGCCAATTCTATAACGAAAGTTAAAAATTATAAACCATTTGTTAATTATGATGACAAAACAGTACTGGTTAATAAGTCAGAATTTGAAGAAATTATCATTAATTCCAGATATAATAAATTGCATGTTTTTGAGAATGAAGTTCTAAACTTCGACCCAAATTCTGCAATTCCCCAGGAAAAAGACCTTATTACAGACAAGGTTTATCATTTTTCTAAAGGAAGCGTAGTTCTCAAAAAAATAAAAATTACTCCGGAATTAAAAAACAGCAGTGCCATTTTTGCAAAACTAACTTGTAAGTCTAATGGAGACGCTTATGATCGAACAGGTTCTGTATTTATTATTCCAACGAAGAAAAAAGGAATGACTACACCATTAGACGCTTATTTGTATGGTTTAGAAAAGTTGCCGGTTTACACAGACAATAAAAAAAATAAATACCAGGGAATAATAAAAGAAAAAGAGTATTCTCCTTCAATTGAAATACTAAGTTTTTTTACACCATTTGGGGTTAATTATTTTAATGATAAGAGAAAAATAAATAATTATAACTGGGCTGAAAATGTCATTTATAAAGAAGAAGTAACTTCTTTAATTCCAACAGATGAAGATGAAATCTGGATTGGCGTTTTTATTGGTAATTATGATGCAGGTGGTCATATAATAAGTCTCGAACTGGACTCTTATCCTTCGATGAATAAAAACGAGAATACTGCTAAAAAAAATTATATAGCACCATTATTCTCAACGGTAAATACCCTGGAAATGTCAGGACAAAACTATGGAGGGCTTTTTGCTAATGATACTTTAAAGGTAGATTTTGAAATAGAGGAAAATATTGAAAATCTACAACTTTTGTATACCACTACGGGGCATGGAGGCTGGGATAACGGAGATGAATTTACTCCCAGAATGAACAAACTATTTGTTGATGGCGAAGAAGTTTTTAAAATTATACCCTGGAGAACAGATTGTGCATCGTATCGTTTATCTAATCCGGCATCGGGAAATTTCCCTGACGGTCTTTCTTCCAGTGATTTAAGCCGGTCAAATTGGTGTCCCGGAATGTTGACTTCTCCTTATATTATTCCTTTAACTAAGTTTAAAAAAGGAAAACATGTCCTGGAGGTTGTTATTGAACAAGGTCCTAATGAAGGTCCCAGTACTAATCATTGGAATATTTCGGGAGTACTTGTTGGAAAATTAAATAGCTTAGATGACAAAAAATAATATTCATTACAGCACTTAATCATCATCTCAGGTAAAAAACACCGCTACTTATCAACTCTTACGATTAACAATGATTTTTAAATTAAATTATCCCTTGGTATTATTAGCTTTAGCCTGTTTTTCCTGTGCTTCCGTGTTAGAGAAAAATCCAAAAGCAACCAATATCACTCAAAGTTATATTTCTAACGAACCAATAACAAACAACAGCCACGCCGCAACTCTTGTTGAAATCAAACCCGGCCAACTTATGGCTGCCTGGTTTGGCGGAAAACATGAAGGAGCTAAAGATGTAGGGATTTATTTGTCGACTTATAAAGAAAAAACATGGTCATCGCCTCAAAATATTATTAAGCCCTTAATAAAACAAGGTGATACTTTACCGTGCTGGAACCCTGTATTATTTAAAAGTAAAAGCAAAAAATTATACTTGTTTTATAAAGTTGGAAAAAATCCGAGGGAATGGTTTGGTGCCATGATTACCTCTAATGATGACGGGACAACATGGAGCAATCCGAAATACCTGCCCGAGGGAATTCTGGGTCCCATTAAAAATAAACCCATAGAAACAACTCAGGGAACTATTTTGTGCGGAAGCAGTACAGAAAGTATAGAAAATAATCAGTGGAGAAGCCATATTGAAACTTATACTGAAGCAACCGATAAGTGGACCAAAATTAACATTGAAAACAATAAAAATTTTGATATTATCCAACCTACATTTCTGGTTCATTCTGATAAAATTATTCAGATGCTGTGTCGAAGTAAACACAATAAACTAATTACCAGCTGGTCTAAAGATAATGGACAAAATTGGAACCATACCGATACCCTGAATGTGGTAAACTCTAACTCAGGTGTTGATGCACTGACCTTATCAAAAAAATCTTTTTTATTGGTGAATAATCCCCTAAAACAAGGAAAAGACTGGTTCAATGGCAGAAATATACTGGACGTGGAATATTCAAAAGACGGACTATACTGGACAAAATTATTTGATCTTGAAAACCAAAAAGAAGGCGAATTCAGCTATCCGGCAATAATTCAGGCTTCAGACGGAAAAATTCATGTTTTATATACGTACAATCGAAAGTATATTAAACATGTTGAATTTGACATAACCTATTAATGCCCAAAAGTTACATCAAAGGCGAAATCAAAAACAAAAAAGGTTATCCTTAATCACTAAGCGGAATATCTGATTATCTTAAATAAGTAAAACAAAGAAGTCTCCCGTCTTAATTTTTTGAAAGAGGATATGAAGCACTTTTTTTTACAACTTCAGCAATTTTTTCATCCAACTGATTACAAGATGTAAAAAGATGTTCTAATAATTCGGCACTTTCCGGAGTATTAAGATCCATTTCTTTAACCAGATTTAATATGCCCATCATATTGGTAAGAGGCGCCCTGATTATATGGGAATGATTGAATGCTATTTCCTGCAGCTTAGAATTTTGATCCTCTATTGCCTGAATATAATCCAGGGTTTCGGTTATATCATTCGCAAGGACAAGTCCATATTTTACCTTATCAATATAGATTATATTGCTTACAACTTCAACATACATTATGGTACCATCTTTCTTTTTATGTCGGTAAATTCCGTTAGTGAAGAGTTTTTTATGTTTTCGTACCATACCTACAGCTTTTTCCAACTTTACTAAATCTTCCTTAGGTCGTATATCTTTTAATGTCATTTCCTTAAATTCATCTTTTGTATATCCATACTTACGGACAGCGGCATCATTGACACGCCAAAATTTTAAAAATTCTAAATCATAAATCCACATAGGAACAGGATTCATCTCAAATAAATTACTGTATTTACGCTCCAGGTTTTTTAACTTAATATGAAATTTATTTTTTTCACTAATGTAAATAACGCTTTTAAACAGCAGCAAAGAACTTAACTCACTTTTTGGCAAATAATCAAATACATTAGCACTATTATCTGCATTTTTCGAATCAACAATTTCCGAAATTGCCATAATATCCGAAATGACTATTACTCCTGCTCTGCTTATGTTCTTTTCAATAAAATCTAATATTTCGATACCGCTGTCTGTATGATTTATACATACTAAAATCACATCAAAGTTAAAAGCAGAAATTATTTTGCAGACACTTTTAAAATTTGCAGCAATAGTGATTTTAGGAGAAGAAATCCTGTCATGAATCAATTCGCTCATATGTTCAATTTCCTGAACATCACTACTAAATATAAGAATACGATATTGAGGAAAATTTTTCTGCATAACTATTTGGGGTCAATTTATAAATTTCGACAAAAAATATGATTTTATCTTTACATAATTAATTATATATATTACAAAATTGGACTTTGAGTTTGTTGTAATTTGGTGAGAGATAACAAAAAAGGTTGTCTCGCAAGACAACCTTTAAAACTAATTAAAAATAAAAAAAATGTTGCTAAGTTCTTATTTTCCCGATGAATTCTCCGGGCTCATAATGACTTCAACACTACTGGAACTATCCAAAACGTGCTTACTAAACTGCTGAATAGTTTTCTGATTAAATTTTGAAATTAAATTTTTATATTCATCATCCTGTAAAAACGGAAGCTCATTCAAACTGTTATCGTAAAGGGTTTTGTTCCAAAAAGAATTTGTTTTAAGCGATTCTTCCCAGTTTTTTAAAAGTGCTTTTTTTATGTCTTCTAAATCATTTGCATTAACCGGAATCGTTTTTAAATCATTTAATTCTTTCCAGACAATTTCCATTAATTTTTCCTGCTTATCAGGATTACAGTCAAAAGTCAAAGCAAGGCTAAAAGTAGGTTTAGGAATCAATTCAAGATTACCGCCAACGTTTACACCGTAACTGCCGCCTTCTTCTTCCCTGATGGTCTGCAGGAATCGTTTGGATAATAATTCCCCAATAACATACATTTTAAGTGCATTTTCTTTGCTGTATTCTGTTTTTCCTGTTAAGTTTAGGTAAACAGTTGTTTTAGGAACTTCCATCGGGCGTTTAAAATGAACTACGGTTTTTCCTTTTGCGGGCTCAATATTATGATCAACAAAATTCTCTTTTACAGCTGGGCCAGATTTTATATTTCCGATGTATTTCTGAATTAATCCCAAAGCAGAGTCTGGAATATTTCCAACAAAAATAAAGGTAAAACCAGATCCATTTTTAATTCGCTCACGATAGATCTTTTCTGCTTTTTTAAGATCTATAGTCTCCAGGAATTTTTCATTGAAAATGAATGTACGCGGATTGTGATTTGAATTGGCTAAATCAACTGTGTCCTTAAAAGCGCTTCCATTATCTTTTTTGATGGTTTCTAAACGATTTTTATATTGCTCTTTTAGAATATTAAAGATGTTCGCATCAAAGCGTGGTGCTTCAAAAGAGAGATAAAGCAATTGCAGCATGGTTTCAAAATCGGCTTTGTTTGAACTCCCCTGAAAACCTTGTGTGTTTTCACCAATAAAAGGTGCAGACTGCGCCACTTTTCCGGTTAGTTTTTCTTTTAAACCAATGTTGTCAAAATTACCGAGTCCGGAGGACCTTGCCAGTGTTGCCGCAATTTCGGCCGAAGTCAAATCTTCTGTTTTGACCAAAGATTTACCGCCTTTTGAAAAAGCAGAGAAAACAATCTGATCTTGAGAATATGTTGTTGGAAGCACAATTACTTTCGCTTCATTTTCAAGAATATACCCTTTTGCATCTTTTATACCAGCCACATCAAATGTTTTTTTAATAGCGACAGGTTTTAATTCTTTTTCTATTAAAGGCGTGTTGTTTTCTTTTTTTGTGTAAGGTACTAAAGTCATGCTTTCAACCTTTTTCATTACATTGACAACGGCTTCTTTAGTCGGAAAACTATTTTTGTCATCTTCAGAACCTGTTATCAAAATAACCTGATTGGCAGGAGTCTGAATCGTTTTTGCGTAAGCGTTCAATTCCTCCAGTGAAAGGCTTTTAATGATGCCCACAATCAGTTTATAATCCTCTTCCGACGATAGAAATGGTTTTGCTTTTAAGAAATAATCAGTTAATTTATCTGCCCATGTTTCATTGTCAATTTTATCTTTATTGCTCAGAAAATCATCATACGAGCTGATAAAAAGTTTTTTTGTCCGGTCTAATTCTGCCTGTGCAGCTCCAAAACGTCTCAAGCGTTCCGCTTCTGTGTAAGCTTCTTCAAAAGCTTCGAGTACTTTTCCTTTTTTTGATAGCGCCGAAATATTAAACGAAGTATTTAATCTTGAAATTGGTTCAAAATATGTTTTTAAATTCAAACTCGAACCTTGATTTTTTAAGAGTAATTCCTTAAAACGATTATTCAAAATACTGGTATAAAAAGAATTCATTACGTTCTTACGTGTAACGATACTGTCTTTTATAAAAGGTTTATCCTGAACATATTGCAAAGTAATTGATGTTGATGAAGCTTCTTTATCGGCTGCGGTTCCAAAATACAATTCATCGTGTTTCGGGATTTCTGTATATGTTCTTACATCTGCTTTTTTTGCAAGCGGAATACCTGAGAATATTGTTTTGACTTTTTGTTCCAATACTTTCACATCAATATCACCAACAATGATTACTGCTTGCAAATCTGGTCTGTACCATTTTTTGTAATAGTTTCTAAGTTCAGCATATTTAAAATTATTGATGATATTCAAATCGCCAATAACATCACGTTTACTGTATTTTGATCCTTTATACAAAACCTGATCGGTCTGCATTTTTAAACGGAAACCACTTGTTCTTCTGGTTCTCCATTCTTCCCTGATAACGCCTCTTTCTGCATCAATTTCAGCATCTGTTAAGGAAAGTGATCCGGACCAGTCGTGCAAAACCCAAAGCGTAGAATCGATTAATGTCTCATTGGTTACGGGAACATTGCTAATGTTGTAAACGGTTTCGTCCTGAGCAGTATAAGCGTTGATATCTTTTCCAAAACTAACTCCGTCTTTTTCCAGCATTTTAATGATTCCTTTTCCTTTAAAATGTTCCGTTCCATTAAAAGCCATATGTTCCAGAAAATGCGCTAATCCATTCTGATTGTCATCTTCAAGTATGGCACCCACATTTTGAACAAAGTAAAAACTCGCCCGGTCTTTTGGTTCTTCGTTATGCAGAATATAATAAGTCAATCCGTTTTGAAGTTTACCATTGATAACATTTTTATTAAGTGGAATATTGGTTTTAAATTGGGAAAATACACCCTGAAAGGACAATACTAAAATCCCGATAATGATATTTTTTTTTGTATTCATTTTTTTGATTTTTATCTTCTGTTTCTTCTGATTAGAATAAAAGCACCGCTTAATATAATCAACAAAGGAAACAGTCCGATGAAGACAATTTTACTGATGAAAACCTGATTGGCTGTTATCGTTAGCTTTTTATCAATGTTTTCAGGACGCGTAGTATCAATAGGAAATTGATAGTTACTAAACCAGCTAAAAATATCGGTTACAAATTGGAATGTTCCTGAACCGCCTCTGTTTAATTCGGCATTACCCATAAAATCAGCATCTCCGGCCACAATTATCTTTTGAGATTTACCATTTATGTTTCTGGTTAGAGCAACCACTAAAGGTACTGCTGTTACAGAAGGCTGTTTTTTCAATTCCGGTGAAACTGATGTAATACCTGTTTGCGATTCCCAAGCCGGCTGATTGTTTGTTTTTAAAAGCGGCGTTACTTTAAATCCTGCATCTTTAACGGTTTTGATACCACTGCTTCCTAAAAGCGGAATAGGATTATTATTTGGATTAGGGCTGAATTTAATTAGGGTAGAATCAATATTTTTTTGAAGATTGGTTACTAAATAATCAGGAGAATTAATTTCACTTTCCTGTACCAATGTTTGTTTGGTAAAGCTTACTCCTAATTTATCTGTAATGGCTGACAATGCCAAATTTGTTTCAGGTTCAGCCAAAAGCATCAGGTTTTTTCCCTGATCGATATATTTAGAGATGCGGTCAATGGCACCCTGGCTCAATTGTGTTTTTGGATCGGCAATAACTAAAATACTAGTCTGTTCCGGAATATTCTGTGCATTGATATCTACAGACGAAACATCAAATCCCTGATTGATCAAGGAAAATCTGAAAGTAATTTCATTAAATCCGGTTTTGTAATTTTTGTCTCCGTTTTTGTCAACACTGCGTTCCATGTTTCCGGTTGCAAAAACAATTTTAGGAGCAGGAACCACCAAACGTTTTAAAGCTGCAGAAATTTCTTTTTCACTCGGCGCTTTGAATAAATCATCATACATTCTTAAAAATGTTTTCTGTCCGTTGTATTCTATCGTTCTGACTACGCGGTTTTGCTCCGGGCCTAAATCAATAATTTTTTTAATTTCTGCAGGCGAATATAACTTGTCGAGTTTCATACCTTGTGTCTCGATCATTTTTTCGGCAAGCTGTTTGTCATTCAATCCCGGATTCTGAGCATACAAAGCTTCATTGTTTGAGGTATCATAATAGTACACATATTCCATCTCTATTTGAGGCATAAATCGTGTATATTGTTCAAAGCGGGCCATATCATAATTTTGCGAATACGGCATAGCCATGGAATAGTTTATATCTAATAAGTTGACATATGTTATTATCTTAACCGGACCCTCTATTTTTTTGACTATATCCAAACTTGATGCTGTAAGGGTTCTGTCTTTTGTGCGAGTCATATCTTTATATAATGTCAGAGGTGCTCTTGAGGTAATATACCCAAGTGACAATACAACAGAAACCAACAAAGTGTATTTTAAAACTCTTTTAGCAGTCGTTTGTGAATCTCTTCCTGTTTGTAATTTGTAGATACTCAAAACAATAAAAAGAATGCTTACCAGAATAAAATAAAATACATCCTTACTAATAATAAGCCCCTGCAGCATTTCGTTGGCACGGCCGGCTATAGAAAGGAAGTAGGTAATATCTTTAACAAACGCAACATCCTGCCATAATTTCCCGATAAAATTTAACCCTGCCAAAACCACCAAAGTACTGATTGCAGCAACTACCTGATAAGAGGTAAGACAAGACATAAAAAGACCAATAGCAGCATAGGTGCAAACCAATAAATACAACCCAATGAGCCCTGAAATGGCAAATTTTAAATCTAAATTATCAATAGAGAAATAAGCAATCACTACCTGCAATCCTAATATGGCCACAAAGAGCGAGCAGTAAGCCGCAATGGCGAGGTATTTACCTAACACAATTTCCTTAATTTTTATAGGAGACGAAAGCAGCAGTTTTATAGAACCGCTGTTAATTTCACGACTCACTAAACCCATTGTTAATAAGGGAACGTACAAGTATAAATAATTCTGCATCTCAGTAAACAACCCCATAAAGCCTGAAAAAACAACCTGAGACAAATTGTTCATGCCATTGCCTAGCTTTTGCGATTTTTCAAAACGATCGATTAAGTCGAAGAATTTCCAGTTTGACTGGATTGAAAATATGACTAAAACGACCCACGCAACAGGCGAGTAAAACATGGTGTTGAGTTCTGTTTTAGCTATTCTATATATTGTTTTCATTTATTTATTTTTTAAGAAGTAGGAGAATTTTTAGAAGGAGCTTTTTTAGATAATTGAGCGAAAATTTCATCCAGAGATACTTTCTCGAACTGAATTTCACGTAATTTCCAATGGTTAGAAACGCTGAGTGCTACAATTTTTTCAGCAACTTCCTGTGTTCCTTTAAAAGTAATTTGTACTTTTTTAGGAGAAAGATAAACTGCAGCTGTGACTTCATCGATTGCAGTTAAGGCCTCGATTGTTGGCGGATTCTCGAAACTTGCCGTTAATTTATCAGCTTCTATATAATTGTTGAAAGCATCCAGCGTGTCCGAAAAAACCATGTGTCCGTTCTCAATCATTCTGATGTCCTGACAAGTTGCCTGAACTTCAGACAGAATGTGCGAAGAAAATATTACGGCTTTATCTTTAGCGATTTTCTTGATTAAGTTTCTGACTTCTAAAATTTGATTTGGATCTAATCCGTTTGTTGGCTCATCTAAAACTACCAGTTTTGGTTCGTGAATAATGGCTTGTGCAATTCCCACACGCT
Source organism: Flavobacterium sp. CF136 (assembly GCF_000282055.1). Taxonomy (GTDB): domain Bacteria; phylum Bacteroidota; class Bacteroidia; order Flavobacteriales; family Flavobacteriaceae; genus Flavobacterium. The sequence goes on from NZ_AKJZ01000061.1 coordinate 45,095, forward strand.
GTCTGTAGCCGCCGGATAAGTTTTTAATTAATCGGTTGCTAAAATGTGCAATGCCACATTTTTCTTTGGCTTTTTCAACAGCAGCATGTAAATCTTCTTTTTTAACATGACGCAATTCTGCACAGTGTATTAAATATTCGTTTACTGTTAAATCTAAATGTAAAGGTGGTGTCTGCGGTAAAAAACCAATTAGTTTTTTAGCTTCAACAGGGTTTTCTTTCAGGTTAATTCCGTCAATAAATATATTTCCATGAGTCTGATTTAAAACACCGCAAAGAATATTCATTGTGGTTGATTTTCCAGCGCCATTAGATCCTAAAAGGCCTAAAATTCTATTTGTTTTAATTTCAAAACTGATATTTTGTATTGCCCAATCCTTACTGTATTGATGCGACAAGTCCTCAACTCTTACAATTGTTGTTTCCATAGTTTTTTTTAAAATCTCAGGAATGTTTCTTATAAAACATTCCTGAGTAAAATTTTTAAATGATTAGTTGTATCCTAAGTTTTGACTTAAGAAAGGATTAGAGCGTCTTGCAGAATCCGGTATAGGGTAAAGTTTATCGGTTGCAGCCCATATTTTTCCGGTAATTGCTCCTAAAACCTCATCTGCTTTTCCGGTTCTTTTAAGATCGAACCATCTGTGACCGAACTCTCCAAAAAGTTCACGTTCTCTTTCTAAGGCAATTAAATCCAGCAATTGATTAGGATCTGTTAAGGTAGTATTTCCTAATAAAGCTCTGTTTCGGATTACATTGATATCTTCCTGAGCTCCGGTAATATCGTTTAGTTTTACCCTTGCTTCGGCTCTTATCAGGTAAAGTTCGGCTAAACGAAGTACTGTTGAACGTTCTACAGGAGTAGCAACAAATGCATTTTTATATTTTCTTGGTGCTAAAAATGTAGTTCCCGTAACAGGATCTGTCCAATTCGTTTTTCTGGCATCGCCTGTTTCAAACAGAGCGGTTCCTTTTCTAAGTATATATTTTCCTCCCGAAGTAAACAAACCACCGCCTTCATAGGCATAAGCTGTATTAAAATACGGAATTTGCAGGATTGCTTCCGTATTATCAGCAATAAAAGGACTGTTATTGGCTGTTAAGCCGGTAATTATTTTATAAGTACCGTTTTGGCTAATTACTGAGCTGGCATAAGCTGCAGCTTCTGTCCATTTTCCTAAATAAAGATTTACCCTTGCCAATAATGCTTCTGCCGCCCATTTTGTAGCTCTGATACGCAGATTACCATAGTTACTGTAATTAACAGGAAGATCATTGGAAGCATCTGATAAATCAAGGTTAATCTGAGTATAAATTTCAGTTTGAGTATTTCGTGGTGCCAAAGCCGTTTTTTCAACATCTGTAGTTAAAATCAAAGGAACATCACCCCAGAAATTAGTCATGTAAAAATAGCAATAGGCCCTAACGAATTTTGCTTCGGCAATCCAGCGTTTCTTTTTGTCCGGACTAAGTGCTGTGCTGGCATTTAGACCTTCAATAGCTTTATTTGCATTATAAATGGTTTTATAAAAGTCTGTCCACATAGCAATAACACCGCTATCAATCTCCTGGATTTCGTTTGTATTATAAACATCTGTAAGCTGAGTTCTTAATATCAGTTCATCTGATGTTTCTCCGGGCATATAATGTATGTTACTAACAAAACTTAACCCCGTTACCATACTTTGGTAAATTCCGTTTACAGTAGCTTCAGCAGTAGCGTCTGAGACATAAATATTCTCAGATTCCAACTGTTCCCTAGGGATTTCAACTTCAAGCATTTCATCACAGCCCGTTAATCCCAATAAAAGAAAAAACGAAAATATATACGTGTATTTTATAGAATTATTTTTCATGTTTTTAGATTTAAAATGTTAACTGAGTTCCAAGCGTTACAGTACGTAAGGGAGGTAATGCCAAACCTTGCGTTTCAGGATCAAACCCTCTGTATTTGGTAAACGTCACTAAATTTTGGCCTTGTAGCGAAACACGAATATTCTGTATTACTTTTTTAGTGCTTTCATTCAAAGGAATAGTGTATGAAGCACTTACATTTTTTAGTTTGATGTAAGATGCATCTACAACTGTAGCTGTGGATCCTAAGTAATTAAAGAAACTAGACTGAAAATTTGAACTCAATACATTTCCCTGAGCCAGATAATCTCTGTATTCATCTACCTGATAATTAGCAAGTCCGTACGGATATCCTGGCTGTACAGCAATAGACGACAACAAGCTTCTTCCTTCTTGTTTTACAAATTGGAATAAAAAGTCAAGTGCAAACCCTTTGTAAGAAATAGAATTTGAGATTCCTCCATAATATTCCGGATAAGTAGGCCCCTGGTATTTTCTGTCTCCAACCCCTGTATCTGCAAATCCTGTAGAAATTCTTCCATCACCGTTAACATCTTCAAATTGCGGAACACCAGCTGCATTCACACCTGTATAATTTAACAAATACAAACTGTTTAATGGATTCCCCACTATATAAGTAGTGAAATAAGATGAAGTTGCCAGATTAGGAAACGAAACTAACGTGTTTGTATTTTTAGAAATATTAAACGAAGTTGTCCAGTTCAGGTTTTTATTGTGGATATTAGTCGTGGTTAGGGTAAACTCCAATCCTTTATTTTCAACTTTGGCACCTAAATTGGCCTGATAACTAAGAAACCCTGCTTGCGGACTAAGAGTATACGGAACTAACTGATTGGAAGAAACGTTTTTGTAATAAGCCGTCGTAAAAGAAATTCTGTCTTTCAAAAAGCCCAATTCCAGCGCTGCTTCAAATTTATTGGTAACTTCCCATTGAAAATTTGCATTCGCAATTCGGGCTGATGCCATAGCAGCATTTCCAACTCCATAAGTACTGGTGGTATAAGTAGAGGCATAACCATAATCCCCAATATCATCACTACCGATTTTACCGTAACTGGAACGAATTTTACCAAAACTCAACCATGAGTTGTCTTTTAAGAATTTTTCCTCTGTAAACACCCATGCACCACCTATAGATCCAAAATTGCCATAACGCTTGTTTTCTCCAAAACGGGAAGAACCATCTCTTCTAAAGGTTAAGTTAAGAATGTATTTATTTAAGATATTATAATTTATCCTGCTAAAAAGAGAAATATATTTGTATTCAGACGATCCGTTATAAGAAGTTACGTTTCCTGCAGAACCTGTGATACCAATAAGGTTATCAGAACTATATACTGATGAACTTACATAAGAAGGCATTTCTGACTTTCTGTTTTGCCATGAACCTCCAACCAAAGCAGTAAAATTACCTTTCCATAAAGAAGTAACGTAATTTAATTGCGGCTCAATCGTAAAATTATTAGTGTTGTTTATGGAAACAGTATAAGATCTTGACGCATTAAGCGAAATGTTATTGGCTGTATAATAAACATTGTTCATACCTGATCCAGGTAAAAATTGTTCAGATGTCGTTTGTGCTCTTCCATACCCTAAATCTGTTTTAAGGGACAATCCCTTAGCCAGATCCAATGTAGCACTTACATTTGTAATTAAATTTGTTCCCTTATCTTCTACTCTTCTGTCCAGAGCAGCAATTGGGTTTACGTCGCTGGAATAAGTAGGTGACCAATAATATGTACCATCAGGGTTGTAAATAGGATGATTTGGTGCCGTATTTACAGCATAATTGGTGATGTCATAAAATGGAAGTTTATTTTTATCAGAAGCAAACATAACAGAAGCTCCTATCTTCAGTTTTTTGTTTAAGGTATAATGATTGATATTAAAATTCGTAGAAAATTTATTATAGCCAAAATCTCCCGGTAAAACAGTAGTTTCGTTATGATAAGCAGCACTTAATAAAAAATTTGTCGTGTCATTCCCTCCTTTTAAGCTTCCTGAAAAATCATTAAATGTTGCAGAACCACCTATTAATTTTTCCTGCCAGTCCGTATAAGCATTTGGGTCAAAATCCGTAAGGGCTATTCCGGTGCTGAAATTACTTGGAGTTGCATTTGCATTGGTCAAAGCTGTACGAAGCATGTTTAAATAAGTAGGAGTATCTAAGGTTTTTATCATATGTGCCACATCAGATATACCTGAAGCAGTATTAACAGTAAACTCTGTTTTTCCGGCTTCTCCTTTTTTGGTGGTAATAAGCACAACACCATTTGCTCCTCTTGAACCATAGATAGCAGTAGCATCAGCATCTTTCAAAATTTCGATACTCTCAATATCGTTTGGGTTAAGAATATTTAATGGGCTTGATCTTTTTTGCGCTCCTCTTATTACACGATCTGTCTGTACCTGCTCTTTTATATCGTCTGAAATATAAGGAACACCATCGATTATATAAAGAGGCAGGTTGTCTCCTGCAATAGAATTTCGGCCACGAATACTGATGTTCATATTACTTCCTGCATAACCAGAAGTTTGTGAAACAAAAACGCCCGGAGTTCTTCCTTGCAAACTTTGAAGAATATTAGTAATAGGCTGTTTTTCAATATCCTGAGAAGTAATTTTAACTACAGATCCGGTAGAAGTTCTTTTGGTTGTCGTACCATAACCAATAATGACAACCTCGTCTAATTTTGCTAAATCAGGCTGCATTTTAATGGTTATTGATACTTGGTTTTCAACCGTAATTTCTTGTGTTTTATACCCTAAGTAAGATATTCTAAGCACATGTTTTCCAGATGGTAATTCAATATAAAACTGCCCGTCGAAATCAGATACACCATGCTTATTACTGCCTACCAACAGAACACTAACACCAGGCAGCGGTATACCATTTTCATCTAAAACTTTTCCAGCGAGATTATAGGTTATATCCTCTGCGTTTTCTTTTTTTGGAATAGAAGAACTACTGACACTATTCTCCTTTTTGTAAATCACCACATTTTTATCTACTTGCTTATAGACTAAATTACTGCCCTGAAAAACAGCATTCAGAATATCACTAACAGAACGTCTTCCTTTGGGTGTACTAATTTTAGGGAAATCCTTTATTATTTGTGGCTGGTAAGCAAACAGCAATCCTGTTTTATTTTCTATTGTTTTAAATAAAGTCTTAATATCCTGATTATGAAGTTCTATTTCAACAGATATTGATTCTAAATTCTGACTACTCATTTCATTCGCAAGAACCATATGGGTTCCGCAGGTCAGTAAAATAATGTGGAATAAACTGATTCGCATGATCATAAGTGTTTTTTTCGAAAAGCGGAATGAAGAAGTTTTCTTTTCCCTTTCAAACATGGTGGTTTTACAGCGTAATTTCATAAATTTGCTTGTTTTTTAATGGTTACTGGTATAATTATTAAGAATCGTGGCCATCTGGTGTAGGAGCTGGATGGCTTTTTTGTATTTATTTCATTGGTTAGTTTCTATATATTTATTTTAAAGGTTACTAATTATTTAAGTTGTTTTTACTCACAGCCTTTCCCTTCAAGGGTAATCACTCCATTTTGGTCATAATGATATTCTGTTTCAATAACACTGCATACCACTTTCAGGACATGATCTAAGTCTTCTTCATTAAGAAAACTGGCAGTAATTCTACAATTCCTGATTTTTTCATTAGATAATAAAATCTGGACCTTATATTTTTGAGAAATCAGGGCAACTGCATCTTTCATGTTCAGATCGTCCAAAATCAGGTAATTCCTTTTCCATTCTACGGCAGTTGCTGCATTCACATTATTTTGCTCATAGGCCAATGTGCTTTTATTTACCACTATTTGCTGATTAGGAGTAATGATACCATATACTCTTTTTAAATCTCCAACCTGAACTTTACCACGAGTTACAGTGACTTTTATAGATGTATTGTAGGCATTAATATTAAAGGCAGTTCCTAAAACTTTAGTGTTTACTTTTCCTGTGTGAACAATAAATGGTTTCTTCTCATTTCGTTTAATATCAAAATAAGCCTCACCTGACAAAGTAACTTCTCTGGTTTTGTTATCAAAATCATTCTGATCATAGGTAATGCTGCTCTTATCGTTAAGGATAATTGTACTTCCGTCAGGCAAATGAATAAGCTGTTTTCCGTTAAAAGTCAATACAGAGTTTATTTCTTCCACCTTTTCTGATTCGGTTTTTAAAGGATCCGGTGCGCTGTTATAAAAGAAAACACTTCTGACAGCAAATAAAATTGTAATTGTTGCCGCTGCCGCTAATAAAAGACGGACTCTTTTTCCAGACGATTTTTTTCTAATCGGAATAACTTTCTCAGAAGGATTTGAAAGAATATAACTAAGAATACTATCTCCTTTTTGCTTATCCAATAATTCAACATTGTCATGCTTGTTTAATAACATCCTGATTTTTTCTTTTATAAAATCATCATGGACGCCCTGTTGAATCATATCCATCAGTTTCTCCCTGTTTTCCTCAGAGAGATTATCCTGTAAGTAGCTTTCAAATAATTCTTCAAATGTTTTTTGCTGCATTTGTTTTGTTGTTTTAGTTATATGTATTAAATGGTAAACCTGGGGCAGGTTAATATTTATTATCCTAAAAAGACACTATTATTTTAGGGGGCAAAACCAAATTAATAATGATCTTTATTATAAAGACGATTAAAAAAGGAGGAGGGAGTAGTTGAAAGTAAAAAAAATGTAAAAAAATCGTAAAAAATAAAATTTACAGTCTAATTGATACTGCTAAAAGTAAAAACAGGTGTTACCAAAAAAGCAGGATTGACATGAAAAGATTCATGTAAGGAGAAATTTTAAAACGAACAAATTTTAAGGCCTGGGCCATATGTTTTTTAACGGTTTCTGTAGAGATGCCTAAGTTTTCTCCAATTTTTTGATGACTAAGACCATCCCATTTCGCCATTTTGTAGATTTTTTGCTGCTGAGGCGGAAGCTGTTCTATAATTTGATTTAAAATAATATTATACTGATCATCTTTAATAGCACTGTCAGTATCATCTGAGACAGTATTTTTATAATTTATATCAGATACCAAATTAGTTTCTCTTGCTATTTTTTTAATCATATCAAAAATATGATTACGTGAAATGATAAAAAGATAGTTTTCAAGATTTGTTATTTCGGCTAAATTTTCATGATTTTGCCAAATTTTCAAAAAGACATCCTGTACAACTTCTTCAGCCAAAGTTTTTGATTTTGTTATTTTTAAGGCGGTAGAATAAACAATATTTTTATACTGGTTATATAATTTTGTAAATGCCAGTTCGCTTCCCTGAGATAACTCAAGAAGAAGTTTTTTTTGGTCCAAACTGGAATTCGATGACATGGTATAATAATTTGTTTCGAATTAGCAATATTATTAATTTTTTAAATAATTGCATCGTTTGGGTTAAAAAAAAACAGATAAATATCGTTTTGATAATTTTTTATAAGAATATTTACTCCTTTTCAATAAAAACAGCAAGCAATTTATTAATGTACAAAATGTACTATTTTGAATATTAAAAATACTTCCGGAAATCATTGTATCCTGAGTTTTGTGTCAATTTATTTTAGGACGAGACAGGATAAAAACTAAAGCCTGTTCATTTTCAGAACAGGCTTTAATAAAAAAAAACAACACAAATTTAATTATATCCTTGATTTTGTTTAAAAAGTTTTTGGTCGATAACTGTTTGCGGAATTGGAAATAATCTTCTGAAAGGTTGAGAAGCAGCTTTTGCTGTTCCGGCTAAATCAAATTTCCCAAAACGAATACTTTGTGGTCTTCTTTGTAATTCCCAGTACAATTCGAAACCTAATTCTTTATACAATTGCTCTGAATCTAAAGAAGTAAGCGCTTTTCCCGGAGCATTTGCATATAATGATTCTCTTTTTCTGCCGGTACGTAATTTATTTAAATCATCCATCGCCGGACCTACACTTCCTTTTCTGAAATAAGCCTCAGCTCTCATTGCATAAATTCCACCTAAACGGAATAGCGGAATATCAACATTACTGTTACCGTTTCCTCCTTCAGGATCAAATTCATATTTAAAAACACGGGCTCCCTGATTGATTTCATTTTGAGCAAAAACAGATTTAGTAGGATCTGCAAACGTTAATGATGGTGTAAAATCCATTCTTAAAGTCGTCTTTTTTTCCATAAATAATGGAGAAACTTTAATCCGGTTACCAACCATCTCAAGAGATCCTGAAGGTAATAATAATGGACCATATTGAAGCCCGGCCTGAATTCCTCTATTAAAATGGAACCATGGTAAGTTTGTACTTTTAGGTACAATGTCTGTTGCTGGAACACTTACATCTGTACCATCATTCATAAACCATGTACCATCCGCATATTGGTAATGTTGTTCAAATCTTGGATCATCATGATTACCATTCCATGACGCATAAAATTCCGGAGTTATACAAGCAGCATTTGTTCCTCTGTTTGCAGCAGATGTTCTCTGGTTACGTTCCATAGATACATAGGCGAAACTATTCGAACCGTTTCTGATATAATCTATCTTCTGAGAAATGGCAAATATAAGTTCTTTACCATTTTCGTTATTTCTTGCAAAGTTTTTGAAATAATCACTTTCTAAACTATACTTCCCTGAATCGATTAGTAACGAGGTATAATAAATTACACGGTCCATATCTGTTCCTGCGCTGCCGGTTACCGCAGCTTCATTAAAATTGAAACCTGATGCAGCATTGTAACGATCTTTAAATACCGCACGATTTAAATACATCGTAGCTAAAAAAGCGTAACCAGCTTGTTTGGTAAATCTTCCGTGATGTGTTCTCTGTGTACCAATATCAGCTAAATCAGGTAGTAAAGCTTCAACATCACTGATTAATTTATCAATCTGAGTATCAGCCTTTAATATTTGCAAAGGCGCTTTTGCATCCATTGGGTCTCTATAGGGCGCTTGCCCGTAAAGATCTAATGTGGTGTAAGTGTAATAAGCTAAAAGTGCTTTTGCTTCAGCCAAAAATAATGCCTTTTCGGGAAAAGTATTTGCTTCTGCTGAACTAATTGCAGTCAAAGAACGTGTAATTCCGCTTGTCAATAAATTCCAGTTACCTACTACAATAGCATTACTTGAACTCCATGTAAATTCGTGCATATCCCTCCATTTTCCACCATCTCCCCAATCACTTCCGCGGGTTGGTAAAATAGCTTCATCTGTAGTATATTCCTGCATTGAAAAAACAGCTCCGTGATCTGTAAAAGTTCCGTCCCCAAGTCTGTCATAAGCAGCGGCAAGCGAACCGGCAGGGTCTGAAACACTATTTCCGGGTTTTTCATCTAAAAGAACTTCATCCAAATCGGTACAGCTGTTTAAGAGAAAAATAAAAGAGAATATTGTTAAAATTTTTATGCTGAAAAATGTCTTTGTCTTCATGATTTATAATTTTAAAGTTGCTCCGAAACTGAACGTTCTCGAAGTTGGGTAAGCAGCGTAATCAATACCTATAGATTGGTTTCCTCCGTTAGGTTTTGGACTATTAACCAATGGGTCGTATCCTGTATAATTAGTAATCGTAACTAAGTTTTGACCTGTTACATAAAGTGTCAATCCGTTTAACCATCTCAAATTTTTCAAATCAAAACTGTAACCTAAACGAGCCGTATTTAATCTGATAAAATCTGATTTTTCTAGGAAAAGCGTTGATAAAATTGGTGAATTTGTTGCATTTGCACCAGACTCATAATAACCTGTAGCAACGTTTCTGTCAGAAGCCAGATTATTAATATTTAAGGCGTTCAACCCTGTATTATTCAACAAATAACCGCCTGTCTGGCCAATGATTGAGAATGAAAAACTAAAGTTTTTATACTTCATATCACTATTAAGTCCGTAGTAAAAAGTTGGTAAAGCACCTTCAATAATAATTCTGTCGCTGTTATCGATATTACCGTCTCCGTTTTGATCTTGAAATATATTTGCTCCATTTGCATCAAAACCAATATGCTTTAACAAATAGAATGACCCGGCAGCATAACCACTTTTGTAAATGTTAGCATTTACTCCGGATTGTCCAGGGCCTGAAATAGTTCCTGCCAAGATTTCTGAAACCGGTAAGTTTTCAACTTTATTGTTTAATGTTGCTCCGTTCACATCAACATTCCAGCTAAAATTTTTAGTGTTAATTATTTTTGTACCCAACATAAACTCAAAACCTTTGTTTACAATTTCTCCGTCAATATTTACCCATATATCACTTGTTTGGCTTAAAGGCTGTGAAGGAATGTTTAAGATCGCATCCGTAGTTGTTTTGTTGAAATAATCAAAAGTTCCGTACAATTTATCACCCCATAAACTAAAATCTAAACCTAAATTGTATTGCGTAACAACCTCCCATTTTAAATCAGGATTTGCTGTTCTGGTTACAGTAACTCCGTTTACCAAATTCAAATCATCATACAAATAATATCCATCCGGGCCAGATAAAGAATAACTTGCCTTAGTAAGTTTATTTTGAACTTCCTGGTTTCCGGTTTGTCCCCAACTCGCTCTCAATTTTAAGTTGCTTACAGCCGTTACATTTTCTAAGAAACTTTCTTTAGAAATATTCCATCCTAAAGCAAATGAAGGAAAGTATCCGTATTTATTATTATCACCAAAACGAGTCGAACCATCAGCTCTCATCGAAGCTGTTAAAAGGTATTTTTCATTGAAAGTATAATTCAATCTGCCAAAGTAAGATTGCAATTCGTTTTCCTGAGCAAAACCAGTTGTTCCGGATTGGGTTCCTGCATAACCGGGATTGATTGATGGTTTTACACCTGTTCCCTGAGCAGCGATTCCGTCAATACTAAAACTTGTACCTGATCTTTCGAATTTTTGATAAGAGAAACCACCCAAAGCTTCGATTTTATGTTTGTCCAATGATACATTATAGGTTAAATAATGCTCTATTAATGAATTTTTTGAGTCCAGATTATTCTGAACATATTTTCCTATTTTATTTAAATCCGTTATGTTTGGATAAATAGTCGTGTTTCTTTCAGACGTTGAACGATCCACACCAATGTTTAATTTATATTCTAATCCATTGATAATTCTGAAAGAAGTCTCTAAATTCCCTAAAACTCTCAACGTACGCGTTTGATCCTCGTAAATACTTAATAAATAAGCAGGGTTATAATGCGCATTCATGTTGAAGTTTGTATAATTTCCATTAGCATCAAAAACAGATCTTGTTGGATTTGCCATCAAAGTATGTACGATCAATTGTCCGTTAGAACCACCGTCATCACTTACAGGAACTCCATTATCTGTAGTTTGACTCGCCGTAAGGTTCAATTTTAATTTTAAACGTTTGTTGTCTAAAAATGATTCCGCGGCATTAATCCTGCCGGAAAGACGTTTGAAATTACTGTTATGAATAATCCCTTCCTGATCCATTTGCGAAACGGATGCATAATAATTCCCTGATTCTGTTTGTTTTGCAAAAGACAAAGAGTTATTTTTAGTAATTGCAGATCTGTAAATTACATCTTGCCAGTCTGTATTTCCACCATGATCAAAAGCAGGATCTTTAATAGCTTTTCTATATTCATCTGCACTTAAAACATCTAATTTATGAGCTACTGTCGAAACACCCATATAAGAATCAAAAGTTAATGTTCCCTCCCCTTTAGAGCCTTTTTTAGTGGTAACCAGTACAACTCCGTTAGATCCTCTCGCTCCGTAAATAGCAGCTGCAGAAGCGTCTTTTAAAACGGTAATCGATTCGATATCATTTGTATTCAAAAAATTTAATGGATTTTTTGCTGATGAAGTTCCAAAACCAACATTGCTTCCGGAAGGACTCACATCATCATTTGATAATGGTAAACCATCAACAACAAACAAAGGCGTACTACCGCTTCTGATAGATCCAACTCCACGAATCGTAACGTTTACACCTGCTCCGGGCTCTCCACTTGTATTCACAACACGAACACCGGCAACTTTTCCCTGAATTAAATTATCTACAGAAACGTTAACTCCCTGTTTAAAATTTGCCGCTTCTAACTGAGTAACTGCTCCTGTAACGTCTTTTTTGGATTGTTTACCATAACCAACTACTAATACTTCGCTTAATTCTGATGTATTTGGCTCTAACTGAATCGTCATGAAATTCCTTTGAACTGCTACCGTTTTAGTTTTATAGCCTAAGTAAGAAACCTCAAGACTCCTTCCTTCTGTAACTGAAAGTTCAAATTCTCCGTCAAAATTACTAATAGCAGCATTTTTAGTAGTAGCTTCCATTATCGTTACTCCCGGCATTGGCACACCGTTTTCATCTACAATTTTCCCTTTTACTTTAATTTTATCAGCTGCTTTAACACCTGTCTCAGCTTTTACCACTGTTTTCTGAATCAAAACTAATTTACCATTGATGCTGTAATTGAAATTAGCTTTTTTAGAAAGATCGCTCAAAATTAAAGCAACAGACTCATTGGTATAATTCACCGTATAAACCGTATTGTCAGTAATAATGGCTTGTCCGTAACTAAATTTATAATCTGTTTGCTGGCTCAATTTTGAAAAAATAGAAACTAAAGTTGCTTTTTCTATTTTATTTTCTACTTTTAAATTTTTAAGAACATTTGTTGTACTGAAACCGCTTTGAAACGACAGTAATGTCAGGGCTAAAAAGAAAACTCTCTTTAGATTTAAATTGGTAAGTTTAAAATACATGATTTAAGTTATTGGTTTTTCGATACTTAATTATTAATCGCAGTTGTTCTCAGCAACTGCTTTTTTATTAGTTTTTAATTCACTTTTACTATCTCGTCATATATATTGAATTTTAAGTTTGTGATATAATTTATTTGCTTTAAGACACTGTCCAGTGAAGCATTTTTTTCTATAAAAACGGTAACCGGCATAGTTAGCACAGCTTCATTTTTACACTCAAAGGCCACTCCGTATTTGTATTGTAAAATGGTAATTACTTGTTTTAATGTGGCCTGATTTAAGGTAATATCTGTTGTGTACCAATTAATTGAAAGGGATTTATCAATTGGAAGTTTCATGAGCTTTTCACCAGTAAATAAAGCTTCTTCGTTTGGAACTAAATCTACGCTCTGCCCTTTTGCAGAAACATTTACTTTTCCGGTTACCACCATAACTTCACATTTTGATTTTGATAACTGAATATGAAAAGATGTCCCCAAAACCTTCGTTTTAATATTGCCGGACTGAATAATAAAGGGATGCTCTTTATCTTTGGCAACTTCAAAAAAAGCGTTTCCTTTTAACAGAGAAACTTTTCTTTCGTCTCCATTAAATTGAGCGGGATATTGAAATAATGAATTTGCTGCCAGATAAATTTTCGAGCCATCACTTAATTTGATAGATTTGGGGACATCTGATGTTTTAAATGTTAATTGCTTTTCTGCAGCAATATTCGGTTTATAGAAAAATCCTAAACCAACAAGCAAAAGAATACTGGCAGCAGCCATATATTTTAAATAAGGATTGAAAGTTTTCTTCTCCCCTATTCGAAGCTGGATTCCTTCATATATGTTTTGGGAAGCTTCATCACTGTTTCCCATCAAAGCATCATTCCATTTTGATTTTTGATATTCCGTAAAAGCAAAATCGTTCAATAAATTTTCTTCTGCTTTTGAGGCTTTATTTTGAAAACTTCCGTCTATTAAATTTTCTAAACTATGTTTAATTCTTTTTATCATAATACTTATTATTACCTGTTGGGTGTAATTGATTGAAACTCTTATTTGATATAAAAACAAATAGATCAAAAAGTATAAATTTGAGCAAAACATCTTTATACTTTCAGAAATCAATGTCATCCTGAGCGGAGTCGAAGGCTTTTTACTTAGAAAGGGCTTCGACTCCGCTCTGCCTGACACCTATTTGAATTATACCCAACGGGTTTATTATTACCTATAAGTACCGAAAATCTGAAATCGTACTATCCGGAAATATTATGAAACCATCAACAGAAAGTTATTTTAAAAATTTTGATGCAAAATAACATAAGGAGCCAGCCACACCAGATCTTTCAAGCCTTCGCGCAATTGTTTCAATCCCGAAGAAATTTGATTTTTGACTGTTTGTTTGGATATTCCAAGCTCAGAAGCAATCTGATCTATAGACATATCCTGAAACTTATACATTAACAAAACTTCTTTTCTTTTTTCGGGAAGCCTGTCTAATAAAGAATAAAGCAGATCCATAACTTCAGGATCAATCGAGGTAAAATTATCGATAATGTAATCTTCGAATTTATCTTCTAAAACAGTTTTGTCGAAACGATTATTCTGGTAATGTTTAAAAACCTGATTCTTTACCGCACGAAACAAATAGGATTCAATTGCAATTATGTCTAAATCGTCTTTTCTTTCCCATAAATCGATAAAAACATCCTGAACAATATGCTGCGCCAAGTCTTTATCCTGAGTCATCGTATACGAAAAGGCATTTAATTTTTTCCAGTATTCGGTATACGTTTTTTCAAAAATTTCAGGGTTTTTCATAACAAATTGAGAGCTGTTTTATAGTGTAAAATAATAAAATGTTACACCAATGTTTTTTGTCTGAAGGTTAACTTTAAATTAAATAATGAATTCTTTTACTGTAGTAATACTACATTTTTACAGAAGAAATGATAATCAGCTTGAGATTTGTTTTTTTTAAACTAACACAAAAACCAGATGCTCCTTTTAATTTAGTGAACTCAAAAAGTAAAATCTTTTCTTCATATCCCCTATCTTTATACTAATACCAATCATTTCAAATTATGACACGAATTCTGTTTACATTTTTAATTACGGCCATTGTAACTTACAACTCCAATGCCCAAAGTGGTGATTTAAAAATAAATCAATTGCAGGTTATCGGTTCACATAATAGTTACCGTCAGGCGATTGAAACTGATTTATACAATCTAATTCAGGCAAAAGATACTTCGCGTTCGCTGAAAGGTTTACAATACACTCATATTGGTATAACCGAACAATTGAATAAAGGATTGCGTAATCTGGAAATTGATGTTTATGCCGACACAAAAGGTGGAAAATACGCGCATCCAAAAGGATTGGATATTGCAAAATCTGAAGAAGCTTATGATCCGAAAGGATTAATGAATAAACCTGGTTTTAAGGTTCTTCATATGCCGGATATCGATTTTAGGACTTCCTGCTATACTTTTGAAATTTGTCTTCAGGAACTTAAAAAATGGTCAGACGCCAATCCGGATCACATTCCTGTTTTTATTACTTTGGAACCAAAAGATGGTGACGCCAATTTCTTCGGAACAAAACCTGAAGATTTCACTCCCGAATTATTTGATGCTTTAGATAAAGTAATCCGTAAAGAATTAGGAAACGATAAATTGATCACGCCGGATATGGTGAGAGGAAAATACAAAACTCTTGAAGAAGCTGTATTGCACAACAATTGGCCGACACTTAAAAAAGCAAAAGGAAAATTTTTGTTTATTTTGGATAATAATGGTGCCAAAAGAGATCTGTATGCCTTAAATCATCCATCATTAAAAGGACGTGCCGTTTTTATAAATGCAGAACCGGGAAAACCGGAAGCCGCAGCTATGTTCAGAAATAATGCTGAAGACTCAGAAATTGCCAATTTAGTCAAAAAAGGATACATCATAAGAACCAGGGCCGACTCTGATACCAAAGAAGCAAGAGCCAATGATTATTCACATTTTAATGCTGCTAAAACTTCAGGAGCACAAATTATTACGACTGATTATTATTTGCCAAGCACATTCTTTAATTCACCTTACCAGATTAAGTTTGATGATGGCAGTTATGTTCGGGTTAATCCTGTGAATGGGGAAAAGAAATAGCCAAACTCCATGAATAAAATAATATAGTTCGGAGTTTATTAAAGAAATTTTATCTGATAATATCAGTATCAACCGGAATGTAACCTAAATGTCTGCTGAGGGATAAAATTTGTCCTTTATGGTGATATTCATGCGTGATTACGTGAGAAAATAATTTGAAGGGTTCCGCTGTTTTTTTTACGCCATTACTTTCATATTCGATTTCACTTTCTGATTTTTCCATTAATTCGAAAAAATCAGTCATGAATTGGTCCACATAAGCAAACAATCTTATTACATCCTGAATATTTTCATACGCTTCGTATCGAGCATAAGTTACCTTTTTTTTCAAGGCAGTTTCCGCAATCCATAATTCATATGTGTTTGCAATATGCACTAACAGATTTCGTATACTTCCTCCTCTGCCAAAAGAAGAATTTTGATTTATGAAATCTTCAGTCCGAATTGTCTGGCAATATTCAAAGAGAATATTTCTTGATTCCTGAACAAAGGTATATTGCTTTTGAGCATACATAGCATGATTTATTATGTTTTGTAAATTTATCCTTAATCCTGTTTGAATGTTTTTAATGTTCCGTCATCATTAAATTGTATTGAGTATCTTTCGCGGCTTCCATTGATGGTTGTCGGATACCAACGGATTTGATTGTCCCAAATTGAAATATAGACACTTGTTGCAGGTTTGGCTCCTTCAATTTCCTGCACTTTTTTATTGTAAATATCAGTTACTTTGGCAGCACTGATAAAATTGATTTTATTGAGTGAAATTAAACGGCTTTGAATATCATCTCTCACGGATAACTGAACAGGTCTGGGTTCGGACCATTTATTATCTCTAAATTCATAAGTATCAACATATTTTGGATTTTCAGGATGCTGAAGCATAACATTAATAGTTCCATCATTATAAAAATACAGCGTCGAATAAATAAAGATTTCCTTCCCTTTATATTGAGGCAATTTTCGCAGTGCTTCTTCTGCTTTCTTCAATCCGTTTGTATTTGTCAAAAAATCTACTCCCTTACTCCCTTCACTTTCAACATGATGCTCTCTGAGAATGGTAGAATGAGTTTCCAGTACCGTTTTTATAATTGCATTAACATCGGGTTGTGGATTTTCCGGCGGTATAGGATTAGTTTTTTCTAATTCTTTATTTACCACTGTATCATTCTTTCTAAATGTTTCGTTGATACTTTTAGATATTTGCTCACAGCTTAAAAATAGTGGACCGCAAATCATTAAAATAATTAACTTTTTCATTTTTATTCGATGTTATTTAAATCGCTTGCAAAGGCGATCTGCATTGGATTTTCCGGGAGATAAAAAATCTCTATCAGTTCCTGTTTAGTAATATCGAGCTCAAGAAGTCCGACAACTTTTTTTAAGCTGTTTTTATGAACATGATGCTTAGTGTCTGTGTATTCAAGTTCAAAACGCATCATGGGCTGTTCATTAATATAGGTTCCGGTTTGACTAACCTTAATTAATCTGGCCTGTGTTCTTATTCCTTTAAACTTAATCAAAACCGAATCATCACTCAAACCTGATAATTTTCTAAATATAAATTGCACAAGATATCGGTAAAATAAAAGCATCGTCGGGCAGATGATTAATGGATGCCCAAAGGACATAAAACGCCATCCCATACCATGGCTTTCGGTTTGATAGGAAAAAACGTAATACCCAATTACCGCTGTCGTCAAAATTACCCAGCCTAAGATCCTTAAAACAAAACTTAGTACGTTTATAGTTGCTGTTGTAGTGGAAATAATAAAATACGGAAGCCGTTTCATGTCTCTATTGAGCAACAGACCTATTTTTTTTCCGGCTTCAAAACGGCGTTCATGAGGTTTAGCATCAGTAATTGCTGTTTTATGTGTAATCTCGGTATCGGCCAGATTTTTAAACAATAATTCAAGATCATAAGTATTGTATTTTGAATTTGGCTTTGAAGTTTTTACAGCACTTATAATTTTTGCTTCGCGCTGTACACCATTAATTTTTATTTTTTCTAAATTTCTCTTGGTGATAAAAATTTGTACTATCCATTTATTAAAATAGCCAATTAAAAGAATCAGCCAGAGAATTATGGATAGTAAAACAAGACCTAGTGCCAGCCACGGATCTTTATCGTTCAGCGTGTTTATATCAAATTCACTATTGATATTATAATACAAAAGCATAGGAAAAGGAATAGCAAAAAAGAGCATATAAAGCGCCCAGAATGTAACAGCAAGATATTTTTTCATTCTTGTACTATTTTGAGGGTTACTAATTATAAAGTATTCCAGGTAAGTATCATTTTTTCAACTTTATGTACTTACCTAATAAATTCTCTATAAATTCTTACAACTCAAATTTAAACAAAATATAATTGCTTTTTAGTGGTAATGATGAAATAAACAGGTATAAATACGCGCCAATTTGTATGATGTAATTGATATTTTTGAGAATTACAATTAAAATTTAACAATTATGGTTTTCCGTAAAAAAGTTAAAAATTAAAATTTAATATTTGTTTGTGGTTAAACTAATTATTAGAAAATTACCTAATGCAATTTTAAAAAAAGCTACATAATATATGAGAAAGGTTTTCTGATTTAGATTCGAATATATTAAAGTCTTTAAAAGCCTGAATGATATACTGCTAAACGTTGGAAGATATTGTGAGCGCAATTAAAAAAGGGGAATTAACTATCGGGAAAAGTTAAAGGCAAAATGTGTTCAGGTAAAAAAAACTGAAAGGAAAATAAAATAAAATCATTATATTTGATTTTTGCAATCTAATGAGTTCAATTACCATCAAAGAGTTCTATCAAGATATTTTGGGAGATTCTTGTCCCGCTATCAGTCAATTTTTGACTGATAATATCCATGATGATATTGGTCATTTCAATGTCTTTAATATTCCTAAAATCTATAGAGCCTTCAAGTTAAAAACCGAAATGCCTTGCAACAGGCAAACTTACTATAAAATAAGTTTAATCAATGGTAAAAATAAGATTGAATACACTGACAAAACCGTTGACATCGAAGATTGTGCAGTTTTGTTTGCATCTCCGAAAATTCCTTACAACTACACGAATGTCTGCACCGAACAATCAGGGCATTTTTGTGTCTTTACCAAAGATTTTTTACCTACTGTAACGATAGGATTAGAACTAGATAATCTTCCGGTTTTTTCACCCAATAGTGATTTTATATTTCAAATTAGTACAGAACAGTTTCATCAATTTGAAGCGATATTTCTAAAAATGCACGAAGAGATCAAATCTGATTATATTTACAAATATGATTTGCTGAGAAATTATGTTATGGAGCTTATTCATTTTGGACAGAAATTAAAACCAATCCTTCCTGTTGAAAATAGAAAGACAGCTTCATCCAGAATGACTGCTCTATTTGTTGAACTTCTTGAAAGACAATTTCCTATTGAAAATATCAGCCAGGTGATCCAGCTGAAAACACCTGCAGATTTTGCAGGAAAATTAGGCGTTCACGTGAATCATCTCAACAGAATTTTGAAAGAAACGACGGGAAGAACAACTGGCGAGATCATCGGAAGCCGAATTTATCAGGAATCTAAAATAATCCTATCTCAAACGGAGTGGAATATCTCTGAAATCGCTTTCACATTAGGCTTTGAAGAAGTTGCCCATTTTTCCAATTTTTTCAAGAAGTACAGTCAGCAATCACCTCAATATTTTAGAGAACTACAAATTGTTTGATTTTTACAAATCATACTTTGATTTTCACAAATACTGTTCTGAGTTAATTCTCCAACTTTGTACCATTAATTAAATACAATAAAAGATGGCAAATAAAATAGCATTAGTGACTGGAGCAAGTCGTGGATTGGGTAAAGATTCAGCTTTACAGTTGGCAAGAAAAGGATTTGATATTATATTGACTTATCAAACAAAAAAAGAATTAGCAGATGAAGTCGTAAAAGATATTGAAGCTATCGGACAGAAGGCATTTGCTTTGTCTTTGGATATTTCTACGACTTCAGGTTTTGACCAATTTACGAGTGTAGTGAAAGAAATTTTGGATTCACAACTTGGTTCAGCGAAATTGGATGCATTGGTCAACAACGCAGGAATCGGAATCAACGAAAGTTTTGAAACGACCACTGAAGAAACTTTGGATGCGATGACTAATATGCACTTCAAAGGACCTTATTTCCTAACCCAAAAATTACTACCATTGCTGAATGACGGAAGTTCTATCGTGAATACCTCTTCAGGTTTGGCAAGATGGTCATACGGGGGCTATTCCGCTTATGGCCCGATGAAGGCGGCAGTAGATTCTTTGTCAAGATATCAGGCTTTGGAATTGGGAGCCAGAAAAATCAGAGTGAATTCTATCGCTCCGGGTGCGATTGAAACAGACTTTGGAGGTGGAGTTCTTCGTGACGTTGCAGAATTTAATCAACTTTTGGCTTCCCAAACAGCTTTAGGAAGAGTTGGTTTGCCGGATGACATTGGAAGCGTGGTTGCTTTCCTGTGTTCGGATGACTCAAAATGGATTAATGGTCAAAGAGTTGAAATAACCGGAGGTTTTAATCTTTAAGGTATCTTTATAAGACAACAAAAATCCCACTTAAATGTTGAGTGGGATTTTTTTATTTGATAAAACAAAAATCCTGTAAGCATAACGCTTACAGGATTTTTTTGTGGACTGAATAGGATTACAATCTAACACCTTATACCAATATACTAACAAACCACTTAATATGTTTTACAGGGATGAACCAATTTCACAATATTGCTTCCCGGTGAAAGTCAAATCTCTTTAAAGTGCTTTGTTTAAAAGATAAAATGCATTAAAAATGTTGAATAATTTCAACATTTTTAATGCATTTTATAAACATTTTTGCAGTCTAAAAAAATTAACCCTAAAATCTTTTAACATGAAATTAAAACCTACATTGTCAGCATTTCTGGTGGCATTTACTTTGATGCTGGTAAGTTTTCCCCGTGAAGACCCCGCTTCAGTTCAGAACAATCGAGACGTTGCCATTCCAAAGAATGAAGATATTTCTTTATTGGCAGGTGATTGTACTAACGTATCAGGTTGGGCTTCACAAAATGAAGGTACAACAGGAGGCGGAAGTAATGCCAAAACCACAGTTACAACCTATGACCTATACTCAATTAAAATGTTACCAAGCCTATCGATTTGATTTCGGGTTATACAGCCGTAACAGCTGGAAATCTCTTTACAAATACAACAGAAAATATTGACGGAGGAAGCATTACCGCTTTCCTGCCTCCTTACTCAATTGTAACTCTTAAGGCGTCTGCTGTTGCAGCAGACATTTCAACTAATGCCGGTGCAACAGCTACTGGCAATACGTATGGATCTTTTTAGATTAAAAAATATTTCACAATTAATAAGCAGACTGCATAAGGCAATCTGTCAGATTAATAAATAATGATTTCTATATATAAATTTTATGAAAACAAATTTTAAATTACTTATACTTTACTCAATAATTTCTATTGCCGCGTGCGATACGAATGACAATCCTGTTTCTAAAACACCTGATTTTGTAGCATCGACACCAACCGGAAGTATCCCTTATGCTTCAGTCCTTACCGTTGGTACTAATAAAACATACAAAACGATTAATGCGGCCCTTGCTGATGTCACAAGAATGACGCGTACCAGCACAGATCGTGTTACGATTATGATTGATCCTGGGAATTACGAAGAAATGATAGATATTACCCAGGCTAATGTTACCTTAAAAAATGCAGCTTCAACGCCAAATATTAATTTGTTAAATAAAGGAGTTGATATTGATGCAGGAGCGGTACGAATTACTTCTTATTATGGAATGGGATATAATTACTACAGTATGAAAAGCAATCAAAAATGGGATGCCGATGTTCTTAAGGTAAATAAAGAAAATGGTTTTCAGTCATACAAAAATGTAAGCGGAACCACTAATAATTCCTACTGGAACGCAACTTTGATTGTTAGCGCAAATGGATTTACTGCCGAAGATATTATTATTGAAAACTCCTATAACCAATATATCTCATTAAAAGAATCGCAGGATATTGTGGAGTTGGGATCAGGTAACAAAGGAGTTCGCCCAACAACATATGGAAGTACCGCAGTTCAAAATAAAAGTTTTGCAGAAAGAGCAGCAGCCTTTGCTGTTAAAAATGGTGTAGATAAAGTGATATTGAATAAATGTCGTATTGTCGGACGCCAGGATTCTTTCTTTGGAGGAGCAAACGCAAGAGTTGTAGTGTATAAAGGAGTGATGATGGGTGCTGTTGATTATATTTTTGGAGGTATGAATGCAGTTTTTTATAAAACAGATTTTGCCATGAATACCAGTGATGCCAGCAGTGATGTGTGTTATATAACAGCAGCACAGCAAGCTACAGGAAGAGGATATTTGATGTATGGATGCAAAGTTACATCTGCAGTTCCTGGTACAGAAACGGCATCTGCTTATGCATCTAAACCGGGCTATTTTGGTCGCCCTTGGGCAGCTGTAACTAGTGAAGTAGTTTTTTACAAAACAACTATCGAAACTTCTACTAATCCTGGTTATGTGGGTCAATCATTAATTTTACCTCAAGGATGGAATAATTCATTGGGTAAAGCAGAGTCAGCTAAAATGTATGAATACGGAACTATCGAAAATTCTGGTGTGAATAATTCTGCAAGCCGTGCTGCATGGGCTACCAAATTAGCTGTTCCTACACTTACAGACGGGACAGCAATTACGACTCTCAATTTTACAAAAGGAAGCGATAACTGGAATCCGTTGCCACAATTAATTTCTAATGATAATTTAGGGGTAAAAGATAATACGCCTACTTCTGCTGTTAATGTATTTGGGTATAAAAACAGAATTGTCATTTCAAATGTAAAATCAGAAACTTCGGTTGCTGTTTATAGTGCTATCTCTGGAGTCAAAATCAAAACATTTAAAACAAATCAGGATGTTGATTTTGAATTTCAAAATGGAACTTGGATTGTTGCAGTTAAAGCTGCTGATGGGCAAAAATCTGTAAAAATCATTATACATTAATATTTTGATTTTAATATAAATTATTTCAAAAGCAAGTCTCTGATTTTTTTAGGCTTGCTTTTTTTGTTAATACTATATATATAATACATTAAGAGATTCTCTAAATTAGTCAACCTCTTTTTTAATAAAATTTGAATGCCTTATTTAAATAAAAATGCAAACACATAATTATCAATATATTACAAAATAAAAAAGGAAGGCATTTGATACCTTCCTTTTTTTGTGGAGTCGCCGAGGTTGCAATCGAGCACTTAATACCAATATTGACATTTTTTAAGAGCCAGAATTTATGAGTTAATATGTTGAATTTAGTCTCTTAAAAAAGTTTACACATATAAATGTTCACTAAATGATAAAGTTATTTTAGTATAAGACACACTTTTATTATGTAACACTTCAAATTCGGACATAACATACTTAAAAAAAATTAAATTCTTCAATTTCAATTCAATGAAAGGCATCTCAAGTTGAGGTATCTTTTTTAATATTTAAACTTTTTGAAATTCAACTAAGAATATACCAAAGCTATGGCAATTAAGATTTTTAATTCGCGTCCACAACAATAATTCAAAAAACTACAAACTAAAGCGCTATTTACTTTGTAGTTTTTTTATGAATTCATTTTTGAGACTGTTTTTTATAAGGGTCTAAAATTAAAATAGTAATGTCTTTATGAGTTTGCACAAAAATTATCCAATCTCATTTATTGGATGAGATACCGCAAACAAACTCAATATTCTTCATTTATCTCCAAGTGGAAAATCGAAAAAAAAGAAACCATTAGGATGGCTCCTAGGTAAAAGGGCAATTAGACCCCAGATGCCCATCACTTCTCTGTTTTTTCTATGTTTTATTTATTGTTTTCTTATTAACATTTGTAAGAATTATTTTGCAAATTAAGGTATTTTTAATGAATACTATTCAAAACAATTAATCATGAAAAAATTTACCGATGGCAATACATGTATAACCAATACTGATTTTATAAGTCAAATTGATATCATTATACAGAAAAAAAAACTGACCCTTCATTTGGTGTACCAGAACTAGCGGAGCAATTGCAAATAAGTAAAGCACAACTTAACCGTAAATTGCATCAAATTAGCTACTCGCCAGGGAAACTTATTTTGCATCATAGAATGGAATTAGCAAAACAAATGTTAGGTTTAAGTCCGCATTCAATAGAGGAAATAGCCCATCAATGCGGATTCAGTGGGTTAACCGGGTTCAGCCGTAAATTTAAGCAAGAGTTTGGGAATAGTCCATCTGAATACCGTAAAAAGACATTAGGTGAAACAACTGAACTATGGAGTTGGAAAATACCCTTGAGTGAAAATTACTTTAATCAACTCCTGCAACTAAAAAATAAAAATATATGGTTAGCCAAATTGTTAACAATTGTCATTGATAATCTGGACAATGAATTGTTTTCTATAGAAGAATTGGCTAACAAACTATTTATGAGTTATTCCAATCTAAATCGTAAAGTACAGCATTTGTTTGGGTTTTCTACCACAAGATTAGTGCGTGATTTACGATTACAACACGCCGCTGAATTACTCTCAACACAAAAGAAATCTGTTACTGAAGCTGCTTCTCTTGCTGGTTTTTTTGATGCTGCCCATCTTTCACGCTATTTCAAACAAAACTTTGGTTGCTCTCCTGGTGAATATAGAAATACAAAGTTGCATTTTCCTTGTATAGATGTATTAAAAAATAGCAATGAGTCAAATTGGTAAATAATCGCCTTTTTCGTACAAAAAAAATTAATTTTGTCATAGTAATTTTGGTTTATTAGAATTCATCATTTGTACAAATAGAATTTAAAAAAATCATGGACCGATACTGCAGATTAGGAAATGAGAAATATCATGAGTAGTTTAAAAATACAATCCTGTTCAACAATGTAAATGAGATTTTTATCTCAATCAAAAAAAGGAAGTACAGTTTGATTGATAAGGGATGTGTGATAGACTATTTAGGGTAAAAAAACACTAAAGAGTTTAGTGGATTATAAAAGAGAGTTGTAGGGAATTACAAAGTCTACAATATTATATCAATCAATTAAAAAAGGAACATTATGAATAAATATTTTTTATCATCGCATGCTGCTGGAGATCCTCTAGATACAACTACCGTACCTCATGGGTGTACTGTTAAATTCTATGTGCCACAAGGCGAAGAATTAAGCAATGAAGAAGCATTTGTAATTTTTGAGGAATTATCTCACGGGAGAACACCTGGAGGCACGATAAACCACTCTTTTACAGGTGGACAACTTATTCCAAATTACGACATTTGGAATCTTTCAGAATATCCTGATTATTCCGGAGTCTTTTTAGTTGGGAGTGATACACCTTCAATACTTCTAACTAGCTATACTCAAGCAAATCCTCTTAAACTTTCGGATTTATTTAACCAACTAGATACCCCTGAAGTATTGTATTGGGTGGCTTGTGCATAATAATCTGTACAAATAAAATCCAAAAAAACATGAACTAATACTGCAGATTAGATCATGAAATTAAGAGTAGTTTAAATATACAATCCTGTTCAACAGTGTAAATGAGATTTTTATCTCAATCAAAAAAAAGAAGTACAGTTTGATTGACACGGATTGTATGATAGACTATTCAGAATTAAATAAAATGAATGTCATTTTTAATGCAGGGAAATCTGCTTTAAAAAGAAACTGATTGTAAAACAAGTAATGTAATTTAAAAATTAAGAACATGAAAAAAAGAAAAAAGAAAGGAGGTCATCATGTACAAAAATGATGTAAAAATAACTTATATCAACAATTCCTTAAACGAGGATATGCCTAAGATCTTTGTTTTTACGCAAAATGAATTGCCATCTTTCAATGCTATCCGTGATGGTGTGGCATGGAAAGTAATTTCAAATATCGGAAGAAATTCACGTAGTACCTTTGTCTTTCCGTCCCAAACCAGCATTAGAGCCACTTGGGAAGAAGGAGCAAATGAAACTAATCAATTGATTTGTGAAGTAGGAAAACGGTATACTGTACAAAAAAATGCAACAGGAATTGTGCTGCAGCAAGATGGAAATGCTATAAGTCCCATGGATATTGAGTTAATGAATAATATCCAAGTGAAGAAAGGGGTCAGTGTACAATTGCTTAAAGGAGGCAATGTAATTGTAAAAAAAAACATTGTCGCTTATGAGCAAAAAGCAGCTTTCCAATTGGCTCCTAAAATTTATTGGGGTATTGCCTCCGAAATTCAGGTTTCTCAATCGATATCTTCTGCCGTGCTGGATAGTAATAAGTTTTTTGAACAGGATTTGGCAAACGTAAGTGCTGCAATAGTTTCTTTAAACGGGAATGCGGAGATTGGCTATAACTTTAAAATAGAACATCAAGAATGATAGATAATTTAACAGGAGGAACAAAGATTTGTTACGTTAACAAATCTGCAAATAAAGACTTGCCTCAGGTATTTATTTTTGCTCAAAACGGAACATCGAATTTTGATAGTATAGAAGAAGGGTTTGCCTGGAAAGTAATTAAAAATATCGGAAGGGGATCCCGCTCTACTTTTTATTATAGCGATCAATATTCAGTTCAGGCTTCCTGGGATAATGGAGCCAATAGTACAGCACAGATTTCTGCCAAGGTAGGCGATAAATATCATATTATTCAGGACACTACGGGTATTGTATTGAAGCCAGACGGAGATGCAGCTGATGCAAAAACCATTGAAGTAGTAAACTCTATTGAGGTAGCCAATGGCGTGGCGGCTCAGTATTGTAAAAACGGTAATGTGATTTTAGAAAAAAGCCAAGTTGGATATGGTCAATCAGCCATATTTATACCTTCAAAAAAAATCTATTTTGGACTAGCCTCAGAAATAACTGAAGGGAGTAGTTTACAATCGGCGGTAATTAATAGTAGAAAGTTCTTTGAATTGGATCTTACCGGGCTTAGTTATGTGATGATTTCCCTAAATGGGAATGCCCAGAATGGATACCAGTTTCAAATAGAAGAAGAAACTTAATTTACTCATAAAAATGAACTACTTCGAATATGAAATATCAGGTATTGCGAACGTAAATCGCATTTTTCCTATGATAGGCAACTGTTACTATAGTTATTTAACGAATGGTAACATCCTGATTCATGGACGGCATTCGGACACAGATTCTTTTTGTCCAAAGAAGTTTGCTCAAAAAGTAAAAATCAATGGAGGTAACATACAAACGATTAATAAATTATTAAATGAAAAAAAAAGTAAAATGGAAAAAAATGGAAACAAAAATTTAGATGTATCATCTGAAAAGTTATCAAGTGATGGTGCTATTGCAGGGTCATCATTTGAAACTTTAGAAAGTGAAATTAATGAGTTGGGAACTTTAGAAAGTGAGATTGAAAATATGATGACTTTTACCGGAATTGTACTAGCATCAAAAAGTTCAATTACTACAGGTAATGCCACTTTTGAAGCAGATTTAGCAAATTTTTTGCAAAATAAAACAACTGGCAGAATTCCGGCAGAAGTTAAACAAAAATTATGTGAGATAGAAAAGAGCTTAATTTCCGGAGAAATTTTGGCATCAAACTATACTTCTTCGACTTGTGTTCCTCTATTTGCTAATGCTTCAGGTACCAGCACCATAACGATTAATTCTGATGCTTACAAACCAGGGAATTTAGAGGTAACAATTGCTTCAAAAATTAAATTATCATCATCTAATGATGCTATATGCTCAATTAAGCAAAATTATCCTATGGGGGTTGATGCTTATAGTTCGAAAGATATAATCAAAGCCCTTTCTGAGTTTTCAGCAGGAAGGACTTTTCTTAAGGGCTTGACTACCTCTACAGAAACATTTACTCCAGGTCAATAGTTTAACAAAATAATTTAATCATATAAAACAAATAAATCATGGCAACAGACATTAAAATTACCTACACGAATAAATCGATGAACAAGGATCTTCCAACGATTTTTGTATTTACTAAAAATGAAACACCAACTTTCGATGTATTGAAAGAAGGTGTGGCATGGCGTACGATTCCTAATATAGGGCGAGGCTCTTCAAGCAGTTTTGTATTCCCGGTCGTTACCGAGGTAGGAGCTACATGGCAAGACGGAATGAATAAGACGCAAATCCTATCATCAGACATTGGTAAACGCTATACGGTAAGTCAAAATGATACAGGAATTGTTCTTGCGGCAAACGGAAACGCATCAGACACAAAATCTATTGATGTAAATAATGATGCCAACATACAAGACGGCGTGAGTGCTTCTTTATATAAAGACGGAAAGTTAATGCTTACAAAAAAGATTGTTGGTTATGGTCAAAAAGCCACTTTTGTCCTTAAGCCAAAATTGTATTGGGGTATTGCATCAGAGATCCAGGAAAGTGAGTTAATCAATTCGGCAGTATTGAATACTGATTCCTTTTTCGAGCAGGATTTGGAAGGCGTAACAGAAGTGAATATCTCCTTGAATGGAAATGCAGAAGAAGGGTACACCTTCAGAATAGATAGTCAAAAATAATTAATAACATAAAAAATAATAAATAATGGCAACAGATATTAAAATTACCTACACGAATAAATCGATGAACAAGGATCTTCCAACAGTTTTTGTATTTACTAAAAATGAAATACCAACCTTCGATGTATTGAAGGAAGGTGTAGCATGGCGTACGATTCCTAATATAGGGCGTGGTTCTTCAAGTAGTTTTGTTTTTCCAATCATTACCGAGGTAGGAGCTTCATGGCAAGATGGAATGAACAAGACACAAATCTTACCATCAGACATTGGTAAACGCTATACGGTAAGCCAAAATGATACAGGAATTGTTCTTGCGGCAAACGGGAACGCTTCAGACA
>NZ_AKJZ01000062.1 GCF_000282055.1 Flavobacterium sp. CF136
AAAATTATGATTATTGAGGAAAAAATAAATAATAATGTTGCCATTGAAATCTTTAAAGGGAAGACTTATTTTGAGCCTTATACGAACAAATATGAAAGAAATGAAGGAGTTGATAAGCCCTTATATAATGACAAGGACTGGGAGAAAATGAGAAGCAAGTATGAAAATAAATATATAAAAGACCATTGGATAAAAGGAGATTACTGGACTTTAAAAGACTTTAAGCATCAAAATATTATTTTTATAAAACAGGAAAAATTTCCTAATCCCGGCAAATATGAAAAATTCGATTTTCAAGAAAACTATGAGGTTTTTTCATTCTCAGATGTAATATATTACAAACATAACAAGTATGCCGTATTTACTATAAAATCAACAACAACTCATTATATGGATCTTGATACAACTTCTATATTAATTTTAACAAAAATTAAGGGTAAATGGACTGTCCTCGAAAAGGTTGGAGATGGTATTTATCGTTGATTAAGTTTTAGTTTTTTTTAAGATAAAGAACTCTTTAAGTAAAAAAAGACGTTAAGAATTTAAAGTAATATTCTTAACGTCTTTTTCATTTTATCGTTTGATAAATGTTCAGTTTTCTTCCTTACACAAGAAATCGATATCATCCAGAAGTCGTTTGATTTCGTCTTTGTTAGTGCCGTCATAAAATCCGCGAACACGGCGCTTTTGATCGACCAAAACAAAATTCTCGGTATGGACCATATCATAAAGTTGGTCTGGACGTCCTAGTTTTACTGCCAAATATGATTTTCTTGCCATGGTATAAATCTCCTTTTTATCCCCGGTAACCAGGTTCCATTTGCTGTCTACAACTCCGTGTTTTATTGCGTAAGCCTTAAGAACCGGAATACTGTCTACTTCCGGGAATACAGTGTGAGATAGCAGCATAACTTTCGGATTATTTAAAACGGCTTTTTGTACATCAGCTAAATTGGTGGTCATTTTTGGGCAGATAGATCCGCAGGTCGTGAAGAAAAAATCGGCTACATAAATTTTTCCTTCGTAATTTTTTTGGGTAATTGTATCTCCGTTTTGATTTACAAATGAAAAATCTGCAATCGTATGGTATTTACTCTTGTATTGAACAGTGCTGTCTACCAATTCCGGGTTAACATCTGCAGGATTGTAAATTGGCAGTGTTTTTTGTGGCTTTAAAGCCGAATAAAACAAGGATATGGTTACTACCGAAAATAAAATTAAAACAATAAAGAATTTGCGGTATTTATATAGAAGCGATTTCATAAAAATAATTTGGTGCAAAAATACAAAAAGAGCATTTTTAAAACCTTAAAATAAAGCGTTTTTAACCAAATTATAGTAAATGCTTTTTCTTTTTTGGTTTTCGGATGGATTTATTTACAAGATACAATCCCATTAAGGTTACTAAAACTCCAATTGCAATACTCTGTGTAAGTGTTTCTCCAAAAATAAAGAACCCCAAAATAATGGCAACAATAGGATTTATATATGCATAAATACTGCTGATTTCTTTTGGAAGATGCTGCAATGAATAAATAAAGGCAATGAAAGTTAATATAGACCCAATAATCACTAAATACCCAATTGCCCACCACGACTCCAGCGGAATCTGGCTAAGTGGTATGTTGGTTCCCGATGCTTCGGTGATAGCCAAAAGAATAAAGCTGGAAATTAACATTTGCAATCCTAAACTAAAATAGGGATTGAAACTCGCTGCCTTTTTCTTGGTTTGTAAAGTTCCAAAAGCCCAGGTTACTGTTGCCATTACAGATAATAAAATTCCAAACTGAAATTCGGGTTTTAAGAAATCACTTAAATAGTCAAAGAAAATGATGCAAATTCCGCCAAAACTGACTACCATGCCTAAAATTGCCAATTTAGCAACTCTTTCACCTTGAAAAAAACAAATGATAACAATCCAAATAGGGAAGATGGTAGCAATTATTGCACCTAATCCGCTGGTAATATATTTGACTCCCCATGTACTCAATCCGTTGCTTAAAGCAAAATTTAAAATAGCAAGTATCAGAATAGTTATCCATTGTTTGCCTTTTGGCCATGGTTCCTTTTTTAAAATAAAGTAAGCTACATATAAAATTCCGCCTAAAAACTGCCTGATTGTTGCCAATTGCAAACCTGGCATATGTTTAACGCCTTCTTTTGAAGCTAACCAGGTTGTTCCCCAAAAAAAGCTTACCCAGCATAAAGCTATAATTGGCAGTCCTATGGAGTCAATTTTTGTTAAAAAGGCGGTTTGGATTCTTGCTTTCACTTTTGTTTAAATTGGTTTAACAAATATTCCAAAAACTATTTCAAATAGAAGGTAAAAAGGAAATATATATTCATGAAAATTTTAGCTGATTCCAATGAAATATTTGCATTAAAAAACCTATGATTGATTATTGTGTAATTTTAACATAATGTTTGAAATAATAACAATATGTTTGTATTTCTGATAAAAGAACATATAAATATGAAAAAAGTGCTTACTACACCTGTATTTTATGCTATTTCTGCAATGTTTACTATATCTGCAGTGCAAGCTCAAAATACCGTGCCGAAAGAACCCGGCATCAATGTTTCGTTTATGAAAAAGGAGATTAGTCCTAAAGAAGATTTCTTTAAATATGTAAACGGTACCTGGCTGGATAAAACGGAGATTCCAAGTGACCGTACAACTTGGGGAAGTTTTAATGAATTGGTTAAGAAAACGGATAAGGATGCAATGGCAATTTTGAAGGAAGCTTCAAAAAATCCAAAGTATAAATCAAATACTGATCAGGGTAAAGCTGTGAATTTGTTTACGACCATTTTAGATACAGTCGGAAGAAACAAAAGAGGGATTGAACCTTTGAAACCCTATTTAAAAAAGATTGATGCCATAAAAAATGTTGCCGATCTTCAAAAGTATTTAGTTGACGTCGAGCCTCAGGGAGATGGAGGTTTTTTTAGTATTTATATTGGAGCTGATGAGAAAAACAGTTCTAAAAATTCTGTAAGCTTAGGAGTTAGCCAATTAGGATTGCCTGATAAGGATTATTATACATCAGATGATAAAGATTCTAAAGAAAAACGTGCCAAATACGAACTTCATGTTGCAAGAATGATGCAGTTTATCGGAGAATCTCCTGAAAAAGCAAAGCAAAGTGCCACAGAAATTTTAGCTTTAGAAACTACGTTATCAAGCCCCAGATTAAATCGTGTAGAAAGCAGGGACAGTCGTTTACAATACAATCCGATGACAGTTGCTGATCTTCAGAAATTAGCACCGGCTATTAAATGGGACGCATATTTTTCGAATCTTGGTCTGGCAAAATTAGATACTGTGGTTGTAATAGAACCTCGTTATATGAAAGCGCTGCAAACTGTTTTTGAAGAAAACAAAGTAGGATATTGGAAAGAATATTTGAAATGGAGCTTATTAAACAGATCATCTTCACAATTATCTACTGAAATTGAAACGGCAAGTTTTGATTTTTACAGCAAAACATTAAGAGGAGCAATTAAGCAGCTTCCTCGTGAAGAAAAAGCATTGCAGGTTGTTAATCGTAGTGTTGGAGAGGCCCTTGGTAAATTGTATGTAGAAAAAGTATTTTCTGCTGAAGCTAAAACCAAAGCGGTTGATATGATTCACAATGTGATTTTAGCTTATCAGAACAGGATCAATAATTTGACATGGATGTCTGATGCCACAAAAAAGAAGGCTATAGAAAAATTAAACAAAATCACCATAAAAGTAGGCTACCCTGATAAGTGGAAAGATTATTCGGCTTTAGAAATTAAAAGTGTTGCAGAAGGCGGAAGTTATTTTGAAAATGCAAGGAATTTAGGAAAATGGAGTTTTAATAAGGGATTGAAAAAATTGGATAAACCTGTTGATAAAACAGAGTGGGGAATGTCTCCTCAGACTGTAAACGCCTATTACAATCCTTCTTATAACGAAATTGTTTTTCCGGCAGCTATCCTGCAGCCGCCATTTTACAATTACCAAGCGGATGAAGCTGTAAACTATGGTGGAATAGGAGCTGTTATTGGTCATGAAATTTCACATGGATTTGATGATTCCGGCGCACGTTATAATGCAGATGGAAACCTTGTAGATTGGTGGACTGCCGATGATTTAAAACAATTTACAACATTAGGAACTGCTCTTGCAGATCAATATAGTGCTTTAGAACCTTTGCCGGGAATACACGTTGACGGAAAATTTACCTTAGGTGAAAATATTGGTGATCTGGGCGGAATAAACGCAGCTTATGATGGTTTACAATTGTATTTGAAAGCAAATGGGAATCCGGGATTAATAGATGGATTTACATCTGAGCAGCGTTTCTTTATATCATGGGCTACTGTTTGGAGAACAAAATCAAGAGATGAAGCAATTAAAAGCCAAGTAAAAACCGATCCGCATTCTCCGGGTATGTACAGGGCAGTTGTTCCGATTCAGAATGTGAATGCTTTTTATGATGCTTTCGAAATCGGGAAAGGAGATAAAATGTATATTGAACCGGAAAAGAGAGTTAAAATCTGGTAATCTTAAATAAACGAAAACGGCGCTGAATTCTCAGCGCCGTTTTTGTTTAACTCTTTGTCACATTGGAGCGATGTCGAAATTAACAATAAAGAATTTTATTTTAAATTACTATAAATATAAGTTTCAATTGCTTTTAATTCTTCATCAGACATGGCTTGTGTCACCGGAAAATTGGTTTTCATAACAGCAAACTGATCAGGATCAACAATTGGTTCTCCGTTTCCTTTAAGGAAATTAACTATATCAGCGTTTTTGTCTTTATAGATTTTTGCAATTTCATGAATACTGGGGCCAATTACTTTTTGGTCAACCTGATGGCAGGATGTACAATTTCCTTTTCCTTCAAAAATTTCTTTTCCTAATTCTTCAGGAGTCTTAACAGCTGAAGCAGCAGATTCTTTAGTTGAGATTTGTGAATTGTCTATTGTTGTTTTTTCTTCTTTTTTACAGGAAACAAATGCAAGGACAGCAAATGCAACTATTAGTTTTTTCATTATTTATTTGTTTAAAATTACGGCAGCTTCTTTGGCAAAATAAGTTGAGATAATACTGGCTCCCGCACGCTTAATGCAATAAAGTTGCTCTATCATAATTTTGTCATGATCCAGCCACCCTCTTTCAGCTGCGGCCTTTACCATAGCGTACTCACCAGATACTTGGTATACCGCAACTGGAACGTGAACAGCATTTTTTACCTCCCGAACAATGTCTAAATAAGCCATTCCCGGTTTTACCATTACAATATCAGCTCCTTCTTCGACATCCAATAATGCTTCGCGAATACCTTCAATACGATTGGCATAATCCATTTGATAGGTTTTTTTATCTTTCGGAATATTCAATGAATCAACCGGTGCAGAATCCAACGCATCACGAAAAGGCCCGTAAAAAGCCGAAGCATATTTGGCACTGTAACTCATGATGCCAACATTATGATGGCCGTTTTCTTCCAATGCTTTTCTAATTGCCAAAACGCGGCCGTCCATCATATCACTTGGCGCCACAAAATCGGCTCCGGCTTCAGCATGACTTAAACTCATTCGGGTCAAAGCATCAACAGTTGCATCATTAATCAGCTGACCGTTTTCGATAATTCCGTCATGACCATAGATAGAATAAGGATCTAAAGCTACATCCGGCATCACAATCATTTCCGGGACAGCATCTTTTATTGCACGAATGGTTTGTTGCATCAATCCATCTTTATTCCAGGCTTCAACACCTTTATTGTCCTTAAGATTTTCGCTTACTTTTACATAAATATTCACCGCTTTGATTCCTAAATCCCAAGCTTCTTTTACCTCCTTGATGGTATTGTCCAGTGAATGACGATAAATTCCCGGCATTGACGGAATAGCAATTTTTACATCTTTTCCTTCAGCAACAAACATCGGAAGCATAAAGTCGTTTGGACTTAAAGTGGTTTCACGAACTAAAGAACGAATAGACTCATTTGTTCGTAAACGGCGGTTTCTTTGTAGTGGGAACATAAGTGTTTTTTATAATTTTTTAAAAAGAATGCTCACTTAAAAAAAACCTTTACATTCATTTTAAAAACAGAAATTAAAATAAGTGGTGCAAAGTTAAAGAAAAATAGACTAAATAAAGAGTCATCAAGTAGTTAGAATTCGTTAATATTATCTAAATTCGTATCGTTTTTTTAAATTTCTATTAAGAATCTTCTTATGGAGCACTTTTTCAAAATTTATAATTCCCAAATGAAAAAAATATTTGCTTTATGCTGCTGTTTATTCTTAACCAGTTGTTTTGAAATAACAGAAAGAATAAAATACCATGACGATCAAAGTGGCGAGTATACCTTAATGGTTGACTTTTCCAAATCCTGGTTAAAGACAAAATCGGCAATTTGGCTTGAAGAAGTTGATGGTGTGAAAATTCCGAATGAACAGGAAATCACACAAAAGCTGGCGGATTTTAAATCTAAAGTTTCTAAAATTGAAGGAATTTCAAATATCACAACCAAGACAGATTTTGACAGTTATATCTTTATTATTAAACTGGATTATCAAAGCCTGAAAGCATTAAATGAAGTCGTTAATACTTTAAATAAACAAAAAAATCAGATACATTTTAACGGTAATACCAAAAGTTTCGAAAGAATTGCTTCATACCCAATTCCGGAAAATTTACTGAAAGATGAAAAGAAAAAAGAAGATCTGGAAAAAGCCAATATAATATCTATTTATACTTTTGATCACGATATTCTGGCTACAAGTAATGCGAACAGTAAAATATCAAAAAACAAAAAAACCGTTTTTTTGAAACAGAGTATGTATAATGTTCTCAAAAAATCATCATTAATGAATAATAACATTCAATTAAACCCTTGATTTATGAAGTTGTCATATTTCAAAGAATAAAACAAATATCTATCTATGAAACAAATTTTTACTTTCTTCATTCTATTTACATTCAGTTTAGCCTACAATCAGGCACTTTCTAAAAAGCAGGATTATTTTGTTCAGTTTAATGGCAGTCAGCTTTCTAAAAAGGTAAGTGTTGCTGAGGTTTTAAATCATTCGGTTCTAAAAAACTATAAAGACGGAAAAGCTTATTTGGATATTAATGAATATGCAAATCTTTTAAAATTGGACCAAAAGGTGACTTTACACGGGAATTATTCGGATAGCATACCCTATTATCAAATTACGATTCCGATAAAAAGCAGAAATGATCTTAAGGCATTTCTACTTAAAAAAAATAAAGAAAATGATTCGCATGCAAAGGCAACTATCGAAGATTTTGCCCAATATTCTTTATACAATTCCGGAGATAAAAAAACCACAATGGGCTGGAATGATAACTATTTGGTGATTTTTGGACTTACCAAAAAATACAGTTATAATGATTACAAGCCTTTAGTAGTGCAGGATACAACTACAACTGTTGCAGTGGGAGATCCTGTAGAAGTTGTTGCGGAAGCAAGTGATGCGGCTGTCGTTGATACTACTTATACAGATAATTATTATGCAAATTATCAAAAAGAACAAACTGCTTTTGACAGCATACAAGCCATACAACAGAACAAATTTATAAAATCGCTTTTTGAAAATGGTTTCACGGCTCCCGTTTCTGATAAAGTTCATGATGGTGCTGATATTTCATCCTGGATTGACTATGCATCGGCGATGTCAGGTTTTAATTCGGCCTATAAGGCTTTGGCACAGTTTACGACATATAATAAGTTTTTTCCAACACAAAAAAACTTAGGAAATTTTGTAAAAGGAATAAATCTTGATTTTTATTTTGATAATGATAATGCGCATGTTGAAGAAATTGTAGAATACTCAAAACCGGTTGCTGATATTGTTAGTTCAATTAACACCCGTAAGATCAATAAAAATATTTTCAATCATTTTCCGTCACAGAAACCTCTTGCATATATGACGTATCATATAAATTCCAAGGCAATGTTGGATCATTTTCCGGGATTGAGTGCTGAAATTTTCAGTAATTCTTTTCTGTTTAAGGAGGATATTAGTGTTGCTACCGATTTTATTTCGACAATTATTGATGAAGAAGCTACAGCAACCCTTTTTGATGGCGATTTAAGTATGTTTCTTTACGATTTTACAGAAAGAGAAATTACCGTAAATACTTTCGAATATGATGAGAATTATGAGCAAAAAAGTGTAGAGAAAAAGATTAAAAAATCGATACCACTTTTTTCAGTGATTTTTACATCTACACATCCAACTTTTG
This sequence comes from Flavobacterium sp. CF136, assembly GCF_000282055.1. Classification (GTDB taxonomy): domain Bacteria; phylum Bacteroidota; class Bacteroidia; order Flavobacteriales; family Flavobacteriaceae; genus Flavobacterium. The sequence goes on from NZ_AKJZ01000062.1 coordinate 8,258, forward strand.
CAGACAAATTGATACAACTGGGAGTTCGTAAAAAAGTATTGGTTCCAAAAGGTAACTATTACGAAATAACTGGTAGCCAGGAATATGGTAATTTGTTTATTTTTAAGGATAAGGATGTAATTATTGTGGGGAACAGTATTGATAATGTTTTCCCTAAGGACGATTCTTTTTCAAAAGACATCAAAAAAGAGCTGAAGCAGAATTATTTTTCAGCGAAAGTAAATGTAGAGAAATTGGTTCAGGCATATAACACATCTAAAGAATCCAATGCATCAGAAATTAAAAAGTTCAATCGATTGACACAACAATTTACCGATGTTACTTTATATTCGGCTAAAAAACTTGTAGATAATAAGTTGAAGTTTGAGTTAAAACTAAATTCGGCTAAAGCAGATAAAAATATTATCCTGCAAACATTGGATCTGGTTGAGGAGTTAGGCAAGTAATCAAAAAAGCAAAGCCCTAAAATATCAATTTTAGGGCTTTGTCTTACTATTGTCAGTTCGAGCGGAGTCAAGAACAATTACGAATAAAGCATCTCAACTCCGTTCGATGTGACAAAAATTTATGTGGTTATAAAAGATATAATTACTCCAGTCTATAGATTTTAAATACATTTTTTATACATTCTTATGTAATAGACGCATCGTAAATTTCTTTAATTGTTTTGCCAAGCTTACTGTTAAATTCATCATCAGATTGAACAGCAGAAAGTCCTTCAGACAATGCTCTTGAAAAACTTGCAATCAATCCGTGATTTTGTGCCAATTTACGATTGGCTTCTTCTTCAGAATATCCTCCGGACAATGCCACAACCCGCACAACATGTGGATCTGACATTAATTCCTTATAAAAATCATTTACAGTAGGAATAGACAGTTTCAGCATCACTTTCACATCTTTATCTAATGAGCTAAGTTGTTTTTTGATTTCTTCTTTTAGAATTTCTTCTGATTTTTCCTTATCACCGCTGTAAATATCGACTTCAGGTTCAATGATTGGTATAAGTCCTTTTTCAAAAATTTGTTTACCAACTGCAAATTGTTGTTCTACTACTTCACGAATTCCTTCGGTATTTGCTTCTTTAATGACAGAACGCATCTTAGTTCCAAAAATGTTTCGTTCTACAGCTCGTGTTAGCAATTCATCTAAATTAGGAATAGGTTTCATGATTTGTACGCCATTGGCAAGGTCAGCAAGTCCTTTGTCAACTTTTAAAAAAGGAACTATATTTTTCATTTCCCACAAATAGTCGGCAGTCCATTGTCCGTCAATTTTGCGGTCCATAGTGTTTTCAAACAAGATGGCGCCTAGAATATAATCGCTTTCAAAAGCAGGACTTTTAATAATTCGGGTTCTCATGTCATGCACAAGCGTGTACATTTCTTCTTCATTCGAATAACTGCTTTCCTGAACACCGTATTGTGCTAAGGCTTTTGGTGTGCTTCCGCCACTTTGATCTAACGCGGCGATGAATCCTTTTCCGGAATGCATACGATCTAATTGTGCAATGTTCATTTCTCTCGTTTCCATAATTTTAAATTTTAGACTAAAGATTTTAGATTAAATTACAATTTAAATTTATGATTACAAAGAAGTTAAATAAATATTGGATTCAATTTATTAGATCCATTCCCGGGGATTTTCTAACACATTTACTAATTTTTCTTCTTCACTTCCGGATTCTGCATGATGATCATAAACCCATTGTACGTGCGGAGGAAGGCTCATTAAAATACTTTCGATCCTTCCGTTGGTTTTTAAGCCGAATAAAGTGCCTTTGTCATGAACTAAATTGAACTCAACATAACGGCCACGACGGATTTCCTGCCAGTTTCTATTTTCCGGTGAATACTCTAAATTCTTTCTTTTCTCCACAATTGGAACATACGCTTCAAGGAAACTATTGCCAACTTCGGACACAAAATTGAACCAGTTTTCCATTGACATTTGCTCGTTTGCTTTGCAATAATCAAAGAATAAGCCGCCAATTCCTCGGGCTTCATTTCTGTGTGCATTCCAAAAATAAGTGTCACATTGTTTTTTATATTTTGGATAAAACTCAGGATTATGTTTGTCGCAAGCTGTTTTACAGGTTTGATGAAAGTGTTTTGCATCTTCTTCAAACAAATAATAAGGCGTTAAATCCTGTCCGCCGCCAAACCATTGCTGGATTATTTTCGGTGAACCTGTACTGAGCGAAGTCGAAGTATCATACATTTCAAAATAACGCCAGTTGGCATGAACTGTAGGAACCATTGGATTTTTAGGATGTAAAACCAAACTCAGTCCGCAGGCAAAAAAATCTGCCTCCTCAACACCAAACATTTTCTGCATCGCTTCAGGCAATTTTCCGTGAACGGCTGATATATTTACACCGCCTTTTTCAAAAACGTTTCCATTTTCAATAACACGTGTTCTTCCACCACCGCCTTCCGGGCGTTTCCAAAGATCTTCACGGAATTTTGCAGTTCCGTCAACAGCTTCTAATCCAGCACAGATTTGGTCTTGTAACTTTTGTATGTAAGCGTAAAATTTATCTTTCATTGTTATTGTATTCTGATTTGAGTAAGCCGAAATAAACAGAGTTTTGCAATTCGCCATCACCATTTCTAAACTCGTCACGTAATATTCCTTCTTGTTTGAAATGATGTTTTAAAGCAATCTGTTGACTTGCAAAATTAATTTCTGAAGTACAGATGAAAACTTTGTTCATCATCAGTTCATTAAAACAAAAGGCAAGTGCATTTGAAACCATTTTTGAAGTGATTCCTTTTCCCTGATAATCTTCATCAATGAAATAACCCAATTCACATTTTGAAATGTGGTAATCTATCGTTTTTACGCATAAATAACCAATTAAATCATTGGTTTTGATATCTCTTGCATAAAAATAAAATCCTTCGCTGTTCTTTTCTTTGTCAAGACTGACTGCGAGAAAATCTTCTGCTTTCTTTAAAGAATCAGAATTAGCCAGGGTTACAGGAAAAGTTTTTCCAATATGATTTTTGTTCTTATCAATTAGCTTGTAGAACTCTGTGGGAAGAATGTTTTCAATTCGGTCTGTTTTCCAATCTGTAAAACTCATTTCTATTTGTTTTTGGCAGAAGCGATTTTAGCATTTATCCCAAACGAAAAAACCTTACTTTCCTGATGAATATATTGATAAAGGGTCAAAGCTTTATTTTCAAAATCATAGTTTTCTGTTTTTGAAAATTCCATCAAAAAATCTGCAAATTGTTCCAATTGATTAAAATCTAAATGACAGCGAATTAATAAAGTGATTAATTCTTCATTTTGATAATCTGTTAAACTTTCAATATTTAAACCGAATTCTTTTAACTGATTTTCAATGTTAAACTTTTCATCGTCTGTCAACAATTTAGGTACAAAGTCAAGAGAGCGCAATGTTTTCAGGACATTGTCAATTCTGATAGATTCTTCGTCTCTTAGGCCTTTGTTGAGCATCTTATATTGATTGTCACGAGTGGTTTATTAAAGATTTATATCATTGTAATAAATTAAAAACCACTTATTATTTATTCTTTTAAACTTTCTTTCAACTTCAAATCCACTTTCTGGAATCCAATATTTTTCTACAACTAATGTATCCGATTTTGTCAAACTATGTTTATAATCTTTGGTTTGACTTGTCTCACTAACTAAAGTCTTCAGCATTTCCCAATTTTTCAATGTCCAATCATGTTTTTCAAAACCATCAATTGACTTTCCACCAATTGGAAAATTTACTCTTGCCAATTGAAAAATTGAATCAGTATGAAAACGAATATTGAATTCGTTAAAATTTTCAATTTCGGTTGCAGTATTCCTTATTTGGTAATTGTTGAGGTTCTTCTTCCGATTACAACTAACCGTAAAGAAATTAACTAAAAGTACTATTAAGATAAAATGTCTCATAAATTGCTCATATTATAGTTGCAGTTATTGATTTTCCAAAAATCAGCGACTATAACTATTTTACCCCGTATTCCTTCACAGCATCAATAAATGCTTTGGCGTGATCTACAGGTATATTTGGCAAAATTCCGTGACCTAAATTTACGATATATTTGTCTTTTCCAAATTCGTCGATCATTTCATGAACCATTTTTTTGATGGTTGGAATTGGAGAAAGCAATCTTGACGGATCGAAATTTCCTTGCAAAGTAACCTTTCCACCAGACAAATAACGGGCATTTCTAGCTGAGCAAGTCCAATCTACACCAAGCGCAGAAGCTTTACTTTTCCCCATTTCATTAAGGGCAAACCAACAGCCTTTTCCGAAAACAATAACCGGAGTAACTTCAGCCAAAGCTTCAACGATCTGGTTGATGTATTTCCATGAAAATTCCTGATAATCAACAGGAGAAAGCATTCCTCCCCATGAATCAAAAATCTGAACGGCATCAACACCCGATTTTACTTTTTCTTTTAAGTATAAAATAGTGGTGTCTGTAATTTTTTGCAATAATGTATGCGCTGCGACAGGATTTGAAAAGCAAAATCCTTTTGCAGTATCAAAACTTTTAGAACCTTTTCCTTCAACAGCATAACAGAAGATTGTCCAGGGAGATCCCGCGAAACCAATAAGCGGAACCTCATCGTTAAGCATTTCTTTAGTCAGTTTTACGGCATCAAAAACGTAGCCTAAAGTTTCATTCACGTCCGGGACAAAAACCTGATTTACTTGTTCCATTGTACGAATTGGATCTGGAATAATAGGTCCCAGATTGTCTTTCAATTCCACATGGATTCCCATAGCACGGGGCACAACCAAAATATCCGAAAATAAAATGGCAGCATCCGGAGCAATTCTGCGAATTGGCTGAACGGTAATTTCTGCGGCTAATTCCGGAGTTTCACATCTTGTGAAAAAATCATATTTATCACGTAAAGCTCGGAATTCAGGTAAATATCTTCCTGCTTGACGCATCATCCAAACTGGTGGACGCTGAACAGTTTCTCCTTTTAATGCTTTTAAAAATAGGTCGTTTTTTAACATGGGTTTTTATTGCTTTAGGCTTTAAGCTCTAGGCTCTAAGCGTTTGTTTGTCTTTAATTTTTTTGCTTATGGCTTACTGCCTAAAGCATATTGCTATAACTATTTATATTCTTGTAAAACATCCTCAATCACATCTTCAACGGTTGGCTGATCTGCAATTATGATGTTTTTGGTAATTTTATGTAAAGCTTCTGCGGTGGTTTCCCCAATACAAAAGCAGGTTTCTTTTTTTATAGTATTCTCTTTTAAATAACTTTCAACACCGGACGGACTGAAAAATAAGATTGCATTTGCCGGAGTTTTTATTTTTTGAGGTGTTAATGACGTTTCATAAACCTGAATTTCATTGAATTTCACTTCGGCTTCTTTTAAGGCTTTTGGTAAGGTTTCCCTGCGTAGATTTCCGCTGAAAAAAGTGAAGCTTTCCTTGCCGTAAATTAAAGTAATGATTTCGGCTAAATCTGAAGCATAACCAGTGTAAGCCACAACATTAAACCCACTTTCAGACAAAAGAATCTTTGTTTTTAATCCGACACAAAAAACGTTTTTGGTTTTTAATTCTTCCTGGTTTGAAACTGCTAAAACGCTGTGAACCGCATTTTGACTGGTAAAAATTAAATTATCGTTGAGGTCTTTAATCTCAAAAGGTTTGTTTTCAGTTTGGATGAAGTCTGCTTCAATAAGTTCAAGACCTGCTTTTTGCAATTCTTGCTTATGAACACCCGACAGCTTTTTTGTAGATATTATTTGAATTGATTTCGCCATTATTTTTTCAGGGAATCTTTAATAGTTTGCATCAATTCGGTTCCGCCATTGTTCAAAATCTCCTGAGCAGCGAAGAATCCAAGTTTTTTCCATTCTCCAATTTCAACTGTTTTGTCGATTTCGAGTTTTTGTTTCCCATCAACAGAAAGCAAAACACCTTGAAAGTGAAGTGTATCTTCGTCTTCATTATAAGTAACTAAAGCTCCAATTGGTGCGGTACAACCGCCTTCTAAAGTTCTTAAAAACTGACGTTCGATATAAGTGCAGATCTCAGTTTCAATATGATTTAATTGAGATAAAGCATCCAGGGTATAATTGTCGTTTTCCATTGCCACAACCATCATTGCTCCTTGCGCCGGCGCCGGAATCATCCAGTCTAAATTGATATAATTTTCTGGTTTTAAGTTGATACGCTCCAAACCTGCAGCGGCAAAAACAGCTCCGTCCCAGTTATTATCTTGTAATTTTTGCATACGGGTGTTTACGTTTCCGCGTAAATCAACCACAGTATGATTAGGATATTTATTGAACCATTGTGCCTGACGTCTAAGACTTCCGGTTGCAATTGTACTTGGTTTATCAGTAAAATCAGGATTTCCTTTATGGACCAAAATATCTAAAACATTGGCTCTTTCTAAAACCGCTGCCTGAACAATACCTTTTGGTAAAGCTGTCGGAACATCTTTCATCGAATGAACAGCAATATCCACATCACCATTGATCATAGCAATATCTAAAGTTTTCGTAAAAATTCCAGTAATTCCGAGTTCGTAAAGTGGTTTGTCCAGAATAATATCACCTGTTGATTTTACGGCTACAATTTTAGTTTCGTAACCTAAATCATTTAGCATTTTTTCAACAGTATGCGCTTGCCAAAGTGCCAATTCGCTGTCGCGAGTTCCTATTCTAATAACTTTTTGAGCCATATTGTTTTTGGATCCTTAAGAAATAAGGAACATTCTATTTTTAAACTATTTATGAAAGATTGATTTTGTATTTTTCTTCGGCTGGTGAAGGAGTGTTTTTCGGTGCAAGCTGTCCGATTTGAAATACTTTTTCAATAAACTCAATACTTTCATCGATCGAAGTGTTCTCGTCTTTCAGGTGGCTTGCAAAATGACTGGTAATTTTTTGGATAATCCTGGAACCGATTAAATCAGCCTGTGCTTCATCAAAATTTGATGTTTTCTTTCTTTGGAAAGCCAATTCGCTCGCTACAATATCGTTTAATTTTGCTTTCAATGCGTGAATGGTTGGTGCATATTTTCGCCCATTCATCCAGGTATTAAATTCTAATTTTATGTCTTCAATAATAGCTTCGGCAGCAGGAATATGCTGTTTTCTTCTTTCCAGGGTATCGTCTGTTATTTGAGATAAATAATCCAAATGTATTAAGCTTACACCCGGTATTTGTTCTACATCCGGATTCACATTTCTTGGAATGGATAAATCCAGGATTAATAAGGGTTTCTTTAAATTCAATAATGTTTTGTCAATAGTTGGATTTTTTGCTCCCGTGGCTACAACCAAGACATCTGCTTGTTGAATTTCTTCTTGTAAATTGGCATAATCCTTAACAATAACATTTAGTTTTCCTGCCAATATTTCGGCTTTATTTTTTGTTCTGTTTATAAGAGTAATATGGCCGTTTTTAGTGTGTTTTACTAAATTTTCACATGTATTTCTGCCTATTTTGCCTGTTCCGAATAATAGAATGTTTTTGTTTCCAATCTCTTCTACATTTCGGATAATATATTGAACTGATGCAAACGAAACCGATGTTGCACCAGAAGAAATTTCAGTATCTGTTTTGATTTTTTTACTCGCCTGAATAACGGAGTTTACCAAACGATCCAGAAACGTATTCACCAGACCTTCTAATTTACTAGAGTTAAAAGCGATTTTAATTTGACTGATAATTTCAAAATCACCAAGTATCTGACTGTCTAAACCTGTTCCTACACGAAACATATGATTAACAGCCTCTTGATTTTTGTAGATATAAGCAACTTCTCGAAATTCTTCTACAGAGCCATTGCTGTTATCGCAAAGTAATTTAATTAATTCATATGGGTGATTGGCAAAACCATAAATTTCAGTTCTATTACAAGTAGAAGTGACGATCAATGATTCTATTCCTTCGGCTTTGGCCTGCACCAACAAATCAGATTGTGCTTTAGTATCTAAACTAAATTTTCCTCTAATTGTAGCATCTGCTTTTTTGTAACTTAAACCTAAAGCGTAAAAAGTGGTGGTTCTGGACATGTTAAAATTTTCCATATTATACTTTTCTTAAAAAGTTCAACAAAATTATTACTAACTACTTTATAAAAATAACGCTGGAAGTTCTTTTTATATCGCTAAGGAATAAATTGACTCAAAATAGCATTCTAAATAGTCATTATTTGCCATTTATAATGATATCAAGCATTCAATAACCTACTATGTATATTTGTTCTAAATAACAACTTTGCTTTTGCTTTAAATAATATAGAAAAAAACATCGCTATGAGTTCAGAAATGCAATTAAATTTATAAATGATTCACTTTCATAATACTAATGAAAGTTTGCAAATAAAAAACAGCTTGATGAAATAAAACCCTACCTTTTCAGGCAGGGTTTTTAACAGAAAACAAATTATTTTTGAACAATAGGTGTTCTCAATGATTCTAAAACAGCAACAATATCTGTGTAAAGTTCTGTATTTGAAGCAACACCATTAGCATTTGCGGCAGCGCCAACATAACCTTCAAATTTTGTATAATCGGCACTACTGGCTTTTGTTCCCATTCGGGAATTTATAGCCGGGTCATGAGCTGCAACCATATTCAGCCCTGAATACGTATTTACAGCATTGGTTCCTCCTGTATTAAACGAGAAGAAATCAGTCAGATTATCAGATAATTTAGCAATATTAGTAGCTTGAGTACTACCTGTTTCTGCTAAAAGAGGTGCAAAATGGGCTTGTAAATTCCCTGCAGCATTAGATTGAACATCTGCAACGATTAATCCTATGGTTGAATTGACTACTTTACGAAAACTTAAACGCCCCTGTTCAATCATTTGCCCCGAATTATCAGGGTCAGCAACCATGGTTGTTCCGCCTAATCTATCATAAATTGATGCTTTTACCATAGGCGAATCATCATCATTATTGCAAGAAGTCAAAGTTGCCGATGCAACTAGTAACACACTAAGTGTAATTTTAGAAAAATTTTTCATAAAAAAAGTATTAAAGGTTAATTAAAAAATTGATTGATTTTTTTTGATAATTTATAGCTGAAACTATTTTGATCTATTGGACAAACTTCCTTGTTCGCCAAATTTGCCGGTAAAATATAACGCCGGGCGTCATACTTTCTCTTACTCATTAATTCGTCATATACCTTTTCAGAATTAGTAATTGTATTGTTGTGGAAATAAACAACTACATTTCTTTTTACAATGATAGAATCTGAAGTTAATCCTTTAATAGATCTTAAATCTGAACATATTTGTTTTGCCTGAACAGAATCTATATTTGTTTTAAAATCTATACGGCTCACTTGTAAATTGGGGCTTTCATAAACAGCAGGCTTAGCCGTAATAATGTGAAAAAGCAAAATGGCAATAAATAATAGAACAATTCCCAATCCTGTCAAAAGCACTTTTTTTATTGTTTTGTTAATTTTCATATAGATAATTTTAAAATGAATAGGTTTTAAAAATTATATACGAGTGCTTTTTTGACTTGGTTTTTATTTGAAGAATAAAAACATCAATTTAGAATTGTTTTAAATACTTGAAATGATATAAAACAGGATTCATTGATTTACTTGAGAAAGGATAAAATATCTTTACCTAAATTTTTAAATCAAAGCTTAATAGAATTAGATGTTCTGTCCAATATGTTTAGATGTTCGATGTTTTAATAAACCAGTTAGAAATTTTCCGGAAATTAATGGTTACGTTACATAAGTCAGCTAATCTCCAAATTGCTGTTTTGAAATAATGGACTAAAACAATAAAGATTTTATAAATTTAGGAGCAAGTAAACGATAAACCATCAAAAAGATTTAATTTTGAATGACCAATTATTCGTTTCATCAAAAACGAGAATAGTAACCTGAATAAAATAAATCAAAAAATGGAGGAAGAAATAAAAATTGACGATGATTTTATTTTAATTCGTTTTCAGAATAATACCGATGAAGTAACTACTTTTCAGCGTCCGGTTCAATTGGGATTGATTCAATTTCATTTTGGTTTAAAAGGAAGTGCAAAGTACATTTTTAATCAAGGTAATTATGTGCTAAATCTAAAAGAAGAAAAGGCATTATTGTTCTACAACACCGAAAAAGAATTACCTCTGCATGTTGAAATTGATCCAAAATCGTGGTTGATTTCGATATTTATTTCCATCAAAAAATTCCACGGGTTATTTACAACAGATGCTGAACATATTCCTTTTTTAAGTAAAGAAAACCAAGAAAAAAAATACTATAACGAAACCGATATCAGTCCTTCGATGGCGATTGTGTTGAGTCAGTTATTTCATTACAATTTACATCCATCAATAAAAAACCTTTACTATAAAGGAAAAGGATATGAATTGTTGAGTTTGTATTTTAACAGGACAGAAGATCCAAATGCAGAGCAATGTCCGTTCCTGATTGACGAAGACAATGTTTTGAAAATCAGAAAAGCCAAAGAAATCATTATTGCCAATATGGCTGAACCTCCAGGATTACAGGAATTAGCAGATGAAATTGGTTTGAACCTGAAGAAACTGAAAATGGGTTTCAAACAAATTTACGGGGATACAGTTTACGGTTTTCTGTTTGATTACAAAATGGATTTTGCCCGAAAACTCCTGGACAGCGGATCGTATAACGTAAACGAAGTAGGGTTGAAAATTGGCTACAGCACAGGAAGTCACTTTATTGCAGCATTCAAGAAAAAATTTGCCACAACTCCCAAAAAATATTTGATGTCGATTAATACAAATATGTAAACATCGATTTTAGATATTAAATTATAAATAAAAAGTAACATTTATCATTTTTCTAAAAAGTAACAAGTAATACTTTTGGCAAAAATTTAAAAATATATTAATGAAAGGCGTATTATTAGTAAATTTAGGTTCTCCGGAAAGTCCAACTCCAAAAGACGTAAAACCATATTTAGACGAATTTTTAATGGATAAATACGTGATCGATGTTCCGTATTTATTGAGAGCTTTTTTGGTTCGTGGCATTATTCTAAGAAAAAGACCGGAAGAATCAGCACATGCTTATGCAAAAATCTGGTGGGATGAAGGTTCTCCGTTAGTGGTTCTTTCTGAAAGAATGCAGAAAAAAGTACAGCCTTTGGTAAATGTACCTGTTGCATTAGCAATGCGTTACGGAAGCATGACAATCGAAAAAGGACTTCAGGAATTACATGATAAAGGTATTACCGAAGTATTACTTTTTCCTTTGTATCCGCAATATGCAATGGCTTCAACCCTGACAATTTTAGTTAAAGCAGAAGAAATTCGTAAAAAGAAATTTCCGCAAATGACATTTACTGATGTTCCTGCGTTTTACAACAAACCGGATTACATTAAAAACTTGGCAGATTCAATCAGGAAACATTTAGTCGGATTTGATTATGATCATTTATTGTTCTCCTATCACGGAATCCCTGAGCGCCATATCCGTAAAACGGATGTAACAAAATCACATTGCAAAATTGATGGTTCATGTTGCAATACGCCATCTCCGGCGCATGATTTTTGCTACCGTCACCAGTGTTATGAAACAACGAAGCAAGTTGTGAAATTGCTTAATCTTCCTGAAGATAAATATAGTCTGACTTTCCAGTCCAGATTAGCAGGGGATAAATGGTTAGAACCTTATACAGATATCGAAATTGATAAAATGCCGGCAAAAGGAATCAAGAATCTGGCAGTTGTAACACCAGCTTTTGTTTCGGACTGTCTGGAAACACTGGAAGAAATTGCGATGCGTGCCAAAGAAGACTTTGAAGCAAAAGGAGGGAAAAATTTCTTAGCTGTTCCGTGTTTGAATGATGATGACGATTGGTGTCAGACAGTTAGTAACTGGATTAACGATTGGGCTTCAGTTTAAAAAAACATTATCAATGGAGAATTTGCCTGTAAATTATCATCAAACACTTCTTTTACTAAAAGAAAGGATAAAACTTGCCCAATATAAAAGTTTATCATTGGTTAATACCGAATTGATTTTAATGTATCTTGATTTAGGAAGAGTGCTTTCAGAAAAATTAAAATCAGGTTGGGGTGAAAGTATTGTTGATAGCTTATCTAAAGATTTACAAGCTGAATACTTAGGTGTTCAAGGATTTTCTTCAAGGAATTTAAGACGAATGAAACTTATTTTTGAAGAAGTAAAAGATAATTCAAATTGGACACAAGCTGTGTCCAAAATTCCATGGGGTCATACAAATGTTATATTTTCTAAATTAAAGGATTCAGAAAAGAGAACTTTTTATCTTCAAAAATGCCAGGAAAGAGGTTGGAGCAGGGCTATTTTGGAAGAAGAAATAAAATTCGATAGTTTTACAAAAACCAATGAATTTCAGAACAACTTTTCAAATACAATAACCGAAAATAAATTAATTGAATATCGTTTAGAGTTCAAGGACGAATACAATTTGTCTTTTTTGAATCTAGAAGATGTACATAGTGAAAGAGAATTAGAAAATGCAATTGTAAGTAATATTACAAAAACACTGGGACAGTTCGGTAATGATTTTGCTTTTATGGGAAGACAATTTAGACTTGAATTGGATGAGAAAGAATATTTTGTAGACATTCTTTTTTACCATAGAAAATTAAAATCAATGATTGCAATCGAACTTAAAACCTCAGAATTTAAACCAGAACATAGTCAACAGCTTAGTTGGTATTTACAATTATTGGATAAAACTATAAAGTATCCTGAGGACAATCAAAGTATAGGTATATTACTTTGCAAAACCAAAAGTAAGTTAACGGTAGAATATGCTTTAGAAATGGCGAACAAGCCGATAGGTGTTGCTACATACAGTTATCGTCAATTACCGGAGGATATTGCTAAATATCTTCCTACGGAGCAGGAATTTGAAAAAATATTACAATATTTTAATACTGATAATAAATAATGGAATATTATAACTACTTAAAATCATTACATCTTATTTTTGTAATCACTTGGTTTGCAGGATTGTTTTATATTGTACGTTTGTTTGTATATCAAATTGAGGCAAACGAAAAACCATCTCCTGAAAAAGAAATTCTTCAGGCACAGTACAAAATAATGACGTACCGTTTGTGGTATATCATCACTTGGCCGTCAGCTGTTTTAGCGAGTATTTTTGCTTTTTGGATGCTGTTTTTTACCGACTTGGGAAATGCCTGGCTCAAAATGCCATGGATGCATGTTAAACTATGTTTCGTGTTTTTACTGTACTTATACCACGGAAAGTGCCATCAGATTTTCAAACAATTGCAAAATGATGAGGTGAAATATTCGAACAATTTTATGCGTTTATGGAATGAAGGCGCAACAATTATACTATTTGCAGTCGTTTTTTTAGTAGTTTTAAAAAATGCAATCAACTGGATTTATGGTGTAATCGGGATTATGTTATTCTCGATTTTAATAATGCTGGGCTTTAGATTTTATAAAAGAATTCGCGAAAGGAAATAGTATTCAGTCTCAGTTTCCAATCTGTTACTGTAAACTGCGACTGCGACTGTAAACTAAAAACATATGTTTAACAACTTCAAAATGTCGATGCTTTCATTGCGTACCAGGATTTTCCTGTCAATGATTGTATTGATTGTTGTGGCATCTTTTTTATTAGCTTCCATTTCGATTATTCAATTTAAAAATGAAGCTAAAGAATACCATCAGGAAAGATTAGAACGTAAAGAAAATGCCGTAAAAGAACACATTAATTATGTTCTGGCAACTACAACATATCCGCTGAAAACGGGGAATTTAGATTTAATTTTTAAAGATAAAATCCACGAATTAGCCCAAATTCATAAAATCGAAATAAATATCTACAGTCTTAACGGGATATTGCTAAAATCTTCAAAAGAATCTTTTGCTGTTGATAAAGCACCGCCGCCAATCCCGGAATATATCCTGAAACTGGTTCGGTCATCTATCGAAAAGCGTTTTGTAGATATTAAAACTATCGATGGTGTCAAAAACAGATCATCATATAGTTTGATTAAAGATGAAAAGTTCAAGCCGCTTGGTATTTTAAACCTCCCATATTTAGAAGATGATGGTTATTATGATAACGAATTAAATACGTTTTTAATTCGGTTAAGCCAGGTGTACTCGTTTATGCTGATTGTGGCTTTCGCATTGGCTTATTTCTTGTCAACTTATATTACTAAATCGTTAAAAACCATTTCAGACAGGTTGGAAGAAACCAATTTGGACCAGAAAAATGAGAAAATTGTTCTGGAAGCCAACAGTAAAGAAGTCAATTTCCTGATTAAAGCTTACAACGGAATGGTTGATAAACTGGAAACCAGTGCTGTAAAATTAGCCCAAAGCGAGCGAGAAGAGGCGTGGCGTGAAATGGCTAAGCAGGTAGCACACGAAATTAAAAATCCGCTTACGCCAATGCGTTTGACGGTACAGAGTTTTCAACGGAAGTTTGATCCTACAGTTCCGGATGTCAAGCAGAAATTAAACGATTATTCAGAAACCCTAATTCAGCAAATTGATACCATGACGGCAGTTGCTTCGGCATTTTCAAATTTTGCCTCGATGCCGGCACAGCAGAACGAAACCCTAAATGTCGTTGAAGTTGTTGAACTTGCGTTGGATATTTTTAATGAAGATTATATTGTTTTTGAAAGTCAGGAAGAAGAAATTATTTCAAAAATGGATCGTACACAATTGATTCGTGTGATTACCAATCTGGTTAAAAATGCTACTCAGGCAATTCCGGAAAATCAAAATGAGAAATCGATTTTAGTTACCGTAAAACGCAGGAATAATAATGTAGAAATAGCTGTAAAAGACAATGGAGTCGGGATTCAGAAACAAGATACAGGACGAATTTTCGAACCAAAATTTACAACTAAAACCAGCGGGATGGGTCTTGGACTCGGAATTATAAAAAACATTATCGAAAATTACAAAGGAACAATTACCTTTGAGTCAACTTACGGGAAAGGAACAACATTCAGAGTTTCTTTGCCAATCATAAACTCTTAAAATAAGCGTCATGAACTACGAAAATCTTTTAATTTCTATTGAAGAAAAAATCGCAACCGTAACCATTAATCGCCCGACAAAGCTAAATGCATTAAATAAAGCTACTATTAGCGATTTGAGCAAAGCCATTAAATTATTGGGTAAAAACGAGGATGTACGTGTTATTATTCTAATTGGAAGTGGTGAAAAAGCATTTGTGGCCGGAGCTGATATTTCAGAGTTTGCAAATTATACCATAATAGAAGGAGCACAACTAGCTGCTGAAGGTCAGGAATCTTTATTCGATTTTATCGAAAATTTAAAGAAGCCTGTTATTGCAGCCGTTAATGGTTTTGCTCTTGGCGGAGGATTAGAATTAGCAATGGCGTGTCATTTTAGAGTTGCTTCAGATAATGCAAAAATGGGATTGCCGGAAGTAAGTTTAGGATTGATTCCGGGCTATGGAGGAACCCAGCGTTTGCCACAATTAGTAGGTAAAGGCCGTGCCATGGAAATGATTATGACCGCAGGAATGCTAACGGCTGAAGAAGCTAAACATTACGGATTAGTAAATCATGTTGTTCTTCAGGCCGAACTTCTGGATTTCACAAAAGAAATTGCTAATAAAATCATTAAAAATGCACCATTTGCGATTAGCAAAGCGATTAAATCAATAAATGCGAATTTTACAGATGGTAAAAATGGTTTTGATACTGAAATAAAATCATTTGGAAAATGTTTTGGAACTCAGGATTTTAAAGAAGGAACTACTGCATTTTTAGAGAAAAGAAAAGCTGAATTTACCGGAAAGTAAATTATTACACAAAGGTATACAAAGGTTTTTACACAGAGATTCACAAATGATTTAAAATCTTAGCGACTTAGTAACTCAGAACCTTAGTAGCTAATATTCAATTACAAAAACAATAAAATGTCTTACGAACCTATATTTGCTCTTTTCTGCGAACGCGTTAAAGAAAGTATTCAAAGCGGCACTTTTGCCAAACTTACCCTGGCAAAAACGATTGGCGATACTGAAATCAAAAACATCTACTTCAGATTGGTTTTGAATGAAGATGATACGTATTCGATCTCGCTGACTACTCGCTATAAAACTGAGGAAATTGAAAGTATTCATACTTTAGATGAAGCTTTACTTGTTTTAGGAACTTACATTAAAAATCCGTTTTTGACCGCTTTGTTATTTACGACAGACAACGATGTGACTTTTAAAGTCAACAAGAAAAATGCAGGAAGTATTATCGAACAACCACCGACTTTTAAAAATGCCTCTCCCGTAATGCTCGAAATGATAGAGAAGGGGATTGTTTAAACCAAAAGATTATGGATGCTGAATTAAAAGAAATACTCTGGAGGCAATTCGGTGCAGCGATTGATATGCTTGAAGATTCCATAAGGGTTTGTCCGAAGAGTTTTTGGGATAAAAAGAATTGTTGGTATTCTATTTATCACACCATATTTTGGATTGATTATTATTCATCTGTTGAGCCAGATACATTTTATCCACCTGAACCTTTTACGTTATCTGAGTTTGATCCGAAAGGGATTTTGCCTGATAGAATTTATAGTAAAGAGGAATTGCTGAATTATCTGGAGTTTTCACGTAAAAAAGTTTTCTTCTTAATTGATGGCTTAACCGAAGAAACTGCTAAAGACAGATTTATTACTAAAAACAAAAATTACAATATTGTTGAAATGATATTGTACAATATGAGGCACGTTCAGCATCACGTTGGTCAATTGAATTTGTTGCTTAGGCAAAATGTTGATGTGGCCGGAAAATGGGTGTCTGAAACCGATAAAAGGTACTGATTCTGCAATTACGGATTTAATATGTTGAAGATGTTCCGTTTCTCCGGAACTCTTTAGCAACGGGTATCTTTAGCAACGGGTATCTGGATGTCAAGTATCTGGATGTCAACGGATCTGGATGTCAACGGATTAAAATCCGTTGCTACAAAATGCTTCGTTCCTCTGGAACTTTATGTATAAATTTGATAGTATGTTTTTTATTTAGACAGGAAGGAATTCCATTCGATTTTAAATACGATATCATTAATAAAGAGATCGGTTCGAGAAAAATATTGTAGCGACGGATTTTAATGCTTCTAAAAAACAGATCAACAACAAAAAGAGCCGTAGGTTCGGTATATTTTGTAGGGAGGGATTTTAATCCGTCCCAATTATAACGGGCCAAATAAAGAACCGTAGGTTCGACCAATATTATGCAGATTCAAAACCTCCGCGAATCTCAGTAGAATAACCTAAACCAGCTTCACAAACAGATTAGAAGCAATTTTATTAGAAATAGATAATTCTTTGTTGTCAACTTTTATTTTTACTGATAAATCGAAAGATTCTTTAGACAAAAATTCGATTTTAGAACCTAATGCAATTTCCTGTTTGTCGAGATATTTCAGGAAATCCGAAGAAGTATCTTTTACACCAACACAAACTCCAATTTGGTTTTCGGTTAATTCGGAAAGCAGCTGTTTCTCGATTTTAACGATTCGTCCGTTAGCATCCGGAATCGGGTCACCATGTGGGTCTTCGGTCGGATTTCCAAGAAAATCATCCAAACGGTTAATTAATTGCTCTGACTTGATGTGTTCTAACTGTTCGGCAATGTCGTGAACTTCATCCCAGCTGAAATTTAATTTTTCAACCAAAAAAACTTCCCATAAACGATGTTTTCTAACAATCATTTTAGCAGCAGACTTTCCATTTTCTGTCAAAGAAACACCCTGATACTTTTTGTAATTTACTAAATCTTTTTCTGCCAGTTTTTTAAGCATATCAGTAACTGACGAAGCTTTGGTTTCCATCATTTCGGCAATTCCATTAGTACTTACTTCAGTGTCGTTAGAAGAAGTAAGGTGATATATGGCTTTAAGGTAGTTTTCTTCTGAGAAAGTCATTTTTTTTGAGGTTCTAAGGTTCTTAGCTGCTGAGGTTCTTAGTTTAAAGATTCAAAGAAAGCCTTAGAATCTTAGATACTCAGTACCTCAGTAACTTTTATTTAACAATCAACAAAGGTATCGAAATTTTATGTCTCAATTTATCTACTGTTGTGCCAAAAAGAATGTCTTTTAAACCAGTATGTCCATGGGTTCCCATTACTAAAATATCAAAGTTGCCTTCGTTGATGATTTTCGGAATTACTTTGTTGGGTTCTCCAAAACCAAGCTCTGTTTTGATTTTGAATCCTTTCTGCGAAAGCATTTCTTTGTATTCCAATAATAATTTTTCATCAACAGTTGTTTCGTGGTCGTCAACATTACCTCCGTACATGAGCGCACCAACAGTTTCGACAATGTGAATTAAAGTGTATTGTGCATTGATTCCGCCTAAATCAAAAGCATTGTTTAGTGCAGCTTCATCAGCATTCGAAAAATCAACAGAGATTGCTATATTTTGCTTATTATAACTTTCTTTTGGTGTGAAATGTAATTTTAAATGATGTGGTGAATGATTTTCAATTCGGGATTTTGCCCTAACAATAAAAGGTTTAAAAACGATATACAGTAATAAAGCCAGGAAACCAAAAGCCAACGGAACAACTGTTAGCCAAAGAACTATCGGGTTATCGGAGTTTTCCAGCCAGGAAGTTATTTCGTCAAAAACCAATTTTGCATTAAGTGAGACTATAATGGCTGCAATAATCCAGGCGGCAACCTGAGTGGTTTTGGAAATATGGAAACCTTTCATTTTCGATTTATCACTCACAAAATGAATTAGCGGGATAATCGCAAATCCTAATTGTAAGCTTAAAATCACCTGACTTAAAATCAATAATTTTCCGGTTACACTTTCTCCATAAATTAAAATAACTATAACGGCCGGAACAATCGCAATCAAACGGGTTATGATGCGTCGTACCCAAGGTTGAATCCGTAAATTTAAATATCCTTCCATTACAATTTGCCCTGCCAAAGTCCCCGTTACAGTTGAGCTTTGTCCTGCAGCAATCAAGGCAACAGCAAATAAAATAGGAGCCCATTTTGTGCCAAGTAAAGGTTCTAAAAACTTGTGGGCATCCTGAATTTCTGCCACTTCAAACATTCCGTTTTTGTAAAATGTGGCCGCAGCCAAAATTAAAATTGCGGCGTTTACAAAAAAGGCTAAGTTTAAAGCAATGGTAGAATCTATAAAATTGTACTTCAGCGCCTGTTTAATTCCGGCAGGTGTTCTGTCAAATTTACGGGTTTGGACCAAAGAGGAATGTAAATACAAATTGTGCGGCATAACCGTTGCCCCAATAATTCCGATAGCAATATATAAAGCTGCTGAACTTGGGATGGAAGGAACTAATCCGTAAATAACCTTATCAAGCTCCGGTTCAGCAAAAATCATTTCAAAAATAAAAGAGAATCCAATAATTACGACCAATGCAATAATAAAGGCTTCCATTTTCCGTATGCCTTTATTAATTAAAAACAGTAATAAAAAAGTATCCAGAACAGTTATTAAAACTCCTTCAATAAGAGGAATGTCAAATAATAAGTTGATTCCGATTGCCATTCCTAAAACTTCGGCAAGATCACAGGCCGCTATAGCAATTTCGGCTAAAAAATATAAAATATAGTTGATTATCTTCGAGTAAGTTTCCCGGGATGCCTGAGCTAAATCAAGTTGTGTTACGATACCAAGCCGGGCGCTTAAACTTTGAAGCAGTAATGCCATTAAATTACTCATTAACAAAACCCAAAGTAAAGAATATCCGAACTGACTTCCTCCGGCGATATCTGTTGCCCAGTTTCCGGGATCCATATATCCTACGCTTACCAAATAAGCAGGCCCTAAAAAGGCTAATATTTTTCTAAATCCTGTTTTTTTATGTGCCGTTGCAACCGATTGGTTTACTTCTTCTAAAGATTTGGTCATTTTAAAAAATATTGTTTTAACAAATATAGATAAAAATCATGTTCACGCAACAATATTTTTAGACTAGTCTAAAATGTGGCCGAATTTAAACAATTTGGACATAGTCCTGATAAGGTAAAATTTATATCATTGACTTTATAGTTATGTGGAATAATATAACTGGGCTTTACACTTTCCAGACAGGTTATTTCATGACAGTTCTCACAGCTAAAATGTGCATGATTATGAATCTGTACAGGATGAGAATGATGGCATTTTGCATATTTTACGGTTCCGTCAAGATCTACTATTTTATGAATAATGTCGTCATTTACCAGACGATCCAGTATCCTGTAAATAGTAACCCGATCACATAAATCGTTTGTTAATTTATGAATTTCCGAATGCGAAAGCGCTTTTTTAGATTCCTTAAGTATCTCTGTAATGGCCGTCTTTGCTGTGGTGTTTCTTGTTGTTTTCATTTTTTTGTTGATTAAAAAACATTAACGCAACATTGTTGCTATTGAAATAATCTTGTATATTTGCAACAAAATTGCATTAAGCAAATATACAAGAAATGAAAAAAACTACGACACCTTTTTATGATATTTTAGGAATTTCAAGTGCGACCGTTTGTTTAGTGCATTGTTTGGTTTTTCCGCTGCTTACAATTCTGCCATTAGGATTAAGTCACAATCCGTTTATTGATTTGATTTTTGCGATGATAGGTCTTTTTGCAATTTTTAAAATTATAAAAAAATCTGATCTTTTGGTTTCGGCTATTCTTATTATTTCAATGATATTGATTTGGATCAGTGTTTTGGCAGATCTATTTCTTGAGATTCATCTTAACCTGATTTTTATTGGAGGCTTCGGAATGATTATGGGTCATTTTTTGAATTACAAATCACATAAAAAATAGAAGTTATGATACAGCAGAAACATTTTGAAGTTATTATTGTAGGAGGAAGTTACAGCGGGCTTTCCGCAGCAATGAGTCTGGGTCGTTCTTTGCGGCAGGTTTTAGTTATTGACAGTGGTTTGCCTTGCAACAGACAAACACCACATTCTCATAATTTTATTACGCATGATGGGGAGAAACCCTCAGTTATTTCGGCATTGGCTAAAGAGCAGGTTGCTTTTTATGATACTGTTCAATTTTATAATGGACTTGCTGTCAGCGCTGTCAAAAACGAAAATGGATTTGAAGTTACAACTGAATCAGGAGATATTTTTACAGCTAGGAAAATACTCTTCGCAACCGGCATAACAGATTTGATGCTAAACATTGATGGATTTGCCGAATGTTGGGGAATTTCTGTTTTGCATTGTCCGTATTGTCATGGTTATGAAGTGAAAGAGGAGAAAACTGCTGTTATTGCAAACGGTGATATGGGTTTTGAATATGTAAAAATGATTTCAAACTGGACGAAAGATTTAAAGCTTCTGACTAATGGAAAGTCAACTCTAAGTTCAGAGCAGACTGAAAGGCTTCAAAAACATCAAATTGAAATTATTGAAGATGTAATTGATTCGTTTATTCATGAAAATGGAAATGTTCAGGAAATTATCTTCAAAAACCAATCAAATATTATGATTAAGGTTATTTATTCTAAACTGCCTTTTGTACAACATTGCCCATTACCGGAATCTTTAGGCTGCGAATTGACTGAACAAGGTTTGTTGAAAGTAGATATAATGCAGAAAACAAATATCCCGGGAATTTATGCCAGTGGTGATAGTACCATTCAGGCAAGATCTGTTGCAATGGCTGTTTCTTCAGGATCTTTTGCGGGTGCTTCGATTAATAAAGAACTTATAGACGAAAGTTTTATTTAGCTTTTTTCTTTTATTTCCTCGTTTTTTTGTTACAAAATACATCATTTTTAAGTTTTTTAGCTTTAGAAATATTGTTTGTCAAATTTATTTTTTAGTTTTGTCTAAAATTAATTTTATAATAATGAAATATTTATTTTTGGTAATGTTTTTATTTTCTGCGAAAGGTGTTCATTCGCAAACTATCTCCGGAAAGGTAAACAGGGATAATGATGCGCAGTTAATTAAAATCACATTGTTAAATACAGCGTTTAAAACAGAAGCGGATAGTACAGGCTATTACAAACTGGAAAATATTCCTCAGGGGAATTATAGAATTCAAGTGACTTCGACTGGATTCAAACCGATAACCCAAAGAATTTCGGTTACAGAAAATCAAAACCTGAATTTAGATTTTGAATTAAAGGATAATGAAAATGAACTCAATGAAGTTGTAGTTTCGGGAACTTTAAAAGCAGTTAAACGATTAGAAAGTGCTGTTCCGGTTGAGGTTTATTCGCCGGTTTTCTTTAAAAAGAACCCAACACCGAGTATTTATGAGGCGCTTCAGAATATAAACGGAGTCCGACCTCAGCTGAATTGTGGTGTCTGCAATACGGGAGATATTCATATTAATGGTCTCGAAGGGCCTTATACTTTGGTTTTGATTGATGGTATGCCCATTGTAAGCAGTCTTTCGACAGTTTATGGATTATCCGGAATTCCAAATTCTCTTGTTGAGCGAATTGAAATTGTAAAAGGCCCGGCATCTTCTCTGTATGGAAGTGAAGCGGTTGGAGGTCTAATTAATATTATTACCAAAAATCCATCAACAGCACCGGTTTTTTCTGCAGATTATTTTACAACTACTTATTTTGAAAGCAATCTCGATTTGGGGATGAAGTTTAATGCCGGAAAAAAAGCCACTTCGCTTTTAGGTATTAATTATTTCAATTACGATCAGGTAATAGACAAAGACCATGATAATTTTACCGATGTAACACTTTCTGAAAGGATTTCGGTTTTTAATAAATGGAGTTTTTCAAGAAATAATAATCGTTTGTTTACCATCGCAGCACGCGGAATGTATGAGGATCGTTGGGGTGGAGATGTGCGATGGGAGAAAAAATATCGTGGAGGTGATGAAATTTATGGCGAAAGTATTTATACCAAAAGAGGAGAATTAATAGGGAGTTATCAATTGCCTTTTGAAGAAAAGCTGATGCTTTCTTTCTCAGGAAATGTGCATTATCAGGACAGTCGCTACGGGACGACATCTTTTATCGCCAATCAGAAAATTGGTTTTTTGCAATTGACCTGGGATAAAAAATTAGGGCAAAACGATTTACTGGCCGGAATTGCCAGCCGATATACCTACTACAATGACAATACAACAGCAACAAAAGAAGCAGAAAGCACCTGGCTTCCGGGAGTTTTTGTTCAGGACGAAATTACTTTTTCTCCAAAAAGTCAGATTTTGCTGGGAATGCGTTACGATTATAATTCGATTCACGGATCGATTTTTACACCAAGATTTGCTTACAGATGGAAGGCGAATGATAATACTATTTTCAGACTAAATGCCGGAACCGGTTTTAGGGTTGTAAATCTTTTTACCGAAGATCATGCGGCACTTACAGGTTCCAGGGATGTTGTGCTTAAAAATGATTTAAAACCCGAAAAATCAGTAAATGTGAATCTGAATTATATTCAGAAGATAAATTTTGGCAATGGTACTTTTATGGGAATCGAAACAACGGCTTTTTATACCCGTTTCAGTAATAAAATCATCTCTGATTATGAAACAGATCCAAATAAAATCATTTATGATAATATAGATGGCTACGCTTTAAGCCAGGGAATCAGTACGAATGTTGATCTTAATTTTCCGTCAGGATTAAAATTTATTGTCGGCGCAACGGTTTTAGATAATAAAAATGTAGAAAATGGAGTTTCTCAAACCCCTTTTTTAACTGAGAATTTCACGGCAACCTGGAGCGTTTCGTATAAATTGGAACCATTAAATTTAGTGCTGGATTATACCGGGAATGTCTACAGCCCGATGAAACTGCCTTTACTGAGTGAATACGATCCAAGAAGTCCGAAATCGCCTTGGTACAGTATACAGAATATTCAGTTTACCTATACCGGATGGAAGAATTTTGAAGTTTACGCAGGGATAAAAAACCTGTTGAATTTCACGCCAAAACAAAACAATCCGTTTTTGATTTCCAGAACAAATGATCCTTTTGATAAAAATGTAGAAACTTCTGATGGTACTCAAGTTGGCATACATGGTAAAGTTGTTCCAAAAGGTCAAATAGTAGATACACCGGACAATCCATACGGATTGACTTTTGATACGACTTATGTTTATGGACAAAACCAGACAATTCGTGGATTTTTTGGATTACGATATACTTTGAAATAATTATTTTAACACATAGAAACATAGCTTGATACTTAAAAAAAAAGACGTTTCACTTTATATCAATTTAACATAGCTATGTTAAA
>NZ_AKJZ01000063.1 GCF_000282055.1 Flavobacterium sp. CF136
TCAATAACAACAGCCTTTCCTGTTGGTGAAACATCAGATTTTGTATTGTTTTTTGAATTGCCGGCGACAGCTTTATCTTTAATTAAACTTTCCGGTGAACCATTTTTTGAATCAATTACAACTCTCTTTTCCGTTAATGAAACGTCATTTTTAGTGTTGCTTTTTGGCTCCGTTTCGTATTGGCTGATTGTATTTTTATTGTTTTTTGAAATTGCATTTGAAACAATTACAGGATTATTATTTAAAGTTTCCTTTTCAGCAGAAATATTCACCTCTTCTTTGCTTTTTGAATTTGAAACTATTGTTGCATCGTTTGTTGCACCCTTTTTTGAAACTACATTTTCATCAATATATGAGTTCGTATTTGAATACTGGTTTGAATTTGAGTTTTGAATATGATATGTTTTTACTTTCGAATTCTCCCCTTGATTTGATGCAACATTAACAACTGCATTCTGTTTTGAATGAGTTTTTGCTTTCAGATCAGCGTTTTGGTTTGAAGTATTATTAGAGACAGTATTTTGGTTTAAAATGTTGTTTTCATTTTTTGATTGAGCCGAATTTTCTGCCTCGGATGAAACGATAGCCGGTTCTTGAACTTTATTGAGTTTTATATTTTTTTCTGAATTATTTTTGCTTGTAGAAATTGTATTGTTTTTATCAGGATTGCTGTTTTTTTCCTGTACAACTGAATTGTTTTGTAATGGATTTGAATCCTGGGTAGTTGAATTAAAATATAAAACAGACGGAATTGACAATCCAATCAAAAGACTGGCCGCAAGTGCCCACCAAATTATGGTTGCTTTTTTCTTTTTACGAGGATGTAATTTTTCTTCAATATTATCCCATAATTCGGGTGGTGGAACACTCGAAAAGTTTTCTATTGATGAAAAAATATCTTCTATATTTTGCTTTTTCATGCTGTTTTAAAATTTTTAATACTCAAAATTCTCTTTTGTAAAATTTGTTTGGCCCTGTTTAAATTTGATTTTGAAGTTCCTTCAGAAATTTTGAGCAGTGCCGCAATTTCTTTGTGTTTCATTTTTTCAAAAATATATAAGTTAAAAACCATCCGGTATTGATCTGGTAAATCCCTGATATATTCAAGCAGTTTTTCTTTTGGTATCGGAATAGTTTCTACTAATTCCTCTTCTTCTATAAAATCGGTATCAGGGTCAAAAACATCCAAAAAGAAATTTTCTTTTTTCTTCTTGTTTAATGTTTCAATTAGTTTGTTGATAAAAATCCGTTTAAGCCAGCCTTCAAAACTGCCTTCAAATTTATATTGATAAATTTTTTGAAAAGCAATGATAAAAGCTTCCTGAAAGACATCTTTGGCATCGTCTTCGTTTTTCATATATTTTAGACAAATACCATACAAAACAGGAGAGAACAACTGATATATTTTCAGTTGTCCTGCTCTGTCATTTTGTATACATAGTTTTATATATATGTCTAAATCGTCTTTCAAAAATGAGGGTTGTTTTGATTTGTAAAAATAGCGCTTTTTAAATGTTTAAACTACTTTTTGTAAATAGTTCGTGTACCCTCAGAATCATTGCTTAATAATGTTAAGCTTTGATTATCAATATTTTCTATGATGTACGTTTTGCCTTCAAAAGTAACAAGGTCATGTTCTAATTGATCGAAAACACTAATTCCTTTTGTAATTTCATAGGTGCTGTTTCGAATTTCAACATCATCTTTATAAGTGATGATTTTTCCATCAGGGGTAAAAACTATTTTTTTTGTAAAACCAATTGTTTTTGGTGTAGAAGTGTAAGGGTTATTTTCTCCGCCAATCGATTTTTCCCAGATCCATGTATCAATAATCTGATTGGTTTCGTTCTTAAAGAGTTCTAAAGAATAAGCCGTTGTGAACATACAAAATGCAATCAAAAACAATAGTTTTTTTTTCATAATTTTAATTTTTTAAGGTTATAATTTTATCCTTAATAGCTTTTTTGAAAACTTTGATTTCCGCACTTTGATCGGCTGTATCGTTATTATCGATATAAATTTTTGTAGTAAATCCACCTTGATGTAATTCAAAATAAACACCTCCCTGATCAGCTGAATCCGGCGTTCCATAAGTTTTCGTTTGACCTTTTAAGTTTAAAATTTCGTTTGGGACATTTTTCAGGAACAACGTATACTCACCCCTTTTTATTGTTGCGGTATATTTATATTGACCAAATTCATAACTTCCGGAAACAACATTTAAAAATTTCAGAATATTGAAGTCATTTATCTGGTAAAACTGTTGGCAGTCTGCACCGGTACATTGAGCGGAAAAACTTCCAATTATAATGTTATCCGGGCTTTCGGTAGTCTTATTAAAATAGATTGGTTTTACTGTTTTAGGAATCAAAATAAAATCAGAAGGATACGTTGGGGTCTGAGTAATCGCTTCTCCGGCTTGTGGACCGCTTTCATAGAAATTGATAACAATTTGGCAACTATTTTCAACAATCGAAGTCATTTTTATAGTATATCCGTTAGTTGATTTTTCACCTGCAAAAATTCCGACTAAATAATTTTTTGTAAAATCGATATTAGGATCACTTGGATTTGGGCAGGTATTAGCATGTTTCGTAAAATACAAATCCATTTTTTCCTGTGTGCTTACTACAAGTGCAGTTGGATTGGTTGGAAGTTGTTTAACAGTATAGTTGCATGAAAGAGGAAAACCTGTAAAAGGGACATTCACATAATCTCCACAAGTATCATTAGCTACATCATCGTTTAGTGAACAGGCACTGAATCCAAAAGCTATCAGTAAGCTTAATATTAATTTTTTCATAATTTTTTTTTATAGGTTATATTTAATAGATGTTGTTATTAATAAATGGTTGCGTAAAAAAGTATTTATTTTGATATTCTGAAAATTGTTTATTTAATTTAGGATTGCATATAATTCGTGAAATTTTAATTTTTAAAATTATGAACTACGTATTATTGCTTACTTTTACTTGAAATTAGCGTGTTTATGTTTGATTTTCTTCCGATTTTATTGGTTTTCGTTATTGCCTCGGTCTTAGGGATTTTCTTGGGTAAATTGTTGTTTTCTGCCGGATTCCAATCAGAGAGAGTAAGTTTGAACGAAAAACTAAACAGTGCTGAGAAACAGTTTCAATTGCAAAAAGAACAATTTGAAAATGTAAAAAGCAGTTTAGAAAAACAGCTGTATTTAATAAATTCAGAAAAAGAAAACATCCGGACAGAGAAAGATAGTTTAGCCATTCAGCTCTCCAAAAAAGAAGTCGATTTCGAGAACTTATGGGAGCGCCATAAAGAACAGAAAAATGAAATAACCGAGCTGCAGGAAAAATTCACCAAAGAATTTGAGAATTTAGCGAATAAAATTCTCGAAGAAAAATCGGCAAAATTCACGGAACAAAATAACGTTAACATGAAAAATATCCTGTTGCCTTTACAGGATAAAATTCAGGGTTTTGAGCAAAAAGTAGAACAGACCCATAAAGAAAGTATCGATTATCACGCCGCATTACGTCAGCAGATATTAGGTCTGAGTGAAATGAACGTTCAGATGAGCAAAGAGACTTTAAACCTGACCAAAGCTTTAAAAGGTGACAATAAAATGCAGGGTAATTGGGGCGAATTAGTATTAGAACGTGTTCTGGAAAAATCAGGTTTAGAGAAAGGAAGAGAATACGAAGTACAGCAGAGTTTTACCAATGCTGATGGGAATCGCGTATTTCCGGACGTGGTAATCAATTTGCCGGATGGGAAAAAGATGATTGTCGATTCGAAGGTTTCATTAACGGCTTATGAAAAATGGATAAATGAAGAAGACGAAAATCTTAAAAATGAATTTCTAAAAGAACATGTCATATCGATCAAAAGACATGTTGAACAACTCGGAAGTAAAAACTATCACGATTTGTATCAGATTGAAAGCCCGGATTTTGTGTTGCTTTTTATACCTATAGAACCAGCTTTTGCTATTGCCTTAAACGAAGATTCTGCTTTGTACAATAAAGCCTTTTCCAGAAATATTGTTATTGTTACCCCAACTACTTTATTGGCTACTTTACGTACTATTGACAGTATGTGGACCAATCAGAAACAACAGGAAAATGCTTTTGAAATTGCACGCCAGGCGGGGGCATTATACGATAAATTTGAAGGTTTTGTAACTGATTTGGTGAAAATTGGAAATAAAATTAAAGATACAAAAACCGAATACGAAAATGCAATGAGCAAATTGGTTGATGGCAGAGGAAATCTGATCTCAAGTGTTGAAAAACTAAAGAAAATGGGTGCCAAAGCTAAAAAATCCCTTCCTGAAAATATCATTGCCAGAGCATCAGATCCTGAAGAGAATCAATCTTTAAATTAAAAAAATAAACGAACCAAAAACTATAAAACATATATTAATGACTACAGATTTCAAACCCGTTGCTTCATCAAAAATTAGTATTTCAGAATTAATGCTTCCGTCGCATACCAATTTTAGCGGAAAAATTCATGGAGGATATGTTTTGCAATTGTTAGATCAGATTGCTTTTGCCTGCGCTTCAAAATTTTGCGGAAACTATTGTGTAACAGCTTCAGTTGACACAGTGAATTTTTTGAAACCTATAGAAGTTGGCGAATTGGTTACTATGAAAGCATCCGTAAATTATGTTGGCCGCAGTTCTATGATTGTGGGCATTCGTGTCGAGGCGGAAAACATTCAGACCGGGGCAATCAAACATTGTAATTCATCTTATTTTACGATGGTTGCCAAAGATAAAGAAGGTAAGAGTGTTCAGGTTCCGGGACTAATTTTAACCAATTTGGATGAAGTACGCCGTTTTAGAAAATGTATAAAACAAGTTGAAACCAAAAAAGAAATAGAAGAACATGCCAGGGAAGCCAAAGTAAATTCGATTGAAGATTTAGCGAGTCTGGACAAGTATAATGTATTGTTGGAGATTGGATAGTATGATAAAATATATTTTAAATAAACCTCATTTTTTATTTGTAGTCCTAACTTTAATAATTCTTACTTGTGGCTTTATTAAACCCAATGAAACCTTTATTTTCAATATACACGATACCTATTTTGTTATTAAGTACTCAGATTTAGCTATAATTTTATCTTTATTTTATGGTCTTTTATCTATAATTTATTTTGCTTTAATAAAATCGAGTTTTAGTTTAGTGAGATGGATGACAATTTTACATGTTGTGATAAGTATTATAGGTTTAATTCTAATTTGTGTTTTATTTCAACTGATAAGAGATATAAAGTCCGGAGATTTTGAATCTTTGATAACTGATATGAATTTCAACAATAAAATAATATGGAGTATTTGGATATCTTTCTTTAATATTATAGGAGTACAGATTTTATTTATTATTAATGCCATCACTGCAATAGTAAAAGGCAGAAGTTGAAATTTATTAAGATAACCGTTGCATGTAATTCAAAATAGGTGTCAGGCTGAGCGGAGTCGAAGCCCTTTGCATGTAAAAAGCCTTCGATTAAGTTTATCCTGAGCGAAGCCAA
>NZ_AKJZ01000064.1 GCF_000282055.1 Flavobacterium sp. CF136
TCACGCAGATTTTGCAGATAAAGCAGATTTATTTTAGAGTGCAGTATTAAATATCTGCTTTATCTGCAAAATCTGCGTGAGAAAATATTTTAACACAGATTTTCGAGAAAGTGGGTTTGGGACAAAAGACTTAGAATTACACGAATTATTACGAATTTAATTAGTGTAATTCGTGGCAAAAAAACAATAACCCGGCATTAAAATCATCAAATCAATACTATGAAAAAATCAGTTCTAAGCCTCTTTTTATTTTTAGCAATGGCATCTCAATCCTTTGCAAATCAGCTTGTAGATGTAATTAATACATTTCAGGCAGATAAAAATGCGCTGCAAAATTTTTATTCCAACAATGAGTCCGAAGAATATTATGTGCGGTTTTCTAAGTTTTATGAGGATTGGGGAAAAACTGTAAAAAGTATTGATTTTAAAAATTTATCAAAAGAAGAAAAAGTAGATTATCTATTATTAAAAAACCTGATAAGCAAAGAAAATTATTTTTTACAGATAGAATACAAAGCGTATAAAGAAGTGGCTTCGGTTTTAGACTTTTCAGACGATATCACCCTTTTTATTAAAGAAAGGAAAAGAGGAAAACGACCAGTTTCAAATCAGTTGGCAAAAGCTTTTGATGCAGCAGGAACAAATATTGACAAGAAAATCGAACTGCTGAAAACCAAACCTTTTAAAGATTGGCTGGCTGCTGAAAAGGCCGCTAAAGTTGTGGTTTCTTTTGAGAAAACATTAAAAGAAGCTTATAATTTTTATTACAGTTATGATCCTGATTTTACCTGGTGGATGGAAAAACCGTATAAAAATCTATCAGAAAAACTTAAAATTTATGAGGAGTTTTTAAGAGCAAATTATTCTAAAACAAGTATAAAAGATGATGGAAGCGGCATAGTTGGAAAACCAATTGGAAGAGATGCCGTAATCAAAAGTCTGGCGTATGAATATATTCCGTATTCTCCGGAAGAGCTTATTGCCGCAGCACAGAATCAATTTGAATGGTGCAAAAAAGAAATGATAAAAGCCTCTACAGAATTAGGTTATGGAAACGATTGGAAAAAAGCTCTCGAACATGTTAAAGATACTTATGTGCCAGCCGGAGAGCAGCCACAGGCGATTACTAATTTGTATAATCAATCAGTAAAATTTATAGAAGACAGGGATTTAATCACTTTGCCTGAACTAACGAAAGAAACCTGGCAGATGATTATGATGACGCCGGAACGTCAAAAAGTAAATCCGTTTTTTACCGGAGGCTGGGAAATCAGTATTTCGTATCCAACTGAAGATATGGATCAGAAAGATAAGCTGATGAGTATGCGCGGCAATAATCCAAATTTCTCTTTCGGGACGGTGCAGCATGAATTATTGCCGGGACATAATCTGCAGTTTTTCATGAACAGCCGTTACAAATCATATCGCGCTCCTTTTGATACTCCTTTCTGGATGGAAGGCTGGGCGTTATATTGGGAAATAATACTTTGGAACAAACAATTTCCGCAGACACCGGAACAAAAATTAGGAATGCTTTTTTGGAGAATACACCGTTGCGCCCGAATCATATTTTCATTAAAATATCATCTGGGAGAAATGACTCCGCAGCAATGTATCGATTTATTAGTGAATGAAGTGGGACATGAAAAGGCCAACGCTGAAGCAGAAGTCAGACGCTCTTTTGCCAGCGGAGACGCTCCATTATATCAGGTAGCATACATGACAGGAGGGTTGCAGTTTTATGCTTTAAGAAATGAATTATTGGCCAAAGGCTGGACAGAAAAGCAGTTTCATGACCGTGTTTTAAAAGAAAATATAATGCCGGTCGAAATGCTCCGAATTGTATTAGAAGATTTACCGGTTTCTGAAGATTATAAAACAAATTGGAAATTCTCAACCGATTTTAAATAATGAAAATAGTTTCAATTTTGAACACATAGAAACATAGATTTTATGTGTAAAAAAAGAAAATAAAAGAAACACATTTCTTTCACATAGCTAGTTATGTCTGTTTTAAAGGATTTAAAAAATAATAAAAATTATGAAAAAAGTAAGAGTATTAGTTTTGATGATTTGCTGCGCAATTGCTTCAAATACTTTACAAGCACAAGAATATTGGGATAGAATTAAAGCAAAAAAATCGACGCTCGAAACAGAAAAAGGATTTATCAATTTGAGTACCAAATCTTTCGAACTCAAATTATTGAAATCTTCTCAAACAATAGCGGCTTTGTCTCCGGTTACAGATAAGAGTTTCGATTTTACGCCAGGTGAACGACTTTCTATTCGTGATAAAGATGGTCTTTATCAATTGGGAGACATCAATCTTCGAATTAAAGCAGCAGATGGAAGCTGGAAAAATTATTCCACGGCTGCGAAGAGAGCTTCTGTTACTGCTTTGAATGCTTCCGGAAATATTTTGGCTGCAGCCGATCTTTCGAATACATTACCAGCCGATATTCCTGTAATGATAAAACGTTTTTATGAAGAAAAAGAAGGGAATTTAATTCTGCGTTTTGAAATTACGAACAAATCCAACACCGCTCAGGAAATAGGAGCATTAGGTGTTCCGATGGTCTTTAATAATATTTTAGAGGGAAAAACATTAGATGAAACGCATCTTCACAACGTTTTTTTTGATCCTTATATTGGTAAAGATGCCGGTTATCTTGAAGTGAAACGACTAAGTGGTCATGGGCCTGCATTATTGTTACTTCCGGAAGAGAATATGCCTTTTGAAGCGTATCGTCCATTATTGGATGATGAAACACCAAGAAGTATTGTCTTTGAAGGTTTCCACGAATGGATGCCATTAAGTAAAGCCTATGCTGAAAATGAATGGAAAACTGCCGAACAATGGAACACGCCAACTTCATTGGTACTTCAACCGGGAGAGGCTAAAAGTTTTTCATTGAAGTTTGTACTAGTTGACCAAATTGAAAATATTCAGTCTGGTTTAATTCAAAACGAGCGCCCTGTTGCAGTTGGAGTTCCGGGCTACGTTTTGCCTCAGGATGTTGACGGACAGCTTTTTCTAAAATATAAAAAAGCAGTAAAATCTTTTAAAATAGAACCGGAAGGAGCTTTAGTTTTAGAGGAAAAATCAAAAAACAAAAACGGTTATTTTCAATATGCAGTACACGGAAAAAAATGGGGAAGAGCCAGATTAACAGTAGTGTACGAAGACGGATTAGAGCAAACGATCAATTATAAAGTAATAAAATCTGAAACCAAGGTAATTGCTGATTTTGGACATTTTTTGACAACAGCGCAATGGTTTGACGAGAAAAATGATCCTTTTCATCGAAATCCTTCGGTAATCTCCTATGATTATGAAACGAAAAAACAAGTGAGTGAGGACAGTCGTGTCTGGATTTCCGGTTTAAGTGACGAAGGAGGAGCAGGAGGATGGCTGGGTGCAATCATGAAGCAATTGATTGATCCAAAAAAAGAAGAAGTAGAAAAATTAGAGCAGTTTGTTGATAAAACTTTGTGGGGTGGAATTCAGTATAATACGGCTGATACACTTAAATACGGCGTTAAAAAAAGTGTTTTTTATTACGAACCTACAAAAATGCCGGAAGGAACATACAGCAAAGATGTGAATTATAAAACCTGGGCAGCATGGGACAAAAAAGGTTCTGATGATCCGGGAAGATCGTATAATTATCCGCACGTTGCCGCTGCATACTGGACGATGTATCGCCTGGCCAGATATCATGATGGTTTGGTTACCAATCACGCCTGGGATTGGTATTTGAAAAATGCTTACGAAACCAGCATTGCAATGACAAGATTGGCACCTTATTACGCGCAGTTTGGACAAATGGAAGGAACGGTTTTTTTATTGATTTTAAAAGATTTAAAAACGGAAGGATATACAGAAATGGCGAATAATCTGGAAGCTAAAATGAAAGAAAGAGCAGATCACTGGAGAACGCTTAATTATCCTTTTGGAAGTGAAATGCCCTGGGATTCAACAGGTCAGGAAGAAGTCTATATGTGGTCGGATTATTTTGGATATACAGATAAAGCGAAGATCACGCTGGATGCCATTTTAGCCTATATGCCTACAATGCCTCACTGGGCTTATAATGGAAATGCCCGCAGGTACTGGGATTTTTTATATGGGGGAAAATTATCCAGAGTAGAACGTCAGATACATCATTATGGATCAGCTTTAAATGCGATTCCGGTTTTGGAACAATTCAGAAAAACACCTGATGATTTTCATTTACTAAAAGTAGGTTACGGCGGATTATTAGGCGGAATTTCAAATATTACTGAAGATGGTTTTGGGTCTGCGGCTTTTCACTCGTATCCTGAAACTTTAAGAATAGATTATTTATCAGGAGATTATGGCTCCGGTTTCTTTGGTTATGCTGTGAATACAGCTACTTTTATTACCAATGAAAAAGACTATGGCTGGGTTGCTTTTGGAGGTAATGTAAAAGAAAAAGGAGATGAGGTTGAAGTAGAAATTACGACGGCCGCAAAATCCAAAGTATTCATTGCTCCGAAAAAATTATGGCTGACATTAGATGCAGGAACATTTAAAAAAGTAAATTACAATACTAAAACAGGCGTAATTACAATTACTTTGGATCCTAAAACAGCCTATACATCTAATGCTTATTTAAGAATAGATAAGGATGTAGAATTACCTTATGAAAAAGTTAGGGGTGCCTATAAAATCGCTTTGAAAAATAAAGCTGTTCAAATTAAATTATAAGTATGAAGAAATGAAGCCGAAATCAAATAAACACCTTTTCAAAAAAATAATATTTGCCTTATTTGGAATACTTGCCAGCTTAAATTCAGCTGCCCAAAAGTTCGACAAATATTTCCCAAAAAAAGACCTGACCACAGTAGGAGTATATTATTATCCGGAACATTGGGATCAGAGTCAATGGGATCGTGATTTAAAAAAAATTGCCGAAATGGGTTTTGAGTTTACCCATTTTGGCGAATTTGCGTGGGCACAATTAGAACCGCAGGAAGGTGTTTATGATTTTAAATGGCTTGATAAAGCGGTGGGAATTGCTGCAAAATACAATTTAAAAATTATTATGTGTACCTCAACAGCGACACCTCCCGTATGGCTCGTTCGCAAGCATCCCGATATACTGGCTACTTATGAAGATGGCACCAAAACAGATCACGGTTCGAGACAACACGCATCATTTTCAAGTAATTACTATCGAAGCTATTCTTTAAAAATGATTGAACAATTAGCAAAAAGATATGGCAACAATAAAAACATCATTGGCTGGCAGGTAGATAATGAGCCTTCGCGTTTTCTGGATTATGGAACAGATGCACAACAGCGATATCGTAATTGGTTAAAGGAAAAATATGCAACTATTGACGCTTTAAATCAAGCTTGGGGCAACAATTTCTGGAGTGGGACTTATAGCGACTTTAGTCAAATTAATATTCCACTGCATAAAGAATGGGGAATGAACTTACATTCTCAATTAGATCATTACAGATTTGCTGACGAGGAAACGGCAACTTTTCTGGATAGTCAGGCACTTACTATTCGCAAATATATAACCAAAGACCAATGGATTACGTCTAATTACAGATCCAATTACGATGAAAGTTTTGTTGGAATGAGCAAAGAATTGGATTTTGATTGTTATACACGATATTTAGTTTATGGCGGAAGTCTTGGAATTGGTCCAAAAGGCTATCGTTTAGGCGATTATACTGCTATTGGAATGTCTAATGATTTTTTTCGTCCTTTAAAAGGTATGTATGGTTGTATGGAACTGCAGCCGGGACAAGTAAACTGGGGAAGTATTAATCCACAGCCATTACCCGGAAGTATTCGTATGTGGTTATGGCATGTTTTTGCAGGTGGCAGTAAATTTACGTGTACGTATCGTTTTCGTGCTCCTTTATATGGTTTTGAGCAGTTTCATTATGGAATTGTAGGTACAGATGGTGTAACACCAACCGTTGGCGGTACAGAATTTGCCCAGTTTATAAAGGAAATTAATACGTTGCGAAAAATTTACGATGCCAAAGCCACATTACCAAAGGAGTATTTAGGACGTAAAACCGGAATTCTTTTTAATGCAGACAATGTTATGGGTATTGAGTTAAACAAGCAAACAAAAGAGTGGAATACAATTGGGCATTTCTTAAAATATTATAAAGCAGCAAAATCTATTGGTGCGCCGGTCGATTTTGTTCGGGATACCACTAATTTCTCTAATTATCCTTTTTTGATTGTACCTGCTTATCAGATGATTGATCAAAAAATGATTGATAAACTCACTTTGTATGCCAAAAATGGAGGGAATTTAGTATTGAGTTGTCGATCCGGAATTCAAAACCGTCAAGGGCATCTTTGGGAAGCTAAATTTTATGAACCGATGTGGAATTTAATCGGTTCTCAAATAGAATCGTATGATTTGTTAATGCCGCAATCTCCCGGTATAATAAAGTTTAATAATCAGGAATTTGGATGGACCAGCTGGGGAGATTTACTAAAACCAAATAAAGAAACAGAAATTTGGGGAACCTATGATGGCGATTTTTACTCTGGAACGCCTGCTATTATTTCACATAATTTAGGAAAAGGAACAGTAACCTACATTGGTGTAGATTCCAAAAATGGCGACCTCGAAAAACAAGTATTAAGAAAGTTATACCAGAAACAAAATGCTCCTATAGAAAATTACCCGGAAGGAATTATGGTTGAGTATCGTGACGGATTTGGTATAGCGGTCAATTATTCGGATAAAATCTACAATATCAATTTACCGGAAAGCGCCAAAATCATTATTGGAACCAAAGCAATAAAAACTGCTGATGTACTGGTTTGGAAATATTAATAAAAACTCATCGGATATAATTTAAAAACAGGTGTCAGGCTGAGCGGAGTCGAAGCCCGTTCCAATTGACAAGCCTTCGACTAAGTTAATCCTGAGAGAAGCCGAATGGGCTCAGGATGACATTGATTTCTGAAAGTATAAAAATATTTTACTCAAATAATTTATAATTGCAATGCTGAAAAAGAAACTACTTTACAGTCTTATCATACTCGTTTTTACCGGAACTATTTTTGCACAAAAAGACGTTGATGTAAATTCTCCCGGAGCTGGAAATCCTATTTTACCGGGCTGGTTTGCTGATCCTACCATTAAAAAGTTCGGAGACATTTATTATATCTATGCCACGACTGATAATGAAATGCTGGCATCGGGCGCGCCTACGGTTTGGTATAGCAAAGATTTCAAAAACTGGTATAATTATACAATGGAAATCCCTTCATTTTCAGCAAAATCGATTACCAATTTTTGGGCTCCCGATATAATTGAAGGAGACGATGGTAAATATTATCTGTATTTTGGAAACTGCGAAATAGGCTGTAATATTTATGGTTATGTTTCGGATTCGCCTGTTGGACCCTGGAAAAAATTAAGTGAAGATGACACTCCGGTAATTTCAAATGGATATCCAAGAGAAAACTTTCCATCGCTCGATGCACAGTTTTTTAAAGATTCAGATGGTAAAATATATGGATATTGGGGAACGTGGGTACATTACAATGGTGGCTATGCCGTGGGAGAGTTAAATAAAAATACCATGAACGGAATGACACATTCCACAAATATACCATTAGCACAAACGCCCGCTCCATTTGAGGCAGTTTATATGATGAAAAAAGGCTCAAAATATATTCTTATGTATTCCGGGGCATCTTGTCATGATGAAACATACAACGTTCGCTATTCGTATTCAGATTCGCCTTACGGACCTTTTACTCCCGGAAAAAATAATCCGATTTTGAGTACAAATGAAGATAAAACGGTTCATGGTCCGGGACATCATTCTGTTTTACAGGAGAAAGACGATTACTACATTGTGTACCATAAACACGATTACCCGATGACCAGAGGTGGACTTGCCAGACAAGTTTGTGTCGATAAAATGATTTTTGAAAATGACTCGACAATACAAACAGTTATAGCTTCAAATAAAGGAGTAGTGTTGTTAAAATCCGAAGTTCCGGAAAATATTGCTTTTAAGACAAAAACCACGGCTTCTTCCTTTTATCATTTAAAATCTACCGAATATGATTATCAGTATCAACCTTCTTTTGCTACTGATGATAATAATGCAACAATGTGGAAAGCGGCTGATAATACATCTCCTGAATATCTAATTATCGATTTAGGTTCAGAAAAAAAGATCAAAAGGGTAATGACCCAATTTGAATTTGCCAGTTATTATTATCAGTATAAATTGGAATATTCTGTAAATGGAATTAAGTGGAATTTATATTCCGACAGATCTAAAAATCGTACAGCCGGAAGCCCGATGATTGATGATAATGAGGTTGCGGTACGTTATCTGAAATTGACCGTTTTAGCCACTGAAAAAACCGGATTATATGCAGCAGTTTGGAATATCAAGGTTTATAGTTCCTTATTTGATTTTCCGTTGCAATTGCAAAATAAAGAATCCAATACAGTTGCTGCAGTAAAAAGTACTAAAAAACTATTGTTTGATCTTGATGCCAGTAAAATTTCCGGCAATTCAGCTATAAATAAGATTTCCAACAAAGGTTCACTTGGAGGAACTTTTACAAAAAATGGCGAAGTATCTTTAGAAAAATCAGAAGGAATTCAGGCTTTCAATTTTACAAATGGTGCTTTTATATTAGATAAACCGGTACCAAAAAGCTTGGCATGGAATGGTTCTTATACCATAGCAGCCTGGGTTAAAAATCCTGAAATAGCAAACGAAGGAGAGATTTTGGCATCGTGGTGTGACAGGCATGAATTTGGTCTGGCAAATTCATACAATGCTTTGGCCTACAACAGTGGGAATTATGGTGCGGGAGTGCATTTAGACGGCCATTTTGATATGAAATTTACTAAAATCCCGGAAACGAATAAATGGCATTATATTGTTCTGACTTTTGATGGTGTTGTAGAAAAAGTGTATGTTGATGGTATTTTGGATAATTCGCAAAGTATGCTGTTATCTTCTGCTATTGATAAAGCCAAAATTACAATAGGAGCATCTGATATTGGAGAAAATTTCTCGGGTTTTATAGCTTCATTACGTATGTATGATTATGCGCTGAATCAGGAAGATTTGGTGAAACTGATGAAACAGACTAAACCAAAAACAGAATAATACTTTTTAATCAGGGAATCCTTTTTTCTGCTGATTTCCTGATGAAGCTTGGATTGAATTTACAAGAA
The DNA here is from genome assembly GCF_000282055.1 of Flavobacterium sp. CF136. GTDB lineage: Bacteria > Bacteroidota > Bacteroidia > Flavobacteriales > Flavobacteriaceae > Flavobacterium. The sequence goes on from NZ_AKJZ01000064.1 coordinate 9,228, forward strand.
AAACAGTGTTGTGTCAGAACTTATATCTGTAGAAGGGAAGAATTAAATTCTGTAATCTTTCTTTTCAAATCATATCTTGTTTTGTAATCTTAATTCCTTAGGTTAAATAATTGTATAACAAACACATAGACTTATAATAGGTAAAATAGTATTAAATTAAGTTAATATTGTCTTATAAAAACTATAAATTGATATTTACATTTACATAAGAATAATCTTAACCTATTAATTAATGTCTTATGAAAAAACTTTTACTACAAGTTGTCCTATTTCTTTGCAGTTATTTTGCAATGGGCCAGAAAACCCTTTTTACTCCTACAGAATGGAGCGACCCCAACAATGAGTTTTACAATAAAGTATCAAGCTCACGAAAATATGAATCGACTAACTTTGTTCTGTACTGGGGAGATAAAGTTGGTACCAATCCCGCAACATACTCAGATACTTCGTTACGTTTTACCCCTAAATCGGTTGCTGATACGCTCGAAACCAGCTTTAAACGCTATATAACCGATTTACATTTTATCAATAATGCATCAACAACAAATTTCGGAAAGTACAAAATCATTATTATGATGATGAATACCTGGAATTCGACCGACCCAAGGTTAGAGGCGTTTGCACAAGCCAGCTCGTTTAGTAATACCATCGGTGCTATGTTTGTACATCCTGAAGCAACCAGGGACGGAGGTGCACTGTCTCATGAGTTTGCCCATACACTGCAGATGATGATGCATATTCAGGAAAACCCGGGTAATGGAACCGCTTTTTCCGGGTATGATTGGGCAGGCCCGTTTTTTGAAGGCCATGCCAATTTCATGCGCTCCCAGGCCTATTCACAATGGGCAGAGATAGATGGAACCCTCACCAGATGGATACAAACCAGAAACTTTATGTGGTCCTCTAATCGTCATCATTACACAAATTTTCACCTGATGTATTATGTTCAGGAAAAAGAAGGTTTTGATTTCACCAGAAGAATGTGGGCCGAATCAAAAAATCAGGAACATCCATTGGAAACTATTAAAAGATTAAAAGGTTTTACACAGGATCAGCTTGGTGATTATCTATGGAGTTATGCGCAGCGACAACCGGCATTTGATTACCCTATTCAATGGAATTCCCAAATAAATGCAACCAGTAATTTTGGAAAGAAAATTAGAGAAGTATATACGTCCATTAAAAATTATATGCCCCGATATACAAGCAGACAATATACACTTCTTACTAAAGTTGCAGGAACAACTGATCAGTTTTATACGAATAATGATTGGGCCCCGCAGGATTACGGAATGAATATAATTCCGTTATACCCAACCTGTACAGGAACTCAAAAGAAAGTTACAATAAAATTTAAAGGACATACAGAAGTAAATCCTACACAGGCCGGATGGCGATATGGTTTTGTTACTACAAAAGCCGATGGTACTGTATCCCGTTACAGTCCAATGTATAAAACGGATGGCGAGGCATCATTTGCCTTAAATACAGCAACAGAATCAGGTATTTTTCTGGTAGTATTTTCAGCTCCGAAAGTGCATGTAAATTATAATATGGATGAAGGATATCCGAAGCAAAGAAGATATCCGTATGAATTAAAAATTGCCAATGCCACTCCGGAAGGATTTCAGCCCGCAGCTGATTTTAGAAAGTTTCTTAAAACAAACGGACACCTACATACCAATGGTGGTGGATGGGTATCTAATAATGCCAGTGTTGCATCATCAGTATACGTAGGGCCTTATGCAATTGTTCGGGGAGGTACTATTTCAGGAAATGCCCGTATAGATGGATATGCAATGGTTGATGGTGGAAACGTCAGCGGAAATGCTATTGTAAGAGACAACGCATGTGTTTATAATGCAACTTTATCAAGTAGTGCCATAGTGGAAGGAAACGCCTGGATGGAAGGCGGTTCAGTTGCAAATACTGCAAACATTAAAGGAAATGCGATGTTATTTGCCGGAAACTTTGGCGGATCAGTTGTAGTGGGTGGTGATGCGGAAATTGGAAGCTGTTCTACAGCTGGTGTTTATCTGCAGTTTCCTTATTGGAGAAATGGTAGATCAGAATGTGACGGAAAAGGTGCCGGAGATGCGTCTAATATTGATATTAATCCTGCATTCACAAACTTCTCAGCAGCAACAATGGCATTCAGCACAACTCCGAATTGTACAGTTACTGCTAAAAAAGCAATTCAGGAGGAAGACTCTTCTACTGATGTTAGTTTGAATATTTATCCAAATCCAACAGGAGGAAACCTAACAATTTCTTTTATGCAAACGGAGCAGGAAAAAGTTACTGTTTCATTGTTCGATATCAGTGGACATGAAGTAGGAATAATTACGGATAAGACTTATGAGGTGGGACGAATTGATCTTGCCTATAATTGTAGTGATTTGATTCCGGGCGTTTACTTATTACGTATTCAAACAGGAAATAATTATGTAACTAAATCTTTTATTAAGAAGTAACGAACTTAATATTCTGTTTGAGCTTGAGAAATAGCTAAAAAAAGTAAAGCCTGATTTTTAGAAATCAGGCTTTTTTTATTCTTTTAAAATAACACTTTGTATAGTAATATATGAACCCGAAGAAAAAAATGGTAGATATCTTTTGACCCGAAAGAAGTTTAAAGATTTCTTTTAGAAAAATGGAGCTTCGTTATAAAACACAAGAAACCTCGCAATTTGCGAGGTTTCTCATTTCTATTCTTTATTGATTCTCTTTGTCGGTACGGAAAGAATTTCCGCCCTATCGTTGAGCATACCCGAGCGATCGGGATCAATGTTCATCCAGCGACCTAACGAAGGGTCATAGTTACGTGCTCCAT
>NZ_AKJZ01000065.1 GCF_000282055.1 Flavobacterium sp. CF136
AATTGACAAAAAAGGGCTTCGACTCCGCTCAGCCTGACACAAAGGTCATTTTGAAAATGAATGTCACCCTGAGCGAAGTCGAAGGCTAGTTTAATATTATTTTTTACAGACATTATATGAAATCGATTAAAATAATTACAATACTGTTTTTAGGATTATTATTTTTCAATTTTACTCCAAAACAAAATAATAAACCAACTGTTTTTACGGTGGGTGATTCAACTGTAAAAAACGGTAAAGGTGACGGTACCGGTGGACTTTGGGGCTGGGGAGATTATATAGGTCAGTTTTTGGATACTACAAAAGTCAATATCGAGAATCATGCTTTGGGCGGAACCAGCAGCAGGACTTTTCAGGATAAAGGTTTGTGGACAGCTGTTTTGAACAAACTCAAAAAAGGAGATTATGTCCTGATTCAGTTTGGGCATAATGATGATGGTCCATTAAACGACAGTCTTCGTGCCAGAGGAACAATTAAAGGAATTGGAAATGAAACTCAGGAAATTGATAATATCCTGACGAAAAAACATGAAACTGTACATACTTATGGATGGTACATTCAGAAAGTGATTCAGGAAGCCAAATCCAAAGGCGCAATTCCAATAATATGTTCCCCTATTCCGAGAAATGACTGGAAGGAAGGAAAAGTGCCGCGCAACGACAAATCATACGGATTGTGGGCCAAACAAATAGCAGAAAAGGAAAAAGTAACTTTTATCGATTTGAATGATAAAATGGCTCTTGAAATGGAAAAACTGGGTGAAACAAAAGTAACCGGAACGTATTTCTACAAACGCGACCATACACATACCTCTGCAAAAGGAGCAGTTCTTTCTGCTTCGGTAATTATTAATGAATTAAAAAAAAGCAGCAATTCTTTAAAAAAATATATTTTAGAAAACCCGAAAATTGTACTTCCTGCTAAGAAAAGAGTGTTTTTAATTGGCGATTCGACGATGGCAAATAACAGCAGTAATCCGAATGCTGTTGGTTGGGGAGTTGCATTTCCTCAATATTGCGATACCACCAGAATTGAAGTTATCAATAAGGCAAGAGGCGGAAGAAGCACAAGAACTTTTACCAAAGAAGGATTATGGGATGCAGTAAAAAACGAATTAAAACCTGGTGATTTTATAATGATTCAGTTTGGCCATAACGATGCCGGAGCTGTTGATAAAGAAAAATTCAGAGGTTCACTTAAAGGAAACGGTGATGAAACACAACAAGTAATCCGGGACAGTTTGACCGAAACCGTACATACTTTTGGCTGGTACATGCAAAAATTCATTAAAGAAAGTAAAGAAAAAGGTGCAATTCCGATTGTTTTAAGTCAGACACCAAGAAATGAATGGCCAAACGATAAAGTGGAACGCAGAGCAGATACTTATGGGAAATGGTCTAAAGAAGCCGCCGACAAAGAAAATGCTTTTTATATTGATCTGAATGAAATTGTTGCCTTGAAATATGAAGCATTAGGGAAAGAAAAAGTGAAACCATTTTTTCCAAAGGATCATACACACACGGGAGCAGAAGGCGCTGCTTTTAATGCCCTTGCTGTAGCTGAGAGCCTCAAAAAAATAAAAGACTGCGGGTTTAAAGACTATATTGAAATTCCAAAATAAAAAAAATATCCTGCCATTTTAAACCCGGATCCACATTAGAAGTCTAATGATGAGTCTGGGTTGTTTTTTGGGCTAAAATTACATCTGTTGTTTTGCCACATCGAGCGGAGTCGAGATGCAATAGAGGTTCTCGACTTTAGCCTGTTCTGAGCTTTTGTCGAAGGACCCGAACTGACAATTGAGATATTACATAAAAACAAAAATGCATAAATAATCACTTTTAGCCCCGATAATAGTGAAAATCCTCCCGATTTTTTTCGGGAGATTGTAACGGATAGCGGGACGATGTGTATAAAAAAGCCCAAATGTTTCAGCTTCTAAAAAAAAATGAGGTGAATTAAAATCCAAAAAAAAACGGAATCTACATGAAATCTAAAATTTTACTTTTTGTCTTTTTGCTAAGTTGTCATTTTTCCTTTTCGGCCGAATATTATGTTGCTCCAAATGGAAACGATTCCAATAACGGAACTATAAAAAATCCCGTTGCAACCATTAACAAAGCGCAACAATTAGCCAGTTCCGGAGATACAGTTTATATTCGGGGAGGTGTCTATAAACTTAAAGAAGAACAAATAGCACAATATCATCGTATTTGGGCGTATGTAACCAAACTCGACAAAGACGGCATTAGTTATTTGGCCTATAAAAATGAAACGCCTGTGTTTAATTTTGAAAAAATTAAGCCTGAGAACCTTCGTGTAATCGCATTTTTTATCAGTGGAAATAATATTACCGTTAAAGGAATTGAAGTTACAGGTGTTCAGGTAACTATAAAAGATCATACCCAATCCGAATGTTTTGAGATTCAGGGAAGCAACAATACGCTGGAACAACTAAAAATGCATGACGGCATGGCAATTGGCGTTTACATTACAAAAGGCTCCAATAACCTAATTCTAAATTGTGATGCTTATAGAAATTGGGATTCGGTATCCGAAAATGGTAAAGGCGGTAATACGGATGGTTTTGGCTGTCATGCGCCTGCAGGTAATAAGAACAATATCTTTAGGGGATGCCGCGCCTGGTTTAACAGCGATGATGGCTTTGATTTGATTAATTCTGCCGAACCTGTTTTAATTGATCATTGCTGGGCTTTTTATAATGGTTATACCGTCGACTTTAAAAAACGTGCCGATGGCAATGGGTTTAAGTGTGGAGGTTATGCCGGTACCCCTTTAGAGCATCTCCCTAATCCAATACCCCGAAATACCATTCAGTTTTGCCTGGCCGTGGGAAATAAGCAAGCCGGTTTTTATTCCAACCATCATTTAAACGGCAGTAATTGGTACAATAATACGGCGTATCATAACAGGATAAACTATGATATGCTGAATAGAAAAGCTGTCAAACCGGTCGAATATCTTGAAGATACTCAGGGTTGGAGCCATGTGTTGGCTAATAATCTGGGATATGGTGCCACAGGTGCGGAATTGAACAATATAAATAAGTCTGCCTGTACTTTAAAAAATAATTATTTCGACCTCAGTTTAACAATTACAGCTACAGATTTTTTAAGTCTGGACGAAACTTTTTTGACGGCTTCCAGACAAGCCGATGGAAGCCTTCCTGAAACTTCTTTTTTGAGGCTTAATCCGTCAAGTAATTTGATTGATGCAGGAATAGATATTGGATTTCCTTTTAAAGGAAAAAGCCCTGATTTAGGCTGTTTTGAATCGGAAAAATGATTCTTTTGATTGTCAGTTCGAGCGAAGTCGAGAACCTTTAGAATTGAGAGCCTCTAATGCATTTCGACTTTAGCCTGTCCTGAGCTTTTTGTCGAAGGGCTCGATGTGACAAAAGAGCAAATTGACTATTATAAATCTTCTCGCACAATTCCATAAAAAAACCTCGTTTAAGTAAACGAGGTTTTATCTTTGAATTCAAATATTATTTTTTTGATTCTTCGATAGAAACTTTTCTAAATTCTTTCAAAAGTTTTTCAATTTCTAAAGTTGATTTACGCGCTCTTGCTCCCGCTGCTTTTACACCTTTTTCAGTTAGTGATTCAGCTTCTACTTTAAATGTTTCGATTTCGGCGTTGATTTTTACTAATAGATCTTTCATGCTTATACTTGTTAAATTAAGTCGCAAAAATAAAAGTTTGCTTTATAGTTAACGCAAGTTTAGTGTTAAAATTATCACACTTTTTTGTCCTTGAGTTAATATTAAATTAAAACAAACGCTTTGTTCTTAATAATCAGTGAATTATAAAATTAACCGCTCATTATTTTTTTATTCTTAGTACTTGATTTAGGCCTCTGGATGTAATTTAAAATAAATATAAGGCTGAACGGAGTCAGGAACCTAAACTACATTTCGACTCCGCACAATGTGACACCATAATAATAAACCCATAAATTAGGTGACACAAAGACTTAAATGTTATCTAAATTTGAAGGTAACTTTTCAATAATTAATTTTTAAGTTAGACTTCAAAACTTATCTTTGTAAATCATTTAAAAAATACATCTTCATAATGGTCTGGATTTTCTTTTTATTAGCCGTAATACTTATTCTTGCTTTAGACCTGGGAGTCTTCAATAAAACCCCACATATTATCAGTACAAAAGAAGCAAGCAAATGGACATTGATTTGGGTAACATTATCATTTCTTTTTTCAGGGGTTATCTATTGGCTTTACACTACAGATTACATTGCGAATCCTGATAAGCTGAAACCGGCTGTTGCCTCAATGAAGTTTATTACCGGTTATTTAATTGAGCTTTCTCTAAGTATTGACAATATTTTTGTGATTGCCATAATTTTTGCCGCTTTCAAAATACCTCAAAAATACCAGCACCGTGTTTTATTTTGGGGAATTCTTGGCGCCATAGTTTTTAGGGGATTGATGATTTTCTTTGGCGTAATGCTAATCAATAAATTTACATGGACAACCTACTTATTTGGAGGTTTCTTACTATTTACAGCAATAAAAATGTTGTTTTCCGGTGAAGAAGAAGATTTTCAGCCTAAAAATTCATTCGTTTATAAAACATTAGGAAAAATTATTCCGATTACCTCAGAAATGGATCATGAGAAATTTTTCATTTTAACCGAAAAAGGAAAAAAAGCGGCTACTCCTCTATTTGTTGCTTTAATTGTAATTGAGGTTATGGATGTACTTTTTGCTGTAGACAGCGTTCCGGCAATCCTGGCCATTACATCAGATCCGTTTTTAGTATTCAGTTCTAATATTTTTGCAATCCTGGGATTACGTTCTATGTACTTTTTCTTAGCAAATATGCTGGCTAAATTTAGTTACTTGGAATACAGTTTAATTGCTATTTTGAGCTTTGTAGGATTAAAGATGATTCTTCACGATTTTATTCATCTTCCTGAATGGGTTTCTTTAGGATTTATTGCGCTATCTCTTTTGGTAGGAATTATAGTTTCTTTAAAATTTGGAGAAGAGAAAGAACTTACTGATTTAGACGAAGAATAATTTTTTTCTAAACATATATTCATAAAAAAGGAAATAAATTACGGTTTCCTTTTTTATTTACTATAAATTACAACTAAATCCAATTATATAAATAATTACTTATTATTTTACAATATAAATTAAGAAATTACATCGATAACAATTACTTTTGCGTTTTTTAAAAACTCAAATTAATTACGATGAAAAAAAATTACCTTTATGTAATTCTCTTATTACTTTCCAATTTATTAGCAATTGGACAAAAAGTTACACTTACTCCAACACTTGTAAACGGAGTAGGTTATAGTGGTGGTTCTATTAATTTAGCATCCGTACCTACCTCTACTATTTCATTATCTGTTAAAGTAGAAGTTCCATCGACAGCCGCCGTAGGAGATCAGGGTACTATAAAAATTTACTTTTCAAAAGGTAACGCATTAGGATCAAATATTGCTAATGGTGGTGATGGCGGTGCATTATATTTTGGTGGAGGAAAAATTGCTACCAGAAGCTTTGTTATAAATTTAAGCTGGGGAGATTTTTTAACCTCTGGTGGTTTTATATTTGCTGAATATAAAAGCGGCACGTCTTATATAAGTTCAAATATTGCCGTTATTAAAAATGCAACAATGACTTCTGGAACAAATATAAATCCTCCGGCAGATGCACCAGATCCAAACAAAATTGTAAATACACTATGCTGTGATCAAACCATTCGATTAGGTGACAAACCTGCTCCAATAACTGGATCACAATATTTAAATCCTTATAAATACTTGCCTTACGGAATTGAAAGTTATTGGGAAACAAGCGGTAATCAGCCATTACCTTTAGAGGACACTAACAAGATTTTAAATATTGATTATGTTACTGAACCAGGAGATTTTAATATTACAAGATGGTTAGGATATGATTATCAATATGGATATGAGTTTACTAATAAAAGTAATACTATTACAATCAAAGTAGTTCCTTCTCCAATAACTTCAAATGAAATTTCTATTAAAAATGTACCAGTAACAGAGGATTTTGTAGAAATTTCAAATACAAACCCAAAATCTATAGTTGGTAGTAGATCTAATAATTTAGTAAATTTAAACATTCTTCAAAATCCACTTCATATCGCTCAAAGAGGAGATAATTTGGTTGATATTGAAAGATATGAATGGGAATATACTAAAACAAATATTTCACTAGGTGGACTTAAAGACTGGAAAACTATTGAAGGAGAAAACTCCTCTACTTTAGGTTTCTTTAATCCATCTGATATGACAAATAATGAAGATAATTATTATTTAGTAAGAAGAATTGCTATTTATCAAAACATAAAAAGAGTTAGTAACTCAGTAAAAATATTACTAAGAACAGCTCGGAATAATAATAACATTTGTTGTGATCAAATATTAAACATTCCTTCCGCAGGAATAATTGAATCTCCAAGCACACTTATTGGCTCTACTCCATTCATCGATAACACCACAATTACTGGAACAAATTTAATGTATACATTATCATATCAATGGCAAAGTCAGTCCGTAACCAACAATAGCGTATATGGAAACTGGTTAGATATTTCAGGTGCAACATCAAAAGATTATCTACCGTTACCACTTAATTTCGTAGCAAACCCAAGAGGCAGTTTAATCATTCAAACTACTTATAATTATAGACGATTAGCAACTATAAATTATCAAGTTATAAGTAACGGCCAATTAGTAAAAGGGAATACTAAATCTTATAGTAATGAAGTAAGTTTAGTCTCTTCAAACTCAACCTATACATCTCCAATATTAACAGTTTATCCAAATCCAGCTTCTTCGATTATAAATATTGAGTACAAAGGAACAGATTACATTTTAGCAAATACTCAAATAAATATTGTAAATGCAATGGGAGCTATCGTAAGTTCGAACAATTTTTCAACCATAAATCCAAATTTAATTAGTATAAATATTTCAAATTTAACTTTGGGAACTTACTTTATAAACATTCAAACTGGAGGTAATAGAAATACTCAGTTAACATTCATTAAAAACAATTAATAATGACAAATAAAAAAGGAAATCGTAAGATTTCCTTTTTTTTGTATTCTAAAAATTATTAGTTTAATTTCTTAACATTACTATCATCAATATTGTATTTTTTAATAACAGCATTATAATCTGAATAATCAGGTTTGTTAGCCGATTTGTTAGTGTTTATTCCATCATCACCAGGAACAATTACAATACGAAAAGTTTGATTAGCTCTTAAATTACTTGGAATAGGGTTAATATCTAAATCAAATCCTTCTATAAATATCCTAACATTATCTTGAGTAAAGTCAAATTTATAGGTAAAATATAAAGTACCATCATTATAATAATGTGATTCTGGAATTGGGGCCCATATATCTCGTCCAGTATCAGGATCAGCGCCTGCATATCTGTATACTAATATAACATCCCCTGAATAAATTCTGGAATCAAAATCTATATAATTTTCGGAATTACTGTTTGAGCTAAAAGAAACACCATTTGCTTCAAAAACATAAGCAATTGTATCATTATCTATATCATTACCATCATCCGAACAACTAGAAAACGCCATTAATCCAACAACTGCGAAAAGTGTCAATATTTTTTTCATGATTTTTATTTTTTAAGGTTTATTATAAAGGTATCCCAAAAACCAAACCAAAAAAAAGAAAAACATACTTTTTTTCCTAACTTTTTTTAATCTCATCTGCATTTACTAAATCATTTTACGCGTAAAACACCAGTAATCAAAGGAGAAACAAAAAAAAATAATTTTCAAAAAAAAAGCATCCGCTTTTAACGGATGCTTTAAATTAAGATTTATAAATTAATTTAATAACCGGCAGAAATGATTTTTTTAGTACTGCTGCCTTTACTAGTTGTAACTTTTAGAATATAAGCTTGGAATTTACCTATATAGAAATCAATATTAAAGGTATACTCTTTGTCTAAATAAGAATTTGTATCTGTTTTTGAAGATAACAAAGTTCCTGATAAATCGAACAATTCAATTTTGACATCGCTCGCATAATCAAAGTTATAATGAATTATAATGTAGTTTTTAAATGGAACCGGATAAGCAACAAAACTAGCTTTGTTACTTTCTTTTCCGCTGCTTTCAACTACAACTGTTTCTGTAGTGGTAGATGTCTCAGCAACTATTGGTTCCTGAGTAGCTACACAAGCAAGCGGCGGAATGTTATATCCAATAGAAATTCTACATTGATCAAACGCATTGTTTATCAAATCTACTAAACTTGCGATATCAGAAAGAGAAGCTCCGTTGGTATTTCCTCCTCCCAACGCCTGGTTGGCTAAATTAAATAAATCGCCAACAGTTTTATCTCCTCCTAATTTACTAACTACAGTGTTCGGAATAGTGTAAAATTTATATTCATTACTTACTGTTCCGTCAGGATTACAAGAACGTTCTTTTGGAGTTTTAGATCCGCAACCACCCGCAGGTTCAGCAACTGCCAATATACCTGCCTGCAATTTGAATTTACTCAACTCGCTATCAATACCTAAATTAAGTCCTAACGTAATGGTTTGAGCTAATAAGGTATTATTGATCACTCCTTTTTTAAGATATTGCGGTGGCAATGCACTAATGTGAGGATTTCCATTTGACAACACTTTGCTTGCTCCTCCTCCTGGTAAAACTTCAATTACGGCATTGATATCTGTTGGATTATTAGATACTAAAACAGATTTTCCAACTAAACCAATTGTCATTGTTCCGCCCGGATAAGTACTTAATGATTTCGCAATAAGCGCTTTGGTTGTATAAGGAACTCCTCCTGCACATGACATACCTCCAATATTTCCATAATATCCTTGAGTATACGTACAAATTGGAGTTATACATGGAGTGATCAAAAATGTTGATACTTTTTTAATCGTTTCACAATTGTTAGAAACAACATATTCAATAACCAGTGGCACCCCTAATTGAGGTTTCACGAATTGAGATAAATCTGTAGCCTGAACGTTTCCAAGACATCCTCCTGTGTATTTAAATCCTGCAATCCATGCCACAAATGCTGCATCTGCATCTTCACCACAAATAACTGTTTTATTTGGTGGACTTGATACATTAAGTAAATCAACTTTAGTAATGGTGAAGTCTTTGGTGATGGTGGTGGTGTAACATTTGTCGGTAACCACATAACTCACACTGGTGGTGCCGCCCTGACATAGGTTCGGTGCCACCGGAT
>NZ_AKJZ01000066.1 GCF_000282055.1 Flavobacterium sp. CF136
CTAAGATTTTTATTCTCAGGCTGATCGGAGTCGAAGCCCTTCAAAGTACAACAAGCCTTGGTAAGTTTATCCTGAGCGAAGCCGAATGGGCTCAGGATGACAGCATTTTCAAAATAAATCTGCTAAATCTGCAGAATCTGCGTGAAAAAACTTTTTAGAATAACATTTTTCAGAACCTAATTCAGTTTTTCTCTCCAATATTTTTTCTGATTTTTTTTTAGTATAAAAGAGCTTCTTATAGTCACTTTTTTATCATCCACAAAAATATAAAAATCAAACATTTTGGAACCGATCAGGAGTATAAAAGGATTTCAAAATAACAAATTAACATGGTAAAAATATAATATTTGCCCAAAAAGCGACAATTCATTTTTTTTGATTATTGCTTAAATTTGAAGGTATATCAAAATCTTGCCTAGTGAAAAACCGAAATATATTTTCAAAATCATGGTACTTACTAAAAAACACCTTTTTAGAATTTCTGGAAGATGACGCTATAAAGTTAAGTGCTGCTTTATCCTATTACACCATTTTTGCGTTACCGCCATTATTGATTATTATCATAACAATTTGTGGTTTCTTTTTTGGAGAAGAAGCTGTAACAGGACAACTTTATGGGCAAATAAATGAATTGGTAGGAAATGAAGCTGCAAAACAGATTCAGGAAGCAATCAAAAATGTACAGCTTTCAGACAGTAATGTTTTTGTTACCATTTTCGGGGTCGTTATGTTACTGATAGGGGCATCAGGAGTTTTTGCCGAAATTCAGAGCTCCATTAATTATATTTGGGGATTGCGTGCCAAACCAAACAAAGGTTTTAAGAAATTTGTACAGAATAGGCTAATGTCGTTTTCAATGATCGTTTCAGTTGGTTTTCTTATGTTGGTGAGTTTAATGATAAATGCTACTTTAGATGTTTTGAATGCAAGATTAAAAATTTATTTTCCAGAAAGTACAGTGTATTTGTTTTACATCCTGAATTTGGTAATTGTTTTGGGAAGTATCACGTTGCTCTTCGCTATTATTTTCAGGACACTACCCGACGGAATCATTAAATGGAAGGATGCGTTTATTGGTGCCTCATGTACATCAGCTCTTTTTATGATTGGTAAATTTGCTATTGGATTTTATTTGGGTAATTCAACAATAGGATCTGTTTATGGTGCCGCAGGATCGGTGATTATAATTTTGGTTTGGGTTTATTATTCGGCCATCATCTTATATTTTGGAGCCGAATTCACTAAGGTTTATGCCAAAAGTTATGGAGGGAATATTTCTCCAAATGCATATTCTGTAGAAATTAAAAAAAAAGTTATTGAAATTGACAGCGCAATAAAACAATAATATTCTTATGGTTTGCAAAACATTGAAACAAAAAATAGATTATAGTTTAAACAACTGATTCAAATTAATTTCCTTTTTCTCTCTTAGTTTTTTTACAATTTTCAAAAAAGCAATCGCTGTAATATAGGCATCCCCCAGGGCGGTATGACGGTCTTTTTTTGAAATGTCAAATTTATCTGCCAAATCATCCAATGCATAATGATCTTTACGCTCGAACAAATGTGATTTGATTAAGGTTTTTTTATACAAAACTCCTGTGTCAAGAGATTTGTTTTTTAATTCCGGCAAACCATTTCTTTCTAATGCACGATTGATCATTGTTATATCAAAATTAGCATGATGTGCAATAATAATCGAATCGCCCAAATAGTTTAAAAATTGTTCTAAAGCCTCTAATTCTGTGGGGCGCTTTACAATAAAATCCTTCAAAATACCATGAATCTGTGCAGTCGACTCATCGTAATGATCCTGTTCTATATAAATTTCAAAACTTTCTTCAATTTTGATAATATTGTTTTGTAAAACAAGGGCACCAATACAAAGTATTCTGTCATTTGTATAGTCGAAACCTGTGGTTTCCGTATCGAGAACTACAAAACGTGTTTCTTCGATCGTAATGTTTTCATTGAAAAGATTTTCTTCTTTTTCCCAAAATTTAAATAAACTCATCTTTATACAATATTAGAAACATTAAAACGTATCGAAATTAATTCCTGAAGCTCTTTTATAGTTTTGAAAGTTCTTTTTAGTTTTATTTTTTCCATCTTCGAAAGCGATTCCAAAGCAATAAACTGTCCGGAATCATGATGCAAAAGCCCTTGTTTGGTTCTGAATTTTAATAAAGCTTTGAAAGAATAGGAACACGATAAATAAAGCTCACTGTTCTGAGGTTCCAATTCAGCTAATTTTTCAAAACGTTCTGCCGTATTACTGATTGATTTTACAGAATGTGATAAAATTAAAACCCTTGCAGCATCTGTCAGCGGCATTAAAGCTCTTCTTTTAATATCAAATTGATCTTTGTTAGCACCATCTTGTTCAACCAGAAATTGTCTGAAAAAACCTGTTGGTGACGGACTTTGCAAAGCTCCGCTAACCAAATGGACATAAAAAATAGGATTGGCTTTTACATTTTCAAAAATCGACTCTGATAATTGACTGACAATCTCAGCGTCACCATATTTCAGGCTGTAATCAAAAAAGATAAAGGATAAAAGAACTTCATTTTTACCCGGATTTGTAATCCAATAATGTACCTGATTTTTCCATTCGTCCAGGCTCATACACCATTTTGGATTTGAAGCCATCATTTCGGCAGGACAATAATCATAACCAATTTCAAAAAGTCCTTTATTAATATGTGTGGCTAATTTTATAAAATAGGCTTTTGTTTCATCTCTGAAAACTTCAGAAACATTTTCATACACAATGGCATTATCCTGATCTGTATGCAACATTTGTTCATCACGACCCTGACTTCCTAAGGCCAGCCAGGCAAATTTCACTGGAGGAGCACTGTGCATTTTTTCTAACGAAATATCAATAACACGGGTTACACAGGCATCATTTAATTCTGTTATGATTTTTGTAATCAGGGTCATCGGGATATTTTGATCTAAATATCCTTGCAGCAATTGCATGATTTGCGCTCTTATAGGCTTAATTTCTTTAACTTTTGTAGTTCTTTTTAAGGCCTTAATTAAAACCGCAGGATTATTTCCCAGCGATACCATAAGATCATGTTTAGATAAAATCCCAACAGCTTTTGTATTGACAGTTCCATCTTTGGTAAGACACAAATAACTGATATTACTTTTCATCATAGCCATCTGCGCCTCAGTAACCGTCATTTTTTTAGAATACGTAATCACGGGCGATGTCATAATAGTTTCGGCAGTGGTAGTAATAGGATAATCGCCGGAAACAATTTTGTTACGTAAATCCTTGTCGGTAATAATTCCGATTGGGAGCATTTCATCAACAATTAGAATGGCGCCTACTTTTTTCTTGGTTAAGATTTTTGCAATTTCTTTTGCTGTTGTTGATGGTCCGCAGGTAACAATTTTTTTAGAATATTTTACAGGCTGTAAATCAAATAATTCTTTATCAGAACTTAGTGTTTCCTGTGCTATAACTTCTCCATACAAATTATTCTTATGAATTTCGGAATAAGGATTTTTAGTGTTCGAAGCATAACTTTCGATCAGGAAATTACCAACAGCTTTGTTTTCTAATGCATAAGGTTTAAAAACAGCAATAGGTATCGCGTATAATATGCTTTCTTCATAAGTACTGGCTTCCATAACGTAATTTTCCTGCGCCAAAAGCGGTCTAAGCCCAAAAATATCACCTTCATCGCACATATCCAGAATAACATTCCTTTGATTCTTTTTGAGTGCAACTGCCCCTTTGTGAACCACATAAAACGAATCATGTGTTTTTTCGTTTTCGGTAAAAATCACCGAATCTTTCTCTTTATAAATAATAGAAATTTGTTCAGATAATTTTTCAAGATCTTTTTGATGCAAAAAATTAAAAGGAGGAAAACTTTTTAAAAAGTCAGCAACTCTATGTGAAATAGTATTTTTCATTCGTTAGGTTTAGGTTCCAATTTAAGACTTAAAATAGAAATGTAAAAGAAACACATTTAAACTTTTTATTCAACTATATTTTATGAAATATCAGGTTTATTTGTTAAACAAAAAAAGCTCCTCAAAGGAACTTTTTCATAATTATTTACGATTGTTTCTTTCGAATTCGCATATTTATAAATTCTACTGCTAATGAAAATGAAATGGCAAAATAAAGATACCCTTTCGGAACTGCACCTATATGTTCGCCTGCCAATGCAGCATTTGATAAGTGCATGCTTTCGGTAATCAGCATAAAACCAATTAAAATCAAAAACGAAAGCCCCAGGATTTGTATAGATGGATTTTTATTGACAAAATTTCCAACAGGAACAGCAAACAGCATCATAATCCCAACCGAAATCACCACAGCCGTAATCATGATTGTCAGCGCACCATTTACGCCATTTGTCATTCCGACTGCAGTTAAAATTGAGTCAATAGAAAAGATTAAGTCAATTAATAAAATTTGCAAAATAACATTCGAAAATGATTGTTTTGCAGCCGTTTTTATCGTTTTTTCTTCTTCACCTTTATGATCTACTTTTTCGCTTATTTCTTTGGTACTTTTATAGATTAGAAATAATCCGCCGGCAAACAAAATCAAAGCCTGTCCGGTAAAATCAGCATTTAGCCATCCCCAGTTTATACTAAATAAAGTTGCCTTCATTGCAATCAAATAGGAGATGCCCATCAATAATGCAATACGCATAAACATAGCCAGGAACAAACCAATTCTGGTAGCTCTTTTACGATTTTCCTCAGGCAGTTTACCAGTTACAATCGATATAAAAATAATGTTGTCAATTCCTAAAACAATTTCAAGAAAAGTAAGTGTTAATAAGGCAATCCATGCATCAGGATTCAAAAATATTTCCATTTTAAATACTTTATTTATTCAACTTTATATACAGTTCCGCGTTGTTTCTCATCAGAACCAACCATTCCAAACTCAAAAGTATAAGAATCCTTTTTAGTCGTCAAAATTTTCATGCTTATAGCTTTCTCTTCCGCCATGCTTTTCGGATGCTTCTTTTGCAGAATATATTCGCAGTCACTTACCCATCGTACAGTCGAGGTATCAGTCTTACCATCAAAAGTCTCAATTTCGATGCCGTCTTTACGTTCAAAAAAAGTAGTTTTTTTAACGCCGTTTACCTCAAATTCAAATTTAAATTTTCCGTTTTTAAAGTCTTTGCAATTGTGTTCTGCATTATAACATGATGCTAATGTGAGTAACGTAAATAGGAATATAATTTTTTTCATTTTAAATTAAGTTGTTTTTTAGGAGCTAATCCTGCTTTCCATTTCAATCTTTTAATTTTTTAAAGAAAAAAATCAAAAGGATTTCCATTGCAATCAGGGCTAAAAGTTTATTGGTGAATAAGAAACATCGTTACAATAAAGATGAAAATGATATTAAGAAAACTCAGAAAAAATAAATTTCGTCTTTTGTTTTCAATCGTTTGTTCATCAGATAATTTTGTTCTGCAGAATTTAATTAAAATCCAGTAACACAATCCTCCAAAATCAGCATGGAATTCTATCATTTTAATCTTTTTAATTCATCATCCGTAAAATTCCTGATTTCTTTTTCTTTGGCAAACTTTTCGGCATTGTAATTTCCGGATTTATTTTTAGGAATCGATAAACTGTCCCAAGGATTGTTTTTCAGTTGTTTGGCATAAAAAACAATTTGCCCAACGTGATACGGATAATGAGCCAATTGCCGATTGATAGCTTCTATTACCGTGTGACCCTCATTTCTAATATAAATAATATCCGAAAGCTGTTCTGGTTTTAAATTGTTTAAAGCTTCCAGAAAACAATCCCAGCCTTTATTCCAGACAAGAATAACTTCTTCTTTAGATTGCAAATCATTTTCAAATTCGGCATCACGGTTGCGCCATTCTTTTTCGCCGTCAGTAGTCAGAAAGTCTGTCCAGCGTGACAGCATATTGCCGGAAATATGTTTTACAATGGCTGCAATACTATTGGTATCTTCATTTACAGAGACAAAAAGCTGTTCGGGTTCGAGTTGCGCTATGGCTTTTTCGCCCAGCATTTTATAATATAAAAATTGCTTTTTAACGCTTTCCAAATAAGATTCTGATGTATTCATGATTACACAATTTTAATATCGTATTTGTCTAAAAGACCGACAATTCCCTGAGTAGAGAACTGAGCTTTTCTCATTGGGTTAAATTCCGGATCGATTTTGTAGTTATAAGCCGTTCTAAAATCGACACTTGCCAATTGGGTATCATTAAAAATGGCTCCTTCTAAATTACAATTATCAAAAACAGAACTCGTTAAATTTACTCCAATAAAAGTCACATCTCTCAAAGATGAATTGATAAACTTTGTTTTAGGCATTTTTTTGTTCGAAAAGATGGCATAATCTAAAGCGGTTTCTTCAAAGTAAACCTGAAACAGAAAATCATCACATTCGTTAAAAGCGATCCCTAAAAGCTTACAGTTTTTAAAAGTTACATTTTTTAAACTCGTTCCCAACAAACTTGTCATAGACAAATTGCAGTCAATAAATTCACAATCTAAAAAAGTATTGTAAGCAAAATTACTGTTTGAGAAATCACAGTTTTTAAAAACACAATCTTCAAATTCGCGATTGTTTATTTTTTTGTCAATATAAATGACTTTCTCGAATGTTTTTTGAATGTGTATTAGGCTTTCCATTTTGTATTTGGATAAAAGATAAGATTTTAATTTAAAGGTTTTGTATTAAACCTAACAGGTTTTTAAAACCTGTTAGGTTTAACGTTGGTTATTAGTCATTAAATAATCCTTTCATGATGGTTTTCAAACCGTAAAAAATTAAAAACATAGCACTTAAACAAGCTACAATTCCGATACCTAAAACCAAATAATGCCAATTGGTATGCTGATTCATAAAAGCATTATATATTAATGACGGACCAATAAACAATAGTGGCAGAGCACCGGTTAAATATTTAATTCCTTTTCCCAGTAATTCTTTATTTGTTGCCATTTTGTTTTTGTTTCAAGTTTTGAAAAGTTTCAGGTTTCAAGTTTATCACAATCTTGTCAGAAATGACAAACTTTATGTTGTAAAAAAGTCATCTTACATTTTACAGAAAACCTTTTACTTTAAATAATTATCAACCGCTTTACGAACGCTGCCATATTTTTTTAATAGTTCAGAAGCTTCTTCATATGAAACCGAAATTTCTCCCATAATCATTTTAACGCCTCTGTCTACCAATTTAACATTGCTCAGCTGCATATCGACCATTTTGTTGCCTTTTACTTTTCCGAGCTGAATCATTGCAGCAGTTGAAATCATGTTCAAAACTAACTTTTGAGCGGTCCCAGCTTTCATTCTGGAGCTTCCCGTAACAAATTCGGGACCTACAACAACTTCAATAGGAAATTGTGCAGTTAATGCTAAAGGACTTCCTGCATTACAGGTAATACAGCCGGTGAGTATATTATTTTGATTACAGGTTTCCAAACCACCAATAACGTACGGTGTTGTTCCCGATGCGGCAATACCAATAACGGCATCATTTATACCTATATTATGTGCCTGTAAATCTATCCAGGCTTGTGTTGCATTATCTTCGGCATTTTCTACCGCACGACGAATTGCAGTATCACCACCGGCAATGATCCCGTTCACTAAATCAAAAGGAACTCCAAAAGTAGGAGGACATTCAGAAGCATCTACAACGCCCAACCGTCCGGAGGTTCCGGCTCCGATATAAAATATTCTGCCACCTAATTTTAATTTAGTTACAACCTGCGCAATAAGAGCCTCAATTTGTGGTAAAGCTTTTTCGACTGCAAGAGGAACAGTTTTGTCTTCATTATTAATATTGGTAAGCAGTTCGCGAACTGACATTTTTTCTAAATGTTCGTACTTTGACGCTTGTTCTGTAGTTTTTGTGAAGGTCATTTTTTGTATAATTGGTCTTGCCCAAAATTACTCTTTTTTATTGCAATCCCGAAATTTCAGACGCAAAGTCGTAAAGATTTTTATTCTTTTTTATGGAATTTGTCGCCACGTTTAATGAATAGTAATTCTCATACTTTTCCAGATTCTTTTTGCACAACTAAAATAGTATATTTGTTGTACAACAATAAATAAATGGATAAACTCAGTTTTCTAAATGGTATAGCGTGGACGGCTATTTTTGTTTCGCTGCTCCTTTCGTTCTTTTTACTCACTGTAAAAACAAAAAATAAATTAGCCAACCGATTATTTGCTTCTTTCCTGATTTTAACCGCGATTGATCTTAGCGGATTTTTTATTTACGATATTTCAGACAGCTTAAATCTGGAGGTTTTCAGATGGACGGCTTGTTTATTGATTATGCCTTTGTTTTACCTTTATGCATTAGCGGTTTGTTATATTGATTTTCGATTGCAGCTTAAGCATTTATTACATATAATTCCTTTCATAGTTTTAAATTTAGTACTAACTCCTCGATTTTAT
The DNA here is from genome assembly GCF_000282055.1 of Flavobacterium sp. CF136. GTDB lineage: Bacteria > Bacteroidota > Bacteroidia > Flavobacteriales > Flavobacteriaceae > Flavobacterium. The sequence goes on from NZ_AKJZ01000066.1 coordinate 8,453, forward strand.
CTGGCAGAAGGAATTGATAAGCTGCGTTTTTTTGATGCTCACAATCAAATGCCTGAGATGTATTTTTTACGGATTTTAGTTGAAGTCCAATATTTCTTTTACATCATCCTTGTATTTTTAGTTTTAAAAAAATACAAGGAAATATATCTTGAAAACTACGCAAATGCAAGCGCTTCAACATATAAATGGCTGTTTCAGATGACAGTTGTTTTTCTTACTGCCCATACAATCGTAATTTGCAAAAATCTATTGCGTTATACTAATTATGATGGAATGTTTCTTTGGGCAAACGTGGTTGTCGGAATTGTAGCTTTATTGATAACCTGTTGGTTTGTTCTGAAAGCATTAAACTATCCTGAACTTTTTAAAGGTGTTAATTCTAAATTGCAACTGGCAAAAGAGATACTTCATATATCAGAAACCGGAGTTTCAGAAACGGTAAAAATCAAAGATGATCTAATTACACAGCAGATTATTTTACTGAAAGATTATATGGCTCAAAATGAGCCTTATCTCGACCCTTCGCTTACCATACAAGAACTCGCTAATCAGATTAATATGCCGGCACGAGATTTATCAGTTTTGATTAATCATCATATGGACCAGCATTTTTTTGATTTTGTTAATGAATATCGCATCCAAAAAGCAATGAATATTTTAAAAAATCCTTCTAAAAAGGATTTGACTATTCTGGAAATCTTATATGAAGTTGGTTTTAATTCAAAATCATCTTTTAATACTTCCTTTAAAAAATACACACAAAAAACGCCAACAGCTTATAGAAATAACTCATAATTAGCGTTTTGTAAAAAGTCGTACTTCATACAAAAAAAGTCGAACCAATTTCATTCGGAGAAATTGGTTCGACTTTTTTTTGTCGGTCGCGTACGGAGATTTTCTAAGGCAACTTTGCTTCAAATTAATCGAACAAGTTTAAAATTAGAAATTATGAAAAAAGTGAACCTTATTATTTTTTTACTATTGCCTTTATTTTGTTTAGCACAATCAACATTTAAATTAAAAGGAAAAATAACGGAAGAGAAAACATCTTTAGGCTGGTCAAATATTATTGTCTCAACTCAGGATGGAAAAATTGTTGACGGAACGACTACAAAAGAAGATGGTACTTTTGAAATCAATATTAAAAAGGGTACTTATAAAATTGGCGTTACTCTTTTAGGTTTTACAAATTGGGAAAAAGAAATTTCAATAGAAAAAGATACAGATTTAGGTACAATTATACTAAAAGAAAATGCTACAAACTTAGGAGAGGTTGTTATCAAAACTAAAATAAATACGATTGAACAAAAAATTGATCGTGTGGTTTATAATGTAGAAAATAATATTTCGGTTGTTGGAGGCGATGCATTAAGCGCCATAAATACAGCTCCGGGTGTTGTTGTGCAAAGTAATGCAATAAATATTTTAGGAAAAGGAGCGTCCAGAGTTATGGTAGACGGACGTATGATTGAATTATCCGGAGAGGAATTAAACGGTTTTTTAAAATCTATTTCGGCTACTGATATTAAAAGTATTGAAGTAATCACAAATCCGTCTGCAAAATACGAGGCAAACGGTACCGGTGGTATTATTAATGTTATTTTGAAAAAAGGAATTAGAAATTCCTGGAAAAATTCTTCTGTAATATCTTATGATCAAAATAAATACGGGATTTATACTTTGAGAAATAGTTTCTTTTACAGCAAAAATAAGTTCCGATTTGCTTTTAGTGGAAACGGAAGAACAGGGAATAGCAGAAGTACAGAAGATTTAGATATTTATTACCCAAATGGACTTTGGGCAGTAAAAGACGATTCAAAGCAAAAAGAAAACAATCTCTCCGGCCGTGTGTCTTTAGATTATGATCTTTCAGGCAGAACAACAATAGGTTTTCAGTATTTGAATGAAAATGCTGCTCCCGATATGCGTTCTAAAACTGATATAAAAATCTTCAATACATCAAAAACTCTTGATTCATTATTAGTTAACAATGGTAATAATAATAAATATTCAGGAAGCCAGACATACAATGCGCATTTGGTGTCAAAATTAGATACGTTGGGCAGAAAAGTTAGTGTTGATTTGGATTACTTCAGTTATAATTCAAAATTTGATAAAAATTTCATGGCAACATCTTATTCACCAGACGGAACTTATCAAAATACAAATCAGTCCGCCAGAAATAATTCGAATCAAAACATTGATAATGTCAGTGTGAAAACAGATTTAGAACAACCGTTGCAGTTTGTGAATTTGTCATATGGAGCAAAAGTCAGTTTTATAAAAAGTAATAGTGATGTGTTTTATTATAACACCATCAGCGGAACTCCGGAACTTGATCCGAATCAATCGAATGTTTTCGAATACAAAGAAAATAATCAGGCAATTTACATTAATGGTGATAAAAAAATCAATGATAAAATTACAGTTCAGCTAGGATTTCGCCTGGAAAATACACAAACAAACGGATACTCAGAAACCTTAAACCAAGAAGTGGAAAATAATTATTTAAAGTTATTTCCAAGTCTTTACGCAGATTACAAACTGAATAAAAATCATGGTTTTAATTTTAGCTATGGAAAACGTATAAACAGACCTGGTTTTGGACTATTAAATCCGTTCCGTTCCTACATAAACAGTAACAGTTATTCTGAAGGGAATCCGTTTTTAAAACCCTCTTTCAGTAACAATTTTGATTTTACTTATTCGTATAAAAAGAACTTAAGAACCAATATATTCTTTAATACTATTAATGATGGTTACGGAGTTGTTTTTACATCAAATCCGGAAATAAATACTCAAATTATGAGCAGGGAGAATTATTTTAAAGAAAATTCATTTGGAATAGGAGAGAACTATTCTGCCGAAATTACAAGTTGGTTTGAAACGCAAAGTTCAGCTTACCTCTTGGGATCAAAAACATCATTTATCTCTGATATTAATGCAGTTCCGTCAAACAGTATGCAAGTTTATCTTTCAACAGAAAACACCATTTCACTGGGGGAAACAACAAAATTACAAGTAGAGTATTTTTATAGTTCACCATTTAAAAAGGGTTTGTATGAAATTGGATATATGTCGGGCCTGAACATGGCAATAAGACAAAGTTTGTTTAAAAATAAATTGCAATTGAACTTTCTGATCAATGATATTTTTAATAAATCATATCTAAAAGGTTACAAATCTATAGTGAATGGAGTTACTCAGGTTTACAGCCAAAATGAAAGCAGCAGATTCTTCAGATTATCAGCGACATATAACTTTGGAAATAAAAAAATAAATGTTGAGCAACGAAAATTCGGAAATGAAGATGAGAAAAAAAGAACTCGTAAGTAATTAAATTTAAAAAAAAACTGACCTGTATTTATTGTAGGTCAGTTTAAATTATATAATGAAGGCCAAAATTATTCCAAGTACAATCATAGATACTTTGGCAATATTGAATTTATGTCCTTCGCTGCTTTCAAAAATGATAGTTGATGAAATATGGAATAAAATTCCAATTACAATTGCTGTGATTTCAGTATAATATTCGTTTAGGAAAGGTAAATATTCGGAGGCAATTGTACCCAGAGGAGTCATAACAGCAAAAGTGAGCATGAAAGCAAAAATGGCTTTTTTATTAAGACTTGCGTTGATAAAAAATGTCGTTAAAATTACGGCAATCGGCAAGTGATGAATGGCTATTCCGATGGCTAAATCATGATGATGTCCTACCGGAAAGCCTTCTAAAAAGGCATGAATGCATAAGCTGATGAAAAGTAACCACGGAATCTGAGACATTTTAGCATGCCCGTGAACATGTCCGTGTTCGGCCCCTTTTGAGAAAAACTCAAGTATGATCTGGAATAAAATCCCAACCATTATAAACAGACCAATTTTGTGATTGTGCGATTTGTAAACTTCAGGGAGCAAATGCATTACGGTTAATGACAGTAAAAAAGAACCGCTAAAAGCTAACAAAAGTTTTAGATTGGTCTTGTTTTTTGGTTTTAAAAACAAAGCAACAAAATAACCTAAAAGCACTGAAAATAAGGGAAGTAAATAATTCATTTGTTGTTTATTTAATCGTTTGATTGTTAGTAGGGAACAATTAAACGATTTACCAATTATTTAAATATCATGATTAATCGTTCGCTCTCCGTCTTATGGAATTTTTTAAGTTTATAATCCCCAAAAATATCCAGCAGAAAAATACCTGCTTCAGCCATTAATTCCTCAAAATCCTTTAAGGTTAAGGCTTTTACTTTTTCGGTAAAATGATATTGATGACCTTTATCCTCAAAATCAATTTCTTTAAAAATGTGACCGTCCTGAACGTATCTTTTGATTTTAAAATTAATTCCGTCGACAGTTTTTACTTCTTCAGGAACCAGAGTTTCGATTACCTGATTTACGTTCATAAAATCAATTACCGCAAATCCATATTCCGATAAACTTTCTTTTATGGCTTTTAAGGTGGTGAGATTATCATCATCACTTTCAAAATACCCAAAACTGGTGAATAGATTAAAAATAGCATCGAATTTTTCTTCAAATGGTTCACGCATGTCATGCACTTTAAAATGCAGGCTTTCGTTGCTGTTTTTGCTGGCTTCGGCAATACTGTTTTCAGATAAATCAGCTCCTAAAACATTAAAACCAAGTTGATTTAAATAAATAGAATGGCGTCCTTTTCCGCAAGCGAGATCAAGTACTTTTGCTTTTTCAGGCAAATTTAGATAATGCGTCAAATTGTCCATAAAAATCTGAGCTTCCCGGTAGTTTCTGTCTTTATAAAGAATGTGATAATACGGAGTATCAAACCATGACGTAAACCAATTTTCGGTATTACGTTCCTGATTTGGTGTTGATGAGTTAGGCGCTTCAGACATTTATTCTATTTCAATTAATTCAAAGTCCGGCAAATTTAGTGTATTTTTGCCGAAAAATAACTATTTCGCGACTATACCTAATAACAATGTTGTGATGTAGAGATGCACAGCAGTGTATCTTTAATGATGGAATTTATAAAGATGGAAGAAAATTTTAGAATGATAGCCAAATGTTTTTTTGGTTTTGAAGAAATATTAGAAAAAGAATTACGTGATCTTGGGGCTCAGGATGTCGAAAAAGGAGTACGAATGGTCAGCTTTAAAGGCGATAAGGGTTTTATGTACAAAGCCAATTTGTCATTAAGAACCGCACTTAAGGTTTTAAAACCTATATATTCTTTCAGGGCTAATAATGAGCAGGCATTATATAAAGGGATTTCCGGTGTAAACTGGTCTAAATTACTGAATGCTAATCAGACTTTTGTTATCGATGCTACAGTACATTCTACCTATTTTAATCATTCTGAGTTTGTTTCTCAAAAATGTAAAGATGCGATTGTCGATCAGTTTAGAGAAAGAACCGGACAACGTCCAAGTATAGATAAAGCTTTTCCTGATTTGAGAATCAACGTTCATATAGATAAAGACCAGGTTTCGGTTGCTTTGGATACTTCTGGAAATTCATTGCACCAGCGTGGGTATAGAACAGCTACGAATATTGCACCAATTAATGAAGTTTTGGCAGCAGGAATTTTGTTATTATCAGGCTGGGAAGGACAGAGCCATTTTCTTGACCCTATGTGCGGTTCGGGAACTTTTTTGGCAGAAGCAGCTATGATCGCTTGTAATATTCCGGCAAATATCAACCGTAAAGAGTTTGCTTTTGAAAAATGGAAAGACTGGGATAATGATTTATTCGATCAGATTGTAAATAGCCTGATGAAAAAAACAAAGGAATTTCATTACACGATTAAAGGTTTTGATAAAGCACCAAGTGCCGTTCAAAAAGCTAAAGATAATATCAGAAATGCCAATTTGGATGATTATATTTCTATTGAAGAAAATAACTTTTTTGATACTGAAAAAGCCGTAGAAGGAAAATTACATATGGTTTTTAATCCGCCGTATGATGAGCGATTGGATATTCATATGGAAGAATTCTACAAAAATATTGGAGATACTTTAAAGAAAAGCTACCCGGGAACAAATGCCTGGTTTATTACTGCAAATCTTGAGGCCCTTAAATTTGTGGGATTAAAACCTTCACGTAAAATCAAACTTTTTAACGCAAGTTTAGAAGCTCGTTTGGTAAAATACGAGATGTATGAAGGAAGTAAGAGAACGAAGTTTCAGATAACAGAATAATAATTTTAAGGTTCTAAGTGGCTAAGATACTAAGTTGCTAAGTAAAAAAAACTTAGAAACTCAGAGCCTCAGAACCTTAGTAACTCAAAAAAAAAATGACAAAACTACAAGTAAGAGCTTTTTTATATCAATTAGGAAGCTTCACTATTTTCTTTTTTTTAGGAAGATATTTAGCTATAACTTATACAGGGTTGACAGGAATTTGGATTTCGGCGACATCTGCTATTGCGGCAACTTTAATTGCTCCCAAATTTCAAGCTGTAAAAACCAAAGATGGAGAGAAGCTTTTTATGAAATGGATTTTTATAAAAGGAATCAGGGAAATAGGATAAACAAGTACTGGCAAATTGAGTAAAAAGTAAAAGCCACAATTTACAAATAGTTAATATTAATTTGCGAATTGTGGCTTATTATTTTAAGAACAATTATTTTTTAGGTGCTTCTTTTTTAATAATCTCAGGAATAATTACTTTTTTCTTATAAAGCGGTATGAAATAAGAAACGGTATAGTTAAACCCTATTCCAAAGTTTCCGTCGTAAGTTCTGTTGAATCCGGGAATATATAAATTTTCAAAGTTACCAGGTTCTTTGTTGGCAACTAATAGTTTCAATTGAAAACCAAAACCGACAAACACATTATTAAATACTTTCGCTTTTACGCCTAAACAAACTTCGGCCCAGGCAGCTGTCAGTCCAGTATATTTTTCTCCGGAAACAATTGTTTGCTGTTCTCCCCAGTAAGGATTTGGATTATAGATTTTATAAGTGTTTAATTGTTGGCTAAAAGTACTAAAACCTCCACGAAGACCTATTGTAATCAGGTTCTCCATATCAAGCCAGTTTTGATAGGTATTATAATCGAAACCTCCTTTTATGTAAGTTCCGGTTGCTGTCGAATTTAATCGGTCATCATCAGTAGTTTTATCTTCAATACCAAGCTCAGCTGCTATGTAGTATTTTTTTGTCAGTCGAAAATCACCCACAAACTCTACACCTTTATAATTTTTGTCATAAAAGCCACGTGTCAGTTTAAACAAATCAACACCTACACGCAGACCATAACGGTCAGTTTTTGGAGGAACAGTGTCTTTAACGGCTTCCTGAACATTTTTTTTGACTGCAGGTTTTGGTTTTTCCTGAATGATTTCTTTTGTTATTGTTGTTCCTGTATCTTGCGCCTGAACGAAAAACATTGAAAACAATAAACAAATACTAAAAAAATACTTTGACATGTGTTTCATTTTCAAATTCAATATTAGAGTTTTCCGGTTCAGCCAACTGAATCCATAATCCATCATTTCCCGAATCAGTTACTTCTAATGGATTTTGAGTAGCTAATTTGTAAATTGTTTTAAAACCACAGGCTCTCGAAACATATACATTTTGCCTGGTGTAATTAATTTTTATCTGATCTGTGTTACTAAGTGTCGGATTAGTACTGTCTGAATTTAAAGTAAAGGTAAAGGTTGCGCTGTCTTCACCTGTTCTTAACGGAATTGCAATTGAATCACCACTCGTTAAATATTTTGTTTCATCAATAGCACTTTTATTAAAAACAATACCTTCCGTCTGACCTTCGCCAACTACTTTTAAGCGGGTTACATTTTGTTTTAAAGAAGGTGTTGTGATATAATAAAACGAAATCACCAGCCGCGGTGTAGTTGGTGTATTTGCATCACAAATATCATCTTTTTCGCAACTTGATAAGCCAAATGTAAAGGGTAATAAAAAATAAAGAATTTTTTTCATTTATAATTGTGTTATCTGAGTTCTAAAAGTACAACATTTTCCACATGATGCGTTTGCGGAAACATATCTACCGGTCGGACACGTGTTACTTTGTATTTTTCATCCATTAAAGCGAGATCTCTTGCTTGTGTTGCCGAGTTACAGCTTACGTACACGACTTTTTCAGGAGCGATTTTCAGGATTTGTTCAATAACATCCTTATGCATTCCGTCTCTTGGCGGGTCAGTAATAATAACATCCGGTTTTCCGTGTTGTGCGATAAAGGCTTCGTTAAAAACGACTTTCATATCTCCTACAAAAAACTCGCAATTCGTAATATTATTGCGCTCTGCATTGGCTTTTGCATCTAAAATAGCTTCAGGAACGCTTTCTACACCAATTACCTTTTTTGCTTTTTTAGAAACAAATTGCGCAATAGTTCCGGTTCCGGTATATAAATCATAAACAGTTTCATCACCGGAAAGACCTGCAAAATCACGCGTTATTTTGTATAATTCGTATGCCTGATCTGAGTTGGTCTGGTAAAATGATTTGGCATTAATGCTAAATTTCAAACCTTCCATTTCTTCCAAAATATAATCCCTGCCTTTATATAGTTTTATATTCTGATCGTAGATAGTATCATTCTGTTTTGAATTTACCACGTATTGCAATGATGTAATTTGTGGAAATTTCTCATGAAGATGATCTAAAACCAATTCGCGGTTTGCTTTATCATTTTCAAAAAACTGAATTAAAACCATGATCTCCCCAGTGGAAGCAGTACGGATCATTAAAGTTCTCAATAATCCGGAATGTTCTCTTGGATTGAAAAAAGCTAGATTATGCTCATTGGCAAAAGCACGCAGTTCATTACGAATTGCATTTGAAGGGTCTTCCTGTAAATGACATTTGTTTATATCAAGGATTTTATCCCACATTTTTGGAATATGAAAGCCCAAGGCATTTCTGTTTCCTAAATCTTCAGTGCTGTCAATTTCTTTTTCGGTTAACCAACGGCTGTTCGAAAATGAAAATTCCATTTTATTTCTGTAAAAAAACTGTTTTTCAGAACCTAAGATATTTTCAAACTCAGGTAATTCAACTTTACCAATACGCTGTAAATGATTTTTTACTTCATTTTGTTTGTAATATAGCTGTTGGCTGTATTTCATGTTCTGCCATTTGCAGCCACCACAAACACCAAAATGTTCGCAAATTGGCTCTGTGCGATGTTCTGATAATTCATGAAATTTAACTGCTTTTCCTTCGTAATATGCTTTACGTTTTTTAAAAGTTTGTATGTCTACAACATCACCAGGAACAACATTCGGAATAAAGATTACTTTTCCGTCTGGCGCTTTGGCTACTGATACTCCTTTTGCTCCGGCATCAAGAACTTGTATTTGATGAAAGACAACTTTGTCTGTATTTTTTCTTCCCATAGCGCAAAAATAAGAGTTTGTAAACTTATTATAAATTTAATTTCTAAAATATTTTATCAAATTCTTTAATTTATGGGTTTACAGGTTTAAAAGCTGACTTTGTTTGCCAAAAAATAAAGCTTATTTTTAATATAAGTATGGCCTGTCTTTTACTCGCTGGGTGTAATTGAAAACAAATAGATCAAAAAGTATAAATTTGAGTAAAAAATCTTTATGCTTTCAGCAATCAATGTCATCCTGAGCGGAGTC
>NZ_AKJZ01000067.1 GCF_000282055.1 Flavobacterium sp. CF136
AAAAACTATGTTTCTATGTGTTAGGATAAAGGTTTTGTCACATCGAGCGGAGTCGAGATGCTTTACGGGTTCTCGACTCCGCTCGAACTGACAATTGTTTTTGCAAATTGATTTAGTGCAAATTCGTGAAATTTGTGTTTAAAAGCTCAATTTGGTTTCGGTTTAATTTGACAAGACCGCGCTGTTCCATTTTTTTGAGTAATCTCGAAATTACTTCCCTCGAAGTATTAAGTTCTGATGCAATTTCCTGATGTGATAATTTGACTTCTGTACAGCCGCAGGCATCGGAATGGCGTTTTAAATAAAACTCCAGTCGTTCATCCATCGATCGGAAAGCTATGTTGTCAACAACTTCGAGGATTTCTTCAAAACGGTTTCTATATGTTTCAATTACAAATTCGTACCAGCTTCTATGTTCCATCATCCATTTATCCATCATTTGTAAAGGAATCATTATAACCGAAACGTCTTCGACAACTTTGGCCATAATCTGGCTTTTTTCGCTTTTTGCGGCACAAATCATCGAAATAGCACATGCTTGTCCAGGCTGCAGATAATACATCAAAAATTCGCCGCCATCATCGCCTTCCCGATAAATTTTGATTTTGCCTTTGGTGATTAAAACCGTGTTTTTTATGTATTGTCCGGTGCGCATTAAAATGGTTCCGGCTTCAAAATCCTGTGGACTTCCATTTTCTTCAATAGTTGAAATAAGGTCATTGGAGAAATTCGGAAATATGTTTTTTAATGAATTTTGCATTTATTAGGTATGATTATGTCTCATCGAGCGGAGTCGAGATGCTTTACGGGTTCTCGACTCCGCTCGAACTGACAGATAATAGTAATATAATTGGTAAGCTAAATTTTATCAAAAAAAGTTTAAAAGCCATAAATTTTTACAAAGATAACAGATTGAAATGGTATTAATTGTCAGAAAACTATTTTTAGATGCATTTTGTTGAAATGAAAAAATCATATTTTCTATCGATATTCCAGTATGTTTTTTTAAAAATAGTGAGTAAATTTGTAAATCACTAATTATAATACTTATTCTAAAACGTTTTCTGTGAATAATAATCGAAATCGTATTATGTACGTATTTTATTTAGTAAAAACATTTAATTTTACAAAAAACACAATGCTATGAATTTATCACAAGAAGATTGGGTTGCACAATTAGAGTCTGACGAAAAAGCAGTTATACTTGATGTAAGGACTGAAGACGAATTTAATGACGGCTATATTGAAAATGCTGTGAATATTGATATTAATAAAGGCCAGGCTTTTATTTATGAAATCGAAGAATTAGACAAAAATAAAAATTATTACGTGTATTGCCGTTCAGGAGCGAGAAGCGCAAAAGCATGTCAGATTATGAATGAATTAGGTTTTGAAAATGCCTATAATCTGCTTGGCGGAATCCTGGACTGGGAAGGTGAAACCGTAAATCCATAAAAGAGAAAGAGGCGGTAAAGCCTCTTTTTTGTTTTTGAATGATATTAAATAACTAAACTAAACAACCAGATTATGAGTTTTATACCCGAAGAATTTCAAATTAAAACCCTTATAAATCAGGATACTTATCTTGTAAACGGAGAATTGAAAAAATGGACAGGTCAGACTACACCAGTATTTTCAACTATTTCTTCTACAGAAAAATATGCTCCAACTTTATTGGGATCGATTCCGTTCATGGCTGAAAAAGAGGCTGCGGAAGTGGTAGAAGCTGCGACTGCTGCTTACAACAAAGGACAGGGTTTATGGCCGACAATGAAAGTGGTTGACCGTATTAGATGTATGGAGAATTTTGTGAAGCAAATGAAGGAAACCCGTGAGGAAGTGGTTAAACTTCTGATGTGGGAAATTGGAAAAAACCTTGGCGATTCGCAAAAAGAATTTGACAGAACTGTAGAATATATTCAGGATACAATTGATAGTTATAAGGAATTGAACGGTCGTAGTTCACATTTCTCTAAAGTGCAGGGTGTAAATGCGATGATTCGTAGAGGACCGCTTGGAGTGGTTTTGTGCCTTGGACCATACAATTATCCTCTAAATGAAACTTTTTCATTATTAATTCCGGCTTTGATCATGGGGAATCCGGTAATTTTTAAACCGGCAAAATATGGCGTTTTATGTATTTCTCCATTGTTGGAAGCCTTCAGAAGCAGTTTTCCTAAAGGTGTAATCAATATTGTTTACGGAAGAGGGCGTGAAGTTGCTTCTCCTATCATGAAATCAGGCAAAATTGATGTTCTGGCATTAATCGGAAACAGTAAATCTGCAATTGCTTTGCAGGATCAGCATCCAAATAAAAACAGACTGCGTTTGATTTTAGGTTTAGAAGCTAAAAATCCGGCGATTATTTTACCGGATGCGGACTTGGATTTGGCAATTCAGGAATGTATTACGGGATCATTATCTTTTAACGGTCAGCGTTGTACAGCTTTGAAAGTATTATATGTACACGAGTCTATCGCTGAAGAATTTAATAAACGTTTTTCAGAAAAAGTAGATGCTTTGGTATTTGGGAATCCATGGGAAAAAGGTGCTTCTTTAACACCGCTTCCGGAGGAAGAGAAACCAGCTTATATTCAGGGATTAATTGACGATGCAACAAGCAAAGGAGCAAAAATCATTAATGAAAAAGGTGGAAAACATACAGAAAATTATATTTTCCCGGCGGTTTTATTCCCGGTAAACAAAAAAATGCGTGTATATCATGAAGAGCAATTTGGACCGGTAGTTCCTATTATTTCTTTTAAAGATATTAATGAGCCACTGGATGATATGGCTGAATCAAATTACGGACAGCAGGTAAGTTTGTTTGGAAAAGATATTAAAACTTTAGCGCCGCTTATCGATGCTTTGGTGAATTTAGTATGCAGGGTAAACCTGAACAGTTCTTGCCAGAGAGGTCCGGATGTGTTCCCGTTTACCGGACGTAAAGATTCTGCAGTAGGAACTTTGAGTATTCCGGATGCGTTGCGTTCATTCTCAATCCGTACGTTTGTGGCTTCTAAAGATATTGCTTACAATAATGAAATTTTGCAGGAATTGCTAAACAGTAAAGAATCTAATTTCATCAATACCGATTACATTTTATAATTTTTAAGGTTATATATTAATTTCCGAAGCCGTCTTTTTCTTTTAGATTAAGACGGTTTTGTTTTATAATAGATTCAAATTTTCACTTACCGGTACACATAAAAACTGTGTAAAATGATAGTCAGGTGTATAAAGTTTACACACTGTAATTCCGATACTGTTGCTCTAATTGCCTCAAAACCTGTTTAAACGGATATTGGCATAAGCCTTGTTAAATGTCATAATGTCTAAGCAATTAGCTAAAAGCCATTCAATAGAAAATCAACAACAGCGTATATGGAAAGCGAAACAATTATTTCAAAACAATTTTATTCTTCAACAAATAACACAGGTAACAAAGACCTTTCTTTAGGGAGTTCCATTTTTAATATTAATGAGAAATCTATAAAAAAGGCTATTGATAAAACTTCAAATCCATTAAATGTTTTTGTTATTATTGGCACTTTTATATTAATGTTTACTGGTGCTTTTTTAGTTTATAAATTTCAATCAGACTTTGATCAGTTTCAAATCGACAGGATAAATTCTACAGTTGGATTGCCTTTTCTTATTCTGGCGACTGTCTTATTCTTTTTTAAAGGAGGTGTTTTTCTATATAAGCTGTTTCTTTATTTTAAATACAAACCTATAGAATCTGTTACAGATGATTTACTACCGACTTGTACGATAATTGTTCCGGCATACAATGAAGGTAAATTGGTTTGGGATACATTACTGAGTTTGGCAGACAGCGATTATCCGGAAGAAAAAATGCAAATACTTGCTATTGATGACGGAAGCAAGGATGATACATGGTATTGGATACAGCAGGCAAAAATAAAATTGGGGGATCGTTTATCGATTTATCAACAGCCACAAAATAAAGGAAAGCGTCACGCACTTTACCGCGGATTTAAACTAGGGACCGGAGAGATTTTTGTAACAGTTGACAGTGATTCGGTAGTGAAAAAAGATACTTTAAGAAATTTAGTGAGTCCTTTTGTTCATAACGAAAAATGTGGTGCCGTTGCAGGGAATGTTCATGTGCTGAACAATAAAAAAGCGATGCTTCCTAAAATGTTGAATGTGAGTTTTGTAATGAGTTTTGAGTTTGTACGCTCTGCAGAAAGTATGCTGGGATCTGTACTTTGTACCCCCGGAGCTCTGGCTGCTTATCGTAATACTTCGGTATTTGCCTGTCTAGAAGAGTGGATTAACCAGACATTTATGGGTGAACCTTCAGACATTGGTGAAGACCGGGCCATGACAAATATGATTTTGAAGCAGGGATATAATGTATTGTTTCAAAAAAATTCGATTGTGCTCACTAATGTGCCGGAGGAATATACCGGATTATATAAAATGTTTATCAGATGGGGAAGAAGCAATGTGCGTGAGAACATTATGATGTCAAAATATGTTTTCAGGAATTTCAGAAATGAATCTAAATTCGGAACAAGACTTTTATACTTAGATCAGACGTTAAGAATTATTATGTCTTATCCATTTTTAATATTCATGTTTCTTTTTATAGCAACACATCCAATATTGTTTTTTAGTTCTACACTTTTAAGCATACTGGTTATATCAAGTTTTTCAGCTTTCTTTTATGCTAAGAGATACAGTATTTCTGAAGCATTATGGGCTTATTCATATAGTGTATTTTATACTTTCAGTTTATTCTGGATAACTCCGTATGCAATTGCTACAGCGCATAAAAAAGGCTGGCTGACCCGTGGTTTATCAGACAAAAAAATAGAGGATTACATTACTTTAGAAAAATATGGTCAACCAGAAGAATTCAGTACTTCAATGAACCAATAAAACTTTGATTGTAGTTTTTTCTCAAAAACAACAAAGTTACAGGCAACATATATAAATGAACAACAAAGCCAATATATTCATTCAGAATAGATTGGCTTTGTTGTTTTTATGAGGATAAAATTTATAATTTTATAAAGTGTAACATAAAGTTAATTTTTTCAACTAATGAATAATTAGTAATCAATCATCAAATCAAAAACTATTATGAAAAAAACATCTTTTAAATTATTGTTTGCCGCTTTTTTATTTTTGGCACAATATAGCTTTGCACAAGAGCTTTATATGCCCAGGAATATCAAACTGGCATATGCAAATGGTACCCGTTCTATGGATGGAAAGCCCGGTAAAAATTACTGGCAAAATCATGGGAAATACACGATTTCAATAACTGTAAATGCCGATACCAAAATAATTAGTGGAACTGAAACTATATTGTATGAAAACAACAGTAATGATACATTAAAAAATCTGCGAATTAGATTTGTGAATAATATTCATAAAAAAACCTCTCCAAGATCCGGAGAAAATAGTGAAGGTTTTTTCACTGACGGTTTAACAATTTCTGCTTTGAAAATAGAAGGAGAAGTCTATAAAGAAGATGGTAAAGATTGGGGAACTGTAGGGATTGTTAAGATGAAAAAAACGGTTCCGCCACATACTAAAATTACAATTGATATTGACTGGAATTATCCATTATCAGAAGTCAGTGGAAGAGAAGGGCAAATTGATAAAAGCACATTTTTTGTAGCGTATAGTTATCCCCGTGTTTCTGTTTTTGATGATTATAACAGATGGGATCAACTGCCCCACACTTCTGGTCAGGAGTTTTATAATGATTTTAATGATTATACCTATTCTGTAAAAGCTCCTAAAAATTATGTAGTTTATGGAACCGGAGATTTACTTAATCCGGATGAGGTTTTACAGCCTGAATTTGCTTCACGTCTTAAAAAATCATACCTGACAGATGAAATTTTGCATATCGCCAACGAACAGGAAATGAAAAATAAAATGGTTACAAAACAAAGCGACTGGAACGTTTGGAAATTTGAAACCAAAAATATTACCGATATCTGTTTTGGTTTAAGTGATCATTATTTATGGGATGCAAGCAGTGTTGTTGTAGATAAAAAAACAAATCGTCGGGCCAGCGTTCAGGCTGCTTATGATGTAAAAGGAACTGATTTTGTGAATTCGATTAAATATAATCGATATGCTTTAGACTGGTTTTCTAATAACTGGCCTGGAATTCCCTATCCGTATTCTAAAACGACTGCTTTTCAAGGGTTTGCAGATATGGAATATCCAATGATGTGTAATGATTCGCAAACTGGAGACCCCGTTTTTGCACAATTGGTTCAGGATCATGAGGTAGCACATACCTATTTCCCTTTTTATATGGGAATCAACGAGACACGTTATGCTTTTATGGATGAAGGCTGGACAACAACTTTTGAATATTTAATAGGAGTTGCGGAACATGGTAAAGAAGCCACAGATAAATTTTTTAAAGAGTTTAGGGTAAAGAATTACATAAACGATTCGTCTACTGAAGAAGATCAACCTATTATTACGATGTCTACACAAATTTCGGATGTAGGTTACGAGAATAATTCATACGGCAAATCATCTTTATCATATATAGCATTAAAAGATTTGCTGGGCGATGATTTGTTTAAAAAAGCTTTGCATACGTATATGGATAATTGGAATGGAAAGCATCCGATTCCATGGGATTATTTTAATTCGATGAATAGTGGTTCAGGAAAAAACTTAAATTGGTTCTTCAATAACTGGTTTTTTACCAATAATTATATTGATCTTTCAGTTAAAAATGTTGCTAAGAAAACAATTTTGGTTGAAAATATAGGTGGTTTTGCCATTCCGTTCGACGTGAATATTGTGTATGCTGACGATACAAAAGAAATTTTGCACCAGACTCCTGAGATTTGGCAATCCAACCAAAAAATAGCGACTATTGATTTAAAAAGTAAAAAACAAATCAAACAAATTATACTTGACGGTGGAATTTTTATGGATGCAACACCCGCAAATAATAAATGGTCGAAATAATTCAAAATTTAAATATAAAAATTCAAAACCCTGCAATTATAGAATGTGGGGTTTTCTTTGAAATGTAGTTGATAGATATTCTAATTTTAATATGTTTAAAAAATATGATGAGAATTAAAGAAATAAAAGCTTCAGATACATGGCAGATCAGACACGAAGTAATGTGGCCAAACGAGCCTTTTGAATTTGTACAATTAGCTGAAGATGATTCAGGATTACATTTTGGAGTTTTTATTGAGGAGAAATTGATTTCAATAATATCTTGTTTTATTACAGATAATGAAATGCAGTTTAGAAAATTCGCTACTTTAAATGATCATCAGGGTGAAGGGGTTGGCTCCGAACTTTTAGAATATATTATACAATTGGCAAGAAATAAAAAATTAAAAAGAGTCTGGTCTAATGCCAGGACAAACAAGATACCATTTTATGAAAAGTTTGGAATGAAAGATACTTTTCAAACCTTCAATAAGCTGGATCAGGAATATACAATAATGGAAATTTGCTTATGAATTTCCATTGCTTTTTTAAATGTGAAAAAAATCCTAATTGAAGATGATTTCTAGAACAGGTCAATAATTTATAGTAATTTAACCACAGACAAATTAATAATTTAGTTTACTATGGAGAATTCAAAAATTAAGGCTTTTATACCACTTTTATATCTCGTTTGGTCGGATGATCTTTTAACCCAAAAAGAGTTTGCGACTTTACAGGAATTCATTAGTTCTCTAGTTTTACTTTCACCGGAACAACGGGAATATTTGCTTTCTAAAGTTGATATTACAAATCCGCCTTCGCGAAATGAACTCACACAATGGAAATCGGATATTGAAAAAAGTATTAAAGATAAATCTTCTATAAAATCTATTTTTGATATAGCGGTAGCGCTTTCTGACAAGGATTTGGACATTTCAGGATTAGAATCAAATTTTAGAAAACTGGAAAATGACCTTGGAATTTTGGGCGAAGAAGTAATTCAGAACTTCAAAACAAAAGCTGATTCTTTCACTGCGAATTCTCAAACCAACAGTAATTTCGATATTCAGAAAATTATAGCACTTTTAGATGGTAAAGAGGCTGCAATTATAAAAAAGGTAAAATCGGTTATTTCAAAACCTGAATTTGCCTACGAAACTTCTACAGATATCAATATTTATCGCCAAACCGTATACAAATGGTGTAAAATTTTAGCCGATGAAAATCTTGGGAATATGGCCTATCCAAAGCAATACGGCGGAGGAGAAAACATAGCCGATTATTTTGCCATTATGGAAACCCTGAGTTACCACGATTTGAGTTTAGTGATAAAATTTGGAGTTCAGTTCGGACTTTGGGGAATGAGTGTTCAGTCATTGGGAACCGAGAAACATTATGCAAAATATTTAAAAGATATCGGCACACTAAAATTGCCGGGCTGTTTTGCAATGACCGAAACACATCACGGATCGAATGTAAAAGGCCTTGAAACTACAGCAACTTACAATCACAGTAATCAAACTTTTACGATTCATACGCCAAATAAAAATGCACAAAAAGAATATATTGGTAACGCAGCTGTTCACGGGCAAATGGCAACCGTTTTCGCAAAACTGATTATTGATGATCATGATTACGGAGTAAATGCTTTTGTGGTTCCGTTGCGTGATACAAACGGAAATGTCTTAGAAGGAATTACAATTGGCGATTGCGGTCATAAAATGGGTTTAAACGGAGTTGATAATGGAACAATTAGTTTTAATCAGGTTGAAATCCCGAAAGAAAACATGCTCGATCGTTTTGCTTCTGTGAATGACAAAGGGGAATTCGAAAGCCCGATTCCGAGTGACAACAGACGTTTTTTTACCATGTTAGGAACTTTGGTTGGAGGACGAATTGGTATTCCGCGTTCGGCTTTAGCTGCTGCTAAATCAGGACTTACAATTGCCATTCGCTACAGCGATCAGAGAAGACAATTTGGACCGGAAGGAGGTTCTGAAGTACCGATTTTGAATTATCGTATGCACCAGCGCAGATTACTTCCGCATTTAGCGAAAACCTACGCTGTACATTTTGCTTTGCAATATCTCACGAATCGTTTTTTGAACAAAACCGAATCAGAAATGCAGGAAATTGAAGCTTTGGCTGCCGGAATGAAATCGTATTCAACCTGGAGTACGAGGGATATTTTGCAGGAATGCCGTGAAGCTATTGGCGGAAAAGGATACTTATCTGAAAACAGGATTGATGCTTTGAAAAACGATACAGAAATTTATACCACTTTTGAAGGTGATAATACTGTTTTGATGCAATTGGTTGCTAAAAATCGCTTATCTGAGTTCAGAAAAGCATTTGGTGAAATGGGATCTTTAGGCATTATCAATTATGTATATGAAAATGCAAAAACGGCAATTGCCGAAAAGAACCCGATTATTACCCGTAAAACTGATGGTGAGCATTTGCTTGATAATCAGTTTCATTTGCAGGCTTTTCATCACAGGGAAAAAACAATTCTGGCATCTGCAGCAAGACGTATCAAAAAACTGATTGATGAAGGTTTAGAAGCTTATGATGCATTTAATGTGGTGCAGCATCAAATGATCGATGTGGCTCAGGCTTATTTGGAACGTGTTGTTTTAGAGCAGTTTCAGGAAGCTGTAAAATCAGTTGAGGATGAAAAATCAAAAGAAATATTGATAAAACTAAATCAATTGTATGCACTTTCGCAGATAGAAAAAAATAAAGGCTGGTATCTTGAAGATGGCTATATGGAGGCAGTGAAAACAAAAGCAATCCGTAAAATGGTCAATCAGCTTTGTTGGGATATTCGACCGGATGCTGTTTCATTGGTAAATGCTTTTGATATTCCGGAAAGCTGCCTGGCAGCGCCAATTGCGGTAGTTTAAAACTTATATTCTGGTTTAAAGGGAAATAATTACCAGCTTCCCTTTAAACCTTCTTTTAGAGCGGCATTGTATTTTTCCAAATCAAAACTATACAAATCAGGAGCTTTATGAGCACCGCCTTTACGGGATTCATCCAGTTTTGTCAGGATATCGTAACGCAGAATTTTTCGATAAAAATTGCCTCTGTTTAACTTCTTCCCTAAAATTGCCTCATATAATTTTTGAAGCTCCGGCATCGTAAATTTCTCAGGAAGAAGATTATATCCAATCGGATGATTGTTTAATTGTTCCCGAAGTGTAAGCAATGCTTTGTCAAAAATGATTTTATGATCCATCATGAAATCGGGTAAATCATCAATAGACTTCCATTCGCAAGCCGTTGAGAATTCATCTATAATCAAATCTACTTTAGAAAAATCCGCCAAGGCATAATAGCCAATCGAAACAAAGCGCTGCTTGTTCCATAAAGTGTCAGGATATTTTTCGAAAACTTTTTCAGAACGGTTTAAATTTCCGAATGTGTAAAATTGCTGTAAATAAATATTTTCGGCACCGGTCCTGTTTTTTAAAATCCGAATAGCCGCTTCATCAATATTTTCATCTTTACGGACATAGCCTCCCGGTAACCCCCAGAAATCCAGATCTTTCATTTTGACCATGATGACACGCAATGAAGAATCTTTAAAACTAAAAATCACACAATCAATAGATAGTGACGGAAGATTTTCCTGCCACGATTCTTCAGATCGCATTTCGAGTATTTTCTTTAGTTCCATTTTATTGATTTGTTTCAAATTTACTCTTTTTGGAAATTATAAATAGTTATAATTCTTCGAAACTTTATTGGTTGCCTCTAAAATCAGCCTTTTTAAAAGCTTTTTTTACTGCTGATTATTTATTATTTATCAATCTAAAATTTCTTTTAATCCGTTGGGTAATTCAAAACAGGTGTCAGGCTGAGTGGAGTCGAAGCCCTTTCCATCTAAAAAGCCTACGGCTAAGTTTATCCTGAGCGAAGCCGAATGGACTGAGGATGACAATGATTTGTTTTGATCTTTTTATTTTATATCAAATGAGAGTTTCAATCTAATTACACCAACTGTTTTTTTTACTAAGAATACAGCATGTTTATGAGTTGTAAATTATTGATTGTTAAATTAATAGCTGTTTTATTTGTTGATATGAAAAAAAGTACTTAATATTGCTTCATAATGAAGCAATGAAAATTATAGAAATTAAATACTTCAGTATTTCTAACCACAATTTAAATTTTTCACTTATGAAACAAACAATTATAAAAACAGCACGAGTATCACTTCTGACTGCGTTAGTACTTTCTAATTTGTCATGGAACAGCATTTCAGACGAAGAAAACAATCCACCTGTTATTACTATTAATGGGTTTACTTTTAAAGATTTAAACAAAAACGGAAAACTCGATATTTATGAAGATACGAGGCTTTCTATAAAAGAACGTGCTAAAGATTTGGTTAATAAAATGACCGATGAAGAAAAAGCTAATTTCCTGATGGGAACAGGAATGCCGGGTTTTGATGGCTTAATACCAGTTGTCGGGGCAATTGAAGGCCGCGTTCCCGGAGCTGCCGGTGGAACCTATGAAATTAAACGCTTGGGAGTCCCGGCTATTATTGTGGCCGATGGTCCGGCGGGACTTCGTATAAAGCCAATTCGTGAAAATGATAAAAACACTTATTATTGTACCGCATTTCCGGTTGCAACAGCTCTGGCTTCTACGTGGAATGAGGCTTTAATTGAAAGCGTAGGAAAAGCAATGGGAAATGAAGTAAAAGAATATGGAGTGGATGTTTTGTTGGCACCGGCTTTAAATATTCACAGAAACCCTTTGTGTGGCAGAAACTTCGAATATTATTCTGAAGATCCTCTGGTTGCCGGAAAAATAGCTTCGGCAATGGTAAAAGGAATTCAGTCGAATGGAGTAGGCACTTCTATTAAACATTTTGCGGCTAATAATCAGGAAACGAATCGCCTTTCAATTAATGAGCACATCAGCGAAAGGGCAATGCGGGAAATTTACCTGAAAGGTTTTGAAATTACGGTAAAAGAATCAGATCCGTGGACCGTTATGTCATCTTATAACTTAATCAACGGAACGTATACATCGGCAAGAAAAGATTTATTGACAGCTATTCTTCGTAACGAATGGGGTTTTAAAGGAATTGTAATGACGGACTGGTTTGGTGGTTACGCCGGCTTCCAGTCGATAAGTTCAGGAACCAGTAATGTAACCCAACAATTAGATGCCGGGAACGATTTATTGATGCCGGGACTTCCTGCTCAAAAAGCTGCCATTGCGGAGAACATGAAAAGCGGAAAACTTTCTAAAGAAGTGGTTGATGCCAATGTAGAAAGAATTTTAGAGTTGGTTTTGAAATCTCCAATCATGCAACACTACAAATATTCGGATAAACCAAACCTAAAAGCACATGCTGAAGTGACCAGACAAGCAGCTTCTGAAGGAATGATTTTATTGAAAAATGATAATAACGTTTTACCATTTACGAACAAAAAAAGTAAAGTTGCTGTTTTTGGAGTGACTTCTTATGATTTTATTTCAGGAGGTACAGGAAGTGGAGATGTAAATGAAGCGTACACCGTTTCTTTAATCGAAGGTCTGACAAAAGCCGGTTATCCGCTTGACGAGGAATTAAAAACATTGTATACGCCATTTGTTGCCAAAGAAAAAGCAGCAGAATTAGAAAGCCGTAATAAAAAAGGAATGCTGGCTTTGCCGCAAAGATTACCGGAATTAAAATTAGGAAAAGATTTAGTTGGTAAAAAAGCTGCGGTCTCAGATTTAGCCATTATTACACTTGGAAGAAATTCCGGAGAAGGCGGAGACCGTACAGTTGATAACGATTTTAACTTAGCGCAGGACGAAATAGAATTAATCAATAATGTTTCGGAGGCTTTTCATGCAAAAGGTAAAAAAGTGGTTGTGATTATGAATATTGGCGGCGTTATCGAAACAGCAAGCTGGAAAGATAAAGCAGATGCGATTTTATTATCATGGCAGCCGGGGCAAGAAGGAGGAAACTCTGTTGCTGATGTTTTTTCCGGAAAAGTAAATCCGTCAGGAAAATTGACAATGACTTTCCCAATGAAATATGAAGATACTCCTTCGGCTAAAAACTGGTTGGGAATACCTGCAAATGATCCAAAAGAAGTGACTTACGAAGAAGGTGTTTATGTGGGATACCGTTATTACAGCACTTTTAATGTAAAACCATCTTATGAGTTTGGTTTTGGAAATTCGTATACAACATTCGATTATTCAGATGTGAAATTAAGTTCCCTTACTTTTAATGATAAACTGACCATTTTGGTTACAGTAAAAAATACAGGGAAAACTGCAGGAAAAGAAGTGGTACAGTTATATCTTTCAGCACCTTCAAAATCTATTGACAAGCCAAAAGAAGAATTAAAAGCTTTTGGTAAAACCAAAGAATTGAAACCGGGAGAAAGTGAAACATTGAAACTGACTTTATCTCCAAAAGATCTGGCTTCATTTATTGAAAGTAAAAATGCATGGATTGCAGAAGCCGGAAATTATAAAATTTTGATTGGAGCTTCTTCATTAAACATTAAAAAAACAGCTGAATTCTCTGTAGCAAATGAAATCATAGTTGAAAAGGTTAAAAAAGCTTTTGAGCCGGATTTAAAATTTACTGAGTTAAAACCTTAGTATTGATTAACCCATTGGGTCTAATTATTTATAACACATAGAAATATAGGTTTTTAAGCTCAAAAATAGGCGTTTCACTTATTTATAATACATATAGCGCTATCTATGTGAAAGAAATATATTTCTTTTTGTGTTCTTTTTTTTTATAGAATCTATGTTTCTATGTGTTAAATAATTTTTTTATGAATTACACCCAACGGATTATTGATTAGTTATTTGTAATGAAAAAGCCTTCTAAATTATTTTTAGAAGGCTTTTTGATTTTATAATACTAACTCTGCCAAAGCTTCTTTGCTGAAACCTTTTAGTTCGCCTGTTTTTCCTGCTTTTATTTTCGCAACCCAATTCGGGTCTGATAAAAGAGGTCTTCCTACGGCAACTAAATCAAAATCGCCTCTGTCTAAACGTCTTGTTAATTCATCTAACGAGGTTGGCTGAGAACTTTCGCCTGCAAATGCTCCAAAGAAATCACTGGATAATCCAACAGAACCTACTGTAATAGTTGGTTTTCCGGTTAGTTTTTTAGCCCATCCGGCAAAGTTTAAATCATTTTCTTCGAATTCAGGTTCCCAAAAACGACGCTGTGAGCAATGTAAAATATCTACTCCGGCATCAACTAAAGGTGTTAGCCAAGCCTCCATTTCCTGAGGATTTTTTGCTAATTTATAGTCGTAAGCAGCAGGTTTGAATTGAGAAACCCTCATAATTATAGCGAAATCTTCTCCAACTTGTTTTCTGATTTCTTTGATCACTTCAATAGCAAAACGATTACGTTCCGGTAATGTTTTTCCACCATAAATGTCTGTACGTAAATTAGTTTCTTCCCAAAAGAACTGATCAATCAAATATCCGTGGGCGCCGTGAATTTCTATGGTGTCAAACCCTAATCTTTTAGCATCGGCGGCTGCCTGTCCAAAAGCAATAATGGTATCTTCGATATCTTTGGCAGACATGGTGTTACCATTGTTAAAACCAGGTCTGTTTAATCCTGAAGGCCCTTCAAAAGGAACAGGCGGTACCCATCCTGAATGGTGATTGTCCATAATGCCCATGTGCCAGATTTGCGGTCCCATTTTTCCTCCGGCAGCATGAACTTCGTTAATTACTTTTTGCCATCCTTTTAACGATGTATCTCCATGAAAGTGAGGAATGTTAGCATCATTAGAGGAAGAAAGCCTGTTGATAACTGTTCCTTCAGATAATATTAATCCAACATCACCTTGGGCTCTTTTTTCATAGTAAGAGGCTACATTGTCAGTTGGAATTCCGTTTGGAGAAAAGGAACGCGTCATAGGCGCCATTACAATTCTATTTTTAAGATTTAGCGACTTTAGATGAAAAGGCGTAAACAAGCTATTTGTACTCATAATGTTTTATAAATTTGATTCAATTAGTTTACTTAATGCTGCAAAAGCATCTTCGTTACGTTTGTAATAAGTCCATTGTCCAACGCGGGTAGATTCGATAAATCCTGCACGCTGTAAAATTGACAAGTATTCAGAAACTGTCGATTGGGTAAGGCCGGCTTTGGCTTGTATTTGTCCTACACAAACTCCATGTTCAAATCCTGCAGTGAGTTGATCAGGGAAGTTTATTTCGGGTTCTTTGAGCCATTCCAGCATTTGTAATCTGGATTTATTAGAGAGGGCCTTAAATATTTCTATATGTTCCATGATGCAAATATATCGACTTTTCCCGATATATCTATCTGGTAAGAAATATTTAGCATATTTTTATGACAGAAGCCAAAGTAAATAGAAATCGAAAGCCATTTATTTTAGTGCTTCTTTATTATATTTGTAAGTCTCATTTATTTTTAATCAGCTTGAAAAATTATTTATTTCTTTTTTTATTTGTTCTTTTGGTCAGTCCTGTATATGCATCGGATAGCACAGATACTATTTTGGATAAGCTGAATGATGCGATGAAAAATAAGCAGCGATATGTTCAGTTAAAAGAAGAGCGTATTTTAAACTTCAAAAAAATAAAATCATCGGATTTATCAAAAGAACAAGAGTATAATTTTAATAAGACACTGTATAAAGAATATCAGAAGTTCAACTCAGATTCAGCTATTTTATATGTAAAGAAAAACCTGAAGATTGCCAATGAACTTCATAAAAAAGACTGGACAGATTTAGCACAATTGCAACTGGCAAATCTCTATTCGTCATCAGGAAAATACCGCGAATCTGAAGCAATTTTAAAAAGTATCAACAAAAAAGGATTAGCAAAATCATTACTTCCTAACTATTATTTTACGTACCGTGAGTTTTTTGAACATTATAATGCCAACAGTAACAGCAAAATATTTATTGAGCAAATCGGTAAGTATCGTGATTCATTATTAGCAGTCATAAATCCTAACTCTTTAGATTATAAAATAAATAAAATTCAGAAGAATATCTATAACAGAAACTTTGATATTGCCGAAAAAGAATTATTGAGTTTATTGAAAAAAACTAAAGATAATAATCCGCAATATGCATTGATTACTTATCTTCTGGGAAGTATTTACGGGTCAACCCATAAGCCGGAATTAAGAAAAAAATATTATGCC
This sequence comes from Flavobacterium sp. CF136, assembly GCF_000282055.1. Lineage (GTDB taxonomy): Bacteria > Bacteroidota > Bacteroidia > Flavobacteriales > Flavobacteriaceae > Flavobacterium. The sequence continues at coordinate 16,154 of NZ_AKJZ01000067.1, forward strand.
CTTTCAGCTACATCAGATATTAAACAAGCGATAAAAGACAATGCCTCGATTCAGGAATTAGCTTTGATTTTTTATAAAACAGGAGATGTCGACATGGCTTATAAACTTACCCAGTCGGCTATCGAAGATGCGCTTTTTTGTAATGTGCAATTTCGTACGCTTTTAATGTCAGAAGTCTATTCGATTATCAATACGGCCTATTTAGAGCGTGAGGCCAGAAGAAAAGACGAGCTTAAGGTTTATCTTTTATGTATTAGCTTACTTTCTGTTTTTCTGATTCTGGGTGTAATATATGTTTACAAACAAATGAAAAAAGTCTCCAGAATACGTGGGGAACTTTATATAACCAGTGAAAAACTAGCAGAATTAAACAAAGATATTACAGAAACCAATAATCAGCTTCAGGAGCGAAATGCCCAATTATCAGAATCGAATCATATCAAGGAAGAATATATTGCGCATTTTTTTAATCTTTGTTCCGCTTACATCAATAAGTTAGAAAATTACCGGATTATTCTAAATAAAAAGGCTACTGCCAAACAATTTGATGAGATTTACAGAATGCTGAAATCAACTACCTTGGTTGATAATGAACTGGAAGAATTATACAAAAACTTCGATATTATCTTTTTAAACTTGTATCCCACCTTCGTAAAAGATTTCAATGCCTTACTTATTAAAGAAGAGCAAATTGTACTGAAACAAGGCGAATTGCTTAATACCGAACTTCGAATTTTTGCACTTATCAGACTTGGAATAACTGACAGTATAAAAATCGCAGCATTTCTTCGTTATTCTTTAAGCACTATTTACAATTACCGCACAAGAGCTCGAAATAAAGCTGTCGTTTCCCGAAATGATTTTGAGGAAATGGTCATGAAAATAGGTTTGATTTCAATAAAAATCTAAAAAAGCATTTTAAATCCACTACTTTTTTTTACATCAATATTTTTTTAATGTATTGATTTTTAATAATTTAAATTTTTTGTTTACTACTTTTTTATATTTAGAAATTTCACAAGCACTATAACGTTTTAGCTTTACCATATTATTTAGAGCATGTTTTTGATATCTAAATATATAGTAATGATTAATAAATAAAATAGTTATGTCTAAAAACGTTAAAGTAATAGTTGTCTTGCTGTTGCTGAATTTATTTTTGGGTAATGCACAAAATAAAGTTCCGGTTTATCTTGATGATAAAAAGCCAATTGATCAACGTGTAGAAGATGCGCTTTCGCGAATGACTACAGCTGAGAAAATTGCAATGATTCATGCGCAATCTAAGTTTAGTTCACCGGGAGTGCCGCGTTTAGGAATTCCTGAAAACTGGATGACGGATGGACCGCACGGAATTCGTACCGAAGTTTTATGGGACGAATGGGTGCAGGCAGGCTGGACAAATGATTCCTGTATTGCTTTCCCGGCCCTTACAGCACTTTCTGCTACCTGGAACAAAGAATTAGCTTCATTATATGGAAAATCAATAGGCGAGGAAGCACGTTTTCGTAACAAAAATGTATTGTTAGGGCCTGGAGTTAATATCTACAGAACTCCATTAAACGGTCGTAATTTCGAATACATGGGAGAAGATCCTTTTTTAACTTCAAAAATGGTGGTTCCTTATATCAAAGGAGTTCAATCAAACGGAGTTGCTGCCTGTGTAAAACATTTTGCCCTGAATAATCAGGAAACCAATCGTAATGCCGTAAACGTAATTGTTGATGACCGTGCGTTGTACGAGATTTATCTCCCGGCTTTTAAAGCAGCTGTTCAGGAGGGTGATGCATGGGCAATAATGGGTTCATACAATAAATATAAAGGGCAGCATTGCTGTCATAATGAGTTTTTACTAAATGATATTCTTCGCGGGGAATGGGGTTTTAAAGGTGTTGTAATCTCAGATTGGGGAGGGGTTCATGATACAAAACAAGCTATTCATAATGGCTTGGATATGGAATTTGGTTCCTGGACAAATGGGCTTACCTGGGGGAACAGTAATGCATATGATAATTATTATTTAGCAAAGCCATATTCAGACATGATTAAGTCCGGTGAAGTTGGGACTAAGGAATTAGATGAAAAAGTACGTCGTATTTTACGTTTGTCATTCTTGACAAATATGAACAAAGACAGACCTTTTGGATCTTTTGGAACAAAAGAACACGCTGATGCAGGTTTGAAAATTGCCGAAGAAGGAATTGTATTATTACAAAACAAAAATAATATCCTGCCAATTGATCTTTCTAAAACTAAGAAAATTGCGGTTATCGGAGAAAATGCAATCAAGATGATGACAGTTGGCGGAGGAAGTTCTTCATTGAAAGCAAGATATGAAATTACACCGCTTGAAGGATTAAAGAAAAGAATCGGAAGTCAGGCTGAAATTGTTTATGCCCGTGGTTATGTGGGAGATCCGACAAGTAACTATAACGGAGTTATTGCAAAAGTGAGTTTAGAAGAAAAACGTTCTCCGGCTGAATTAACTGCCGAAGCTTTAAAAGTAGCCAAAGATGCTGATGTTGTTCTTTTTATTGGAGGTTTAAATAAAAGTCCAAATCAGGATGATGAAGGTCACGATCGTAAAGAATTGGAACTTCCTTACAATCAGGATCAATTAATTCAGGAATTGGTTAAGGTAAATAAAAATCTGGTTTTTGTAAATATTTCAGGGAATGCTGTCGCAATGCCATGGGTAAAAGAAGTTCCGGGAATTGTTCAGGGATGGTTTTTAGGTACTGAGTCTGGGAATGCTTTGGCTGCTGTTTTAGTTGGAGATGTGAATCCGTCCGGAAAATTGACTTTTACTTTCCCGGTAAAATTAACAGATAACGGAGCTCACGCTTTAGGAGAATTTCCGGGTGGAGATGAAGTAAAATATAATGAAGGAATTTTTGTTGGATACCGTTGGGCTGACAAACAAAAAATAAAACCATTATTTGCTTTCGGACATGGTTTGAGTTACACGACTTTTGAATACGGAAAGGTGATTGCTGATAAAAAGCAAATGTCAGTGGGAGATCAGATTACGTTTTCCGTAAAAGTAAAAAATACAGGAAGCAGAGAAGGAGCGGAAATTGTTCAGCTTTATATCAGTGACTTAAAATCTTCTTTGCCACGTCCTGTAAAAGAATTAAAAGGCTTTGAGAAAATTTCGCTTAAAGCGGGAGAAGAAAAAACAGTAACTTTTACAATTGACAAAACGGCTTTGAGCTTTTTTGATGATAAAAAACACGACTGGGTTGCAGAACCAGGAACTTTTGAAGCCTTAATAGGAGCATCTTCAACAGACATAAAATCTAAAGTGAGTTTTTCACTTCAATAAAAGTCATTAATTTTCTAAATTGGTTGGTTGTAAAGCTGCAATTGTAAAAAGTTGCAGCTTTGTTTTTTGAAATTATTTTTTTGACTGAGTAACCACAATATTGTCATTCCACAGGAATCTCTACAAAAATATAATCATTAGAAGGGATTCCTGCGGAATGGCAAACGGAGTGATAAAAAACGTTAAGAAATAAATAATAAAATAGTTATTTTAGCCTGAACCAAAAAATAAAACTAACCTTGTTAACCACCAAAAACATTTTATGAATTCAACTTCTATTGATATCAAACCAAAAAAACATTATGAAATTTTAGACGGTTTGCGTGGAGTAGCAGCCATTTTAGTAGTTGCTTTTCATATTTTTGAAACCTTTGCCGGAGGAAACCGTTTTAAACAAATCATCAATCACGGTTATCTGGCTGTTGATTTCTTTTTTCTTTTATCGGGATTTGTAGTCGCTTATGCGTATGATGATCGCTGGGGAAAAATGACGCAATGGGAGTTTTACAAAAGGCGTTTAATTCGTTTACAGCCCATGGTGATAATGGGAATGATCATTGGCGCTGTCTTTTATTATTTTCAGGCTTCAGATATTTTGTTTCCACAAATTGCAGGAATGCCTGTTTGGAAGTTAATTTTAACGATGCTAATCGGGTTTACATTATTACCAATTCCACCATCAATGGAAATTAGAGGATGGGGAGAAATGCATCCGTTAGACGGACCTGCATGGTCATTGTTTTTCGAATACATCGCGAATATTTTATATGCTTTGTTCTTTCGTAAATTCTCGAATAAAGTAATGGGAATATTTGTTTTAATATTTGCCGGAATGCTAATTAATTACACTGTTTTTGGACCCAAAGGAGATGTTATTGGCGGATGGTCATTAAATCTGGAACAAATGAATATTGGTTTTACCCGTTTATTATATCCATTTTTTGCCGGAATATTGCTTTCCCGTTTAGGAAAACTAATTCATATAAAAGGAGCGTTTTGGGTTTGTAGTTTATTGATTACCATAATTTTATGTGTACCAAGAATTGGAGATGAAAACAGCTTATGGATGAATGGTTTATACGAATCAGTTTGTATTATTTTATTGTTTCCTTTAATCGTTTCTGTCGGAGCCGGAGGAGAAATAAAAAATCCATTTTCATTAAAAATCTGTAAACTTTTAGGTGATATTTCATATCCGATTTATATCACGCATTATCCGCTTATTTATTGGTATACAGCCTGGGTTGTAGATAATAAAGTTTCCATACAAGACGGTTATGGATTGGGTATCGGAGTTTTGATTGCCAGTATTGCAATAGCGTATTTATGTCTGAAATTATACGATGAACCGGTTAGGAATTGGCTGCAAAATAAATTTCAAAAACGTATGTAGAGATGCACAGCAGTGCATCTTTTTTTTTTGCCACAGATTATTAAGATTAAAATGATTTTTTAAAATAAATTATGACTTTTAAGCCATTCTTTACAATCTATTGTCCAAAACTGGCTGGTATCTTTTACTCCCAAACCAAAACCATGACCGCCTTTTTCATAGAGGTGTAATTCCGCAGAAACATTGTTTTTCTTTAAAGCCAAATAATAATTAATACTATTTTCAGGTAATACTGCGCCATCATCTGAAGCATGTGCTAAAAAGGCAGGAGGAGTTTCTGATGTAATCTTTTTTTCATTAGAAAAATTATCAATAAGAGCTTTTGAAGGCTCTTTTCCCAATAAACTAGTTTGTGATCCTTTATGTGTGATTGCATTTTCCATAGATATGACCGGGTAAATCAAAATTGAAAAATCGGGGCGGGCACTTGTCTTGATTGTTGATTCGTATGTTTTGTCGTCGTAATGTGTTGCTAATGTTGAGGCTAAATGACCGCCTGCAGAAAAACCCATAATTCCAATTTTATTTGAATCAATATTCCATTTTACAGCATTAGATCTGACATATCGAATCGCTTCCTGAACATCCTGCAAAGGACCGATAGTTTTGTCCTTCATAATTAAATCATTTGGTAATCTGTATTTTAAAACAAATGCCGCAATTCCTAAACTATTCAGCCATTGGGCAACTTTGGTACCTTCTTTGTCAATTGACAAGTGCGAATATCCACCACCCGGTAAAATGATTACGGCAGTCTGATTAGGTTTTATTTCTTTTGGAAGAAAAACACTTAACGTTGGGATTGTTACCAAACTTGTGCTTTGTACTTTTCCTTCTTTTATAATTTCTTTTTCTGTATAATCCGGGGCACTTATTTCACTGGGAATTTTATTCCAAAGAGGTAAAATTTCATTCTGTGAATGTAAATTATTTAGTATTCCAAAACATAAGGATAGTATATAGATGCTTTTCTTTAAATTAAATTTTTTAAATGTTTTCAATTTTAAAGGTTTTAGGTTTTATTAATTTTTGGTTATTTGTAAAACGGAGTTATTTTTTTTTCTTCAAAATAAATTCAAAAGACAGATCATTAATGAGAAATATATAAAAAAACATCATAATTAAAGCTTTTATTTAATTTTATATCAATAGCTTAGGGTGATTTTAGGATTATGTTTAATTAACAAATATATTGTTTATTATATAATTTTATATATGTTTTTTTGCAATATATGTTTAATATGTCACATGAAATAATTTTTTAAATAATAATTTGGAATATAAGGATTTAAAACTATATTTGTGCAATCGATTACATTTTTTAAATTCAGATTTATATTTAAAGCGTAATTTCGATTGTTGAAAGCAATAATATTGCTGTTATTTTGAATTAATTTAAAGGGCATTTATAAGCCAAATAAACATAGTTACTATGAGTCAAACCAACAAATCTATTGGGAATTATCGCTGGAGTATTTGTGCATTATTGTTTTTTGCAACTACTATTAATTATTTGGACAGACAAGTCCTTTCGCTGACATGGAGTGATTTTATTGCACCTGAATTTCACTGGACCAATAATGATTATGGAAATATTACAGCTTTGTTTTCTATTTTTTATGCCGTTTCCTTATTGTTTGCAGGAAGATTTGTGGATTGGCTGGATACTAAAAAAGGTTTTCTTTGGGCCATTGGAATATGGTCAATTGGTGCCTGTCTGCATGCTTTTTGTGGTATTGCGACAGCGGGGATCATTACAGGAAACTGGTTTGTTGGTTTTGAAGGGGCAAAAGAAGCTATTCGTACTGTAAATGATACGGGAATGGTTATTAATGTAAGTGTTACATTATTTATTTTTGCCCGTTTTATTTTAGCAATAGGTGAAGCTGGAAATTTTCCGGCAGCTATTAAAACTACAGCTGAATATTTTCCTAAAAAAGACAGGGCATTTTCTACAAGTATCTTTAACGCAGGTGCTACAGTTGGAGCATTGGCTGCTCCAATATCTATTCCATTCATTGCTAAGGCTTTTGGCTGGGAAATGGCTTTTATTATTATTGGTGCTTTAGGTTTTATATGGATGGGATTTTGGGTTTTTATGTATGATAAACCTGAGAGACATCCAAGAGTTAATGCTGAAGAATTAGCTTATATTCAGCAAGATGATGTTGCGGATAGCAAATTAGTAGGTTATGTACCTGAAACAACAGTTAAAGTTACTTTCAAAGATTGCTTTAAGTACAAACAAACGTGGGCGTTTGCTTTTGGTAAATTTATGACTGATGGTGTATGGTGGTTCTTCTTGTTCTGGACCCCGGCTTATTTAAAATCTGTTTACGGAATGGATTCTACCCAAGCTGCTTTACCATTATTTGTGTTATATATGATTACTTTACTTTCAATAATTGGAGGCTGGTTGCCAACTTATTTTGTTGAAAAGAAAGGAATGAATCCTTATGAAGGGAGAATGAGAGCGATGTTGATTTTTGCATTTTTCCCATTATTGGCATTAGTAGCGCAGCCTTTAGGATACGTTAGCTATTGGGTTCCGGTAATTATAATTGGTATTGCTGGTGCTGCTCACCAGGCGTGGTCTGCTAATATCTTTACAACTGTTGGAGATATGTTTCCTAAAAAAGCAATTGCAACCATTACAGGTATTGGTGGTTTGGCAGGAGGTTTAGGATCTACTCTAATTAATAAAGGATCAGGAGTTTTATTTGATTTTACTCAACGTAACTGGAGTTTGATAAACGGACAGTCTTTATTAGAGAAATACCCTCAATTTTTAAATCCGGAAACTGAAAAGGTGTTTTTAAAAGAAAGAGGTGTAGCTAATTTAGGAGATTTTTTAAAATCATTATCGGTATCTGGAGATACTGTTGTTGATGGTATAAATTCAGGATATATGATTATTTTCTCTATCTGTGCAGTTTGCTACTTAATTGGCTGGTTTGTAATGAAAACCTTAGTGCCAAAATATAGACCAATTACTGATCTTTAAAAAAAAATAAAATTTAACTAACTAATAGTATTACTAACCTAAACCAAAATGTAATTATGAATGAAGCTAATGCAGCGATAGGAAAATATCGTTGGACAATATGTAGCTTAGTCTTTTTTGCGACTACAGTAAATTATTTAGACCGAAATGTAATAAGTTACCTAAGGCCTTTTTTAGCGGAAGCTTTTCATTGGACACCTGAACAAGAAGTAATAGATTATTCTAATATTGAATTAGCTTTTAAAATTGCATATGCATTAGGAATGCTTATAGCTGGTGGGGTTATTGATAAATTGGGAACGAAATTAGGGTATGCAATAGCGACTGGTTTATGGAGTGTGGCAGCAGTTGGACATGCTTTTGCAACAGGCACGGGAGGATTTTTAATTGCCCGTGTATTTTTAGGAATTACAGAAGCAGGGAATTTTCCGGCTGCAATAAAAGCGACAGCTGAATGGTTTCCTCAGAAAGAACGTGCTTTGGCAACAGGTATTTTTAACTCCGGAAGTAATATCGGGGCTATAATTGTTCCTTTGTCGGTGCCATTTATTGCTGAAAATTATGGCTGGCAATGGGCATTTATTGCAACTGGAATTATTGGGTTTATATGGTTGTTTTTATGGTTTATCTTTTATGAAGTACCTCAAAAACAAAAGCGTTTATCTCAAGCTGAACTCGACTATATTAATGCCGATAAAGCAGAAGTAACAGAAATTGAAGATACTGAAAAAGTATCATGGTTAAAATTGCTTTCTTTTCGTCAAACCTGGGCTTTTGCAATAGGAAAATTATTAACAGATCCTGTTTGGTGGTTCTATTTATTCTGGTTGCCTGATTTCCTGATGAAACAATATAAGCTTTCTGCTACTGAAATTATTTGGCCATGTGCTTTGGTTTATGTTATTGGAAGTATTGGAAGTATTGGCGGAGGATGGTTACCATTAAAATTAATCAATAAAAACTGGCCAGCCTATAAAGCCCGTAAAACAAGTATGCTGATTTATGCATTTGCTGTTTTGCCGGTATTGTTTTCTCAGTACTTAGGTGCTATAAATATATGGTGGGCAATTTTAGTTATTGGGTTTGCGGTTTCTGCACACCAAGCGTGGAGCGCTAATATCTTTACAACTGTATCAGATATGTTTCCTAAAAAGGCAACCGCTTCTGTAACAGGAATCGGAGGGATGTTCGGAGCGTTTGGTGGAATTTTATTAACTTTACTGGTCCAAAAAAATATGTTTGTTTACTATACTAAAATTGGTAAAATAGAAACAGGATATTTTATTATGTTTTGTATCTGTGGAGCTGCTTATTTATTAGCCTGGCTGATTATGCATATTCTTGTTCCGAGAATGAAAAAAGTAGAATTGTAAAATTTACACAAATAAATTTTGATTAGAATTATGGTTTTTAAATATAAAAATCTAATTTTGTGCAATCGATTACATTAAAAATAAAATTATGACAAAATATAGTTCCAGATACGCATCAAGCCCGGAAGCAGTAAAAAAATATGATACTCAGGAATTGAGAAATGAATTTCTGATTGATGATCTAATGCAGGAAGATGAAGTAGTATTGGTTTATTCTCATTATGACAGATACATTGCCGGTTCTGCAGTTCCGGTAAAAGGTGATTTAGTTTTAGAGACTATTGATCCACTTAAAGCACCTTATTTTTTAGAACGAAGAGAATTAGGAATTATCAATGTTGGAGGGGACGGTTCTGTTGTTGTTGAAGGAACCTCTTATGAATTAGGATTCAAAGACGCTTTATATATCGGAAGCGGTAATAAAGAAGTGATTTTTAAAAGTGCAGACCCTAAAAATCCTGCTAAATTTTATATAAACTCAGCTCCGGCACATACAAGTTATCCTACTGTAAAAGTAAGCTTGGCTGAAGCTAAAAAGTTAGAATTAGGTACAATGGAAACGGCAAATCACCGTACCGTTAATCAAATGATTATTGGAAGTGTGGTAACAACTTGCCAATTACAAATGGGTATGACGGAATTAAGACCAGGAAGTGTTTGGAATACAATGCCGGCGCACGTACATGATCGTCGTATGGAAGTTTATTTCTACCTGGATATACCGGAAAATCAGGCAGTTTGTCATTTTATGGGACAACCGCAGGAAACAAGACATATCTGGATGAATAATCATCAGGCAGTTATTTCTCCACCATGGTCGATTCATTCTGGTTCAGGAACCAGTAATTATACTTTTATCTGGGGAATGGCAGGTGAAAATTTGGATTATGGAGATATGGACGTTTGTAAAATCACTGAATTAAGATAAGAATATGACAAACTTATTTGATATAAAAGGAAAAATTGCCTTAATCACAGGAAGTACTCACGGACTGGGAATGGCAATGGCTAAAGGATTAGGTCAGGCCGGAGCAACAATTGTTGTAAACGGAAATTCTTCACAGCAAAAAATTGATGATGCAGTAAAAGAACTTAAAAGTGAAGGTATTAATGCCGTTGGTTACAAATTTAATGTAACTGATGAACAAGAAGTTATTACAGCCGTTCAGAAAATTCAAAGCGAAGTCGGACCAATTGATATTTTGATTAATAATGCGGGAATCATCAAAAGAATTCCATTGATAGAAATGGAAGTTTCTGATTTCAAGGAAGTTATTGATATTGATTTAGTAAGCCCTTTTATTGTTTCCAAACATGTTGCAAAAGGAATGATTGAAAGAAGACAAGGAAAAATAATTAATATTTGTTCCATGATGAGTGAATTAGGCAGAAGTACAGTAGGAGCATATGCTGCTGCAAAAGGCGGTTTGAAAATGCTGACTAAAAACATGGCTACGGAATGGGCAAAATATAATGTTCAGATAAACGGAATCGGTCCGGGTTATTTTGCAACTGAACAAACAAAACCTATCAGAGTTGACGGACATCCGTTTAACGATTTTATTATCAGCCGAACTCCGGCAGCAAAATGGGGAGATCCGGGTGATTTAGCAGGAGCCGCTATATTCTTATCTTCTAAAGCAAGTGATTTTGTCAATGGTCATATTTTATATGTTGATGGTGGAATCCTGGCAACAATCGGTAAACCATCAAACGAATAATTACGCAATTATATTAATAAAGACATGAGCTCGAATAAGACATTCATAAACGATAATTTTTTACTTGAAAATAAATTCGCTGAAGAATTATACCACAATTACTCTAAAAATCAACCTATAATTGATTATCATAATCACTTAAATCCTCAGTTTATTACCGAAGATAAAATCTTTGATAATATTACTCAGGTTTGGATTAACGGAGATCACTACAAATGGCGTGCAATGCGTACATTGGGTGTGAATGAGCAATTTATTACAGGAAATGGTTCCGATAAAGATAAATTCCTGAACTGGTCAAAAACAGTTCCGTATACAATGCGTAATCCTTTGTATCACTGGACACACTTAGAGTTAGCCCGTTATTTTGATATTTACGATTTGCTGAATGAAAAATCAGCAGAGAAAATATACCAGGAAGCTTCAGAAAAAATAAATTCTCAGGCTTACAGTACACGTAACTTACTTAAAAAAGTAAATGCAGAACTGGTTTGTACTACCGAAGATCCAATTGATACTTTGGAGTTTCACCAAAAATTAAATAAAAACCCTTTTGAGACTAAAATGAGCACGGCTTTCAGACCTGATAAAGCCATTTTAATTTCAAATGATGGTTACAATGCTTATCTGGACACATTGGGGGATGTGTCCGGACTAGCAATCAATACCTATTCTGATTTACGTGATGCATTAAGAAAAAGAATTGATTTTTTTAATGAAAATGGCTGTAAATTAAGTGATCACGGATTGGATCAGATTTATTTTGAAAACTTTACCGAATCTGAGGTAAATACAATTTTCAAAAAGAAAAGAGAAAATCAAACGATAACTACGGAAGAAGCTTTGAAATTCCAAAGTGCTATTTTGTTATTTTTATCTGAAACATATCATGAACTTGGATGGGTTCAGCAATTTCACTTAGGAGCTTTACGTAATAATAATGCCCGTATGCATAGAATTTTAGGACCGGATACAGGTTGGGATTCTATCGGGGATTATCCACAGGCTCAAAAACTATCTTCTTTCTTAAATGCATTAGACAGTAAAGATAAATTGACAAAAACGATTATTTACAACTTGAATCCTGCAGATAACGAAGTGATGGCTACCATGATTGGTAACTTTAATGACGGAAGTGTGAGAGGAAAAGTTCAGTTTGGATCAGGATGGTGGTTTTTGGATCAAAAAGACGGAATGACAAAACAATTGAACGCGCTTTCAAATATGGGGTTGATTAGCTGTTTTGTTGGAATGTTGACAGATTCAAGAAGCTTCTTGTCTTTCCCAAGACACGAATATTTCAGACGTATTCTTTGTAATCTTTTAGGAGATGAAATTCAAAGAGGCGAGCTTCCTGCTGATATGGAATGGATTGGAAAAATGGTTTCTGATATTTCATATAACAATGCAAAAGAATATTTTAAATTTTAATTAAATATTGATAATGAGTAAAGTAGTTGCATTCGGCGAAATAATGTTGCGTTTTTCAACGGAAAGACATTTGCGTTTCTCTCAGGCTAAAGCATTTACAGCGTCTTACGGTGGAGGTGAATTTAATGTTTGCGTTTCTTTGGCGAATTACGGTATTAATGCTGAGTTTGTTACCAGATTACCTGAGAACGAAATTGGTTACTGTGCAGTGCAGGAGATGCGTAAAATGAATGTTGAGTCTAAAAGTATTGTTTACGGCGGTGAACGCTTAGGAACTTATTATTTAGAAACAGGAGCAGGGACCAGAGGAAGCAATGTTGTATATGATCGCGCACATAGCTCGATGGCAACTATTCAAAAAGGAGATATTGACTGGAAGAAAGTATTGGAGGGAGCTACCTGGTTTCACTTTAGCGGAATTTCAGCTGCTATTTCCCAGAGTGCTGCAGAAGCTTGTCTCGAAGCAGTTCAGATGGCACATGAATTAGGATTAACTATTTCATGCGATTTGAATTACAGATCAAAATTATGGCAATATGGTAAAACTCCGAGTGAGGTTATGCCAGAATTGTTAAAATATAGTCATGTTATTTTAGGAGATATTGACACAGCATATTTTATGTTGGGAATTCCTAAAGTGAATCCTGATTACCAGAATGAAAAGTCATTGCCGGCTTTATATTCGAAGTTGTATGAGCTTTGTCCAAACTTAAAAACAGTAGCAACAACATTACGTTATTCAGTAAGTGCTTCGCATCAAAGAATTGGTGGTGTTTTGTTTGACGGAAAATCTGTTTTTAATGCGGCTGTACAAGAAGTAACTCCTGTAATCGACAGAGTGGGTAGTGGAGATGCTTTTATGGGTGGATTAATTTACGGATTAGTTGAATATAAAGAAGACAAACAAAAAGCATTAGATTTTGCAGTTGCTGCTTGTTGCTTAAAACACACAATTGCCGGAGATTATAATTTAGTTACATTAAAAGAAGTTGAAAATATGGCTGGAGGAAACTCTGCCGGATTAGTATCAAGATAAATAAAAGTATGGCAAAATATTCAAGAATTGAAGTAGCACAGACAATGAAAGATAACGGGATGGTTCCGTTGTTTTTTCATTCAGATATTGAAATCAGTAAAAAAGTATTAAAAGCCTGTTACGATGGTGGATCCAGATTAATGGAGTTTACGAGTAGAGGTGATTTTGCTTTTGAAGTTTTTGGAGCATTAAATAAATATGCCCTGGCTGAATTGCCGGGAATGATGTTGGGAGTTGGCTCAATAACTGATGCTGCTGCAGCTTCATTATACATGCAACTGGGTGCTAATTTTATTGTGACTCCGGTATTTAGAGAAGATATTGCAATTGCTTGTAACCGTAGAAAAGTTTTATGGTCACCAGGTTGTTCCTCTCTTACCGAAATTGCAAGAGCAGAAGAATTAGGCTGTGAAATTGTAAAATTATTTCCTGCGGATCTTTACGGACCAGAATTTATTAAAGCAATAAAAGGACCGTGTCCCTGGACTACAATTATGCCAACAGGAGGAGTTTTCCCGACTGTAGAAAGTTTATCTTCATGGTTGAACGCAGGTGCTACATGTGTAGGTCTTGGTTCACAATTAATTTCGAAAGAATTATTGGATAACCAGGATTTTGAAGGTTTAAAAAATAAAATAAGTGATGTTTTAAACATTATAAAAGATATTAGAAATAAAAAATAAGGAATAATCAGTTTTTAATTCCTTATTACAAGGCAGTTTTTTTTAGAGTTTTAAAGATTGTAATTGAACATTACGCTTGAAAAATAAATCTTGTCACTCCTCACAGCAAGCTTTGTTTGATCTTTAACAGGTGTAATGTTTCTTTTACAATAATTTAAAAAGAATAAGGTATTAATAGTGGTTATTTATAACACTAAGAGAATTAAAATGAAAAAATTAAACAGAGTAAATACAGGATTAGAGAAATTACAGCCAATTAAAGTAGTACAATTTGGTGAAGGTAATTTTTTAAGAGCTTTCGTTGATTACGCTTTTCACAAGCTAAATAAAGAATTAGATTTCAATGCTGGAATTGCAATTGTTCAACCATTGAAAGACGGTATGGTAAACATGATTAATGATCAGGATGGTCTTTACACATTGTTTATGAATGGAATCAAAAAAGGTGAAAAAATACAAGATATTGAGCTAATTTCTAATATTGTAAAAGGTATAAATCCATATACTCAATTTGTAGATTATTTAGCGTTAGCCAAAGAAGAAGAACTTCAATTTATTGTTTCAAATACCACAGAAGCCGGAATTGAATTTCTTGAAAGTGATACTCCGGATATGCAGCCACCAGCTTCATTTCCTGCAAAGCTGACTATTTTATTATATGAAAGATTCAAACATTTCAATGGAGATGCTTCTAAAGGATTGACAATCATTCCTTGTGAATTGATTGATTATAACTCTGAGACTCTGAAAAAAATTATCCTGCAATATTGTGATTTATGGAAATTAGAAGATGGATTTAAAACTTGGGTTTCAGATGCTTGTTCTTATCACAGTACTTTGGTTGACAGAATTGTTCCCGGATATCCAAGAGCTGAAATTGAAGAATACAATAACAAATTAGACTATCAGGATAATTTAATTGTTGCTGCTGAACCATTTTTCCTTTGGGCTATTGAAGGTGGAGAAGATTTAAAACAAAAACTGCCTTTCCATAAAACGGATTTGAATGTAAAAATTGTTGATGATATCCGTCCTTTTAAAATGATAAAAGTTCGTATTCTAAACGGTGCACACACAGCAATGGTTCCTTTTTCACTTTTATATGGTAACAAATTAGTAATGGAAACAGTTAACGGAGATTTTACTGGAAAATTCGTAAACAATGTTATTGGTGAAATTAGCGAAACCCTTGATATGGACAAAAATGAAATCATTGCCTATTCTGAAGAGGTAATGGATCGTTTTAAAAATCCATTTATCAAGCACGCACTTGCTGATATTGCTTTAAATTCTATTTCAAAATTCAAAGTAAGAGTTTTACCAAGTTTATTAGGATATTATAATGCAAACAAAAAATTACCTGTTAATTTGACTTTTTCATTAGCTTCTTTAATCCAATTTTACAAAGGAACCTGGAATAACGAAGCATTACCTGTAAAAGATTCTCCAGAGATAGTTGAAGCATTCAAAAATGCTTGGCAATTAGGAACTTTAGATTCAGTTGTAAGTTCAATTTTAGCAAACAACGAATTCTGGGGTGAAGATTTAACAAAAATTCAAGGTTTATCAGAAGCTTTAGTAGTAGCTTTGGGGCAAATAGAAGAAAACGGTGTTGAAAAAGGTTATGCTAATTTCAGCAAACAATATTAATTAGAATAGGTATTTTCTAAAATTATTATCATGCAAAAAAAATTAATAAAAGTAAACCCTTCAGACAATGTAGCTGTAGCATTAGTTAATCTTGCTGCAGGTGAAGTTATTAACTTTGAAGGGGAAGAAATCACTATCGAGTCTGATGTGAAAATGAAGCATAAAATTGCAATGTATCCTTTTGAATTAGGAGAACGTATTATTATGTATGGAGTTTTGGTAGGAAAAGCAAGTGCTCCGATTGCAAAAGGAGGATTACTTTCTACCGAAAATGTAAAACATGAAAGTGCAAAAGTAACTGCTAAAACCGAATCTATAGGTTGGACAGTTCCTAATGTTGATAAATGGAAAGACAGAACTTTTATGGGGTACCATAGAACAGACGGACAAGTAGGAACTGAAAATGTTTGGTTGTTCTTCCCATTGGTATTTTGTGAAAACAGAAACATTGAAATCTTAAAAGGTATTTTTGAAAAAGAATTATCTAAACCTAAAGAAAACGATTACCAATTGTTACTTCGTTCTTTAGTGAATACTGAAAAAGGCGCTGCCGATGTAGTTGCAAAATCTAATGAAGTTGATTTATTCGAAAATATTGAGGTAAAATTCATCACACATCAAGGTGGTTGTGGCGGAATTCGTCAGGATTCACACAGTTTGGCTAAACTTTTGGCTGGATATGTAAACAATCCAAACGTTGCCGGAGCTACTGTATTGAGTTTGGGTTGTCAAAACTTGCAAATCTCTATTTTTCAGGATGCTATGAAGGCAATAAATCCAAATAGCGACAAACCTGTTTTGATTTACGATCAACAACAAATCGGGACTATTGAGGATATGTTAAATACTGTGGTAAAAGATTCTTTTGCTGCTATCAAAGAAGCTAATAAAATTGAAAGAAAACCTGCTCCATTATCTAAACTAAAAATTGGTTTGGAATGTGGTGGTTCTGATGGGTTCTCCGGAATTTCTGCTAACCCGACATTAGGAGTGTTATCGGACCAATTGGTTGCTTTAGGAGGAACTACAATTCTTTCTGAGTTCCCGGAATTATGTGGTGTAGAACAGGAGTTGGTAAACCGTTGTGTGGATGATAAAGACGGAAAACGCTTCTTGGAATTAATGCAATGGTACGAAAAAACAGTTGTGGATGCAGGTTCAGGATTTGATATGAATCCGTCTCCCGGAAACATTAAAGATGGTTTGATCACAGATGCTATGAAATCAGCCGGAGCAGCCAAAAAAGGAGGAACTTCACCAATTGTAGGTGTTTTCGATTATGGAGAATATATTAATGAGCCAGGTTTTACATTGTTATGTACTCCTGGAAATGACGTAGAATGTACAACAGCAATGGTAGGTTCGGGAGCGAATATGGTATTGTTTACAACAGGTTTAGGAACTCCGACAGGAAATCCAATTGCACCAGTTGTAAAAGTGTCTTCTAATACTCAATTAGCACAAAAAATGTCTGATATTATCGATATTGATACTGGTGGAATTATCACTGGTGAGAAATCAATTAATGAAATGGCAGACGAAATGCTTGAATTTATTATAGATGTTGCGAGCGGTACTATTAAAACTAAAGCTGCAATTTTAAATCAAAACGATTTTATTCCTTGGAAAAGAGGCGTTTCGCTTTAAAAATAAATAAATAAAAAACCTATTAAAAGGTAGTTCTTGACGAAGATTTACGAATGTGTAATTCTGGAGCAAGTACTACCTTTTTTTCGATTTTAACAGTGTTGGTTTTGTCAGCCTGTTCTAAGAAAACCCGGGCAGCCATTCTTCCCATTTCAAGAGGAGACTGGTCTACTGAAGTTATGGAGAGTTCCATAAATTTAGTAAAAGGCTCGTTACTGAATCCTGCTACACAAAATTCGTCAGGAATACTTATGTTTCTTTCTTTTAATTCCTGAATAGCTCCCAAAGCTGCAAAATCACTTGATGAAAATATAGCGTCTGGAGGAGTTTCGAGTTGTAATAAAATGTCTATTGCCTCTTTTCCTGATTCTACACTACTTTTAATGGGAATAACATATTCCTCTTTAAAAGTCATTCCACTATCTAGTAAAGCTTGCTTATAACCTAAAAACCTATTTCTAAAAATGTCAAGAGATTGGTCTCTGGAGAAATGAGCGATATGTTTGCAACCTTCGTTAATTAAGTGTTTTGTTGTAAGATATCCACCTTTAAAATCATTAATGGTTACAGAACTGACCCCTTCAATATGTCTGGTTCTGTCAAAGAAAATCAAGGGAACATTTTTTTGTAATACGTTTTGAAATGCATCATAGTTTTCGTCACTAACATCTGTAACAGACATTAGAATACCATCGACTTGTGCATCTATTAAAGCATGAAGATTTTCATTTTCTCTTTTTGGGTCATCATGAGTTTGGGAAATAATAACATGATAACCGTGAGGATAAAGTTCTTCTTCAATACCTCTAATTACAGATCCGAAAAAATTATTATCAACACGGGGAACTATGATACCTATATTATTGCTTCTCCCGCTTTTTAAAGCTAAAGCTAATTTATTCTGTTTATAGTTCATCAATTCAGCCGTTTCATGAACCAATTGACGAGTACTCTTTTTTATATTTGGATTATTATTTAAAGCTCTGGAGACTGTTGCAGCAGTAATATTAAGTCTTTTTGCAATATCGTAAATAGTTGTTTTTTCGCTCATTCAAAAAATTTATTTTTTGATTATTTTTAGCACAAAAATACCTTTTTTTTGTATAGTCCAATATAAATTGTTATCGATTGCCAAAATACTTTTTTTTTAAGTTCTAAAATCATACAATACATAGAAGATTATACTTTTTTTGAGATAAATTAAATTTCATAAAAAGAATAAGTGGAAAAATACTGGATTATAAAAACTACAAAAAATTAAAGTAATTCAGTTTGAAGAAAAAAAATTAAACGCTTTTATAAATTATGCTTTTCGGAACTTACTGATAGTGTAGATTGTAGAGCTGGGATTTATTATAAGGATCGCAGATAGTATTATTAAATCAAAAGATTTATTTTTTAGAAAAGGAGTTTCTCTATAAGATAAAGTTTATCATATTTAAGGAATATAAGTTCATTTTAGCTGTCTTCATATTTTAAAATGAAATTGTATATCACTTAATATCGATAAAGAAATTAAATGGCCGTTCTTGTTGAAGATTTGCGAATGTGTAATTCTGGTGCCAGGACTACCTTTTTTTCGATTTTAATAGTATCGGTTTTGTCTACTTGCTCTAAGAAAACACGTGCCGACATCCTTCCCATTTCAAGAGGGGATTGGTCTACTGAAGTTATAGACATTTCCATAAATTTGGTAAAAGGTTCATTACTAAAGCCGGCTACACAAAATTCATCCGGAATATTGATATTTCTGGCTTTTAATTCTTGAATAGCACCTAATGCTGCAAAATCACTGGAAGAAAATATAGCATCGGGAGGAGTTTCAAGCGCCAATAAAACATCTATTGCTTCTTTTCCGGCTTCTACACTACTTTTAGACCGAATAACATATTTTTCATTGAATGTAATTCCATTATCCAATAAAGCTTGCTTGTATCCTAAAAATCTATTTTTGAAAATTTCCAGAGATTGGTCTCCCGACAAATGTGCAATACATTTACAACCTTGATTAATTAATTGTTTTGTAGCTATATAGCCTCCCTTAAAATCATTAATAGTAACGGAACTTACACCGTCTATATGTTTACTCCTGTCAAAGAATATTAAAGGAACATTTTTTTCTAATACGTTACGAAAGGCTCCGTCATTTTCGTTGGTAACATCTGTAACTGACATTAAAATCCCATCGACCTGAGCATCAATTAATGTATAAAGATTTTCATTTTCTCTCTTTGGGTTTTCATGAGTTTGACATATAATAACCTGATAACCATGCGGATATAGTTCTTCTTCTATGCCTCGTATTACTGAGGCAAAAAAATTGCTGTCTATACGTGGTACAATAACACCTATATTATTACTACGGCCACTCTTTAAAGCTAAAGCAAGTTTGTTTTGTTTATAGTTCATTAAAGCAGCAGTTTCAATGACTAATTCCCTTGTGCTTTCTTTTATTTTAGGATTGTTATTTAGCGCTCTGGATACCGTAGCAGCAGTGATATTAAGTTTTTTGGCAATATCATAAATGGTTATTTTGTCGCTCATTCAAAAAATGTATTTTGATTTATTTTAACACAAAAATACATTTTTTTTGGATATTCCAAGATAAAATGTTATCGATTACCTAAATTCTTTTATTTGCCAGATTTAATAATACAATTTCAAAAAATTAGATGATTTTTTACAGTAAGTGTAAATTAATTTTGCAATAAAAATTAAATACATAAGTTTTTCCTAAATAAATTTGTTCTGTTCAATCTATTTTTCTATTTTCGTGTAATCGATTACATGACTGATAAAGCCTTGCATTTAAACTTAAAATATTTTACAAATGATTATATATAAGACTCTAAGATGCAATTTTGCTTTTTTTATTCCTGTTTATATTTTGTTGTTTTTTTCATGCAGTAGTAAAAACGCAGATATTTCTGGTGATAGTCCATGGAAAAAAATGGATTTGATAGTTAAAAGTATTCCTCAGACTAAATTTTCAGATAAGAGTTATAATATAAAAGATTATGGAGCTGTTGCTGACGGGACAACACTAAATACAGGGGCATTCGAAAAAGCAATAAAAGAATGTGCTGAAAATGGTGGTGGAAAAGTAATTGTCCCAAATGGTAAATATTTAACAGGGGCAATACATTTAGAGAGTAATGTGAATTTACATTTAGACGATAATGCTGAAATTCTTTTCAGTACAAATCCCAAAGATTACCCTATTGTCCATACCTCATTTGAAGGAACGGAGGTAATGAATTATTCTCCATTAGTGTATGCGAAAAATAAAACGAATGTAGCCATAACGGGTAAGGGAACTCTTAATGGTCAGGCTAATAGCAGTAACTGGTGGGTTTGGTCCGGTGGTAAAAGTTACGGTTGGCAAAAAGGAAATCCGTCGCAAAATGATCCTGCAAATCGTGAAGTTTTGGTTGATATGGCAGAGAAAGGTGTGCCGGTTACAGAAAGAGTTTTTGGCGAAGGCCGTTATTTACGTCCAAATTTTATTGAATTTTTCGAATGTAATACGGTTCTGATAAAAGATATTAAGATAATAAATGCCCCTTTTTGGATTTTGCATCCTATGAAATCTAATAATATAATTATTGATGGGGTTACGGTTAACAGTCATGGACCAAATAATGACGGTTGTGACCCTGAATATTCACAAAATATTATTATTAAGAATTGTGTGTTTAATACGGGAGATGATTGTATAGCAATAAAATCAGGAAGGGATGCTGATGGAAGAAGAGTGGCGATACCAAGTAAAAATATTATTGTGCAAAACTGCAAAATGATTGATGGTCATGGAGGAGTTGTAATTGGAAGTGAAATATCAGCGGGAGTAAATAATGTTTTTGTAGAGAATTGTATTATGGATAGTCCAAATCTTGACAGGGCAATCCGAATCAAAACGAATTCTAAAAGAGGCGGAGTTATTGAGGATGTGTATGTAAGGAACCTTGAGGTTGGCACTGTTAAAGAATGCGTTTTAAAACTTAATATGTTTTATAATGTATATGGTTCACAAACAGGAAGCTTTATTCCTGTTATCAGGAATATCAGTCTTGAAAATGTAACAGTAAAAAAAGCAGGTAAATATGGAGTTTGGGCTGAAGGATATAAAGAATCGCCTGTAGAAAATGTTACACTTAAGAATGTTGTTATTGAAAAAGCTGACTCGATTTATCTATTGAAAAACATTAAGAATTTTAATTTTATAAATACTTATATCAATGAAAAAAAAGTAGAATCGATTAAAAACTAAAAAGTTTAATGCTTTTCAAACTTTTTTTAAACTAAGCTTAATTTTTATTAGGAATGAAAAATATATTTTTATTAATGCTGTTTTTATCAAATGTTATTTCTGCGCAAAGCAGTTATAGTATTGATAGTTCGTATACCATAAAAAGTACATATACTAAATTAATAAAAAAATACCCTTTCATAAAAATAGCTGAAGCTGAAAAGAATATAAAAGTCACTCAAATCAGTGATGTTGTTTATAGTAAAGATAAAGGCAGGTCATTACATCTGGACGCTTTTTTTAATAGAACAAAAAAAAGAAATCCTGCCATAATCATGATACATGGCGGAGGGTGGAGATCAGGGAATAAAAATCAGATGCAGGTTTTAGCACAGGAAGTAGCTTCAAAAGGCTATTCTTGTTTTACGATAGAATACAGGTTATCATTAGAAGCGAAGTATCCGGAAGGAATTTATGATGTTAAAAATGCGATTAAATTTATAAAGGATAATGCGAAAAAGTTCAATGTAGATCCAAACAAAATTGCTGTTTTAGGATGCTCTTCAGGAGGTCAGATGGCTGCTTTGATTGGTACAACAAATGATAATCCAGCTTTTGATGATGTTCAGAATAAAAGTAAAGCTTCATCAAAAGTAAACGCGATTATTAATATAGACGGAGTTTTAGCTTTTAAACATCCGGAATCTTCAGAAGGAGATATGGCTGCCTTTTGGCTAAAAGGAACTTCTGCTGAAAATCCGGAAAATTGGAAAAATGCCTCGGCCTTATCACATACTGATAAAAATACACCTCCAACGTTATTTATAAATAGCAGTATTGATAGATTTCATGCAGGAAGAGATGATATGATTGCTATTTTAAATCAAAATAATATTTACAATGAGGTAAAAACAATTAAAGATACGCCTCATTCATTTTGGTTTTTTCAGCCTTGGTTCGGAGAAACGGTTCTTTATACAACTCAGTTTTTGGATAAAATTTTTAAATAAATTAATGAAAATAATAATATATTCAGTAGTAGTTTCAGGTTTTTTCAGTTTATAATACACAAAGTAATTACGACATAAAAAAAGCTAAAATTGGGCTTGCTGAACAAAAAAGCTAAAATTAAATTTTAATGAACATGATAATTTCTCCAAAAACTAATTTTTATAAAAAGGTAATTGTTTTGTTGCTTCTTTGTTGGGGTAAAACAATTGCTCAGGATAATAGTCAAAATCAGACAAGTATTTCTGATAACCTAAAATGGTCAGAAAGAATGGCTTTGTCGATAATTAAAAGATATCCTGAAGCATGGAAAATTGATGATCATGAAGCGCCAAAATGGGATTATAAAATTGGTATGATTTTGACAGCTTATCAGAAATTATACAATAAAACCAAAGACCAAAAATATTATGATTATGTAAAAGGATATGCAGATGTGTTCATTGATGAAACTGGCGCGATTAAAAAATTTGATCCTAAAAATCATAGTCTTGATAATATAAATGCCGGAAAAATACTTTTTGACCTGTATGATAAAACAAAAGAAGAAAAGTATCTTACAGCATTAAATATATTAAGGAAAAACTTTGATGACTATCCAAGAACACAATCGGGAGGATTTTGGCACAAAAAGATATATCCTAATCAAATGTGGTTAGATGGTTTGTATATGGGGGAACCTTTTTATGCAAGATATACGGCAGAATTTGAAGGTGGAGAAAAATTAAATGATATCGCCCATCAATTTGAGCTTCTTCATGAACATACATTTGATAAAAAGACAGACTTGTATTTCCATGCATGGGATGAAAGTAAAGAAATGCCATGGGCAAATAAAGAGACAGGCACTGCTCCTCATATTTGGTTAAGAGCACTTGGCTGGTACGGTATGGCACTAGTTGACGCATTGGATTATTTTCCAAAAGATCATCCAAAACAAAAAGAATTGGCAGGGTATTTAAATGAGTTGGCAACCGCTGTGGTCAGGTATCAGGATAAAACAGGTTTATGGTATCAAATTCCAAATCTGCCAAATAAAAAAGGTAATTATTTAGAATCTTCAGGTTCCTCTATGTTGGTTTATACTCTTTCAAAAGGAGTGCATAAAGGTTATCTTCCGGTTAAATTTGAAAAAATAGCAGATAAAGGATTTAATGGACTAATTACCAAACTGATTAAAGTAGACAAAGATGGTGAAGTTCATATTACACAAGTCTGTGCCAGTGCGGGGCTGGGTGGAAATCCTTACAGAGACGGTTCCTTTGAATATTATATAAATGAAAAGATTGTAACTGATAATTCCCATGGATTAGGTGCTTTTTTATTAGCGGCAATCGAATTAGATAAATAAAAACTTCTATAAAATTTAAAAATAATTATTATGTTAAAAAACACGTTAAATGCTTTAAAACCTGGGATACTTTTTGTTTTATTTACATTTTTTAGTTGTAAGACGGCTTCTTCAGTGCAAGTAAAAACTGCCAACTCACAGGATTTGACGGTAATTTCTAAAGATTTGAAATGGTCTGATAAGATGGCATTAACATTAATGAAACGTCATCCTGAAGCTTATATGATTGACGATTCTAAGGCTCCAAAATGGGATTATGTACATGGTTTGGTTTTACATGGATTTGAGGAATTATATAAAAGAAATCCAGATCCAAGATATGCTTCTTATATAAAAGGGTATGCCGATATTTTGGTTGAAAGTGATGGAACTATAAAAACCTATGAAATAGAAAAATATAATATTGATATGATTGTAGCCGGTCGATTATTGTTTAATCTATATGATACGACAAAAGATAATCGCTACCTAATTGCTATGCAAACGTTGAAAAAACAATTAGAAAATCATCCAAGAACACAATCGGGAGGATTTTGGCATAAAAAAATATATCCAAATCAAATGTGGTTAGATGGTTTATATATGGGAGAGCCTTTCTATGCTGAATATACTGCAACTTTTGAAAATGGAAAAAATCTGGATGATGTAGCCAAACAATTTGAGCAAATTCAATTGCATGCAACAGATCCAAAAACAGGATTATTATATCATGGCTGGGATGAAAGTAAACAAATGCCCTGGGCTGATAAAGAAACCGGGAATTCACCAAATTACTGGTCAAGAGCTTTAGGATGGTATGTAATGGCTTTAGTCGATGCACTGGATTATTTCCCAAAAGATCATCCAAAACAAAAAGAATTGGTTGGTTATTTGAATAATGTTTCGGAGAGTTTAGCGAAGTATCAGGATAAATCAGGTTTATGGTATCAGGTAACGGACAAAATGGGTAAAGAAGGAAATTATTTAGAAGCTTCCGGATCTTCAATGTTTGCTTATGCATTTGCTAAAGGTGCTAATAAAGGTTATTTGCCATCAAAATTCAAAAAATTAGCAAATAAAGCTTTTGATGGTTTGACTACACAATTAATGAAAGTTGATGCAGACGGTTCTATTACATTGACTCAGGCTTGTCAGGTGGCTGGTTTGGGAGGAACACCATACAGAGACGGGTCATATGAATATTATGTGAATGAAAAAAAGAAAGATAATGATCCTAAAGCAACAGGTCCTTTTATTCTGGCAGCTTTAGAATTAAACAGATAAAGATTATTTTAAATGAAATTTATAAAAATAACATCTCTTTTTTTATGCTGCATTACAGTACAAACTTTAGTAGCACAGGAAAAGAATGAAAATAATTATTCTAAAGTCTGGGTAGCTGATAAAGGCGATGGGACTTATAAAAATCCTATTTTATATGCTGATTATTCAGATCCGGATGCTATTCGGGTTGGGGATGATTATTATATGACAGCTTCTTCATTCAATTGTATTCCGGGTTTGCCTATTCTTCATTCGAAAGATTTGGTAAACTGGAAATTAATTGGATACGCACTTTCAAAGCAAAAACCTTTGGAGGTATATAATAAAGTCCAGCACGGAAATGGTGTTTGGGCTCCTTGTATTCGATATCATAATAATGAATTTTATATTTATTATCCTGATCCTGACTTTGGAATTTATGTTGTTAAAGCCAAAAAAGCCGAAGGCCCATGGTCAGATCCGGTTATGATAAAAGAAGGAAAAGGATTAATTGATCCAACACCATTATGGGATGATGACGGAAAAGCATATCTGGGTTATGCTTTTGCAGGCAGCAGAGCCGGAATAAAAAGTGCTTTAGCAGTTTGTACAATGAATATAGATGGTTTATCTGCAAATAATGATGACGTCATGCTTATTGACGGGCATATAGATGAACAAACCATTGAAGGACCTAAATTTTATAAACGCAACGGTTATTACTACATATTTGCTCCGGCAGGCGGAGTCGCAACAGGATGGCAAACCGTTATGAGATCTAAAAATGTATACGGACCTTATGAAAAAAGGAAAGTTATGGATCAGGGAAAATCTACTGTAAATGGCCCTCATCAGGGTGCATGGGTTCAAACGCAAACAGGCGAAGATTGGTTTATTCATTTTCAGGACCAGTTTGCTTATGGCAGGGTAGTTCATTTACAGCCTATGAAATGGCAAAATGATTGGCCGGTAATAGGAACTGATGTTGATAACGATGGTATTGGTGAGCCTGTTATGGTTTATAAAAAACCAAATGTAGGAAAGAAATCTTTTTCAGTCGAAACACCTCCTGAAAGTGATGAATTTAATAACCCTAAACTTGGTCTTCAGTGGCAATGGCATGCAAATCCACAGATAACCTGGGGGCTTCCTACAGCAATGGGATACTATAATTTAAGTTGTATTCCTACTCCTAAAGATTATAACAATCTATTTGATGTTCCCAATTTACTTTTGCAAAAACTCCCGGCAAACGAGTTCACAGCTACTACAAAAATCATCTTTAATTCCAGATTTGATGGAGAATATACCGGATTGGTTATTATGGGATTAGATTATAGTTTTTTATGTTTGAAACAAGAGGATGGGAAATTATTCCTTTCACAAAAAACAGCTTTGAAAGCTGATAAAAAGGGAATCGAATCGGAGAGTAAACGCATTGCAATAAAAGATAAAACGATTTACTTACAGGTGAAAGTTAAAGCTGGCGGGATTTGTAATTTTTTCTATAGTGAAGATGGACAAAAATTCAATTCCGTGGGTGAAAGTTTTACTGCCAGAGAAGGGAAATGGATTGGTGCAAAAATAGGATTTTTAGCACTTAGGGAAGGAATTATAAATGATGCAGGAAGTGTCGCAATAGATTGGTTTAGAATAACTAAATAACTAAATAAATGAATCAACTTAAAAAAAACACATTATTACTTTTAATAAGTATTAATTTTTGTGTAAACGCACAGGAAAAAAATAAAAAATGGCCGGATTTAATAATGAAAAGTTATTCTGCCTGGTTTGGTTCAGAAGAAGGAAGAAAAATAGCCGACAACGTGTTGCTGTATCAAAGGGATATTGGGGGCTGGCCAAAAAATATCCCAATGCTAAAAGAATTGACAGAGGATGAGAAAAGTAAGTTAATAGCGCTAAAACCTTCAGGAAAAGATTGCACAATTGACAACAGGGCTACAACACAGGAAATACTTTTTGTGTCTAAAATGTATGCACAGACAAAAGAAGAAAAATACAAAGATTCATTTTTAAGAGCAGTTGATTATTTACTTTCAGCACAATATCCTAATGGCGGCTGGCCTCAATACTTTCCATTAAAAAAAGGATATTACACTCATATTACTTTTAATGATAATTCAATGGTAGATGTTTTGAATGTATTGAGAGAAATAGCGAATGAAACAGACTACTATAGTATTAAACCTCCAAAAGAAACAGTTGATAAAGCTAAAATTGCTTTCGATAAAGGAATCGATTGTATCTTAAAAACGCAATATAAACAAAATGGTGTTTTAACGGTTTGGTGTGCACAGCATGATGAAGTTACTTTTGCTCCGGCAAATGCAAGAGCATATGAACTTGCTTCGTTAAGCGGAAAAGAATCCGCGAAAGTAACATTGTTATTAATGTCTATTGACAATCCGTCACCTGAAATTAAAACGGCAATTAAAAGTGCATACGAGTGGTTTGAAAAAACAAAAATCACAAATCTTAAAGAAGAGCGTGTATATGATGACGAAGGAAAAGTTATTGGTAAAAAAATGTATCCAATGGAGGATGTCGCACCAATTTGGCCAAGATTTGCAGAGCTTGATACGAATGAACCTTTTTTCTGTGACCGTGACGGAGTTAAAAAGAGATTTCTAACGGACATTGGAGAAGAGAGAAGAAATGGTTATTCATGGTATTCTAATGAACCTAAAGAAGTTCTTAAAAAATATAAAAAATGGTTTAAGAAATATGGAGAATAAATTTCTTCAGGCATAATTTTAAATGAAGTTGGACTCTTTAAATACCTTATTTCGATAGATAAAGATTTGATTTTCAAAAAACAAAAAACATGAACTTTAGATTTCTTTTCTTTTTATTGTTTTCAACTGTCATTTTTGCTCAGGATAATAAATTTCCAACAGCAAAAGTAGATTCGATTGTCAATAGAATTCAATTGCCGGGAATTCCTTCTTTTCAGGTTAATGTTGCAAAATTGGGTGCCAAAGGTGATTCAATTTCCAATAGTAAGCCTTTTTTTGATAAAGCGATGGCTTTGTGCAAAAAGAATAACGGAGGAACTATCGTAGTTCCAAAAGGAATTTATTTTTTAAACGGGCCAATTCATTTTGTAAGTAATGTCAATTTGAAGATTGAAAAAGGAGCTAAAATTAAATTCAGTGATAACCCCGAGAATTATTTACCAATGGTTTTAACCAGTTGGGAAGGTACAATGATTTATAATTACAGTCCGTTAATTTATGCATATGATTGCACAAATATTGCTATTTCAGGTGAGGGAACGATTGATGGAGAAGGAGGTAAGACCTGGAAGAGTTTTAAAGATAAAGAAGGAAAAGGTAAAGAACTGAGTCGTGAGATGAACCATAACAGTATTCCTATAAATGAAAGAAAGTTTGGAACCGGTTATTTTTTACGTCCGCAAATGATTCAGTTTTTTAAATGCAAAAATATTTTGGTTGAAAATATTCGTATTGAAAATTCACCTTTTTGGTGCTTGCATTTATTGAAATCAGAAAGTATAACGGTTAGAGGGATAAGTTATAAATCATTAAATTACAACAACGACGGTATTGATCCTGAATATGCCAAAGATGTTTTGATTGAAAATGTAACTTTCAATAATGGTGATGACAATATTGCTATAAAAGCCGGAAGAGATCATGAAGGAAGAGCAAATTCGGCTACACCAAGCGAGAATATTATTATTAGAAACTGTAATTTCAAAGGTCTTCACGGAGTAGTTATAGGCAGTGAAATGTCTGCAGGGGTACAAAATGTTTATGTTGAAAATTGTAAAACCGTTGGTTATTTAAAAAGAGGTATTTATTTAAAAACCAATGCTGACAGAGGTGGGTTTATAAAAAATGTTTTTGTTCGGAATATTCAATTAGACGAAGTCGAAGATTGTCTTTATATTACTGCCAATTATCATGGAGAAGGTAAAGGATTTCAATCTGAAATATCGAATGTTTCTTTTTCAGATATTTCTTGTAATAAAGCATCAGCTACAGGAATTGTTATTCAGGGGTTTCCCGATAAAAAAATCAAAAATATTTCTTTAAATAATATCGAAATTAAATGGGCTAAAAATGCTATATCCAGTACAAATGCTGAAAATGTAATTCTGAATGAAGTTTTCATTGGAGAGAAAGCCACAGTTCCTACAGCAGTAAAATAGTTTAATAAAAAATAAAAAAATGAAACATTATATTTTAATTCTTTGGTTGATTTCAGCCACTTGTTTTGCACAAAAAACTACCGTTTATACAATTGGAGATTCTACAATGGCAAACAAAAAAGATCCTGAAAAAAATCCGGAACACGGTTGGGCTCAGGTATTACAGTCTTTTTTTAAAGACAATATCGTTATCGACAATAGAGCTTTAAATGGAAGAAGTACCAGAAGTTTTATCGCTGAAAAACAATGGGATGCTGTATACCAAAAGCTAAAAAAAGGAGATTATGTTTTTATTGAGTTTGGACATAATGACGAAAAAAATATGGATTCATTAAGATATACAAACCCACATACTGCTTATAGATATAATTTAATTCGTTTTGTAAAAGAAAGCCGTGAAAAAGGGGCAATTCCTATATTGTTGTCTTCAATTGCAAGAAGAAATTTTAATGAGAAAGGGGTGTTGATTGGTACGCACGGAGATTATCCTTTGGAAACAAGATTGGTTGCGCAGGAATATAATGTTCCATTTATAGATTTAGAATATTATACGGAGTTGTTAGAACAGTCTTATGGTCCTGAGAAATCAAAACAACTGCATTTACATTTCAAAGCCGGAGAAAACCCATATTATACCGAAGCAAAAGATGATGATACACATCTTTCTTTAAAAGGCGCAACAGAAATTGCAAAAATTGTTGTTAATCAGATAAAACTTTTAGAAGATCCTTCTGTTGATAAACTAAAAAAAGGAATTAAGTAAATTAAACTTTGGATTAAATAAAAATCGTATCTGGAATAAAACTGTGTTTCTTACAGTTCCGGATACGATTTTATAGTTTACAAGAATACAATAATTATATTTAATTCACTTGGGTGTAATTGTTTAACAGATAGAAACATAGATTTCATGTGAAAAGGAATGCAAAAAGAAAT
>NZ_AKJZ01000068.1 GCF_000282055.1 Flavobacterium sp. CF136
TATACCAAACTACATTGGACTCATTTACCTGAATGTTGGCAACTGTTGGTGCATTTACCAAACAGAAATCTTGTGTATTATCTGTAGTTGTTGGTATAGTCGGGTCATTTATTATTACTGTAGCGGCCTGAAGTGTTCCTGCAATATTCTCACAAGTCGTATCACTTGAAACCCCAACATAATATGTAATTGGACTCGCAGCAAGTGTTAAACCTGTTACTGTTAAAACCCCTGTAGAACTTATTGTGTAAGTTACTCCACTTATAGTTCCATTTGTTATAGGTTGTGTTTTATTAGCATCGAAATACCAATAGAATATTGGATTGGTCAATGTACTTGTAGGTGTTAATGTTGCTGGTACATTATGACAAACCGCTGTATCATCAACCAAAATATCATTTTCACTTGATGGAGGCAATATTGTAAATGTAATTTGATTTCTGTCTGCTTCTGCGGTTTCACAAAACTCATCTGAACTAACTCCAACAAAATAAGTATAAGTACCGGGAACCAATCCATTTACAATTAACTGAGAAGTTGTCTCGCCTGCAATCAATTGACTTGTTGTTCCGTTAAAATTATACCAATGATAAATAGGATTTGTCAATACTGGAGTTCCACTCAGACTTGTCCCTAAAGTTACTGTTCCTGATGGTGAACAAATTGTAGTAACCGCCGCTCCATTGAGAGTAATAGCTGTTAAAGCATTTTCCGGACTGGAAGCTCTAACTTCTACGG
Source organism: Flavobacterium sp. CF136 (assembly GCF_000282055.1). GTDB lineage: Bacteria > Bacteroidota > Bacteroidia > Flavobacteriales > Flavobacteriaceae > Flavobacterium. Next base: position 739 of record NZ_AKJZ01000068.1, read on the forward strand.
TTATTTCTCCTCTTGATAAAACTTCACAACCATAACGTACTGGCTGTACATAATATTTATAAATACCCGCTCCTAATGTAGATGGAACTGTAAAAGTAACCCCATTAGCTACAACAATACCTCCGGTAGGCGAATCATACCATACATATGTAGAACAGGCATCAGGTGGAATCTGGAGTGTAATATCTGTTCCCGGACAAACCGCAATTTTATTATCAGGATCGCTTCCTGTTATTTTGGTATTTGCTACACGCTCAACGGTATGAACCCTAAGAGATTCTAATACAGCTAAAGTACCTCCAAAACGAATTCTAACCCTATCGTAAGGTTCTGGTTCAGAAGACAAAAGTATCATAGCCATGGTGTCTCCTTGTAAAATTCTCAATCCTAATGATGAGTCTGTATTTTCAATTGGAGCTCCAACAGCAACATTACCTAAATAACGTTGAATACTAAATCCTGAAAGCTGATTTAAACTTAAAATAGGGCTTGATCCCGAAACTACTATTCTTAAGGTATCACTTGCAATAGTTGGTGTTTTAAACGCAACTGTTAAATCTGCTGCAGCTAAAATTCCAAGACCACTATACATAGTTGCAAAAGTGGTAATATCATTATCTGCAACATTAAATGCATCACTAACACCTACTGTAGAAGTTAATACTCCTAATGGAAGACCTAAATCAGTTGCTCCATAAAAAACATCCTGAATATCTCCCGGTGTACACGCTACTGTTGAAACTTGTTTAGTATAATAAGCATCAAACACTTTTGTATTTTGCGTAACATTTAAAAGCGAAGCGGACTGAATTCTTATTCCGTCATAATCTTGCGGACCAGAACTATTAGCCGGAACAAAAGTATACTCAAAAGTGTTATCTCCTGATAATAAATTCGACGATAACGCCGAAACTGATTGCATGGTTCCAATATCCACTCCATTTTTAGTTCCAATTAGTGATAAATTTTGTCCTACCGCTAATCCGTTATATTCAGATCCTAATTTTATCGTCACCGGAGTTCCTTTTACAATATTTGCGGACCATGTTAAATTTTGCCAGGTAGTACCAACACCTAAAAGTCCAAGTCCAGTTGTAATGGTAGAAAAAGTTTGGGTATTTCCGTCAATAGCATTGGTTGCATTGGTTACTTCTCCTGTTATAATAGACCCTGAACTCTGTCCATTAGCATAAACTCTTTCAGTCAATAATTGACAGTTATTTGGGTCTATAACGTTTATAGAAACTGTTCCTGTTCTTGAACAATTTGTATTGCTGGCAACTACAGTATAAGTATAAACTCCGGGAGTATTTAAAACACCCGTTGTAAATGGAGGACCTGTTAAAGCATTGCCTTGTGGATCAAACCATGCCAATGTTCCGTTTGATGTTGCATCTAATGGTACATCAGAACCAACATTAACTGATATAGAAGGCGTTACAACCAAACTTGGTAACGGGTTAATAGTCACGGTTACCGGTAGCTTACCGGATGGGCATGTAACACCGTTACCCTGAGCTTGAATTGAGTAAACACCACTTGTATTTATATTCGCTGCAGCATTTGCAGGCAAAACATTATTTGATGAATCATAGAAAGTATATGTTGTATTTCCTGTTGTATCAAAACCTGTAATCGCATCTCTTAAATTTACTGTTCCACATCCAACTAAAGGAGAAGAAACAGCTAAAGTTGTAACTGTTGGAAAATTAACTATTACTTGTTTCAGCGTATTGATTTCATTTTCGCAAGTAACTCCGTTAGTAACAGAAATGTAATAATTATAAGGTGTCCCTGCAGCACTAAGACCGTTTATAGTCAATGCCCCGGTTGTTGCATTTTTAGAAAAAGTTACTCCCGGTTGCGCAACAACAGTCGTTCCCGTTATAATTTCCTGTGTTTTATTTTGATCTGTATAGTATCTAAATTGTGCTCCGGCTAAAGCTGATGTTGGAGACAATACAACTCCTCCGGCACAAGAAGCCTCCAAAGGACTTGTAATTATTACATCTGTAGCTGTTGCAAATGGTGATACTGTAACTGTTACAGGCTGACGAACGCTATTTATACAAGTTCCTCCACGTGTAGCCTCAAGATAATAGGTTGTACTTGTTGTTAATACTGGCGTAGTATATGTTGCCAAAGCTGAAAGTTCTATTCCGCCACTTGCAGAATCATACCATTTAAATGTTTCTCCGGCAACAGTAGAACTAGCTGCTAAAGTAGCCGTTTGTCCATTACAAATTGGAGATGAAGCTCCGGTAACTATAGCATCTTTAAATCTAAAGGAAGCTTCATAAATATCTAAACTTGCCAGAGCAGCAACCAAACCTTCCAATCTGACTTCAACTGCAGTAAAAGGCCCTGCTGCTACAAAACTTGCTTTTAAACGAGTAGCTGATAATAACTGAACATTTGTTAATGCTGCAATATTAGTCTGATCACTGTTAGGAGTTATCCCATTATAGCTTCTTAAGTTAATATAAGAAAGAGCGTTTACATTTATAATTCCGGCCGGAATTCCTAATTCAACATCTATAATATCACCTGCCTGGCCTGCAGTTGAAAAGGTTAGCATTTGCTGTATATAATCACCCACAATACCCAAAGGAACTGAAAGATTTGCTGCGGTTGCTGAATCCCCGTCAACAGAATTTCCTTCATTAGATGAGCTACATAATAAACATCCGGTAATACCTCCTCCCTTAGAAGTTATTTGTGAATTTGCCTGCAAACAGGTACTGACAAAATTACTTATTATAACATTAATAGCTGTTCTTGCACTACTTGCACAACCCGAAGTTATACCCCTGGCTGCAACATAATATGTTTTATTTGCTGTTAAGGCTGGTGTTGTAAATACATTTGTTCCGGTTGCCAAAGCTGTTCCGTTATTTGGCACATCATACCAGTCAAATGTAACATTGGAGTCCGGACTTGATACTTGCAGTGTTACACTTTGTCCAGACTGAATAACCACATTTGATGATGCAGGAGTTGGGGCTGCCGGTAATGGACTGACTGTTACAGTAACCTGGGTTCGTGTTGCACTGGAACAACTTCCAATTCCCGCTTCAACATAATAACTTGTATCAGCAATTAAATTTGGAGTTGAAAAAGAGTTGCCTGTGAATAGTAAATTTCCAGCAGAATTAGCATCATACCAATTATAAACAGTCCCTGCAACGGGAGTCTGTACAGTTAACGTAGTTGTCTGACCACTACAAATTGCTGTACCAGTTGTAGCAATAACTGGTGCTACAGGGTTATTAATTGATATTAATACCGGAAAACGCTCACTATTAACACAACTATTTCTGGTTATTTCTATATAATAAGTAGTTGGAGCATTTAAAGCCGGAGTTGTAAAGGCAGCTGTATTCGCCAGCGAAACACCACCAGTTGCCACATTATACCAATTAATAGTTTCACCAACAGCCGTATTAGCAGTCAAAGTAGTAGTTTGCCCGCTACAAATAGTTGTATTACCTGAAATCGTTGGTGATTTATATCTATAAGTTGCCTGAAAAATATCCAGAATAGCCGAAACAGCTGCCAAACCTCCTAATCGAATTTCAACACGATCAAAAGCAGCACCTGCAGTTACACTTGCTTTAAAACGATCTCCTGATATTAATTGCAAGGTAATCAGAGGATTATTAATTGAAACTCTATCATTATTATATGTTGCTCCGTTAAATGTTGCCAAACTAACAGCACCTAACAATACAGCATCAGTAATCCCTCCGGATAATTCTAATTCAACATCGACAATATCTCCCGCTCTGCCCGGATTATTAAATTGTAATGTTTGCTGAATCCATCCATTTATTAAACCAATAGGAACTGTAAGTTGGGCTGCTGTTGCAGAACTTCCATCAACCGAGTTATTCGGATTAGTTGCACTACAAAATAAACATAGACCATTTTGATTTGTTTGTTGACTATTAGCTTCTAAACAGCCCCCTAAAGCTGCCGGCTGAACTGTTACCGTTACAGGAACTCTTGTTGTGCTTACACAGTTTCCTGATGCACTTTGGGCCTCAACATAATATGTTTTTGTAGCTGTTAAAACCGGAGTTGTATAAGTTGCAGTATTTGTAGCAAGGGCTGTTCCGCCTGTTGCGACATCATACCAATTTAGCGTAACTCCAGCTTCAGAAGTAGTAGCATTCAAAGTAGCGTTTTGCCCGGATTGAATGGTCACACTTTGAGTTAAAACTACTGGTACGGAAGGAACAGGATTCGAATTTACATCAACTTGAGTTCTTGCAGGACTCAGACAGCTTCCAATGGCAGCTTCAACATAAAAACTTGTAGTTCCTAAAGGAACAGTTGGAGAATAAGTATTTCCGGAAGCCAAAGCCACACCGCCAGATGATACATTATACCAATTATATATTGTACCCGGTATTGGATTTATTACGGATAATGAAGTTTGTTGTGTTGCTCCGGCAGAACATATAGCAGTACCGGAGGTACTTATAACAGGTGCTATAGGATTGGAAACATTAATTACAACAGGAACACGCTCACTACCTTCGCAACCGGCAGCTCTTGTAACTCCTAAATAATACGTAGTATCAATAGTTAAATTTGGAGTTGAAAAACTATTTCCTGTTGCTAATGGTGTTGTTGAAGTAGTTGAACTATACCAGGCCAGAGTTGTTCCGGATGCCGGGGTAGCAGATAGATTTAAAGAATTACCGGAACAAACAGTCTGCGTTAAACCATTAGTAACTGTAGGCTTTACAAAATCTAATCTTACATCATACACTCTTAAATTTACTAATAAACTAAGAAGTCCTCCCACCTGAATTTTGATTTGATTTGCATCTCCGGGCAGAGTATAACTTATTTCAGCAATTTCATTACCAGGAAATAACTGAAGATCTAATGATCCGTTATTTAACGGAACCGGATCATCTACATCTGTTCCTGATAGTTTTGCCTGAATAGTTGCATTTGATAAAAAACTCGGATTTAGCAAACCATTCCCTGTTCCAAAAGAAATCACTACCTGATCACCAGCCTTGGCCGTTTGATTGAAAGTTAAGGTTTCCTGAGCAAAACAGGCTAAACCAACTGCATTTGTTAATGACGCATAGGTACTCATACTGGTATCAAATGCATCATTTGGATTCGTCACACTCATACCAACGCATAAAAAACCACCTGTGCTATTACTTTGCGAAGTTGGTCTACATACATTTTGAGCAAAAGAGTTTGAAAATAAAAGCAAAAAAAATAATGCTCCTAATAATCCCTTCTGGAAGAGATTAACAATTTGTAATTTTTTTTTCATAATTTGGAAGATTAGAAAATGGACAATAGAAAGCCTGTTGCAATAAGACTCTAAGTCTTACACAATTTTAAAAAATTAAAAATCAAATAGTTACAATTAAATCTACATCAAAAACAATTGATGCTTAAACTACACTTTATAAAAAATTATAATGCATTCAAAGAGTGTCTTTTATTTGATTAAATAAAAAACGGCTCAAAATTTTGCAGAAGGATGAAATGAATCAAACTTCCAAGGGGGTGATTTGTTTTAAGGGGGCAATTTGACTTAAGAAATTCTCTTTTTATATGTTGTACAATTTAATATTCATAAAAAAGTTGATTACTCTTTTTTATAAAAAACAAGTCTTAAAAGTTGAATACAATAATTATTTTCTCGTATTAAAAATTAATCGCAAGAATGTTATATTAACTAAGCCTTCGATTGGGGAGGGAAATCAAAAATAAAATATTGACGCAATATTTATTTTTATGGATAAAGTTTACAAACTTTAGTAAAAACAATACTAAATGCAAACCTGACAAGGAAAGTAAATATTAATTTCATAGGCAAACTATTTAATTATATAAGGGCAAAATAATAATGAGTACTATTTTTCAACTAAATATGAACAAGCATTTTTTGCTTCTCAAAAAATACTTGTTCAAGCTTTGTTTCGTAAAACTAGAAAAAAAACAAACACAAAACAAGAGAAAATTCTTATTTTTTTTAAGTTAAAAAAAAATAAATACACAAAAATCATCCAAAACGTTATAAAAAACAAGCTTTTTTTAAACGAATAATTAATAAGAATATCGCAATAAAAAAACATATATTTTATCATATTTTTTCAAATATAAGAATAAAACTACATTTTAGCTTAAGAATAGCCTGATAGATAAGTTTTAAAAATTAGAATCTGCTTATTTTACTATAAAGGATAATAATTAAAAAAACTCTAAAACACGTAGAAATACGGGTATATAAATAATAAAAAACATTAAACAAAAGTTAAATAAAAAAGGTAAAACTCAATATAAATTTTACCTTTTTAAATTATGATTCGATAATAGAATTTATTTGCTTAAACAATTGTCCATCGCTCAAAAAAGCGCCTTGCTGAATCAATTCAAAAATGGAAGAATTACGATCTTCTGTAAAAACTTTTTTCCCGACCTTCATTTCAATTGTTTCTGTAAACATATTATCACTCAGCCACTGCAAACCTGCTTGAGTTAAAAAATCCGTTTCAGAAACTAATGATTTTAAAACTATTGATTGAACATGTGTTTCAAAACATTTAAACAAAAAAATATGGTTTTTAGAAAAATGTTCCAGAAATTCAGCTCTGGATAAAACCCCTTCCCAAATTAAATCTGAAAAAACATCCAATTCCTGTTCGGCAACTTCCGGTTTATTTACTTTTATAGAATCCCATTCTGCTTTATCAATTGCCTGAGTGGCTAAAAAATTAGTAAATTCTCCATGCAATTCATCAAATTGCTCTTTCGTTAATCTTGCGTATTTCATTATAATATTATTTTAAAAACAGTGTAATAAGGACCCGAAACTTCAATTTCAATTTAAGTTCAAAAAAAAGCCCTCGCAATGCGAGGGCAAATTTAATTCTTTTTTTGTATTACTAGAAAATGTATCGGATACCAAATTGAGCCTGCCATCTGGATGTCAAACTAGCATCATAACTAAATGTTTTGGTTTGGGTATTATTAAATGTATATGTCGGCGTATTTCCAACAACTGTAACCCCAATTGGCTGAACGCTGGTGGGTACCTGAACAACTCCCCAATCAGAATTTAGCAGGTTACCAAAATTCAAAACATCGATACTAAACTGAATAGTATTCTTTTTCTCCGATGCCGAAGAAACCCTGAAATTATAATCTTGTAATATTTTAAGATCACATCTTCCTCTCCATGGAGATATTGCACCATAACGTTCCGCATATTGTCCTCTTCTGTCCCTCAAGTACTTATCCTGAGCTATAAATTTATCAAAAGCATCACCTTGTCCCGGTGCACTAAAATTCATTTGGGCAATTTCGGCAGTTGTAGGGATATAAATTAAATCGTTTACTGCAGAACCGTCTCCATTAATATCACCTCCATAAGTATAATTAAAACGTCCTCCCTGAGCATATTCTAAAAACGTAGAAACCGTAGTTGCCCATTTATCTTTTCCATATTTCCATTTCTTGGAAGCAACTCCTATAAAACGATGATTATCTCCATATTTAGAATTCGAAAGCACATCATTATTTACATTTCCCAGAGCTGGATTAAAAGAAAAAGCATCTCCCGTAATTTCTGCCTCAATAGAGTTAACATCTTTTGATTTCAGATAATTATACGCTACACTGGCATACAAACCATTTTCAAAATTCTTTTGCAATTTGACAGAAGCATTGAAAGCGCTTCCTTTATCAGAATTTGTCATAACATACGCATTGTTGGCCCCTTTATCAGCCGCTGTATAAATTAATCTGTTATCAACTCCTCCTAATGTGCCTGTTGGAGCTTTTAATCCCCAGTTTTGAACATGTACGGCATTTATATCTTTATTCAATGATAAATCAACCGTTACGATATAATTACTTTCAAATCGATGATCGTAACCTAAGCTTGTACGCCAAACTTGTGGCCACTTATAATCCGGGTCCATAATCTGAAAAAAGCTGTCATCAGCACCACTTACCTGATTTCCTAACCATACGAATGGAATTCTTCCCGTAAAAATTCCTGATCCTCCACGAAGCTGTGAAGTAGCATCGCCTTTAACATCCCAATTAAATCCAATCCTGGGCGACCACAAAATTTTATCACTTGGTAAATCTGTCGAAATTAATTTAACCGCCTGACCTGTTTGAGGATTGTAATAATCAATACTGTTATCTCTGCCTGCTCCGCCATTATCTGTATCAATATATTTTTGAATCAGATCGGCTGTATTAAAATACAGGGGTTTATCTATTCTTAAACCTAAAGACAATTTAAAATTATCGTTTACGCTAATATCATCTTGTGCATAAAAAGCCAATTGTCCTACGTTAAGTTCTGCCAGTTTCCATCCGTTATCACTTCCCACTGCAAATTGACTTTTTGAATTAAATACATCTTGTGCATATTGAAGGTTTTGCGCAATAATGCTCGTTGCATAAGGCTTAGCCGCATCATCTAAAAAATCTTGAACTGTAAAATACGGAGTGAAGAAAGTTCCTGCATAACCATTCGGATTTCCAAAATTATCGTAACCGGCTAAGTTAAATGAATTTTTAAATTTGAATTTTTCGAAAGAAGTTCCAAAAGTAAACACGTGTTTCCCAACGGTATAGGTTAAATTATCCGTAATCTGAATCACTTTCTGATCTAATGTATTATTAATAGAAAAAGGTTCATGTCCTGCGATAATATAATTTGCACCTGCACCATCCTGAATATTAATTACCGGAGCCGGAGTAGAAAAAGGTTCTCTGTAATCATCAAAATGAGTATAACCTGCCTGCAGTTTATTAGAAACCGATTCGCTAAATTTTGAATTCAATTCTACCAAAAATGAACTTAATTTATTATTGATTTGGTATCCTGAATTCTCGAACTGCAGAATTGAAGCATTGGGACCTCTAAAACCAAGAGCAGTTGGATGCGCTGGTTTATCTTTTGAAGCATCTAGAAAATTATAAATAACAGCCAGTTTATGATTGTCAGTAATATTCCAATCTAATTTAATAATTCCCTTACTTGAATTGGATTCGTGTTTAAATCCCTGATAAGCTCCGGTATTATATCCTAAATTAGCCAAAGCGTTAGAAACGGCAATCAAATCTGACTCTAAAACTCTGGATTCGTTAATTCCAGTAACTCCGTCATTATTATTTGCAACAAAATTAGATCCTAAATCGCTTCTTTTATCAATCTCAAAATTTCCAAAAATGAATAATTTATCCTTAATAATTGGAGCTCCCAAACTAAAACCTGCCTGAGTTTGCTCTAATGACGGTACAAATATTTTTTCTCCTTTGATTTTACTTCCTGTTAAATCCTGATTTCTATAAAATGCGTAAGCTGTACCATGAAATTCATTTGTTCCTGATTTTGTAACTGCATTTACAGAGGCTCCTGTAAACCCTGATAATGTAACATCGTATGGAGCTGTAGCTACTTGAATTTGCTCAATCGCATCTAACGAAATTGGCTGCGCTCCTGTCTGTCCTCCTGGTGTTGCAGCATCTAATCCAAACGGATTATTGAATACCGCACCATTCAATGAGTAATTATTATATTGGTCATTTCTTCCGCCAAAGGATCCACCGCTTGCTGTAGGTTCTAAACGGGTAAAATCTTCAGCTGATCTTGAAATTGTTGGCAATGCCGTTAACTCCCTTCTGCCAATCGTAGTTTCAGCACCAGTTTTTCCGCTTTTAAAAACTTTATCTTTAGAGGTAATTTTAACTTCTTCAAGAACCTGACTTTCATCTGCCAATTGCACATCTAAGTTAAATGGTTTACCTAAATCAAGATATATATCAGTATATTCCTGATTTTGAAAACCAACAAAAGTCACTGTAATTTTGTAGGGACCGCCAATTCTCATATTCAAAATATTAAACCTTCCATCTTCATTGGAAACAGCTGAATATTTAGTTCCGGTTGGAGTATGAACCGCCAGAATACCAGCTCCGGGTAACAGTTCATTGGTAGAACTTTTTACAATACCCTTAATACTCGAGGTTGTGGTTTGTCCCGTTGCAACAGCGAGACCGAAAACACATAACATTAATGCACAGATTTTTTTCATTTTCCTGGTTTTAAGTGAGTTATTTCACTCAAAATTAGGCAAAAAAAAACCACTCCTAAGAGTGGTTTTTATATTTTATTAACAAGAAGTTAACAAAATGTTATTTTTCTGCAATGATTTCGTATGGTAAATCAACAATAACATCTCTATGTAAACGGATGCTTGCAGAGTATTTTCCAGTACGTTTTACGATACCGCTAGTGATGAATTTTCTATCGATAGCGTTACCAGATTTCTCTAAAGCTTCAGCAATGTCGATGTTTGTGATAGAACCAAAAAGTTTCTCTCCACCAGCTTTTGCCGTAAGTTTAATTTCAAGAGCTTTTAAAGTTTCAGCTAATGCTTTAGCATCAGCAACAACTTTAGCCTCTTTATGTGCTCTTTGTTTTAGGTTTTCAGCTAAAACTTTTTTAGCTGAAGGAGTTGCTAAAGCAGCAAAACCCTGAGGAATTAAAAAGTTACGACCGTAACCAGGTTTTACAGATACTACATCATCTTTAAATCCTAAGTTTTGTACGTCTTGTTTTAAAATAAGTTCCATGTTGTTGTCCTTTATTTGAGAAGTTAGGTTTCATTTGACCGAAAACCAACAACTATTAATTTTATATTATTTTAATAAATCGGCCACGTATGGCATTAAAGCTAAGTGACGAGCTCTTTTTACAGCTACAGACACTTTTCTTTGATATTTCAATGAAGTACCTGTTAAACGACGAGGAAGAATTTTTCCTTGCTCGTTAACGAATTTCAATAAGAAATCAGCATCTTTATAATCAATATATTTGATTCCTGATTTTTTGAAACGACAATACTTTTTAGTTTTGTTAGTTTCAATATTTAAAGGCGTAAGATATCTGATATCCCCATCTTTTTTTCCTGAAGCAGATTGTTGTAATGTTGCCATGATAATTAAGCTTTTGTAGATTTAAGTTTTGCTCTTCTTCTTTCAGCCCAAGAAATAGCATGTTTGTCAAGACTTACAGTTAAGAAACGCATAACTCTTTCGTCACGTCTAAATTCAGTTTCAAAAGCAATTAGAACTTCTCCAGCTACTTTGAACTCAAATAAGTGATAAAAACCACTTTTTTTGTTTTGGATTTCATAAGCCATTTTTTTTAGGCCCCAATCCTCTTTTGATACCATTTCAGCTCCTCTACTAGTAAGAAATTCTTCAAATTTCGTTACTGTTTCCTTTACCTGAACTTCAGATAAAACGGGATTTAAAATGAAAACAGTTTCATAATGATTCATAAATACAATATTTATTTGTTAAAATTGGATGCAAAAGTAACCATTATTTTTAAATAATCAACATATTTTTTCATTTATTCGTTGAAAAGCAAAAAACAACCTTTCTTTTTAGTTTTTTTTCCAAAAAAATGATACATTTACTTATACTATCCTGAATTTATTAAAATTTAAACTGTTATGAAACTAAACTGTGTTGTTGTAGATGATAGTTCTATACAGAGGGCAATTATTGCAAAATTAGCCAACAACCACCCTGGTTTACACCTAGTTGGAGACTTTTCAAATGCAATCGAAGCAAAAAGCTGTATCTCTTTAAACAATATCGATTTGATATTTTTAGATATTGAAATGCCTGTTATTAACGGATTTGATTTTCTTGATGGTCTAAAATCAAAGCCTCAAATTATATTTATCACTTCTAAAGCTGAATATGCTTTAAAAGCCTTTGATTATGATGCTACAGATTACCTTCAAAAACCTATAGCCGTTGATCGTTTTAATGCTTCTGTAAAAAGAGCAATTGACATGCATTTGCTGAAAAAAGATATTAAAGAAGAAGAAGGCGAACATATTTTTATAAAAAGTAATCTGAAAAAACTTAAAATTTTCACTGCAAAAATTAAATGGATTGAAGCTTTTGGAGACTATGTAAGAGTAGTCACAGAAGATGACAGCAATTTAGTTTTATCAACAATGAAATCTTTTGAGAATGATTTATCTAAAGACAAATTTATTCGTGTTCACAAATCTTATATTATCAATATTGATAAAGTAGAACGTTTTAATAGCAAATTTGCAGAAATTGGGATTACTAAAATCCCTTTAAGCAGAAACAAAAAAGAAGATTTAGTACGGGCATTATCAACATCTTCCTAGTGTTTTAATAAAAATCTACATTAACAATAACTTTTATAGCTCTGTATTGCGCTACAGCCTCAAAACTATTCAGTATTTTCTGAATAGTTTTTTTTGTACCTCCTAATGGCAGATTTTGCGGGATCTTAATTAATATCGTACGTAAATATTCATTTCTGATTCTGCTTATAGCCGGTTCTTCCGGACCAAGAACAGGCATATTTAAGTTTTGACTCAAAACCTGATACAGCCACATTGAACCTTCCTTCAACTTATCAAAATCTTTATGCTTTAAAGTCAGCTTAATAATTCTAAAATAGGGAGGATATTTATAGATCTGACGGTCGTACAATTGCTCCTTATACATACCTATATAATTATGGGTTGTAACCTGCTGAATTGTATTATGGTTTGGATTATAAGTCTGAATCACAACTTTTCCTTGCTTTTCAGTTCTTCCGGCTCTTCCTGCAACTTGTGTCATCATCTGAAAACTGCGCTCAAAAGCTCTAAAATCAGGATGATGCAGCATATTATCGGCATTCATAATCCCTACCAGACTAACATTATCAAAATCTAAACCTTTTGCCAACATTTGGGTTCCTACCAAAATATCAATTTCTCTGCTTTTGAAAGAATCTATAATCTTTTCAAAACCAAATTTCCCACGAGTCGTATCCTGATCCATTCTTCCTGTTTTTGCTTTAGGAAAAAGTGATACTAATTCTTGTTCAATCTGTTCAGTTCCGAAGCCTTTTGTAGTCAGATCAATGCTCGAACAGCTATGACAATGCGTTGGTTTTGCAATTGCATAACCACAATAATGACATCGCAACTGGTTTTTGTGTTTATGAAAAGTCAAACTTACATCGCATTGCTGGCAATGAGGTACGTGACCACAAGTCATACATTCTATTATAGGCGAATATCCTCTTCTGTTTTGAAATAAAATCACTTGTTCACCTAAAGACAAAGCTTCGGCAATTTCTTCTATTAAAAGGTCGCTGAAATGCCCTGTCATTCTTTTTCTGAAATGTTTGTCTTTTAAATCAACCAAAACAATTTCAGGCATTCGAACATTATTGTAACGTTCAGAAAGTGATACCAAACCATATTTGTCAGTTTGGGTATTAAAATAGGTTTCTATACTTGGCGTTGCCGATCCTAAAAGCACTTTAGCTTTATGAAAATTAGCCAAAACTATCGCCGAGTCACGGGCATGATATCTCGGTGCCGGATCAACCTGCTTAAAAGTCTGTTCGTGTTCTTCATCTGTAATCAGTAATCCTAAATTAGCAAACGGCAAAAACAAAGCTGACCTCGCTCCTATCACAATCTGTGCTTTATCAGCATTTTCGAGTGTTTGTTTCCAGACTTCCACTCTCTCGTTGTTACTATATTTGGAATGAAAAACAGCTACTTTGTCTCCAAAATGAAGTCGCAAACGAGATACTAATTGTGTCGTAAGTGCAATTTCCGGCAACAAATACAAGATTTGTTTTCCTAACGCTAAATACTCTTCAATTAACTTTATATAAATTTCAGTTTTACCGCTTGAAGTTACACCATGAAGCAGGCAAACTTCTTTCTCAATAAAATTTTCTTTAATTCGTGTAAAAGCTATTTCCTGGGCTTCACTTAATTGTAATTGTTTTTCCGAAGCTTTGCCCTGAAAAGAAACCCTGTCATGTTGCAGAAAATATTCCTCAAAAATTTCTTTCTCTATCAAAGCCTTCACTATTGTTGAAGATGAATTTGAAACTTCAACCAGTCTTTTGACTGTTATTGGCTTTTTTTCGGAGGCAGAAATCTGAAAATAAGCCAGAACAATTTCCTTTTGCTTGCTGGCATTTTTCAATACCTCAAGTAATTCTCCTAAACCTTGATCAGATTCATATTTAGAATGTAATTTTACATATCGAATCAATTTTGGCTTATAATTTTCTTTTATTTCTTCTTCTAAAACAATGATATCTTTTGTCATCATTTTTTGAAGTATCGGAAAAATATTTTTCTTGTTTAAAATTGAAATAATATCCTGAACTTTTAAAGAACTCTGCTGTTGTAAAGCTTCATAAATCAAAAATTCTTCATCAGAAAGTTCATTCTGATTTACTGAAATATCTGTTTTATGCGAAATAATCGTTTCACTTTCAAGTAATAACCCACTGGGAAAAGCACCTCTGTAAACATCCCCAATACCACACATATAATAATCTGCCACCCACAGCCAGTGTTTGATCTGAATTTCAGTTGCAATTGGTTTCTCATCTAATATTTGATGAATCTCTTTGGCTTCATATAAGTTCGGAGCATTTTGATGAATATCTAAAACAAGTCCTGTATAGATTTTACTTTTAATAGGCACCGCCACCCTCATTCCTTTTTTAATAAAATAGAATTCAGCCTCAGAAATACGATAAGTAAGGGGTTTAACTAAGGAAAGTGGTAAAATAACTTCGACAAAAAACATGTGCTTTTTTTATGGGATTGAGGGAATTACTTTTTTTTCGAAAGTTCTTCAGCATTATATTCCTGCACCATTTTTAAAGTATGATTCAGGGATTCTGTATTTTCCCAATCTTCATGACCAGGAATAATATATTTTGGGTTTTTAAATTTTGATTCAACTCTTTTAATAGATTGCTCCCATTCTTTTACATCAGCATCTCCTAAATAACCTAAATCTTCAGCTTCAGTACTTTTTATAAAACAACCTCCGTAAAGTATTTTTTCCTTTTCAAACCAAACCACAATATTGTCAGGAGCATGCCCCTTTCCGGGATAATATACTCTAAAAGCATGTTGTCCGACACTAAAAACCGTGTCATTTGGAATTACATACCGGGCTCTTGGTTCTTTATTTTTCTTTAAAATTTCATCAGTAAGTTTTGCAGTAAAGGTTTTAATTCCTTTTTGTTTATAAAACGCAATACCTCCCGCTCTGTCATCATGCGAATGCGTTGCAAAACACATTATAACTTCTTTATTATGTTTCGCTTTTATACTATCTAATAATGGCTGAAATTGTGCTTTGTCCCAGGGAGCATCAAACATCACAACACCTTTATCGGTAACAAGGTACATAGCATTTGCAGAAATTTGGGTACCTTTATAATCATGAAAGGTTTTATAAATATAAAAGTCACCTGTGAGATGACTTATTGGTAATTCCGAATTCTTAGATTGTCCAAAACCATTAGATAGGATTGTTAAAAATAGGATTATCGACACTACTAATTTCCGCATTGAATTAATCAAAAAGAATTATTTTTTTACTCTTGTCCAATATTGAGTTCTTCCCATAATAGAGATCCCAACAAATCCCCTAAGTTTTAGTTTATCCGGGGAATCTAATGTAATATAACATTTATATTTTTTTCCGTTTGTTGGATCCAAAATCGTCCCTCCACTATACTCGTCACCTTCCTTTTTTAGTCCATTGATAATTACCATCCCTAAAATTGGTTTGTTTTTTTCTGCACCATCACATTCTGTGCATATATCTTTTTTGTGATCCGCCCGAAGAATTGCTACTACTTTACCATATAACATTCCTGATTTCTCATAAATTTCAACAATTGATTTTGCCTGACCTGTTTCATCATCAATCGTTTTCCATTTACCTATTACACTTTTTACACTTTGGCTTTGAATAGTTCCTAATGTTAGAAAAAATACCCCAATCGTTAATATCCAGTTTTTCATAATCTTTATTTATTTTTTTGCCTTAATTTTCTAATAGTAGCATTCAGTTCAAATCCCAAAAGCAGAATCATACAGTTGATCCAAATATAAAACATTAGAATTAATAATGTGCCAATAGAGCCATAAAGTTCATTGTATTTTGAAAATTTTATAACCCAAATTCCAAAAAAGAACGAAGATATAACAATTAAGATCGTTGTAAAAACAGATCCTATGCTGATAAATGGCACTTTATTATATTGCCTGGTTCCATAACGCAATAATATTGAAGAAGTTATCAAAATCATTAACATTACAAACAAATACCTGCCTAAAATAATAAGCGGTATTCTATCACTAAGTACATCCTGAATGATTGTTTTTTGAATAAAAACCTCGAAAACAACAATAGTGGCAACTGTTACAAACAATATAATTGTCATAACAAGTGATATTGCTATTGCTACCAAATATTGGCTAAAAAAACCACGTTTATCAAAAACATGTTTAGACGATTCGAAACCACTAAGAATCCCGTTAATACCGTTTGCCATCAAAAAAATAGAAAGCAAAAAACCTGATGATAACAAACCGGAGTGGCTATTATTTAAAATATCACTGATAATTTTACTGATTGCATCATAAGTATTAGGCGGAACACCCTGCTGGACAAATTGCAAAAAATCTGCCTGAAATCCTTCAATTGGAATAAAAGGAATTAAGTTTAAAATAAACAATGCAAAAGGAAACAACGCCATAAAAAAACTGAAGGAAACAGCACTTGCATGATATGAAAAAGCTCCTTCCAGAATTCCAAGAATATACATTTCAAGTAAATCGTATAACGAAAAACCTTCTAACCATGGTAATTTTATCATTTTAAAAAAATGAGCCACAGAACGCAATAATGGAATTTTTTCAATCTTATCTTCTATCTCCTGAGACATACTTTAGATTTTTTTTAGGCTTTGGATTATTGTTTTGAATTTAAATTAAAAAGCCTTTAAACTCAAATCCATGTTATTAACAGAATGAGTTAAGGCTCCTGAAGAAATATAATTTACACCACATAAAGCATATTCACGAATGCTTTTTTCGTTGATATTTCCTGAAGATTCTGTCTGGCATTTTGTACCAATTAATTGCACGGCAGTTTTAGTATCCTCATAATTAAAGTTGTCTATCAAAATTCTGTGAACTCCATCGCTCAACAAAATTTCACGAATTTCATCTAAATTTCTAGCTTCAACAATAATCTTCAAATCTAAATTATTTATTTTCAAATAATCTTTGGTTTTCTTAATCGCAAGTGTAATTCCGCCGGCAAAATCAATATGATTATCCTTTAACATTACCATATCGTAAAGTGCGAAACGGTGATTTTCACCACCTCCAATTTTCACAGCCCATTTTTCAGCTGCTCTAAAATTTGGAGTTGTTTTGCGTGTATCTAATATTTTTGCACCAGTTCCTTCCAGAAGCTGAACATAATGATTTGTTTTCGTAGCTATTGCCGACATTCTTTGCATCGTATTCAAAACCACTCTTTCTGCTTTTAAAATAGATTGAGAACTACCTGAGACTTCAAAAACAACCTCTCCGTATTCTACGTGCGTGCCATCTTCAATAAAGGTTTTAATTTTTAATGCAGGATCTACGTGTTCAAAAATCATTTTTGCAAGTGCAACACCTGCTATAATTCCCTGATCCTTAACTAATAATTTAGCTTGTCCGTGTGCCGATTCAGGAATACAAGCTAATGAACTATAATCGCCTGTGCCTACATCTTCCCGAATTGCATTTCTAATTAATAATTGTAATTCGGATTGAAATTGTACTTCGCTAATCATTTTTCTCTAAATTTTATAAGATGCTAAAATAGGATATATTTTGTGGATTTGAAAGTTTCAATTGGATTTTAAAAATTATTAAGACATTAAGTAATTTATAAAAATCCGGATTTATACCTTAATTAAACTTAATGCTTTTATGGATCAAAAAATTAAAGAACATTAAATATCTTTGAAGTTCATTCAAACAAAATTATGGGATTAATTAAAGATATTTACTCCGTTAGTTTCTACGAAAAATTCAGTCAGGCTGTAGCCGAAGTACATTTAATATTCAATAAACAAAAATTTATCGATACCATTTATGAAGATAATTTTGCTCAAAAAGAATGGAAAGACCGAATGAAACATACAACAGTTGTTTTTCATAAGTTTATGCCTGAAAATTTTCAGGAAGCAGTTCAATTAATTGATAAAATTATTAGGAGTCTCAAAAAAAATAAATTTACTGATGACAATCTGGCTTTTATCTTTTTTGCCGATTATATTGAAATGTATGGCTTAAATGATTTTAAAACTTCGATGAAAGCCTTTGTTTCCATCACGCAATTTATTAGTTGTGAATTTGCGGTTCGCCCTTTCATTCTAAAATACAAAGAAAAAATGATTGAAGAAATGGTGAAATGGTCATTACATGAAAGTCCAAAAGTACGCCGATTAGCCAGCGAAGGCTGCCGACCGAGATTACCATGGGCAATGGCAATTCCGTTCCTGAAAAAAGATCCGGCTTCAATTTTACCGATTTTAGAAAATCTTAAAAATGATTCATCCGAGTATGTCCGCAGAAGTGTTGCCAATAATCTAAATGATATTGCTAAAGATAATCCGGAAATTGTACTGGAAATTGCCGGAAAATGGAAAGGATTCAGTAAAGAAACTGATGGAATTATTAAGCATGGCTGCCGGACTT
Organism: Flavobacterium sp. CF136; assembly: GCF_000282055.1. Classification (GTDB taxonomy): domain Bacteria; phylum Bacteroidota; class Bacteroidia; order Flavobacteriales; family Flavobacteriaceae; genus Flavobacterium. Next base: position 19,389 of record NZ_AKJZ01000068.1, read on the forward strand.
TATTAAAACAAGGGCATCCTGAAATTCTGAGCCATTATGGATTGGAAAGCGCTAATATTGAAATTTCTTCCTTTGAAATCAAAACACCAACAGTAAAGATTGGAAATTATTTACAGTTTGAATTTTATTTAAATAATAAAAATGACGAAGCGAAAACAGTTCGTTTAGAGTATGCTGTTCATTATAGAAAGGCAAAAGGACATTTAGCAAAAAAAGTCTTTAAAATCAGCGAAAAAACATATCCTTCAAACCAATTAATTAAAGTCGAAAGAAACCAGTCTTTCAAAATAATTACCACTCGTGTTTTCCATACCGGAATTCATGGATTATCAATTATCATTAATGGAACGGAGAGCAAAACTTTAGAATTTGAATTGATCAGGTAATATACTGACACCAATTGATTGGTGAAAATTTGTGCAATTCGTGTTATATTTTGAATTCTGCCCGGAATGATTAAAATTTGATTCCTTACTTTTATATATATTACCAAAACTATTTTTCTTAATCTAAATTAAGTTACAGATTGAGGCTACAACTGTAATTTTGTTTTCAAATAAAATATATCATGTCAAATATCAGTTTAATTATCGAAGAACGCGCTGCCAATATTGGCAATTTTATGGTAGGCAGATTATTGCCTTTCCGTGAAAAAAGAGCTGTTGGACCTTTTGTGTTTATCGACCATATGGGACCGGCACATTTAAACCAATATCAAAATATGGACGTCCCTCCTCACCCGCATATAGGACTTTCTACATTAACTTTTTTATTTGAAGGAAGTATTATGCATCGTGACAGTTTAGGAACCGAATTAGAAATAAAACCGGGTGCCGTAAACTGGATGACGGCAGGAAAAGGAATTGTACATTCTGAAAGAACTCCGGAATATTTAAGAAATTCTGACAAAATGCTTCACGGATTACAAATTTGGGTTGCTCTTCCAAAAGAATTGGAACAAATGGATCCGAATTTCACTCATGTTGAAGCAGACGACATTCCGGGTTGGGAAGAAAATGATGTTTCTTATAAATTAATTGCAGGAGAAGCTTTTGGCAAAAAATCACCTGTTCCTGTTTATAGTCCGTTGTATTTTATTGAAATTAAAAGCAAAACAACTCAAAAAATAAATATCGGAAACCATTTATTTGGAGAAAGCGGCTTATATATTTTAGAAGGAAGTATCAAAAGTAGTGAACATATTTACGAGCCGAAACAAATTCTGATTACTAACGACAGTACACTTTGTGAGTTTGAAATTACTGCAAATTCTACCGTTTATATTTTTGGCGGAATGCCTTTCCCTGAAGAACATTTTATCTTTTGGAATTTTGTTTCCTCAGATAAAGAATTAATCGAAAAAGCAAAAAAAGACTGGACAGCACAAACTTTCCCAAGGGTTCCAGGAGAAACTGAATTTGTTCCTTTACCAGAACCTAAAATAAGATAATTTATGGAGACCATATCAGCACAAATTGATACACGTTTGTATCGCACCGAAATAAAATCAGCCAGCGGTAATATCATAATTGCAGACGAGCCCCAGGAAGTTGGAGGTAAAAATTTAGGATTCAGTCCTTCTGAACTTTTAGCATCATCATTGGCGTCATGCACTCTAATTACTTTACGAATGTATATTAACCGTAAGCAATGGGAGGTTTCAGAAATTAATATTAAAATTGATTTTCAAAGAGATGCAGAACAAAACGTTTCCTTATTTACCCGAAAAATCGAAATCATTGGCAAAATTAACGAAACTCAGAAACAACGGTTAGAAACTATCGCCAACAACTGCCCAATTCATAAAACATTAACGCATTCAATCGAAATTAAAACTACTTTAATATAATCATCATGGAAATACAACAAATAAACGACACAAGAAAAGGATACTTTGAAGCATTAGAAGACGGGAAACAAGCTGGAAAAATGACCTATACCTGGGCTGGAGATTCAAAATTCATCATTGACCATACCGAAGTAAATGAAGATTTTAACGGAAAAGGTGTTGGTAAAAAACTGGTAATGAAAGCAGTTGAATATGCCCGAAATAATAATTTAAAAATCATTCCGCTTTGTCCATTTGCCAAAAGTGTTTTTGACAAAACGGAAGAAATTCACGATGTATTATTTCATTAAGAATTAAGTCCTATAAAAACTGAAATTTCCGAAGGCAAATCGAATTCGCTTTCAAAAAATATCAATTGTCTTTTGTAAACAGATTCTATTAAATAATGATTTCCCCTGAAGTATGTTCTTCTGATTTTGACTTCTAAATCAGAGTTTTCAACCATAATTAACTGATGGGGATACACTAATAATTTTTCGTTTTGATCATCAGTAAGTTTTAATAAATGAGTCGAAATTTCGTTTACTTCACCAAAAAGGGAAGCCACATATTTAGAAGACGGCTTTTTATATATTTCTATAGGATTATCTTTTATAATGATTTCTCCATTTCTCATTACAATGGCTTCATCTGCAAATGACAGAGCGTCTGTACTGTCATGCGTAGCAAGGATACAGGTAATTTGTTTTTGTTTCAGATATCTGAATAAATTTCGTCGTAAAGCATTTTTACGAAAAGCGTCAATTTGACTAAAAGGTTCATCAAGCAAGATCAATTCAGGTTCTAAAGCCAAAACCCGAACCAAAGCTACTCTCTGCTGCTGTCCTCCACTTAAAAATTTCGCTTTAACATTAGAAAATTGTTCCATCTCTACCATTTCAAGTAATTCCTGAACACGAAGCTTTTTCAAATTGGCAAAACCATTAGAAAGAAACTTGCCGACATTTTCTGCAACGGTTTCATAGGGAGACAGATCAAAATCCTGTGCCAGGTATTTCATATAAGGCATTCCCGGAATTAAATTATATTTAGGTCCCAAAACCGGTTTTTCTTCATAAAAAATCTGGCCTTCATTTAAATCATACAAACCATATATAAGTTTAAGGAGTGTGCTTTTCCCACAACCACTTTCACCTATAACAGCAATATTCTGGCCTTTATTTATTGTAAATGATACGTTATTAATAACAGGTTTTTCTGTATACGAAAAAGAAATATTTTGAATATTAAGCATGAGTTGTATTTGAAAGTTCAAATTTACAATCTTTAATTTCGAAAGCAAAAAAAAGCTGCTTCAATTATGAAACAGCTTTTAATAAATTTTATTGTAAATTGAAACCTATTTTGCAGCTTCAACTTTAGCATCATTCACCATTTTATCGTTTGCCGTAATAGCAAATTCAACACGACGGTTCTGGGTTCTTCCTTCCGGAGAATCATTTGTTGCAATTGGATCAGCAATTCCTAAACCTGAAGTTTTAAAACGGCTTGATTTTAATCCTTTAGAAACTAAATAAGCTTTTACAGATGCAGCTCTTTGTGCAGAAAGTGTTAAATTATATTCTGGTTTTCCTGTATTATCAGTATATCCAAAAATTTCAATATTAGTATCTCCATAATCATTAAAAACAGGAACTAATTTATCTAAATTTGTTTTTGCCTGAGAAGTCAGTGTTGATTTGTTAGTATCAAAACGAACGGCATTTTCATTTAAAGTTAAGTGTATACCTTCACCAACTCTTTCAACATCAGCACCTGGTAAAGCCTGATCTATTTCACGGGCCTGTTTATCCATTTTATTTCCAATAAGTGCACCAGTTCCACCACCAACAGCGGCCCCAATAGCAGCTCCAAGGGCAGCATTTCCACCTTTTCCTAAATTATTTCCTAAAATACCACCAATAATACCTCCGGCAACAACACCGATTCCAGCACCTTTTTGAGTATTATTTGCATTTTTTACTGAATCGCAACTTATAAAAAAACTAGTTAATACAAGTAAAGTACTTAAACTTAAAACGGTTATTTTTTTCATGTTATATATTTTTAATATTAATTGGCTCTTTGAAATTGATACGTTACATCTTTAGTTTGTCCTCCAACATTGATGTTATCAATCAACTGAAATGAATTTTCCGTTTGGTTGGCTACTTTCAGTAAATAACCTTCTTTAACATTTTTCGATTTAGTTCCTGCCTCAACAATTTTAAGTACAAAAAAACCTTCTTTATTAATACTCCAAACTATTGGTGAAGTAAAAGCAGAACAGTTTCCATCGGTTAAAGTCATTGAACCTTTATTATTGTTTGAAATAAAATTCCAGGCACTGCCAATAAAGCATTTAGAATCAGCAATTTGAAATGAATTTACTTTAATATATTCTGAACCCGGATAAGATACATTGGTAATGACCCAATTCCCTTTAATCGCTACTTGAGACGATCTGTCCAGTTTAGTTGAAATCGTTGTGTCTTTAGGAGTTGCGGTTGATGCAGACTTACATGCAAAAACCATTGTGGCCAACATGCATAAAAAAATAATTTTCTTCATTTTCATTTGTTCTATCAATTTTAGAATTAATACTCCTACAAAGATACAATCCTAAAAAATAATTTTGTTTTATAATTGGTATTTTTTATTTCAAAATTAACACTTACGACAATTTGTCATTTTTAGAAATTTGGTATTCTATTTGAAGAAACTGAAAGACATAACTTTAAACTAAATTTTTAAAATATGACAACAGGTAAAATTAATGTTTCGGTAGAAAACATCTTCCCTTTAATCAAAAAATTCTTATACAGCGATCACGAAATTTTCTTGCGTGAGTTGGTTTCAAACGGTACTGATGCTACTTTAAAATTAAAACACCTTATTAGTATTGGCGAAGCGAAAGTAGAATACGGCAATCCCGTTATCGAAATCAAAGTTGACAAAGAGGGCAAAAAAATCCACATCATTGACCAGGGTTTGGGTATGACAGCTGATGAAGTAGAAAAATACATCAATCAGGTAGCTTTTTCAGGAGCTGAGGAATTTTTAGACAAATACAAAGATTCTGCTAAAGATTCCGGGATTATTGGTCATTTTGGTCTTGGTTTCTATTCTGCATTTATGGTTGCTGAGAAAGTAGAAATCATTACAAAATCATACAAAGACGAACCAGCAGCACACTGGACATGCGACGGAAGCCCTGAATTTACTTTAGAACCGGCTGACAAAACTTCACGCGGAACTGAAATTATTCTTCACGTTGCCGAAGATTCCCTTGAATTCCTCGAAGATTCAAAAATAAGCGGGTTATTGAATAAATACAATAAATTCATGCCTGTCCCGATTAAATTTGGAACCAGAACAGAAACGCTTCCAAAACCGGAAGATGCTCCTGAAGATTACATAAATGAAACTGTTGAAACAGATAATATCATCAATAATCCGAACCCGGCCTGGACTAAACAGCCAACTGAATTATCTGATGAAGATTATAAAAATTTCTACAGAGAATTGTATCCAATGCAATTTGAGGAGCCATTATTTAACATTCACTTAAATGTTGATTATCCGTTTAACCTAACAGGAATCTTGTATTTCCCTAAATTAGGTTCGGATATGCAAATCCAAAAAGATAAAATTCAATTGTACCAAAACCAGGTTTACGTTACAGATAACGTAGAAGGAATTGTACCTGAATTTTTGACAATGCTAAAAGGTGTGATTGATTCTCCGGATATCCCGTTGAATGTTTCACGTTCCGGTTTACAGGCAGACGGTGCCGTTAAGAAAATTTCAAACTATATCACTCGTAAAGTAGCGGATAAATTGAAAGCCTTGTTTAATGAAAACCGTGCTGATTTTGAACAAAAATGGAATGACATTAAAATTGTTTTAGAGTACGGAATGCTTTCTGAAGACAAATTCTACGAAAAAGCAGGTGCGTTTGTATTATACCCAACCGTTGATGATACTTACTTTACTCTTGAAGAATTAAAAGAGAAATTAAAAGAAAACCAAACTGACAAAGACGGAAAATTGGTTGTTTTATATGCCGGAAATAAGGATGCACAACACTCTTACATTGAGACAGCAAAAGAAAAAGGCTACGAAGTATTACTTTTAGATTCTCCAATTATCTCACATTTAATCCAAAAAATTGAAGGTGATAATAAGGACTTGACTTTTGTTCGTGTAGATTCTGATCATATTGACAACTTAATCAAAAAAGAAGAAAACACTATTTCTAAATTATCCGATGAAGAAAAAGAAACTTTAAAAACTTCATTAGAAGCATATATTCCAAAAGCATATTCTGTACAACTGGAAGCTATGGACAGTCAAGCTGCACCATTTATTATTACACAACCGGAATTTATGCGTAGAATGAAAGAAATGAGCCAATCTGGCGGTGGCGGAATGTTTGGAATGGGAAATATGCCGGAAATGTACAATTTGGTTGTAAACACTAATTCAGATCTCGCTACAAGTATCTTAAATACTGAAGACAAAACCCATCAGGAACATTTAGTAAAACAAGCTTTAGACTTGGCAAAATTATCTCAAAACCTATTAAAAGGTGAAGCTTTAACTGCCTTTGTAAAAAGAAGTTTTGAAATGATTAAATAAAGTTATAAATCGTAATTAATTTATTAAACCTGCAAGTTTACACTTGCAGGTTTTTTATTTTTTAAAACAAAAAACAACACAATATTTATATAAGTTAATTCTTTAAAAAATAACATTCATATACATTTAAATAAACAATAATATGTAATTTTATTCTTTCCGAAAATATATAAACAACTCTTGTATAAAAACATTTCAAAAAAAAATAAATTTAATAATCAACACAACATGGAAACTTTTAAAACAAAAGAATCTGAAGAATCAAAATTATTTTTACAAGTTAATTTTGACTACAAATACTTATCCCGAACTTGGGTGGAGAAAGAAGAAATAGGTACTTGGAAAAAAACAACTATAAATGATTCTGCACCTGGAAATGGAAATATATATTTTTTTGAAGTAGGGAAATCCATAGAATATAAAGATAAAAATAGAATTCTGATTATCACTTATTTCGATTTACAAAAAATAAAAGATACAGATGAGTTTATGAAAAAATTAAAAATAAATTACAACTTAGTTGAGGACGATGACAAGCCTGGAAATTTTCATGAAAGCAAAATTTATACGTGCAATACAGATGAAATGATTCTATCAGATAATAAAACAATCTTATTAGTAACTAAAATAATTGAGATAAAATGAAAACTAAATCTATAATTATTCTATTTTTTGTTGCTTTCAAATTATTTTCACAAGAAGGAAATAGTATTAAAATAACTGATTTGGAATTACCAAATTCTCCGGCTTTTACAATACTGGATTATTCCCCTACTATAATCAGTACTCCATCTACAACTCAGGCTTTTACTTTGAGTTTAATTAATAGTGTAAACTCAAGTAAAGGATTCCCAACTGATTACGCTTTAGAATTTACACCCTATTGGGTATTCTCACAGAAAAAGAAAAATCTAACCGATTATTTCATTAAAGAAAACCAAAAAGCATATTCTAAACCATATAAAAATTTATCTTTTTCATTAGCTGCTGTAAAAAAAGATACAATTCAGAATGTATCAGTGGGAATTCGAACAAATCTTCTAACTGTCAACAGAAAAGAAAGACAAGAATCTGTTAACACTTTGATTAAAAAATTGGAAAGATTTAAAGTTTTGACCGATCAAAACTTACCTTTTGGAGAGAACCCTAATGAATCAGGAACTCCTGAGTATAACAAATGGAACTTAGATAAAATTAATAAATATGCTGAACTAAAAGAATACAAAGAATTAACATCTGAAATATATAAAGCAATTGATAGTTTAGAATCTTTCAAACCAATATTTTCAGCTGATATTGCGACAGGATACAATCATTTTTTTGATCAGAATGAATTTAAATCAGGTAAATTTGGAAGATATGGTGCATGGCTAACATTGAATGCTAATTTTAAATTAAGCAAGTATAATAAAAATTATCTCAATATTTACCAATACACTCGATATCTAATTGATGAAATGAATTATGATGAAATATTGTTATCATATAAAAAAGAAAAGAATCTTGATATAGGTGCGAAAATTGAATTCCAATTTAATGATTTTGCCCTTGGCTATGAATATATCAATCGAACGAATCAAAAGGATAATTACAGATCAGTAGGAAACCTTAAATATAAGATAAATGAAAAATTTACTATAACTGGAGGATTTGGTAAAAATTTTGAAAAAACAGACAATTTGGTTTCATTTTTAGGGGTAAGTTGGGGTATAGCGACAAACAATGAATTAGATATTGTTGAAAAATAAATTCTTTCAATTTTATTTTTAGCATTTCCCATGGCGCTGTACACTAAATCTTTTGCAAAATTGTTTGAGTATTAATCAAAAAGACTATAAACATCGCAAAAAGATATTACCTCGATCCTTAATATTATAAAAGAAAAAGTTTTGGTTTAAATTTTTAGATTAATGACTAGAAGCCGTTATTTCTTATACAAGAGTAAATCAAATAGTCTGCAAATCAAACAGAACGAGCTCATTTAGTATTGATCCCTGACTTGGCACGTTTTCGTAAACTGGGACAAAACTTTTCAAAACGAAAAAACCCTTCATTTTTAGATGAAGGGTTTTTAAAAAGAAAGGGGACTGATCGAG
>NZ_AKJZ01000069.1 GCF_000282055.1 Flavobacterium sp. CF136
AAATTTTCAGGAGCTATTCCTGCTGTCCGCTGTATCTTTTTCTGGCTAAAAAAGCCAAAAAAAGGATGCCGCTCCCATCAGGGCTAGAGCAAACATTTTCATAAGAAAATTATGTTTTCAAAAAGATACCACAATCTAAGTCCTTGCGAGGAACGAAGCAACCACACTACTAAAAAAAAAATGATTCAGCAAATGAGATTGCTTCGTTCCTCGCAAGGACTACAAGAAACAAACACAAAGAGTAACACAATATTGTCATTTCGACGAAGGAGACCCGAGCGTTAGCGAACAGACGAAATAAATCACACAAGATAATCACACACTAAAGTCGAATATTGGATATGATTTCTCCTTCGTTAAAATTGTAAAAAACAAAAAGTCCATCATAAAATGACAGACTTTTAAACTCATACCCCAAACTTCACAATCAAAGGTTTATGATCACTGTACATTTTCCAATCTTCATAACTTCCTATTTCAACGCTTTCTAAAACTTCAATAAAATCATTTGAAGCAAAACAATAATCAAGATGATACGGTTTATTTTCATGACGATACAAAAACAAAGTCGGATGCATTTCTTTTCCTTGTTCCTGATCATAGAATTTATGATAAACACTAAATATATTTTTCTCCGCTAATTTAGTGACAACTGTAGAATGATTGCCTTCTCTCCTTGGTTTGTCCCAAATCGTATTGCTGTTAAAATCTCCAATTAAAATCGTTTTAGTACCCGAAAGCAGTTTTTCATAATAATTAATTGCTTTCCAAACCTGAGTCACATATTGTCCGTCTTTATCCTGTGGGTTATTTGCCCAGACAGCAAACAAAATAAAATCTACTTTTCCTTTGGTAACAGCAATTGGCAGCACATTTTTGAAATCAGGATTATGACAATCCAAAAGTTCGAACCTGTAATCGCTATACGAAAAAACACCAAGACCTTTATTTTGGTTTGCACCATACCAAAGCATATCCGTTGGTAACGGAACATCTTTAGAAAATTTCAATCTTTCGATATTTTCACATTCCGGAATTATCAAAATATCTGGTTTATGTACCAAAATAAAACCTGCTTTTTTTCTGAAAGCCATATTACAATTCCAGGTTATAATTTTCATCTTGGTATCATTATTTTATTCTGTTTTTTGGTTCAACTCAAATAAAATATAAGAACCGTTTTCATTTTCGTCTCTCGCTTTCTCAATAAATCCAATTTTTTTATAAAATCCAATGGCACCAATATTTTTCTCCAGACATTTTAACACTACGGGAAATTTTATTTTCTCTGTTGCAGCTTTCAAAAGCGCTTTTCCAATCCCTTTTTTATGATATGCTTCATCAATATACAAATGATGAATAAAGTTATCCCGCATCCAGACAGAAATAAATCCGATTACCTTTTCGTCATACAGTGCCGTTAAAATATATTCTCCTTTGGTTTGGGTATCAAAATCTAATAAATCAAATGTTTTTGGATCTGCCCAGACAAAAGTGTTTTTACGAACTTTTAGAAATAGCTCTCGTAACGAATTTAAATCCCTTTTTCTGAATTCAATGATTTTTAATAATTTGGCGTCCATAAATATAATTTGTTTTTTCTTTCCTTACCAAAGCAATATTAGTTTAATCAATCTGATTGTTATTTTATTTGTTCGTTTTTAAAGTTAGCAATAGTCAACAGATTATATTCCCTCCTAAAATTAATCTTTTTTCATTAAATAAATTTCAATTTATCTAATCCTCTTAATGATAAACGATAAAACCTACAGCTATTCAAACAGTTGAAATCTTTCAATTTTTAAATTTTTAAATCACTAAATTATACTCTATATTTGCTATCGAATAAAAAAGAATATGGAACAATTTGTAGTATCGGCCCGTAAATACCGCCCACAAACGTTTAAGGATGTAGTGGGACAAAAAGCCATTACCAACACGTTGCTGAATGCCATAGAAAGCAATCACCTTGCTTCTGCTTTATTGTTTACAGGACCTCGTGGGGTTGGGAAAACAACCTGCGCACGTATTCTGGCCCGAAAAATAAATCAGCCTGGATATGATGATCCTAACGAAGATTTCGCCTTTAACGTTTTTGAGTTAGATGCAGCTTCAAACAACTCGGTTGATGATATTCGTAACCTTATTGATCAGGTTCGAATCCCGCCACAAACCGGGCAATACAAAGTTTATATTATTGACGAGGTTCATATGTTGTCTTCGGCTGCTTTTAATGCTTTTCTGAAAACATTGGAAGAACCGCCAAAACATGCTATTTTTATCTTAGCGACAACAGAGAAACACAAAATTATTCCAACGATTTTATCACGTTGTCAGATTTTTGATTTCAAAAGAATCACTGTTAAAGATGCCAAGGAACATTTGGCTGATGTTGCTGCAAGTCAGGGAATCAATTTTGAAGACGATGCTTTACACATTATTGCTCAAAAAGCTGATGGTGCAATGCGTGATGCTTTATCGATTTTTGACCGTGTAGTTTCATACTGCGGAACTAATTTAACGCGTCAGGCCGTAACCGAAAACCTAAACGTTTTAGATTACGAAACCTATATCAGCATTACCGATTTACTTTTAGAAAATAAAATTCCGGAACTTTTACTGGCGTACAATGACATTCTTTCAAAAGGTTTCGACGGACATCATTTTATTGCCGGTTTAGCTTCACATTTCAGGGATTTATTGGTCAGCAAAACTCCTGCAACTTTAAGTTTGCTTGAAGTTGGTGAGCAGGCACAACAAATGTATGGTGTACAAGCGCAAAAATGTTCTCAGGACTTTTTATTAAAAGGAATTGACATTGCCAACGACTGTGATTTAAAATACAAATTAAGTCAGAATCAACGTCTTTTAGTCGAATTATGTCTGATGCAATTAGCCTCTATCAATTTTGATGGAGAAAAAAAAAAGTTAAGCAATTCATAATTCCACCCACTTACTTTAAAAATGGCGGATATTCTATAGTTGAAGTTCAACAGCCAAAAGCTGAAATTTCAAATACGAATTCCCAAATTCCAAAATACGAAACTGTAAATACTGAGGAAAAAGTCAACAACAATGTCAGCGAAAGCAATGATGCCAATGTATACAGCGCAACAGTTGAAATTCCCAAATCTGAAGAAACCGTTGTAAATCCATTAACTGTAACTCCAAAATCAGAAGTTAACAGCGAACCAAAAGTTTCTGCCTTTTCTTTATCGAGTATTCGCAAGAAAAAAGAACTGGAAGCAAGCAGTAAATCATACGTAAAACCTTCTTCTGTTCTGCCAACAGAAGAATTTACGGAGACTGACATGTTATTGCACTGGAACAAATATGCACAGCGCTTGGGCGAAAAAGGTTTTAAAATCATGGAATCGTTGTTATTAATTAACGACCCAACTTTAAACGGGACTACGATTACATTAGAGCTGCCAAACGAAGGATCCAAACTGGATTTTGAAAGTCAGATTCACGGACTGTTAGGACATTTAAAAGGACACCTTCACAATCATGATATAACAATTGAAGTTGTAGTAAACGAAGCCATCGAAAGCAAACGTAGTTTTAATGATCAGGACAGATACAATCGTTTATTAGAAATAAATCCAAATATTGAACTTTTGCGTTCTACATTTGGGTTGGATTTACATACATAAGATTTTCATTCTTCAAATCTAATTCAAAACAAGTGTCAGGATGAGGCGGAGCGGAGTCGAAGCCCTTCCGTTTGAGATAAAACTCGAATCGATTGAAAAATTGATTTCATTATAAATCAATCTTTCGAAGCAAAAACCCTTTCAATTCTTTTATCCGGAATAAGCCATATTAAAGCTACTGCCAGATAAGCAGCTCCGGAAATCCACTCACTGAAAAAAGAACAAATAATTCCAAGAATATACAAAATCGTAGAAGCAATTCCTTTAAAGTCTTTCCCTATTGCTCTTGCCAATATTGAATTTTCTCCTTCACTGATAATTATAATTCTCTGCAAAATAAAATAAGCTATTGAAGAGAATACTAATACAATACCATACAACGTCATCGAAGCTTTTGCAAAATTATGTTCTCCCATCCAGCCTGTAGCTACCGGAACCAGCGAAAGCCAAAAAAGTAAATGCAGATTTGCCCAAAGAATTTTTCCGTTGACTTTGCTCATTCCATGAATCAGGTAATGGTGATTGTTCCAGTAAATTCCAATATAAATAAAACTCAGGACATAACTTAAAAATTTAGGAAACAAGGGTTTCAAATCTACAAAATCGACACCATGAGGTACTTTTATTTCTAAAACCATAATGGTGATAATAATGGCTAAAACACCATCACTAAAAGCTTCAAGTCTTGTTTTGTTCATTTTAAAAATAATTATTGTTGGCCAGAATTATAATTTTATTTTTTTGCCACAGATTAAAAGATTTTCACAGATTCTTTGTTAAAAAATCTACAGGAAGGAATCTGTGGTTTATTTTTTTAATTAAATTTTATCGTAGTACATAGCTTTTACGATTCCGTCTGAAAGTCCAATTTTTGGAACATAAATTTGTCTTGCCCCACTCCATTTCATTGCGTTCAGATAAATTCTTGTTGCATGGATAATTACGTCGGCACGATCTGAGTTCAAACCCAGTTCGGCAATTCGTTGTTCGTAAGTCAGGGAATTTAAAAATGCATATTGTGAATTGATATAAATATAGGAAAGCGGTTTTTCCTGCTGTTTTCCTGACATTTTAAACAATTTATTAATATTTCCACCGGAACCAATCAGTGTTACTTCTTCGTAATCTTTAGTATTGGCCTTAATCCATTTTTCAATTTCATCCCAAACAACATCATGTACCATATCGTTCAGCAAGCGTACCGTTCCTGCTTTAAAAGATCTTGAATTTATCATTTTTCCATCAGCGAACAAAGTAAACTCGGTGCTTCCTCCACCAACATCAACAAAAAGATAGGTTTGGTCTGTTTTAAGCAAATGATGCAAATCAGTCGAAGCAATAATGGCTGCTTCTTTTTTACCATCTATAATTTCGATATTTATGTCTGCCTTTTTCTTTATCAATTCCACAACTTCCTTACCATTATAAGCCTCACGCATTGCCGAAGTTGCAAAAGCCATATATCGTTCTACTTTATGTACTTTCATTAAAAGATTGAATGCTTTCATGGCATCCACCATTCGATCTATATTTTCTTCAGATATTTCACCAACTGTAAAGGCATCCTGTCCTAAACGAATTGGTACACGAACAAGCGAACTTTTATTAAATTGAGGCTCTTTTCCTTCTTGTTCTACAACATTCGATATCAGAAGCCTCATGGCGTTTGATCCGATATCTATTGCTGCATATTTTTTTATTTTAATCATGCTCACTTATGATTTGAAAATTTAGGTATAATTAATTTATTTTCTGAACAACTTCTTCGATTGCCTCAATTTTATTTTGGTAATATTTATAGGTCTCAAATTGTGCTCTAAATGGGGCATGATGATTTCGGGGCTTATATTTATTATCTAATTTATAGGATTGGTATCTCACTTTAACATTACCTTTCCATGCTATATTAAAATTATCAATTAGTTCTTTTTTAATTTCAAGATCATATATTGGACAGGTAACTTCAACTCTTCCATCAAGGTTTCTGGTCATAAAATCGGCAGAAGAAATATACACTTCTGTTAAACCTGCATTTCCAAAAATATAAACTCTTGAATGTTCCAGGTAATTATCGACTATACTAATTGCTTCAATATTTTCGCTCATGCCTGGAATTCCCGGAATCAACGAACAAATCCCTCTTACCTGAAGCTGGATTTTTACTCCTGCGTTACTGGCTTCGTATAATTTATCGATCATTTTAAAATCAGACAAACTATTCATTTTAAGCTTTATATGTGTTTTTCTTCCGGCCAAAGCGTGCAGGATTTCACGATCTATAAGTTTAATAAATTTAGAGCGTGTATAATGTGGGGATACAATTAAATGTTTATATCTGTTTACTCTGTAATTGATATCGAAAAATTCGAATATTTTGGAAATATCTTTCAGAATTTGCTGATGACAGGTAAACAAAGTAACATCGGTATATATTTTGGCGGTTGCTTCGTTAAAATTTCCTGTCGAAATAAAACCATATCGACGGGTTTTTCCATCTTCAATTCTTTCTATTACACATATTTTACTGTGAACTTTTAAGCCTTTTATTCCAAAAATAAGTTCGATTCCTTCTGTTTGCATTTGTTCTGCATACGAAATATTACTGGCTTCATCAAAACGTGCCTGTAATTCTATTTGAACTGTTACTTTTTTACCGTTTTTAGCTGCATTGATTAAAGAACTGATAATCTGTGAATTCTTGGCAAGGCGATATAATGTGATTTTTATACTTGTTACTTTTGGATCTAAGGCTGCTTCACGCAAAAATTTTGTTAAGTATGAAAAAGACTGGTATGGCGCATGTAATAAATAATCTTTTTTATTGATTTTCTCCAGAATACTTCCTCCTAAGCTCAAGCCGGGAATTGGCAAAGGGTCATTGGTTTTATAAAGCAAATCAAATCTTCCTAGGTTTGGAAAATTCATATAATCACGTCGATTATGATATCTTCCGCCGGGAATTATACTATCCGTTTCTACAATTTTCATTTTATCGAGAAAAAATCGCAAAGTATCATTTTCGATTTGACTATCATAAATAAACCGGACAGGCTCCCCTATTCGTCTGTCTTTTACGGATGTTGCAATTTTTTCGAGCATACTTTTACTCAAATCGCTGTCAATATCCAACTGTGCATCACGTGTAATTTTAATCATGTGTGCCGATACACTTTTATAGTCGAAAATATTGAAAATGTTTTTCAAATTATGACGAATCACATCATCAATCAGAATTACATAGTGTTTATCATCATTAGACGGTAAAACCACAAATCTGTTTATCGTTTTAGGAATTTCGATTATGGCATATCGAATTTCGTCATTTTTATTCATTTCTAACCGGACTGCCAAATATCCTAAAGTATCTTTAAGAACAGGAAATTCTGCTAAATCATTTAATATAATGGTTACTAATTCCGGACTTAATTTTTGAATAAAAAAGTCTTTCAGGTAATTTTCCTGCTCATTTGTAATTTCATCTTCTTTGATCATAAAGATATTCTCAGCCTCAAGCTCAGCTTCTATATTACTTAAAATACGTAAACTTTCAGACTGCTGCTGAATTACGATTTCGGTAATATCCTTAATTAACTGATGAGCAGAGACTCCGCCTAAATATTTTTCGCCGGAAATCCCGGAAAGGCTCAACCTTCGGATTGCAGCATAACGGACCCTGAAAAATTCATCTAAATTATTTGAAAAAATTCCAACAAAGCGTAATCTGTCTAATAATGGGACTGTATTATCAGCCGCTTCCTGAAGTACTCTTGCATTAAACGCTAACCAACTTTTTTCTCTGTCTATATATTTCTGTTCGTGCACGTTATTTATTTTAAATCTTTGGGGAAAATTGTTTTATGAGTTTTGCCTTTATTTATTTTATCCCAACTATCTTCTTCAAATCTCAGCGAGACAAAACCTGAAGTTGGGACATTCTCAATAAAAACATCCCCAAATTTATTAACAAAATTTGTAATAGCCTCGTTATGTCCAAAAAGAATAACGCTTTCGAAACTATTATCACACGATTTGATAACTTTTTCGAGTTGTCTGTCATCAAAAGTATATAATTCGTCCTTATATAAAATACTTTCTATGGGATAGGATATGTTTTGTGCAAAAATAAGAGCAGTTTCTGTAGCACGTGCAGCTGTACTGCTCCAGATTATGTATGTTTTAGGGAGAAACTTTGTAATATTTCCTGATACACTATGCGCATCCAGTATACCTCTTTTCATTAAAGGTCTGTCAAAATCTTTAAGTGGTGCTTCCCAACTTGATTTTGCATGGCGTATTAAAATTAAATTTTTCATAAACAGTGTGTATTTATAATCTTGATATAAGATAAAAGCGGTTACTATTTTAATTCATGTTCTAATTTACAAAAGAAATTCTAATAGTCCTCCTTTTTTTAATTCTGTTAACATTGCTAAAAACAATTACACAAATGCGAAATCTGTAATTTTTAAATTTTTACAAAAAACTGAAAGTTCATTTTTATCAAAAAGTGAATTTCAACTATAAAAAACCACACTTCATCGATGTTTTAAAATATTTAAATAAATTTTTAAGTATTTGATTTACAATAACTTAAATAAAATTAAAATTTACATATTTTAAATATTTTTAAATTAAAGAGCCTCTTTTTTAGTGTTATAAAAAGAACCAAAAATATCTTTTTTAAAAGAATATGTAACAAAAAAACACATTTCAACGAGTTTTCAGGTTAGTTACAGACAAAAAAAAGCAAATTAGACCAATCTACATAACTTTGATTTAATAAATTTTATGTTAAAAATTTGAGATATCAATAATTTACTTTTTCTCAAATTGAATCGATCCAAATGTTTTTTTTTAACCTATAAAAAGACAAAAGAATTCAAAAGCATTATTTAATCCTAACTTAATAAAATTAGAGATTATGAAAATCATTACTTATTTATTTACATCTAAAAATATTAGAAACGTTTTTATAACGTTCACTCTACTATTTAACATTCTTTTTTCATTTTCACAAGTTGATTTACGAACCTGTAACTATGATTGTACATCTAATAACTACACCCTTAAAGATGTCTATCTGAGTTTATCTAATGTAAATGGTGATCCGATAACCAATACTACCTGTACCATAGGAGAAGTACGGCAGGTATATATTTTTCTTAATTATTCTTCAAATTCTAATTCAAACATTTATTTTGCAAGATTAAACTCCGACCTTACCATAGCGGGAGTAACGACTTTTGTAAATGTTTTACTTGGAACCATAGTTCCCGGGGATAACAAAAAACTACTGTATGGCCCTTTTAACTGGACCTGCGGTGACGAGTTAAGCCTGAGTAATACTATAATTGCCTGGAAAACGAATAGTAATAACGATCCAGGGACAAATTATTCCTGCAGTAGTTATACAAACTCACAATGTGATTTTACAAACTCATTTACGATTTCAAAACCTTTAGCTGTTCAATTTACTTACAAAGCTTGTAAAACCGGAACAAACACAACGGTTAAATTCACATCTACAACAAACGGAGGTATTGCACCTTATACCTATGCCTGGGATTTTAATAATGATGGAGGGGCTCCTGATTCTACCATTGCTAATCCTACTTATACGTATACAACATCAAATAATTCGGCAAAATTAACAGTAACCGATACACAAAATTTAACCAACACTTACATTCTTCCAATTGTTGAGCCTACTGAAATTATGTTAAGTGAAAGTCATACAAATATAGGGTGCAGCGGAGGGACAACATCTTTAACTTTAACAGTTACTGGCGGAACTCCCGGGTATACCTATTTATGGAATACCGGTGCCACCACAAAAGATTTGTCTAACATTGCTCCTGGTACTTATACGGTAACGGTTACTGATGCAAACAGCTGTACAAAAACCCAGTCTTTTATCATTAATCAGCCAACTAGTTTAAGTGCTACAACCTCGCAAACAAATGTAACTTGTTTTGGAGGTTCTGACGGAACTGCAACTGTAACACCTGCGGGAGGAACAGCGCCATATACTTATGCATGGTCACCTTCAGGAGGAACAAATGCTACAGCCACTGGTCTTAGTGCTGGAAATTATAGTGTTATTGTTACTGATACAAATAACTGTACGCTAACTAAAACAGTAACAATTATTGATGGTGATTCTATTATTCCTGTAATAAATCCGTTACCTTCTCCAACAACTATAGATTGTCCAGCTTTACCGGTATTTGCAACAGCTACTGCAACAGACAATAGTGGTGTAATATCATCTTTAACGTTTGTGGATTCAATTACAAACAATTGTGTTGGTTCCTATACTCAAATTAGAACCTGGACTGCTAAAGATGCCTGTGGAAATACTTCAGCTCCTGTTAGTCAAACAATAACAGTACAAGATATTACAAAACCAACATGGACAACCACTGCAACAGCTCTAAATGTAACTTTACAATGTAGTGACATTACAGGTTTGGCTGCTGCACAGGCATTATTCCCTGTAGCTTCCGATTTATGTGATGCTGATGTTTCGAATATCGTAAAAATAAGTGGTCAATTTATGGCTCAAGGTTGTGCCAATGCCGGAACGTATACCAATACCTGGACAGTCAAAGATGATTGTGGCAATACTTCCGATACTTTCACCCAAGTAATTACCATTGAAGATACTACAGCACCAACATGGACAACCGCAGCGACTGCTTTGAATGTGACTTTGCAATGCAGTGATATCTCAGGCTTGGCAACTGCACAAGCAGCATTTCCGGTGGCTACAGATAATTGTGGAGGAACGGTAACCTATACTAAAACCAGCGGAGCTTTCTCTGCAGGTTCTTGTGTTAATTCCGGAACTTATACCAACACTTGGGTTGCCAAAGATGTCTGTAATAATTCTTCAACAACTTTCACACAAACCATTACCATTCAGGATACTACCGCACCAGCATGGACAACCGCAGCTGCGGCTCTAAATGTTACTTTGCAATGCAGTGATATCTCAGGTTTGGCTACTGCGCAGGCAGCATTTCCGGTGGCTACAGATAATTGCGGAGGAACGGTAACCTATACTAAAACCAGCGGAACTTTCTCTGCAGGTTCTTGTGTTAATTCCGGAACTTATACCAATACATGGGTTGCCAAAGATGTCTGCGATAATTCTTCAACAACTTTTACGCAGGTAATTACCATTCAGGATACTACTGCCCCTACATGGACAACCGCAGCTGCGGCTCTAAATGTTACTTTGCAATGCAGTGATAGTGCTGGTTTAGCTGCTGCACAAGCT
>NZ_AKJZ01000070.1 GCF_000282055.1 Flavobacterium sp. CF136
TCAGTGCAGAGTGGTTTAGTTTTTTGAAGCAGAAACTCTTGCATTTTTCAAGACCAGACGTTCCTGCCATTCGCTATATCTTTTCATCCGCAAAAAAGTGGATAAAAAGGATGCCGCTTCTGTCAGGGCTAGCCAGAGGTTTAGTTTTTATAAAAACCATAAACGTTGCAAATCTTTGTCAGACTGAGCGAAGTCGAAGTCCTACACAAGAAACTCGACAATCTGAAAGTGCAAAATTTTGCGGGACTTCGACTTCGCTCAGTCTGACAAAAATGAGGATAAAAATCTGCAAAATCTGCGCGAAACTCTTTTGCTTAGCGAACTTCGTGAAAAATCTTGTGCTCTTGTGGTTAAATGACCACACAAAATTATCTAATTGACACATTTTCTAATTATCTAATCAACAATTGGCACATTCCCTAATTAAGTTTATTTTTGCCCCATGATAAAATGGATAACAAAACTGTTTTCATCAACACAAAAAGAAGAGAACACAGGCAACATGAAACCGGAGGTTCACGAACACCCAAAAAACAATATAAAAAGCGTGAGTAAAAAATATTTAATCGTAGGACTCGGTAATATTGGTGCCGAATACGTAAACACAAGACACAACATCGGATTCAAAGTCCTGGATTTTTTAGCCAGAAAAGAAGGACTTTCATTCGAAACCGTAAAATTGGGAACGTTGGCCGAATATAAATTTAAAGGAAGAACTTTTTTCTTGCTTAAGCCAAATACCTATATGAATTTAAGCGGTAAAGCCGTAAAATACTGGATGGACAAAGAAAATATTCCTTTAGAGAATATTCTGGTCATTACTGACGATTTAAATCTGTCTTTCGGAACCATCCGAATCAAACCAAAAGGAAGTGATGGAGGCCATAATGGATTGAAGAACATCAATTTAGTTTTAAACACACAACAATACACCCGTTTTAGATTTGGTATTAGTGATCAGTTCAAAAAAGGACAACAGGTTGACTATGTTTTAGGCGATTGGGATGAAGAAGAAAAAGCAAAATTACCTGAAAGATTAGAAGTCGCATCAGAAATTATCAAATCTTTCGGTACAGCAGGACTAGAAAATACAATGACAACTTTTAACGGGAAGTAAGGATTTATAGGGATTTTTGTGTAAAAACAACAATTATCAATTAACTTAATCCAATTATAACGAAATAGAATTTTCTATTCCAAAGTTAAATGTATAAATTTGAATAAATTATTATAAATCATAAAATCATAAATATCATGGCTTTTGAATTACCACAATTACCTTATGCATACGATGCATTAGAACCACATATTGATGCACGTACAATGGAAATCCACCATTCTAAACATCATAATGCGTATACAACAAACCTAAATGCTGCAATTGCAGGAACAGATTTAGAAGGGAAAACAATCGAAAATATCTTAATCAATTTAGATAAATCAAACGCTGCAGTTCGTAACAATGGTGGAGGTTTTTACAACCACAATTTATTCTGGACTGTAATGTCTCCAAATGGCGGCGGATTACCAACAGGTGATTTACTGGCTGCAATTGAGTCTTCTTTCGGAACTTTTGAAGAGTTTAAAGCAAAATTTGCTAAAGCAGGAGCAACACAATTCGGTTCAGGATGGGCTTGGTTATGTGTTCACAAAGGTGGAAAATTAGACGTTTGCGGAACTCCAAATCAAGATAATCCATTAATGCCGGAAGTAGGTTGTGGTGGAACTCCAATCTTAGGAATGGATGTTTGGGAGCACGCTTATTATTTAAACTACCAAAACAGAAGACCAGATTATATCGAAGCTTTCTTCAATGTAATTAACTGGACAGAAGTAGCGAGAAGATTTGCTTTAGAGAAATAGTCTGGAGATATAATAGAATAAAGAGTAAGAAAAAAGACGGATGGCCTGATAGCTATCCGTCTTTTTTGTTGAATATTATATATTTAAACTATGTTCAACAATTTTTATTCTTTACTCTATTTTCTTTTCTCAGAGATTTTACTCCAAATAAAAAAGGCGGAATTTCTTCCGCCTTTTTTGCCCCAAATCTACCATATACATAACCTACTTATGCTATGGTAATTCAAATGTATAACAGTGTGTTAATAATGACAAATATATCAGACTAAAAACAAATAAATCCGTTTAAAGGATTGGTTTTTAAAATATTGACTTTATTCCAATAAAAAAGGCGGAATTTCTTCCACCTTTTTTGCCCCAAATCTACCATAAACTTAACCTACTAATGTTATGGTTCTTCAAAGATATACTAGCATTGCATTTTCCCCAAAAATATAGGATGAACGGCAAATAAAACCGATGAAATGCATATTTTAACTTTTTATTTAGTAAGCTCTTGCGTTTTTTCCTTCATAAAAATTCATAAATGCACGATTAACGACCCGATTTCCTCCCGGAGTTGGATAATTTCCGGTGAAATACCAATCACCAAGATTTTTCGGACATGCGATATGTAAATCGGCTACTTTTTGGAAGATAATTTTTACCTCTGCATTGATTTCCGGAGAGCTCAACATCTCTGCAATTTTGTCTGAAATCTCTTCCGGAGTAAAAGGATCGTAGATTGCGGTTACATAATTTACAACATCAGTATCAATAAAATTTTCCTGTGCTTTACATTTTGTGTAAACTTCGTCTACTATATGATATAGATTTCTTTCTTTCAATAAATCCAGTGCCGCTCTAAAAGCGACAAGACCTTCCAGTTTTGCCATATCAATTCCATAACAATCCGGATAACGAATTTGTGGTGCCGAAGAAACAATCACGATACGTTTCGGTTTTAAACGATCCATCATTTTAATGATACTCATTTTAAGAGTTGTACCGCGAACAATACTGTCATCAATAATAACCAGATTGTCTGTAGGTTTAATTACTCCGTAAGTCACATCATAAACGTGGGCCACTAAATCATCACGGCTGCTGTCTTCAGTAATAAAGGTTCTTAGTTTAGCATCTTTAATAGCAACTTTTTCAGTACGGATTTTTACAGCTAATAATTCCTGTAAAGTTTCGGCTGTAAGTGTATTTCGATTTTCTAAAATATAATTGTTTTTACGCTGATTCAGGAAATCCTGAGCCGCTTCAACTAAACCGTAAAAAGAAGTTTCGGCTGTATTTGGAATATATGAGAAAACAGTATTATCGGTATCGCTGTCAATTGATTCAAGAACAGCTGGCAAAATTAGTTTTCCTAAATTTTTACGTTCCTGGTAAATTTCAGCATCACTTCCTCTTGAGAAATAGATTCTTTCAAATGAACAGGCTTTTTTTACAGTAGGCTCTAAGATCTGGTTCATAGAAACTTTCCCGTTTTTCTTGATGATTAAAGCATTACCCGGTTCAATTTCCTGAACACTTTCAAAAGGGACATTGAATACAGTTTGGATAACAGGGCGCTCAGAAGCTACTACAACTATTTCATCGTCCTGATAGAAATATGCCGGGCGAATTCCGGCAGGATCTCTAAATACAAAAGCATCTCCATGACCTAATAAACCGGCCATTGCATAACCGCCATCTAAATTTTTTGCCGAACGGGTCAATATTTTGGCTATGTCTAAGCGTTCTGCAATAACAGGAGAAGCTTCTCTTTTAGAATAGCCTTCTTGTTTACAGTCCTGGTATAATTGCATTACTTCTTTATCCAGAAAATGACCAATTTTTTCCATTACTGTAACAGTATCGGCCATTTCTTTCGGATGCTGTCCTAATTCTACTAAATTTTCGAAAAGTTCTTTAACATTAGTCATATTAAAGTTACCTGCCAAAATTAGATTACGGTGCATCCAGTTACTTTGACGTAAAAATGGGTGAACACTCTCAATGCTGTTTTTTCCAAAAGTTCCGTAACGAACGTGACCTAAAAATAACTCTCCTATATATGGAATGTTTGCTTTTAGTTTTGTCATGTCATCAGCAAGTTCAGGATTAGCAGTCATCTCTTCATTGATACGATCATTAATCTGCTTAAAAACATCTTGGATCGGCTGTGAATGATTCGAACGAACTCTGCTAATATAGCGTTGTCCGGGTTCTACATCCATTTTGATACTTGCAAAACCGGCACCATCCTGACCACGGTTGTGTTGCTTTTCCATCATTAAATACATTTTTTGTATTCCGTAAAAAGCAGTTCCGTATTTTTCTTTGTAATACTCAAGCGGTTTAAGAAGTCTGACTAAGGCTATACCACATTCGTGTTTTAAAGCGTCGCTCATTGTTTTTGTATTTGTGTGTTGTAAGTTGTGTGTATTAACGTAATAAAAAAGCCCCGTTGTTATCGAGGCTTCAGGGCATTATATTTCTATGTCAAACTGAGTTAACGACTTAAATTGTTGTAATCGAATCGTTACTTCGGCCTTGGTTAATGTTTCCATCCTTTCTGTTCCAAATTTTTCCACACAAAATGAAGCTAAATTAGAACCGTAAATTATTGCATTTTTCATATTGCCAAACGAAATGTTTTCGCTTTGGGCAATGAATCCTGAAAATCCACCAGCAAAAGTGTCTCCTGCTCCTGTCGGGTCAAAAACATCTTCTAATGGCAATGCCGGAGCAAAGAATACTTCTCTGTTATGGAATAAAAGTGCGCCGTGTTCTCCTTTTTTGATCACCACATATTTTGGTCCCATATCCTGGATTTTAGCAGCAGCTTTTACTAATGAATATTCTCCTGAAAGCTGTCTTGCTTCTTCGTCATTGATTGTGATAACGTCTACACGTTTAATTACGTCAAGTAATTCCGGTAAAGCGCAGTCCATCCAGAAATTCATAGTATCTAAAACTACTAATTTTGGTTTTTTCTCCATTTGATCCAAAACACTGCTTTGTACTAAAGGATGTAAGTTTCCTAACATCACGATATCTGAATCCTTAAAGTTTTGAGGAACTTTTGGTTGAAAGTCAGCCAGAACATTTAGTTCAGTAACTAAAGTGTCTCTTGAGTTTAAATCGTTATGGTATAAACCGCTCCAGAAAAAGGTTTTCCCGCCTTTTACAATTTCGATACCTGAAATATCAATATTTTTTGAAGTTAATAAATCTAAATGTTTTTGAGGAAAATCGTCGCCAACTACAGAAACAATGGCTGATTGCAGGTTGAAAAAAGATGCTGATAAACCAATGTACGTTGCAGCACCACCTAATATTTTATCTGTTTTTCCGAAAGGAGTTTCAATCGCGTCGAAAGCAACCGTTCCAACAATCAATAATTTATTCATTTTATGAATTTCGAATTAAGGTGCAAAGATACTTCATAAGTTACAATATTGCAATGGTTTAGGTTCTCAAAATTTTCATAAAAAAACAATATCGTTTTCGGGATTGAAACTGCTGTAAATGAAGGTGTTATATTTAAATCTTTTACAGGATTAAAATATGTTTTTTGGATTTAAAAAGCAATAGTTATTTTCGAAAAATGCTTTGAATGTTTTCGATTGAATAATTGAATAAAACTGAATCTACATCTCATACTTCTTATCAAAATAATTCTTCAATAATCCAATCTGAATTAAAATCATAAAAGGCACTATTAAAATGGCGTACAGAATATTTTTAGAAAAATGAATTCCTGAAAATAAGTTAGATGCTTTATCTGTGTATAATTTGACAATTTCAAAATTAGATATGTCGTTGTTTGTGAAAATAGAATAAGCTGTCAAAGCAGTTAAGCCCAAGCCGATAAAAATCCAGGTCGATTTAGAAATTAAAGGTTTGTAAGCCTTGATTTTTCTTTTTTCTACAGCTAAAACCTGAGACATTATTTTTGAAGTAAAGTCAATTGATGGTGACTCCAAAGTATTTTCGGCCATCATTTTATCAATAAGATTTTCTATATTTTTAGCGCTCTCGTTCATAATAATCTACTATTTCTGGTTCTAATTGCTTTTTCAAAATTACAGCTAATTTTTGTCGGCTTCTAAATAATTTTACCTTAACATTATTAGCATTAATGTTCATGATTTTTCCAATTTCTTCTAAGCTCTGATCTTCAAAATAAAATAAAGTCAGCAGGAAATTTTCGTCACTTGGCAACAAATTTAAACAATTCTGGATGGTTTGCTTTCGTTCTTTGTCTTCTAAAGCACTCAAAGCATTATCCATTGTTTTAATTAAATGTGCCGAAAATTCATCTATCGATATATTGTTTTCTTCTTTTTTATTTTTCTTCAAACGATCTAAACACGTATTATAAGCTATTTTATAAATCCAGGTCGAGAATTTGGAATCTCCTTTAAACTTATTCAATGAATTATAAATTTTGATAAAAGTGTCTTGTGCAACTTCTTCAGCTTCTTCTCTGTTCCTGACCATTTTGAGTGCCAGGGTAAAGATCATATCCTTATATCGATCAACCAGCACGGCAAACGCATTTGTTTCGCCCTGCAGGATTTTATCAATATAATGTTGATCAGATATTGTACTCATAATTATATAGGACGATAGTTTTACAGTTAAGGTTACACCAATTTGGAAAAATTCCAAAAAATAAATTCCAAATTCCAAATTCCAATTTCAAAGGAATCTCAGAACTTATATTCTAAATTTCAGATAAAGATTAGGGCATGTTTCAAAAGAAATTTAAATTCAAAATTAACTGATAATCAGTAGTTTTTGGAGTTTGGAATTTAAAATTTGGAATTTATTTTAAAAAAGGTGTAACCTGAATTTAAAAAGCATCGTCATATGGAATATCAATCAATTAAAAATATAATATTATGAATGCAGAAATTTTAATCCCAATCACTTTTTTCCTTATGATCTTCGGAATTGTCTATCTTATTTATTCAACAAGAAATCGAGAGCGTTTAGCTCTTATTGAAAAAGGCGTCGATGCCAGCATTTTTTTAGAAGGTAAAAACAATGGTGTTCCGGCATGGAAAATATTTGTTGTAAACCTGGCTTTCTTATTAATAGGAAGCGGTGTTGGAATTTTTCTGGCCCTGCTAATTACAACATATACATCTTTAGAAGATGATGCTGTTTATCCTTCGATCATTTTTATAATGGCTGGGGTTGGTTTATTGGCCGGATTTAGAACAGCTAAGGATTTAGATAAAAAATAAGAATTTTTTAAACGGGTAATTTTAATAACGTATCAGGAAATAATCTTCCTGATACGTTATTCTTTTTTAATCCATTTTTGAGCCGATGGTCTCGTAATAAACATCTACAGAAAGGTTTGGCTGCATCGATGCCATAACGGCCAGTTGATCGCAGCGTTCGTTTTGAGGATGATTGTTGTGACCTTTAATCCATTTAAAATCGACCTGGTGTTTGCGGTAAGCTATTAAAAATCTTTTCCATAAATCAGGATTTTTTCTGCCGGCAAATTTCTTTTTTTCCCATCCTAAAACCCAGTTTTTCAAAACAGAATCGACTACGTATTTAGAATCTGAAATTATCAATACCTTCATGTTTGGTTTTTTTAGTTTTTCCAAACCTACAATCACGGCCAAAAGTTCCATTCTATTATTGGTAGTAAGGCGAAAACCTTCGTAAAATTCTTTCTTATGGGGTGTTCCAACCAATTCCATCACAACACCATACCCACCATTTCCCGGATTTCCTTTTGCAGCGCCATCTGTATATATATGTACTTCGTGTTGGGTCATTTTTATTTTTTATTCACCATATAACTGATATAAGTTCATTGAAAGCTTACGTGCTACATTTCTTTAATCTTGTAAGCAAACTCATTTGAACGTCCAACTTATATATTCTTATATTATTTATATGGTTTGAATTTAAATTTTTGAATTTGAATCTTCTAATATTGTCTGAATAATTTCCGGAAAATACTTTTGTTCCAGTTCATGAATTTTTTCAGCTACCGTTTCTGGCGTATCTTCGTCAGTCAGAAGTACATTTTTCTGGAAAATGATGCCGCCTTCATCATAATTTTCATTTACATAATGAATCGAGATTCCGGTTTCCTTTTCCTTATTATTCACTATTGCCCTGTGTATGTGCATTCCATACATTCCTTTGCCACCATATTTAGGCAAAAGCGCAGGATGAATGTTGATTATTTTATTTGGATATTGTTCAATTATGTTATCCGGGAATTTTAATAAAAAGCCAGCTAAAACTATTAAATCCGGGTCGATTTCCTGTATACTTTGTAATACATTTCTCTCTATAAGTTCATTTTTTGAGAAGATTTCGACTGGAATCTGATGATTTTTTGCTCTTTCGATTACTTTTGCCGAAGCATTATTTGTAAAAACCGAAACAACCTTTGCCGTTTTTGTCTTAGCAAAATATTTTATAATATTTTCTGCGTTAGTTCCTGAACCTGAGGCAAAAACAATAATTTTTTTCATAATCGGATTAATTTTTAGAATGCAAAAAACGGAATAAAAAATCAAAATAAATAGTGTTAAAAGACCTTTCTTGAAATTAATTTTATAAATTAGTGTCACATTTATTAACTATATGGTTGTTTTAAAATAAAGTTTTTTATTTTTGCCAACAAATTAAATTCTAAAATTAAAGATTATGTCAGACATTGCATCAAGAGTAAAAGCGATTATCGTAGACAAATTAGGTGTTGACGAAAACGAAGTTGTAACAGAAGCAAGCTTCACTAATGATTTAGGAGCTGACTCATTAGACACTGTTGAGCTTATTATGGAATTCGAAAAAGAATTTGATATTCAAATTCCAGACGATCAAGCAGAAAACATTGCTACTGTTGGTCAAGCTATTTCTTATATCGAGGAAGCTAAAAAATAATAAATATACACCCGATTTATGTTGAATAAATCGGGTGTTATTATTTTTTTAAATTAAATTTTCGATTGAAATTCAATCACAAGATATATTTATATTGTAATGCCCATGGCTCTTAAGTAAATACTACAGTTAAGAAAGCGTGGGTTTTATTTGTTTAAAGATACAAAATACATATTTATGGCATTAAGGCGAGTTGTTGTAACAGGATTAGGAGCTCTTACTCCTATTGGAAATAATATCCAGGAATATTGGGATGCACTCGTTAATGGGGTTAGCGGAGCTGCACCTATTACATATTACGATACAGAAAAACATAAAACTAAGTTTGCCTGTGAAGTAAAAAACTTCAATATTGAGGATTATATGGATCGTAAAGAATCCCGCAGGTTAGATAAATTTGCTCAATATGCAGTTGCTGCGAGTGATGAAGCTATTAAGGATGCAGGATTAACAGATGATAATGTTGACAAACAAAGAGTTGGTGTTATCTGGGGTGCAGGAATTGGTGGTTTAGAAACTTTTCAGGAAGAAGTAATGTACTACGCAAAAGGTGACGGAACTCCAAAATTCAATCCATTTTTTATTCCTAAAATGATTGCGGATATTGCACCTGCTCATATTTCGATGCGTAATGGTTATATGGGGCCAAATTATACTACAGTTTCTGCATGTGCTTCTTCTGCAAATGCCCTAATTGATGCTTTTAACTATATCCGTTTAGGGATGTGTGATATTATTGTATCTGGAGGTTCAGAAGCGGCAATTACTATTGCAGGAATGGGAGGATTTAACTCTATGCATGCTTTATCTACAAGAAATGAAAGCCCTGAATCTGCTTCCAGACCTTTTGATGCTACCAGAGATGGTTTCGTATTAGGAGAAGGAGCCGGAGCTTTGGTTCTTGAAGATTACGAACATGCGAAAGCCAGAGGAGCAAAAATTTATTGTGAAGTTGGCGGTGGCGGAATGTCATCTGATGCTTACCACTTAACCGCACCACATCCGGAAGGAATTGGAGTTATTGCGGTAATGAAAAATACGTTAAGAGATGCAGGGATGAACCCTGAAGATGTTGATCATATCAATACGCACGGAACTTCTACGCCATTAGGAGATGTAGCCGAATTAAAAGCAATTAGTGCTGTTTTTGGTGATCATGCAAAAAACATCAATATCAATTCAACAAAATCAATGACTGGACATTTACTTGGTGCTGCCGGTGCAATTGAAGCAATTGCTTCAATTTTAGCGATGCAGTATGGTATTATTCCTCCAACAATCAATCATACTGTTGTTGATGAAAAAATCGATCCGGCATTAAACCTTACCTTAAACAAATCTCAAAAAAGAGAAGTGAATGTTGCTATGAGTAATACTTTTGGTTTTGGTGGACATAATGCATGTGTATTGTTTAAAAAATTAGTTGACTAGTTTTGTCTATGAATATTATCAAAAAAATATTTTCAAAATCCCGTTCTGAAGAAGACGGGATTTTTTTTGAGACTATTCAGAAAATTCTTGGATTTAAACCTATTTCAATTGATTTTTATAAGAAAGCGTTTACACACAGATCCTCTAATAAATTAGATGAATCAGGGAACCCTATTAACTATGAGCGTCTTGAATTTTTGGGAGACGCTATGTTGAGCTCTGTGATTGCGGCCCATTTGTTTAATAAAGCGCCTAATGGAGATGAAGGCTATTTAACTAAAATGCGCTCTAAAATTGTTAGTAGGGAACATTTGAACGAGCTGGGCAAAGATTTAAATTTAGTACGATTCGTTGAAAGTAAAGTTCCTATTCAGCATTTTGGAGAAAATATTCACGGAAATATTTTTGAAGCACTTGTAGGAGCCATTTATTTGGACAGAGGATATTCTTTTTGTGAAAAATTTATTCAAAAGAGAGTTATTATACCTTATGTCGATATTGCGAGACTTGAAGGAAAAGTTATTAGTTATAAAAGTTTGGTTATTGAATGGTGTCAGAAAGAAAAGAAAATCTTTCATTATGATATCTTTGAAGATAACGGAATTGACGGACAACGTTTATTTGGCGTTAAATTGAGTATAGACGATAAAGTAATTGCAAGGGCAAGAGCAACTTCAAAAAAGAAGGCTGAAGAAAAAGCATCACAACGTGCATATTTTGCATTCCAGGAAAAAATGGATAAAAAATAATAGCAAAATTGCTGTAATATTCTTAAGTCTATAACGTTTTCGTTTATAAATTAACAAAAACATGTTGTTCTTAACTATTTATGCTCCGTAGAAATAGTATATTTACAGCTTGATATTTCATGACATGGCTATTCATAGATTGGATTTAGACGAATTTGACGAAATTGATTATTATTTAATGGCAATTCATACTTCATTGGAAGATTATCGATTGGCATATTTTATCAATAAAAAACTTCCAGTAAACTTAAGTAAGAGCAAAAACGAGATTCACGCTCAGACTAAGGAAGGTGAGGCAAATTTTTCAAGATTCTATTATTATGATATTGATAAAGCTGTTTCATGGAATTTGATTCAGAATAAAAATGAAATCATTTCAGTGAGTACAAATGATTTTCAGAATTTGTTTTCCAATGAAAAAAGTGAGATTTCAACAACAATTCATTTACTTCCTGAATTCAAAAAAGTAGATTTTTTCCTGAAAATAGATAATAGCAGTGAGGCTATAAACTTTTCAGACATACAGCAAAAGCTAAATACAATTGAGAGTATCGCAGCTATTTATGCTGTAGATATCAATAAAATAAAATCAAAAAACAATTTAATTTTTTAAAAAAAATGCTTACAAACAAAAAAACCAAAATTGTAGCCACACTTGGACCTGCATGTGGAACGAAAGAGATCATCAAAGACATGATCGACGCAGGTGTAAATGTATTTAGAATTAATTTTTCGCATGCTGATTATGAAGGTGTAAAAGAGAAAATAAATATTATCAGAGAACTGAATGAAGAGTTTGGTTATACAACTGCAATTCTTGGAGATTTGCAGGGACCAAAACTTAGAGTTGGTGTGATGGAAGAAGGAACAGTAGTTAACGATGGTGATTTAATCACATTTACAACTGCTGAAGATATTTTAGGAACTGCTCAAAAAGTATTCATGAAATATCAAAATTTTCCAAATGATGTTAATCCGGGAGAGCGTATTTTGCTTGATGACGGTAAACTGATTTTTGAAATTATTTCTACAGATAAAAAAACAGAAGTTGTTGCCAAAGTAATTCAAGGTGGAGAATTAAAATCTAAAAAAGGAGTTAATCTTCCAAATACTAAAATTTCATTACCGGCTTTAACTGAAAAAGATATTGCAGATGCCATTTTTGCGATTGGACAAAAAGTGGATTGGATTGCACTTTCATTCGTAAAAACTCCTCGCGATTTGCAGGATTTACAGGAATTAATTGCTAAACATTCAGATGTTAAAATTCCTATCGTTGCTAAAATTGAAATGCCGGAAGCTCTTGAAAATATGGATAAAATTATTGCATATTGTGATGCTATAATGGTTGCCAGAGGAGATTTAGGAGTTGAACTTCCTGCACATGAAGTACCATTGGTGCAAAAAGATTTGATTCGCAGAGCAAAAACTGCAAGAATACCTGTTATTGTGGCAACGCAAATGATGGAAACAATGATTACAAGCTTAACGCCAACACGTGCTGAAGTTAATGACGTTGCCAACTCGGTAATGGATGGTGCTGATGCAGTAATGTTATCCGGTGAAACAGCTACAGGTAATTATCCGGTGCAGGTAATTCAGAAAATGACTCAAATTTGCGAAGCTGTAGAAGATTCTCCGCTAATTCATGTACCACAAAATACACCGCAAATTAAAACAAAACGTTTTATTACTAAAACAATTTGTCAGCAGGCAGCCTTGATGGCAAATACAATTCAGGCAAAAGCAATTTGTACCTTGACAAATAGTGGTTATACTGCTTTTCAAATTTCTGCATGGAGACCATCTGCCCATATTTTAGTTTTTACTTCAAACAAAAGAATTCTTACTCAGTTAAATTTATTATGGGGAGTGAAATCATACTTCTATGATAAAGATGAAAGTACTGATGATACTGTTACTGATGTAAACGAAATTGCAAGAGAAAAAGGATTCGTTACTAAAGGTGATTTTTTAATCAATTTAGCAGCTATGCCAATTAAAGATAAAGGAATGGTAAACACTATGAGAGTATCAGAAATTGAATAGTTTTTCTTTTTAGAAAAAACACATTAAATATAAAAACCATCAAAATTTATTTTTGATGGTTTTTCTGTATAAAATAGTTTCGGTTTTTTGACCTTTTAGTGTGTAACTTGCTTATTTATAGATGTATAAAATTGATTGTGTAA
The DNA here is from genome assembly GCF_000282055.1 of Flavobacterium sp. CF136. Classification (GTDB taxonomy): domain Bacteria; phylum Bacteroidota; class Bacteroidia; order Flavobacteriales; family Flavobacteriaceae; genus Flavobacterium. The sequence continues at coordinate 13,139 of NZ_AKJZ01000070.1, forward strand.
AAATTTAACGCATCACATACTAACAAATTGTATATTATTTGATTGTTTTGTAACAAAATATAAACTGTTACTACTAATTTATTAAATCATTAAATAAAAATTATGAATAGATTTTCAATCAAATCAGTATTTATAGCTTCGATTTTTTTTGTTGGAGCAACCAGCTGTTTTGCACAGGACATTTTAGTAAATTCACTAAAATTAAATGCAAGTGATAAAAGTAAAGAAAACTTTAAATTCACAGAGGAAATTAATTTAGGGACTACTTCAGTAAAACTGCAGGGTTCTTCAGGAACTTGTTGGAGTTATTCTACCAACTCTTTTTTAGAATCTGAAATGATTCGTTTAGGAAAGCAACCAGTTGAGTTATCACAAATTTTTTCTGCAAGAAATGTGTATGTTGAAAAAGGGAAAAATTATGTACGTATGCATGGTGCCGTTACTTTAGGTGATGGAGGTGCTTTGCATGACGTAATTAATATGTATAAAAAATTCGGGACCGTTCCGAGAGAAGTTTATACAGGACTGAACTACGGAACTGATAAAAATAAATTTGCCGAAATGTCAGCCATTATTGAAGGTGTTTTAACTGCCGTTGTTAAAAATCCAAATGGAGAATTGACACCGAGCTGGGAAAAAGCCTATGCTGCGGTTATTGATTCTTATTTAGGAAAAGTGCCGGATAATTTTACTTACAAAGGAAAAAATTATACACCACAATCTTTTGCTAAAGAAGTAGTAGGGATTAATCCTGATGAATATGTAGAAATGTCATCATTTACAAATGCCCCATACTACCAAAAAACAGTATTGGCAGTTCCTGATAACTGGTCATTTGATCAGATTTATAATGTAAAAGTGAATGATATGACCGATGTTATTGATAATGCCCTGAAAAAAGGATATACTGTGGCATGGGCAACTGATGTTAGTGAAAAAAGCTTTAGCTGGAAAAATGGCGTTGCGTATGTTCCGACAAAAAAATATGATGATATGACGGCTGATGAAAAAGCAGACATGTTTAACGGACCAAAACCAGAACCGGAAATTACTCCTGAAATGCGTCAGGCGGCTTTTGATAATTATCAAACTACAGATGACCATGGAATGCATATTATTGGTTTGGCTAAAGATCAATTGGGAAAAGAATACTATATCGTAAAAAATTCCTGGGGAGAAACAAACGACTACAAAGGATTTTTATTTGTAACTAAGAATTTTGTAAAATATAAAACAACAGCTTTATTGGTAAATAAAGGTGGGATTCCTTCAGATATTGCCAAAAAACTTGGGGTATAGTTTCTTAAGAATTTTGAAAAATCCCGACAAATCTCAAAAAACAGATTGTTTATTAGCTTTGTCGGGATTTTTTGTGATTATTTTTTAAATAATGTAATTTGATTAGCAACTTAATTATCTAAAAACAGATCATTTTCTATATTTTTGTGATTACAGATTAAACAATTAAAAAATGAAAACATTTGTTATAGGCGACATTCATGGTGGGTTACTCGCACTTGAACAAGTGATGAAAAAGGCCGAAGTTACAGAAAATGATACTTTAATATTTCTTGGTGATTATGTTGATGGCTGGAGCCAGTCCCCTCAGGTAATTGATTATTTGATTCGTCTTCAAAGCAAGCAAAATTGTATTTGCATTAGAGGGAATCATGATGAATTATTATTAGAATGGCTTAAAAATGCAAAAAATAATGAACTTTGGTATCAGCACGGAGGTGAGGCTACAGTTTTGGCTTATGAGAAACTAAACGAAGAACAAAAACAAATTCATATAAAATTTTTAGAGTCACTTCAGGATTATCATCTCGATGAGCAAAACCGTTTATTTGTACATGCCGGTTTTACAAATTTAAATGGTGTTGGTTATGAATATTTTCCGAAATTATTTTATTGGGACAGAACGTTGTGGGAAACAGCACTTTCTTTAGATCCAAATATGAAAGAAGATGATTTGTTTTATCCTAAAAGATTTACCTTATATAAAGAAATTTTTATTGGTCATACACCCGTTACCCGTATTGGTAAAACGATTCCAATAAATAAAGCATGTGTTTGGAATATTGATACAGGGGCTGCTTTTAGAGGTCCTTTGACTATAATGAATGTACAGACAAAAGAATTTTGGCAAAGTGATCCTTTGAATGAATTGTATTTTGATGAAAAGGGTAGGAATTAAGCTGTAAAATCCTATTTTTGTATTTTAAAAATTATTTAAACTATGAAAAAGATTATTACATTATTGTTTTTAGCTGCATTCGGAATTACACAAGCGCAACACGCTTTTACGGGAAAAGGAGATATGAAAATCAATGTTGGTGCTAACATACAAGATGGAGGCTCAGGAATTCAGGGGTCAATTGATTTTGGTCTGGCAGAAAATTTCTCTTACGGATTTGTTACTTCTTATTTATTGGGTGTAAATGAGTTTTCAGGTTATTATGGTGATACAGAGTATTATGGAAAAAAACCAGATTTTGGAGATCGTTTTGATGCAAAATTCAGAATTAACGCCAATCTGGGAAGTGTTTTTAATATTGATGAAAAATTAGATATCTATCCTGGTTTAAGTTTGGGATTGAAAAATTTCGGGGGTCATGTTGGAGGCCGTTATTTCTTTACTGAAGGATTTGGTGTTTTTACTGAAGTTGGATTTCCAATTGCAAAATACAGTAATGATAATGAGATGTTTGATCATTTAAATAATCAGGTTACTTTTAGCTTGGGAGCATCATTTAATTTGTAAAAAATATTTTTAATTAATAGCCACAAAAAAGCGGCAATTTCAAATTTGAAATTGCCGCTTTTTTGTGGCTTAAATCTAAATTGAACTAAAAGGTTGCTTAAAAAAATAAGAATATTCTGTTGTGTGGATTTTACAAATATTTTATCCTGTTTTATGTGCAGTTTTTTATGTTAAGACAAACATTTATGGGGTTGAGCAGTGTTTAAATCTATAACGATATAGTTATGTTATTCATGTTTAAATAAGGTATTTTTTTTATTATATGTATTTTTTTTATAAATTTTTTTACTATTAAGAAATTTTATTTACTTTCGTGTAATCGATTACATTTTTATTTAAGTGTTTCGGCAACTATTTAAACTAAACTATCATTACTTAAACCACAATTATGAAAAGAATTTTACTTTACATGGCTTTATTGTTTGTTTCTGCACAAATATGGGCACAATCAGTTACTATCACAAAATCATCCGGATGGCTTGAATCTGCTTTTGTAGAATGGACACCTGTTGCAGGAGCTGACAGCTATAATGTTTACTATACCGGTGGAGTGGAAACTAATAAGAAAATTGATGAACAGTTAATTCGCAGCTATGGCAGTTATTTTCGTGCGGATATTCCTGGTATAGCAGCAGGCACTTACACTATTACTGTAAAACCGGTAACGGCAAATGTAGAAGGTACAGGAACTACAACTTCCAGTCTGACTGTTTTGGCACAAGATCGTAACGGTTTTGCTTTTGATGGTGGCCGTGTTCCCGGAGGATACAAAGCTGACGGTACGCCTAAAACAGGTGCTGTTGTTCTGTATATTACTCAAAATACAAAAAATACGATTTCAATGAATATAACGGGTGCAAGTGCGAATCCATGTGTTGGTTTACAAAATATTTTGTATGCAATCAAAAAAGGAAAGGATACACGTCCTTTTATCATTCGTTTGATTGGAAATATTACTGATATGACTGTAATGGAAGGCGGGGATATCACTATTGAAAATGCAAACAATGCAAATAGTTATCTTACTATTGAAGGTGTAGGAACAGATGCGGTTGTGAACGGGATGGGGGTTCGTCTTAAATCGGCATCAAATATCGAAGTTAGCAATCTTGGTTTTATGAACTGTAACAGTACAGCGGGAGACAATATTGGAATGCAACAAGATAATGATCATATTTGGGTTCATAACTGCGATTTGTTTTATGGAAATGCAGGTAGTGATGCAGATCAGATAAAAGGAGATGGTGCATTAGATAATAAAAACTCAACTTATATTACGTTAGCATATAATCACTTTTGGGATAATGGAAAAGCGAGTCTCTTAGGTTTGAGTGAAGGTACTACAACTGGTTTGTATGTAACCTATCATCATAACTGGTTTGACCATTCAGATTCCCGCCATCCACGTGTTCGCTATTATTCTGCTCACATTTATAATAACTATTTTGATGGAAATGCAAAATATGGTTCGGGGTCAACTTTAGGATCTTCATTGTTTGTTGAAGGAAACTATTACCGTAATAGTAAACATCCTATGATGACTTCATTGCAGGGAACTGATATTTGGGACGAAACGAATCAAGTAAATAATGCAGGTACAATGGGGACTTTCTCTGGTGAAGCCGGAGGTAGTATTAAGGCATTTAATAATACATTTGATGCCGATATTGCAACAAATAATATGCGTTTTGTGGCCTATGGAGATACTAATCCACAATATAATATTGCTGGAAAAATTAGTTCTACTACAGATTTTGATGCTTATTTAGCAACAACCAGAGGAGAAGTTGTTCCTGCTTCAGTTATTTCAAAATCAGGAAGTAATACTTATAATAATTTCGATACCAATGCTGCATTATACGTGAAAAATTTGGTAATTGATTCTCCTGCTGACGCTAAAACGAAAGTAATGCAATATGCAGGGCGTGTTTCTGGCGGTGACTTAAAATGGACTTTTGATAATTTGGTAGATGATAAATCTTACCTTGTTATTTCTGGGTTAAAAACGGCACTTACCAATTATACATCAACCATGGTATCAGTCCAGGGAGAAACTGCAGCTCCAGGAAATCAAACCTTAGTGGCCACTACCAACAATAATAATCAAACAGTATCGAGTGGTACTGCAATTAGTAATATTGTCTTTACCTGGGGAGGCGATGCGACAGATGCAGCTGTTACCGGATTGCCAAATGGAGTTACAGCAGCAAAAAATACTACTGCAAAAACGCTAACTCTTTCCGGTACACCTACGGAAACTATGGAGTATACTGTTACTACTACTGGTACAGCTGGTACTTCGGCTTCTGATTCAGGAACAATTACAGTATTGCCTCCAAGCAGTCAGATAATTACTTCTACCAGTAATAACAACAATCAAACTATAACAATTGGTGCTTCTATCATTCCTATAGTATTAACGTGGAGCGGAGACGCAACCGATGCTAATGTTTCTGGATTGACTGCAGGACTTGGGTCTGTAAAAGATGCAGTGGCAAAAACCATTACAATATCCGGTACGCCAACTGCTACCGGTTCTGCTACTTTTACGGCGATTACTTCTGGTAGTGCAGGAACTCCGGTTGCTGTATCTGGAACGATTACTGTTAATGCTGTTTCTGCAGGTGATCAAATACATAATTTCACATTATCTGATAAAGTTAGTTCGTTTTATAGTATTACAGGAAATATGAATAATTCTTCTCCTCCAACTATAAGTTATTCTGGTTTAACACTGTCCAAATGTTTAAAAATGGAATCTAGTACAGCTATAACATTTACAGTAACAGCAGCGGCAACTTTAACCTTGGTTTTTGATCCTGCAGCGGATGCTACAAAAAGAACTTATGTAGTTCCTACGGGTACTGCTGTTGCTGCTGTATATTCATATACAGCGGTAAATGGCATTACAACTATTTCTCTTCCTTCTGCAGGTTCTTATACGATCTTGAAAAGAGACAGTGGAAATTTGTACTATATTAAAACGTCTTATCCTTCATTAGGACTAGGAGAAAATGTTGAAGCTGCAAAACTTACTTTGTATCCTAATCCTGTTTCAGATCAATTATATATTTCTTCGGATAATCAAAAAATTGAAAATGTCATGATTTATAGTTTGTCAGGTGGTGTAGTTAAAAACATTTCTGGTGAAGTTGAATCTATTGATGTAAGTAATCTGACTACTGGAAATTATTTGGTAAGAGTTACTACTGATCAAGGTTCATTTGCTAAAAAAATCATCAAAAAATAGTTTTCTTAATTTTTAATAATGTTGAAAAGGCTTCCAATTTGGAAGCCTTTTTTATTTGTATCTGTCACAAATTTTATAATGAATTAGTATTACTCTTTTTTGAATGTTTTTTGTTGGTTTTCAAATGACATTTATTGAAATAATTTAGGACTAAAATCTAAATTGTATTTTCTTTAAAATAGTGACTTTTAGATAATTTATATATGTATTTTTTAAATCGAACATAAATAAAACAATTTTTTTAAGTCTTTATTTTTAAATTATCACAATTATTAACAGGTTTTTTATTATAAATTATTTGACTTGAAAATAAATTTAATATTTTATAAAATAAGATAAATTTTGTGGAGTTTCTCAAAAATAATCTTCTAATAAAGTTACGGAAGTGGCGTAAAATAAGGTATAATTAATCATGTGTAATTTGTTGCATTTAATGTAATAAATTACATTTAGAGTATTTAAAAGTTGTTATTTTTATTGAATGTGTTTTTTTATTCTAAAAATATTGAGAATATTTAAATTTTGTATATTTTTGCGTAATCGATTACATTTTTTGAATTTGTAGTCAAAAACAAAAACCACTTTAAACTAACTATTAATTAACCAAAACCACATGATGAAAAAAAACCTACTTTTTTTAACTTTTTTGCTTGTTGTTATCCAAGGCTGGTCACAACAAATCCAAATTAACGAGGCAGCAGGCTGGCTGGAATCTGCATTTGTAAAATGGCAGCCTCTTAGCAATGCTCAAACCTATAATGTTTATTATACGGGAAATGGTTTTACAGACCAAAAAATTGACAATCAACTAATTCGTAGTTATGGTTCTTACTATCGTGCCGATATACCAGGGCTAAAAGCCGGAACTTATACAGTGAAAGTAAAGCCGGTTATTTCCGGAGTCGAAGGTACAGGTTCCACAACAAGCACTTTAACTGTTTTAGCTCATGACCGCAGTGGTTTTGCTTTTGATAGTGGCAGAGTGCCGGGAGGATACAAGGCAGATGGAACGCCAAAAGACAATGCTGTAATTCTTTATATTACGCAGAATACCAAGAATACTATTTCGATGGATATTACCGGAGCCAGCGCAAATCCTTGCGTAGGGCTGCAAAATATTTTATTTGCTATTAAAAAAGGTAAAGATACACGTCCATTTATCATACGTCTTATTGGAAATGTTACGGATATGACCGTAATGGATGGTGGAGATGTTGTTATAGAAAATGCTAAAAATGCATCAGCTTATCTTACTTTTGAAGGTATTGGTACCGATGCGGTTGCTAATGGGTGGGGAGTACGACTTAAATCAGCATCGAATATTGAAGTTAGAAACATCGGATTTATGAACTGCAATAGTACAGCAGGTGATAATGTTGGAATGCAACAAGACAACGATCACGTTTGGGTTCATAATTGTGATTTGTTTTATGGAAATGCTGGCAGCGACGCTGACCAAATAAAAGGTGACGGAGCATTAGATAATAAATCATCAACTTATATTACATTGGCTTATAATCATTTTTGGGATAGTGGAAAAGCGAGTCTTTTAGGCTTAAGTGAAGATACTACTACAGGTTTGTATATTACGTATCATCATAATTGGTTTGACCATTCTGATTCTCGTCATCCACGTGTTCGTTTTTATTCTGCACACGTTTACAATAACTATTATGATGGTAACTCAAAATATGGCGCAGGGTCTACTTTAGGATCATCGGTATTTATGGAAGCAAATTTTTTCCGTAATTGTAAATATCCTATGCTTACTTCCATGCAGGGTACTGATGTCTATGGAGGAGCCGAAGGAACTTTTTCTGGCGAAGCAGGAGGTACCATAAAAGCATTCAATAATACTATGAGCGGTGAAACACGATTTGTGGCTTATGATGCTACAAATTATCCAAAAGAATTTGATGCTTATGTTGCGTCAACCAGAAATGAAACCATCAGCAGCAGTATTACTTCAAAATCAGGATCAAACACTTACAATAATTTTGACACAAATTCAAGCATAATGTATTCTTATACACCAGATAGTCCGGAAGCAGCTAAAAATAAAGCAATACAATATGCAGGACGTGTTTCGGGTGGTGACTTAAAATGGACTTTTGACAATGCAGTAGATGATACATCTTCGCTTGTGATCACAGCTTTGAAATCTGCACTTACCAATTACACCAGTACGTTGGTTTCAGTACAAGGAGAAACCAATGTCGTAAGTAATCAAACGCTTACTTCAACTACAAATAATAATCAAACTGTAGTAAGTGGTACGGCAATTAGTTCTATTGTTTTCACTTGGGGTGGTGATGCTACAGATGCTACCGTAACCGGATTACCTGCATCGGGAATTACTTTTGTAAAAAATACTACCGCAAAAACAATTACTATTACAGGAACACCAACAGCGACTTTGTCTTATTCAATTGCTACCACAGGAACAGGAACGGCAGCCACAGGATCGGGAACTATAACAGTTACACCTGTAAGTGCACAAACCCTTACTTCGACTTCTAATAACAGTCAGACAGTAACAAGTGGTACTGCTATTGGTACAATTGTTTTCACTTGGGGTGGAGGAGCTACAGATGCTACCGTAACCG
>NZ_AKJZ01000071.1 GCF_000282055.1 Flavobacterium sp. CF136
AAGCTGCAACATCCGTTGAATTTACATGTAACTTAGCTGTGGGATTAGTTGTTCCTATACCAACATTACCATTTGAATTGATTCTCACTTTTGAAGCGCCTCCAATTTGGAATTCATGAAAATTAGTAGCGCTGTAATAGTTTTCACCTGACCCTACATTATCAACCGATAAATAACCATTTACTCCTATTGTTTTAAATGAAGTTATTCCCGGAGTCGTATTTAGAGTCTCAAGTTTTGCCGTGGGAGAATTTGTTCCTATCCCAACATTTCCTGTTGAGGGAAAAACATTCTGCGCAAAATTCGTTTGTACCGCTAAAGCCACTAATAACACTAAAATCTTTTTCATAATTTATTTAAGTTTTGTTTTGTACTATCCAATTAAATTCCTTTGTTTTTTTGCATAATAACGTCTACAAATAACTGGTCTGTATTGGTTTTATAGTTTTTCTTCTTGATAAAGTTCAAATGCCTGACAGTTCCGAGAGCCGGATTGTTTTCAATTTTATTGAGTAAAGCCAGGCATCCATTAAAAGAGCCCTCCAAAGAAAAAATATAACTGGTTGTGGTAAATCCTTTTTGCGATATAGCATGCGGTTCCTGAAAATCTACAATTTTGAGATGGTAACTATCGCTATAAGTCGTTAACTGTTTTAATAAATCATTCTGAAATGATTCTGAAACATTTATATCATAATAAGATAATACCTGATCTAATTGCTTCTCTTTCTGAATGAGCTGCCCGACCAGTTTAGGCATATTACTATCTGCAGTAATCTCTTCCTGCTTGTTCTTATATTCTTTATAATAGTTTATCGTATTTGATATAGCAAAAGAGTAACACAGGTAACATATTAACAGAAACCCGGCTAAAAATAGTTTGTTTTTATTGTTTAGCTTCATATTACTTCAGGGTTAATTTAATCGAAAATACAGTTTCATTCGTATCGTTCTTTCCAAAATGTGTTATTAAAACCTTTTCAACCCAATTTAATTTTTCTATGCTTTCAATCCAATTTGTAAATGCCCCATTAGCAATTGTTGTTCCTGAAATGGTGATTGTTTTTTCCTGAGTAATTATAGGTTCTTCCGGTTTAATTTTTTTTACTAACGGATTAAAAGTCAGCTCAGTCAATAAAATAGATGCCGGAACTTTATTTGCAATTTCATTGATAATCAATGAACTTTGGGAAGTCGTTTTTCCAACAAGATTTTTAACCTTTTCCTCTTTTACTACAATTCTTTGCTTTATCTTGTTTACATCCTCAATTGACGATTTATTCACCAATAATGTTTCTGAAGTTTCCTGTGCCAGCTTATAATAATGTGTAAAAAAAATAAAATTAAGCACTAAAACAACCAACAGTGCTCCAACTGCAATTTTTAAGCCTTTAACAAAAAAAGTTTTTTGATTATAATCATCGTATAATTCACCACTGTGAGTTATAATAGAACCCGTATTCACAGTTCCATTCATAATCAATCGAAGAATTCCCGAAAAAGCCAGCAATTGCCTGTTCTCTATCTGCAGACTGTTTATATTATATGTTATGACAGAATCCTGAAGATTTGCAGAAATTATCTGCTCTTGTTCCTGATTGGAGATTAACTGATGATTTGTTTGTAAAACACTTTCATCGGTATAATCAATAATATCAGCTATTGAGCAAATACCAAGACTGATTCCGGCAATTGTTATTTTTTGACTCTCATAGTTTGTTACTATTTCAAGCAAATAAGACTTTCTGGCAATTGCGATTATAGATTTTGTTTTTAAACGCCAGATTTCAAAATAAAAATCCTCCCAATTTGTATTGGGAAACGCTTTATGCAATAGTTTTTCGTCAGAAGCATCTGTTGAGGAAACTTCTTTTTGAATAACCTGATTTGTATTGATTGTTAAAAAAAAGGGAAGTTTGTTATCCCATTTTTCGGAAATTTTGCCTGTATAATTAACCCTGTCCTTTTTTGTAATTACGAGACCTTCCTTTTTCTTTTCTACTAATAACAAAGAAATTTTATCTTCATTATTTAAAGTAAAATGCTCGACACCAATATAATGGGTGCCAAGCAAAAAGTTATTTAGCGACGGAATATTCATTAGTAAATAACCGTAGGTTTAATTAATACTGATAATTTTTTCTTGGAATCTTCGCGCTTACGGGAACTAAACAACCATTTAATAATCGGAATTCTTGATAATAACGGTACTCCGGTTCCTGAATCATTTTTTACAGATTCTTCAAGTCCTCCCAAAACAATTATATCCTGGTCTTTAACACGGATTATAGAAGTAAACTCTCTCGAATTTATCCCCGGAGGTGCATCCTTATCTACTTTTTGACCGTTAAAACTGGACTGAATTACTTTGATATCCATTGTAATCTGCCCATCTCCTGAAACCAGTGGCATAATGGTTACAGAAAGTTCAGCATCAATGGGCTGATAGTTCTTAACTTCTGAAGCCTGTGGAATTTGTGAACCGTAATAATTCTGATTCGTTACCACATAATACGTTGTTTCTCCAATAGACAAATATGCCTTATGTCCGTTTAATGTAGATAATCTTGGTGAAGACCGGATTTTTAAATTCCCGTTAGTCTCCATTGCTTTAAGGCTCAAATAAAAATTTGGTACAACTTTGCCAATATTCAAAGAACCAAATCCGTTAAATCCATCAATAATATTATTTATTGTTTGCGCTCCCAGATTAATATCCGCATTAGGAAATACTGTTCCGGATGTAGTCACAGGCTTATCACCTATACCGGCTTTAATTCCTGTTTCGACAGTTGCACTTTTATTTACTTCCAGCAGCATAACTTCAATCAATATAACAGGAACAGCCTTATCGATATATTTTACAAATGATTCAAAACGCTCAATATTTGCAGCCGGACCATTTACTAAAAAGCTATTCAGTTCTTTGTCTATTTTAATATCCAGATCTTTTTTTATTTCATCCGGAATGATACTAAGAATAGATTCGGAAGGATTACTTGTGGATGAGGGACTGCTTCCTGAATTTAAATTAGTATTCTGATTCTGGTAATTGTTATTTGTTCTATTGTTATTATTATCAGAAGAATTATAATTAGAAGAATTATAATTAGTATAGTTGGTATTATTGTTTAATCTTCCGGCACTTCTTCCTTCTTTCGATGGATCACTTAATATATCAATCGAGCGATACATCAATGGAATTACCTTTATATTTCTAACCACCAACTGATCTTTTGTACCAAAATAATAAATTGGACCACTTTTCATATAAGTATACAATCCCGTTGAAGCAACTGCGTTCTGAACTGCACCGTTATTATTACTGTTATACTGCGATTGTTGTGGAGAATTTGCATTTGATGACGCTGAATTGTTTTCCTGTTTAATTTCAAATAATTTATTAAGCAGCGCATCAAACGAAATATTTTTTGCCTTAACTGTTGCTGTCCCTGCATTTTCAAGGGGACTTGAAATAAACATGTCAATATCCAGTTCATGGCCAATATCGTAAACTATACTTGCTATTGGGGTGTTTTCAAAATCGACATCCAGTAATTTCTTTTCTGGATCAACAACTGTAAAAAAGAAATTTGATTTTCTCGAACGCTGTGGCTTATTTTGACGGACTACATTGGCATCAGTTCCGGGTTCTTTCGTATAAGTTCCGTCTAACTGATCAAAAACATAAAAATTATCCCTTGATTTGGAAACCGATAAGTTATTAGCAAATGCCAATTTGTTTAAGGCTGCATCAAAAGGCATGTTTTTTATATAAACTGTCAATAATTGATTTTCTAATCCCGGGGCAAAAACAAGATTTTTACCGCTTACATCCATTATTCTTTTAAAAACACCATACAATTGATCTCCTTTTAAATTTAAGGACAGTAAATTATTAGGTATGTCAAAAGAAGCATCAATCTCTTTTTCTATTACTTTTTCTACCGGTTTTACATACGATTTTATAGAAAGTATATTTCCTGTAAAATCGATGGTCAGGTTGTATTCTTTACAAAGAAATAATAAAACATCACCCACCACAACATCTGTAAAATTATTTACGATATTAATCTGATTTAAATTTGGGGCTATACTAATATTAATTTTATGAACTTCAGACACAGCCATCAAAAAACCCGAAAGAGAAGATTCTTTAATATTAATATTAATTTTTTCGCTTAGTCCGGGTTCATCAGCGCTTATTGCGTCAATATTATTTTTAAGCTGCAAAATTCTATTTTCCTGAGAAAATGAAATTTGAAAAATTATTAATAGTAAAAATGTAATTATTTTTTTCATGAATGTTAGTCAGATATATTTCTTTTAATATTTTCTACAAGAGTAAAGAAAAAACTTCATCAATTGAAGTAGTTCCGTTTTTAATTAAAGACAATGCATTTTTCTTCAATGTGAAAATTTCGTTTTCTTCCAGATATTTATCGATATCCAGTTGATTATTTTTAATTAATACAGAAAGCTCACTCCCAATAGGCAGAATCTCATAAATAGCTTTTCTGCCTGAATATCCTGTGTGGTAGCAGTTTTCACAGCCTACTGCCACATGGTGTTTTTTAAGATCTTCAGGTACTGTAAATCCGGTCGGGAAAAATGCTCCTGAAACATCTTCTTCGGTTTTACAATAGCTGCAAAGTTTTCGGACCAAACGTTGTGCAACACTTACATTGAGTGTGCTTGCTATTAAGAATGACGGAATCCCCATATCAATCAATCTTGAAATGGTTGCCCAGGCAGAATTGGTGTGTATCGTCGATAATACAAGATGTCCTGTCAAAGCTGCCCGAATAGCCATATTTGCCGTATTTACATCCCGAATTTCACCAACCATAATTATATCAGGATCTTGTCGCAAAAAAGTTCTTAAGGTTGTAGCGAAATCAAGACCTATATTTTCTTTTAACTGTACCTGATTAATTCCTTCCAGGGTATATTCGATAGGGTCCTCAACCGTTAATATATTGGTATTGGGTAAATTTAATTTTTTAAGGGTTGCATATAACGTAGTCGTTTTTCCCGATCCGGTTGGGCCGGAAATTAACACAATTCCGTTTGGTCTTTTGATGTTTTCCAGATAAGTAATCAATTCTTTTTCAGTAAAACCCAGCCCATTAATATCGATATGACTTGTATCCTTACTTAAAATACGCAATACTACTTTTTCACCATGTAATGTTGGTAAAACAGAAACACGCACATCAAAATCTTCATACTCGGTAATCATGGTAATGCGCCCGTCTTGCGGCAAACGTTTTTCGGATATGTCAAGTTGAGCCCTGATTTTTATTTTGTTTACCAAAACAGGGTACTCTTCTGTAGTAATATGAAATTGTTCTTTGAGTTTTCCATCTAAACGAAAACGCACACGGGCATTTTTTTCATAAGGCTCAAAATGAATATCACTGCTTCCTATTTCTTTGGCATTCACCACTATTTTTTCTAAAAAATCCGAAGAATAATGGATATTGGCAATCTTGTCCCCAGCCGTTTTTCGATAATTAGTACTCAGATAACGGTTAATATTTTCGGCACTTTCTGTGTCTAGCTTAATTGGGAAATTTAATAAAACAGATAATTCATTCTGTAAACTTATGGTGTCTTCAGCATCCGTTTTTAAGATAACCAACCCATCTGATTTTCCCACGGGAATTATCCTGTAATAATACGCCTGTTCCGATTTAACAAGCTGTTGGAATTCTATTGGGATATCAAAATTTGTCATTTGTTAATAAGCGTATAAAAAGTTGCTTTCGCAGAAGAAAGTGATTCCGTAAACAACTCCAAAAAACAATGACATATAACCCGCTAATGGCACCGTCTTTTGTTTACCCTTTTGAGACAAAACAAGGTGCAGCAAAAGAGAAAAAAACAATGAAAATATAAAAAGCACCAAAAAAGAGATTGTTGAAAAAGTAAATGAAATAAAGATAAAAAATAATACATCGCCTAGTCCGAATGAGTTCGAGAACTCCAATTTTCTTAGTCTTGTGTATACATAACAAACCAATAATAAAAACAAAACCAAAATCAGGTTTGTACCAACATTAAGCAGTATTGAATTAACAGGCAGTATAAAATATTGAATGGCTAAAGCCAGAATCCCTGCCAACGGATATAAAAACCAAAAGACTAATCGATCCTTACAATCCTGATATAAAATAGTAAAAAACAATAAAATAAGTATCAATTTCAGGCACCACATTAATCGGTAACAATTTGTTTTGGAACACCATTCTGGTCAATTTCCCAAACATTAAAAACGCCATTACCATTAAAATCGGTAATTGCCGTAGCCTTTACTTTAAATTCGTTATTGGTCGATTGCACAATTTCATAAGTATAATTTGCACTGCCGTTATCTTTTGTTGTTTTGGGTGCTTCAAAATCTATTTCGACAAAATCGGGACTATATTTAGAATACATAAAATAATATTGCTTCTCAGCATTATAAATTGCCTTTAGCTGCACCTGTGCTTCTACACTTTTGGCTTTTGTTATTAAAGGCATAAGATTAGGTAATGCTATTAAAAGCAAAATTCCGATAATGGCCAGAACAATCAGCATCTCCTGAAGATTGAACGAAGGTATTTTTTTGTTCATTTTTAAGTCTAATTATTAGAGCAAATGTAATTATTTTTTTATAAAAAAAATAGTATAAGATAACTTGTTAAATTAATATAAAAGCGCAAAAATTATTTAAGAAAAATTAAGTTTATTTACACTCATTGAATTTAAAAATTGCCTAGCTTAATTTCATTTTATAACTAAACAACTAGATGATTAAAAATAGATATTTATACTTGTTTTAATTTTGTTAATAAAATCTAAAATTTTTTATAATATTATCAGTTTTATTTTATTAATTAGCGTTATTTTAAAATTGTTAAATCATAGAATATAAAGTCAATCATATAAATGTAATCGATTGCTAAATATGCTGTTGAAACAATTTAATTTATTAAGTATTGATATATAGCTTTAATTTTTAAAAATCAAACTAAACCCTAATTAATTTAAAATATCAGACAAATGAAAATAAAATTACTACTGCTTACTGGTCTTTTTTTTGTTAATTTTTTTCTAAATGGCCAAAATACCAACTTTGGAAATCCATCTGGTAATTTAGGAATTTTCAATAGCTCTTTCGGATATAAAGCCGGTATATTAGTAACAGGGTACAATAATTCCTTTTTTGGGACACAAAGTGGAAAATCCAATACTACAGGAGGAAATAATGTCTTTTTAGGTCATCAAACCGGATATTTTAATAATATTGGATCAGGAAATGTTTTTTCAGGTTATAAATCTGGATACTCAAATTCATCAGGATCGTATAACATATTTACGGGTTATGATGCCGGAACTAATAATACCATAGGGCATCATAATATTTTTACAGGCCGTGAAGCCGGACAGGGTAGTCAAACAGGAGAATACAATATATTCATAGGAGATGAATCAGGGAATACTAATAATGGGATAGGAAACACATTTATAGGACGCCAAACAGGAAATAATAATAGCGCAGGAAATTATAATCTTGCAATTGGTTATAAAGCAGGATATCATAGTAGTGGATCGAATAATGTTTTTTTAGGATACAAAGCCGGGTCAAACCAAACTAACAGTAACCGTCTATACATTGACAACAGCGAAACTACCACACCACTTATTTACGGAAAATTCGACACAGACCAATTAGGCATTAATACCAATATAATCCCAGCAGGCTACACCATGGCTGTTAAAGGAAAATTTATTACTGAAGAAATCAAAGTGCAGACTTATGCCAACTGGCCAGATTTCGTATTTAAGAAAGAGTACAATTTGCCTTCTTTAAAAGAGGTAGAAAACTATATCAACACAAATGGTCATCTGAAAAATATTCCTTCAGCCTGTGAGGTGTCTGAAAATGGAATTCTCTTGGGAGAAATGAATGCTAAACTGCTTCAAAAAATCGAGGAATTAACACTCTATATCATCCAGCAAGAAGCTCGTTTTAACGATCAGGAAGCTCGTCTAAAAAAGCTTGAATCAGGGTCTAAATGATCCTTATTATTCTCAAAAATAATATCGCTGGATTGGACACATCGTGTCTTAGCATAAAACATACCAAATTAATTAATAAAAAAATGAAACAAATTCCTTTTTACGCCTCAATTTCAGCAGTTATCTTAAGTGTTATTGCCGTTTATTTCACAAAATCCAGTTCCCAATTAGTCTATGTTGACGTTAATAAACTTATTACCGGTTACAGTAAAACCAAAGTAGCCAAAGCCGAATTTGACAAAAAAGCCAATTTAATGAAAGCTAATGTAGATTCATTAGTCGCAAACTGGCAAACCGAATTAAAAAATTATGAAAAAGAAAGAGCTTCTTTATCTCCAAAAGAATTAAAACTAAAACAAGAACTGTTGGGCAATAAACAACAACAGATTAATGGATATCAGGAAGCTATTCAGAAAAAAATTCAGGAAGAAGACAAAAAAGTAACACAAACCGTAATCAACGATATTAATGATTACATCAAAGAATACGGAAAAGACAATAATTACAAAATCATATTTGGAGCAAGTGGTGTTGGAAACATCATGTATGCTGACGAATCAACCGATTTAACAGAAGAAGTTTTAAAAGGCCTTAATGCAGAATATGATAAAAAATAATTACTTTCTGATTGTTTTATTGGTGTTCATTTCCTCATGCACTCAAACTTTTGAGACAGCAGAGGAAATGAATGATTATATAAAAGAAGAAGATAACGGATACCACTACAAAAAGACCATTGCAGGAGTCGATTATGTTTTACAATACAGACCAACTGATTTATTGGTAAAACAGGAATTAGGAGAAGGTAAAAATCCAGCTCTTGTAGATAAATTACGAAAACAATACAGTCAATACCTGTATTTCAATTTGTCAATGTCTAAAAACAATCAGGAATTATTAAATGGTGTTGCTCAGGACAAAACCAAATTCGGACAAATGGTTAATGAACTGGCCTTTGGTATGGAAGAAAAGCTGCATCTCTACACGCCAACTAAAGACACCCTTGCCCTCGCCGATTTTATTTATCCCAGAATGTATGGTATGAGTAATTCGACCTCTATCATGATAGTATATCCCCGTGATCCTAAATACATGAAACAAGAATACCTCAATTTTGTTGTGGAAGACCTGGGACTTGAAACCGGGGACATCAAATTTAAATTAGACACCAAAGCCTTAACAAACGAACCACAATTACGTTTTTAAACCAACCACCATGACCAAATACCAAAAGCGCCATCGTATTATTGCTACTTTTTTCTTATTGATTTTCTTTCCAACTATTTTTCCAAGCGATTTATTTGCTTCAAATAATGGACCAGTTGCTCCCGAAGCAACAAGCTTTGAACCTATAGATGCAACCGATATGGTTAATTTAACAACTGGGGATATGTCTTATGTACTGCCACTATTAAATGTGCCGAGTCCGGAAGGTGGCTACCCTCTTACATTATCAAATCATGCAGGAATAGCAATGGATGAAGAAGCCTCCTGGGTTGGTCTTGGATGGAGCCTAAATCCTGGTGCTATAAATAGATCTGTAAAAGGAGTTCCTGATGACTGGGACAAAACAAGAATTTCAGAATTATTATATGATCAAGGTCAAACTTTAGATTATTATGATTTTTCAATAGGTGGTACTCTGCCTAACGGTATAACAATTGGAATGAGCAGATCCTGGGGAGCACATAAAGCATGGGGAGGAACTGTTGGCTATGCGGGGGTAGGAATTGGAGTGGGATCGGAAGAAATTAATGTGTCTTATGCCGGGGTTGGAGTTGGATATGATTTAAATTCAAAAAAAATATCAGGATCCTATACGCTATCTGCAACAGGTGCATTTAATAATGGTCTTACTATAAATACAAATGGGGAAGTAAAAGCTTCTGCTCTGGGTATCTCTTATAATACAGCTTCAAATAAAGTAACTTCTCAATTTTTAAATGTTTCCAGCAGTAATAGTACATCTGTTACAAAATCAGATTATTTTATAAACAACTACAATCGTGGATTTGATTTAAATTTAGCTGGCTTTTATTGGGTAGCTTACCAACATACCCATATAGAATATTCGCTATTTAAACTAACCAACAACTATACTTCCGGAACTTTAAATCTTTTCGATTCAAAAAAAGAATCACAATACAAACAAGATATCAAATATTCTATGGATGTTAGATCTCACAATGTAAAAGATAAAAACCGTCCCTCAAGTCAGGGAGTTGGAGTTTTTACAGCAGCAGAAATAACATTACCTGATTATGACAACTATTTTGCGACAGCACAGGGAATGTCAGGCTCTTTTTCTCCAAGAATTTATGATGAAATTATGTTATATGGTAAAGGAAATGAAGCAAATAATCTTACGTATTTAACATATCCTGCAAGCATTAATGATAGCAATTATAAACTAAACAATAAACTATTCTTTTATTTTGACAATGTTAATTCATCCTTTTTAAGAACACAAACAGGAGATTTTAAATCTCTTGATTCAGAATTTGATTTAGATAACAATGTTGTCAATTCTAATGGAGGTAATGAATCGGCACGGTTTGCCAATAACATTGTAACGGATACTGACAATACTTTTTCTTATCAATATTATAAAGCTACAGGACAATTAAAAAAAGTTGGAAACAGAAAGAGAGATGGTCAATATATTGAAGCATTTACTAATAAAGATATTGTAGATGGAAACACAGGTCAAACACCTTTTATAGAAGCCTCGGATTATGATAGAATTTATTATAAAAATATTGCCGAAAATGGAATTGGGGCATATAGAATTACGGCATTAGACGGTAAAGTATATCATTATTCGCTGCCCGTATATAGCTATGAGGAAGTTTATAAAAATTACTCAAATGTGAACAATGAAAATGATAAATTTCTAGAGACAATTAAAACAAAACCTTATGCCACTCACTGGCTATTAACTGCAATTACAGGTCCTGATTATGTAGACATCAATAATAATAGAATTATTGATAATGATGATTATGGATATTATGTTCAATTTGAATATGGAAAATGGTCAGATGGATACGGATGGAGATCACCAAAAGTTGGAGGAAAAACATATAACAATAAAAACTTCATTTTTTGGGGTCGAAAACAAATTTATTACTTAGATAAAATTAAAACCCGTACCCATACCGCTTTATTTGTTAAATCTGTTAGAGAGGATGACAAAAGTACTTCAATTCAATACAGAAATGGACAATATCAATCAGGTCCAATGTCTGAAAATATAACACAATCTTTTCAAGATCGGGTAGAAAAGCCTATTGAACCAGGTTATTATTATAAACTTCTGCCTAATTCATCTACTATTTACGAATCTACAAATTTAAGTGCGTCTGATAACAAACATAGAAGTTACAAGTATGTTGATTTGCCTGAAAATTTAAGTTTAAAACTAGACAAAATAATATTATTAAAAAATAGTGATGCTATAAATATTAATAAAAATTTAGGAACTGGTACTAACAGAAAAAAAGGTTATGTTTATTTTGATTTTGGTTTTCAAGGAATTTCAGATGTTTTCCGTAAAAATCCTTATGATGTGAAAATTGCTGACATTAATACGGATCAAACTGTTCTTGACACAGAAGACATTCGTATTTTAAATCAATCTCAGGGTTTTGATATACAAACTAAGGCCGTTAAAGTGATTAATTTTAATTATGACTACAGTCTTGGGAGTAATTTACCCAATGCTAATAATGGAAGACTGGCTTTAAGGAGTCTTGAATTAAATGGGAAAAATAATATTAAAACTATGCCTGTATATAGGTTCAATTACTCGAAAAATACTGTACCTTATAATTTTACCAATTCAGATAATTGGGGGTATGTTAAAGATAATCCTGATGCATGGAGTTTAAATGAAATTATAACACCTAATGGTGCCAAAATGAAAATTGATTATGAACCAGACTCATTTTCAAGAGAAGCTGCTTTTAACACAAATACAGTTAGAAATTCTGCTGAAGCTTTTTATAGAGTTCATGAACCTCGTTATAATATACCTGTTAAATATACAATACAAGATAATACCATAACATTAAATACAACCTTTGTATCTTCTGGTAGTGGTAATAATTTGAATGACATATTTAACTTAAACCAGGAAGTTAATTTAAGTTTTCAATTTAAAGATCCTAATCCTATTCATTCACCAAGTTCTCCCGGTAATATTGAGCTTTTAAATAATTATACAATTGTCGGTATAAATGATACTAATAAAACGCTGACTTTAAAACCAAACGACAAAACTGATATTGCCCTTCAAAAAAGATTTTTTGAAGGACCTTATTGTTCAATTATAAGAGGTAATGGTGGATTTGAAACTTATGTATATAATTATTCTGAATCAAATGCAGCTCAATATGCATATAGTTTTAGGGTTATTGCTAATTATAATGTCTTAATAGGTACATATGGAAGGAATGGAAAAAATGGTGGAGGATTGAGGGTTAAACGAATTACTACTTCAGATTTCAATAATGAAAATACTTTATTTACTGATTACGATTATAGAAATCCTTACACTACAAATATATCTGGAGTCACTTCTTTTGAACCTTCAGATAACCCACAAGTTGCAGACCAAATTCAGGCTGTTGAAGAAATTCCTTCGCCTAATGTACAGTATGAATACGTTACTGCAACAGTAAAAAATAGCTCCGAAACATTATCCAGTTCGCTTTTTAATTTCAAAGTAATGGATGACCTTACATTAAGCAATCCAAATGAAGGGGAATACGAATATAAATTTGGTGATCAATTTTCAATAAAATTTTACGGAGGCAGTAGAAGAAAATTAGATTCCAATTTTAGTTTGGTATCGACTTCTAAAATTATATTATACGATAATTTTTCTTCTTTAGGACAGTTATTAAGTGTAAAACATTTTAATTCTAAACATCAATTGATAAGTCAAACCATCAATAAATATAAAAAGTTTCAAAATGACGATATTGAAAGTGGTATTTCCCAAGAAAGTTTTAAATATGCTATACAAGAATATACTAATAGAAATATTATAAATGTAAAAGATTATAGATACACTTTTAATTCTATTGGTAAGGTTTTTTTCCCTTCCCGATTAGAAAGCACCACTACAACAAAAGGCGGATGGTCAACTACAAATTATTATGACAATTATGACTTTTTAACTGGCCAGGCAACTGAAACAAGGACAATAAATAGTAATGGAGAAGTAACCAAAACTAAAATTACACCTGCATATTTGAGATATGGGAGCATGGGATCGAAGGTAGATAATCCTAATGTTAATAAAAATATGCTATCTCAAATAGCAGTAAATTATTCTTATATTAAAAATAACAGTGTTAGTAAACCATGGAAAGAAACAGGTGTAGGTATTACGACCTGGAATAATGTATGGTCATACAAGGATATTGCGGGAACTACAGTACCTGCAACTGCGTTAAATGAAAAAATATGGAGAAAACATAAATCCTATACTTGGAATGGAGAAATAGACAGTAATGGTGTTTTTAAAGATTATATAAGTGGTAATGATTATGATACTGATGATGATTTTAAATGGAATTCTCCTGTAGATGTAGCACAATCTACAAAATGGAAACAGCTTTCAGAAATAACATTATATGATCATTTTTCTGCTCCACTTGAAGCAAAAGATATCAATGGTAATTATGCATCAACAAAAATGGGAGACAATGACACTAAGGTAATGGTCAGTGGCAATGCAGGCTATAACGAAATGTTCTTTGCAGGAGGTGAGAATGAAAAAGGTTTAAGCGGTACAAACTGGCTGGAACCGGGTATATCTTCGACTGGTGAAAATGTAATATGGAATACTGTTAATCCTTATCCTCATACAGGCAAAAAAACAATTAAGGTCACTCCGGCTACACAATTTGGGGCTACAATGAAAAGTGGCCAACACAGGGCAGGTAAATACAAAGTAACAGTTTGGATTCCTACATGGAATAATAATCAGGCTACATTAAAAGTAAATGGGAACATTACAAGTTTTACCCAAAGCAATACTGCCGGGGGCTGGATCTTAAAAACAGCCTATGTGGATGTTCCTTCCGGTGATTGTTCTATTTTCCTGACCTCAAATAGCGGGACGGTCTATTTTGACGACCTGATGATCCGACCGATATCCTCTTCCATAACCGGATATGTATACAATGAGTGGGATGAGCTAACTGCTATTATTGGAAACAACGGACTGGGTACAAAATTTACATACGATGCTGCAGGCAGGCTGATAATGACCGAGACAGAAGTTATCGATGATTCTGTCAATGGAGTTTCCGGAGGTTTCAAAATAACCAGGACAAACATATTAAACAATAAATATTTATAGTTTAATTCTTTATAATCAAGAAAGTGTTTTTATAAAATTTTAATGATTAAAAATGATATACAACAAAAATATACCTGTCAACTTTCGCGTCTTAATCCTGCTGGCTGTTTTCTTTTTTAGCGCCGCTGAAATTAATGCCCAATCCATAGCAATTGATACTAATGACTCCGGTGTGCCTTTGGGAGGTACGGGAAGTTATTCTCTGGATATGTCCTCTCCAGGTAATTTTACTGACTTCAGGTGGGAAATATCTCCCTATGATGTTAGTCAATTCGTAGGGGGAACACCTACCAATCAGTCAACACAGGTACAGCTGTTTTGGATGAAACCCGGAACGCATCAAATCACGGTTTTCTACTACGATATTGCACAAGGCAGTCAAAATTCTGTTACCTCTAATGTATATGTCTCTGCAAGTGCTGATATGACTGATGCCATTACAGTAGTAAGCAATTGTAAAAGTATCGTATTAGAACGAAAAGATCCTCCAGCGGGTGTAACTTATTTTTGGCAAAGTAGTGCTGATGGAACCAGCACAGAAAACTCTGCTAAAACGATAACCGTAAACAGTGGAACAGAATACTTTTTAAGAGCAAAAATTAATTCCAACAATATATGGAGTGCAACTTCCGGAAGTATACAATACCAACTCAACCCAAATGCTTATTTAATTTGGTATCTGGATGCGGATCAGGATGGATTAGGAAATCCAAACTATTATGTTAAACAATGTACGGACCCTAGTTCAGCATCTATTAATTATGTCCTTAACAACACCGACACCAGTGATGGTGAAATTAACTTTACTGAGGATGATGGTAGTCCATATACAGATAAGGAATTTCATTGGACTTATCAAGTCTCGTATGATGTAAAGGGAAATATTACAGGGGTTTCAAAAACTTATTTTGATGATTTGGGCAAATCCGACGTATCACTATCCAGGGATATAGTCACGGGAAGAGTCTGGGGGACAGAGACCAGCTATGATAACTTTGGAAGACCTGACAAGTCTTCTTTCTTAGCACCATCAAATCTTTTTTCCCTCAACAAAGTTTCTTTCCTTAATCCTGACTATCATGAGGTACCAAGTAACAATTCTACTACTGTACCAGTCAATAAAATTGTTGGTGCCGTCACTTCCAGCCAGACTATTACGGTAAGCAATACACTGACCGCTAATGGGGCTGTAAGTCCGGGATTAAACGTCGCTTTTAAGGGCAACAATATAGTTTTAGAAAATGGCTTTAGTGTCAGCGGAGCTTCCGGAGGAGTTTTTACGGCTACCCCAACTTCAACCAGTAATAACAATGAAACACTTTCTAATGGACCGTTTTTCAGTTATTATTCAGACAATAACACGCTGGAGCCTTATCAGGCAACTGCCACACAACCCTACTCCCAAACCAATTATGACACCCTTAATCCCGGAAATGTCATCAACGTTGTGGGTGGGAATAAAATTAACGGTGATTGGAGAACAGGCTATTCCTATACGGTTCCCGCGGCACAGGAAATGTATTATGTATACGGATCTGACTATTATGACGGAGTTGTAACTTCGAGTGGAGAAGAAGTAATCACTAAATTTTACAAGTCAGTGAGTGTGGATGCCAACGGTGTGGAGAACGTTGCCTTTACAGATGGTGAAGGGAATGTTTTAGCCACAGCACGTTCTGGTGGCACCGCTTCATATCCTGTGGTTTCCCTTATAGGTACACAAGGCTTTGTAGATGTACATATACCTGCAGGAATAACAAGCTCTCAAATTGATCTAATAGGAAATGAATCTTTATATAAAATATACGATCTAAAAACCGGATACCTAACAACGACTCTTACAGGTGGAAATGGGTATAGAATAGAAGCTGTAACGCCTCCGACAACTGATCCTAAAACATACATTACAACATCTGGTACTCCTTTTTCTTATGATTTTGGTAATGTACTTGGAATAGAGTATAGCGTAAATTACTATGATTATGCCGTAAACGTATATAATAAAACAGGGCAGTTAATAAAAACAGTACAGCCTAAAGGATACGAAGCCAACTCAACTATTAAGGCAATTCCAGCACATATGGCAGCCACAGCAACTGCTTTTATTTCTACTTACACCTATAATGCACTTGGGCAGGTGATACAAGCCAGCAGTCCTGACGAGGGAACAAGTCGGTTTGCCTATAGAAATGACGGACAGATTCGTTATTCGCAAAGCGCACTTCAAACCGATACAAAAGTATCCTATACAGATTATGACACTTTAGGAAGAGCCATCGAAAGTGGTGTTATTACTGGTAGTGTCGGAATATGGGCATCGGCAATTGCAAATACTGACAGTGGACTAATAACGGGTACGCGTTCCGAACAGACTTTTACTATTTACGATTATCCTGACAACAATACAACATCTGTGGCTTTGCCAACTAATCTAACATTAGCAGGAGTATTAACCACAGCCGGTATCAGCACTACAAATTACACCCAAAAAAACCTTTCCGGAAATGTTGCCGTTACCTACACAAAACCCGGCACTGCAATTACGGCCATAACCTGGTATAGTTATGACATCTACGGAAGGGCCGAATGGATCGTGCAATACAACGAAGGGATTGGAGCCAAAGCTATTCATTATGAATATGATTATAAAGGAAATGTCAAAAAAGTATTATTCCAAAAGGACAAATCTGCCGAACTATTTGTTCATCAGTATACTTATAATGCAAATGATGTCTTAACAAAGGTAGAAACCTCAACAGATAATACAACTTTTACAACACAAGCTGACTATTCCTATTACCTGACTGGAGAACTCAAAAGGGTTAATATTGCACAGGGAACACAAGGTTTAGATTATGTCTATACACTGGGCGGACAGCTCAAAAGCATCAATCATCCAAGTTTAGAAGCGGCTAAAGATCCCGGAGGAGACAGCAATGATGTTTTTGGTTTGACCCTGGATTATTATAATGGTGATTATTTACGAACAGGTAGAAATATCACCTCTTCTCCAACAATTGGAGCAGATTATAATGGTAATATCAAAGCGGCTCGTTGGGCCAACAAAGGCATTGTGGGTGATTTTAATGGAACTACAGCCAATCAAAAAGGCTATTTGTATAGTTACGACCGCAACAACTTTCTGACCAATGCTGCTTACGGAAACACCAGCTCCAGTGATGCTGCCATTTCTCCAACAAGTAGTTACAAAGAAGGCAATTTAGCCTATGATGCCAACGGAAACTTAAAAACCCTGCAACGCACCAATGACGCTGGCACAATGCAGGACAATTTGACTTATGCTTATAATACCGACAAAAACCAGTTAAACAGTGTGGCAGATGCCGCAGGTGCTTCTACAGGGGTCAACGATATAGGCACGCAAACAGCCGGAAATTACCAATACGATGCCATTGGGCAAATGACCCGTAACAACCTGGAAGACATTAATTACTACTACAACACTCAAGGTCTGGTAACCCAAGTGAACAAAATAGGACGTCCTGTGGTAAAATTCTACTATAACGAAAGAGGACAGCGTATCAAAAAAGAAAGTTACAATACTGCTTCTCCTTATACCTTAACCAATACCGATTATTACATACTTGATCTCTCGGGCAATGTTATGACAATTTACAATCAGCCCAACGGCAGCGGTGCCATAGTTCAAAAAGATTTGCCTATCTTTGGACTTAGCAGATTGGGAGTTTACAATAGGGCATCCGGAACCAGTACTTACGAAATTACTGATCATTTGGGCAATGTGAGAGCAGTAGTCCAAAAAAATACAACAACTGGCACTACCGATATAAAATCCTATGCGGATTATTACCCTTTTGGCGAGCTGTTGCCCAACAGGAATTCGAATAGTGGTAATTACCGTTATGCATTCCAAGGGCAAGAGAAGGATGGTGAAACAGAAATGGAAGCTTTTCAGTTAAGGCTCTGGGACGGAAGGATTGGAAGATGGCTTTCGCCTGACCCTTATGGACAACATTCTTCACCATACCTTGGAATGGGGAATAATCCGATTGGAACTATTGACCCAGATGGAGGTTGGGAATGGGAGATTAGTGCCAGGTGGCACGCTTTTTGGAGCGGAGGAAAAGCTTTTCAAAGTTCCAAAGGCGATTGGGGAGTTCAAACGGCTGGCAAGTCATCTGACGGGATGTACATTCAAACCGATTTTGGTGGCAAAAGATACGATGTTTATAGACAAGCCGCAGCTGAAAAGTTTATGGATGATTTAGCTGACTATAGAACTTTCCATCCAAGTGAGTTTGGAGATATTAGCCTTTGGGATGATAAATTTGAGGGTAATAGATTAGAATCTATTGCTAGTGCCTTTCAGATTGTAAATCCAGAAGCACCAGCAATGAATTTTTTTAAGGCTGCAAATAGTGGTGGAAGAGCTTTTTGGAGCGGAGCTGGTACCGAATCTAAAGCTTTAGCAGAAGGATTCGAAACCCTAGGGCAAACTAGAGCAGGAAAAAACTTAATTAAATTAACAGAAGGAATGGATTATTACCCAGCAATAGGAGGAAAACCTGCATCACAAGCATATTTATGGTGGGCAAGATTATCAACAAAGTATGCTGAAGGAGCCTCGGGAACAGTTCATGTTTTCCAAAATGCAGAGCACGGTGTTGGAATGCAAAGTATCTGGAGATTATATGAATATCCAACGTTGTTAAAGAACCCAAAAGTTACAAGTATAAAATATCATTAAAAATAACAGTATGTTAACTGCAGAAAAAGTGAAAATTTTTAAAAAATATAAAGGATATTATGATGGATATCATATTCAAAATAATGGAAAAGAAAAAATAATTTCGGATAATGAATGGACTTTAATAGATAACTTAATGCAAGATTTATTTTTAATTAGAAATGGAATGGTCTCAGAATCCTTTAAAGCGAATATTATCAAGCAAATTATAGAAAATTGTGATAATGAAGAAACTTTTAATTTAATTATTGAATTGGAAAAGTATTTAAATAATAAAAATGCTGATGATTAATAAAAAAGATACCAGAAGTAATCTCCAAGGTAAAACCCCGATGACGCATTCTATGATAAAAAACAAATATAATTATAAAAATTAACAGGCAAATTTATATGTATTTACCCCAGATGGCTCGGATATGTCGCCAACGCTAGCGCAGAAATTCTTTCTGTGCCGGCAAAGAGCATCGACAAAGCCTATAGAATTTTAAACAGAAAACCACTCAAAATCGAGTGGTTTTTTTTAAGGTATTGAAAACGGTTGGTGGACTAAAAAAATGAAGGCTTTTTCCAAAATGGTATTACTCAACAATTTCAAAATAGAGATAGAATGTTAAAACAATTTAGTAGATAGACCAATATGAAAACATTAGCCAAATTTATTTTTGATTGGATATTTATTACAAATTATAGATACACCTTTTTAAAGAACAAAAATCCTGAATTTAGGGTTATAACTTTTAATTCATTCATATATACAAATTTTATTATTCTATGTATAAATGTAATCTTTATATTTTTTGAAATTAAAGCCATTAGACCATATTGGTTTGTAATAATTGGTATAATAGTTTATTTAACAAATCATTTATATTATTTTAATTTAAGAAAAAAAGATGACATTAATATTCCTCCTAAAAAGAATGATGTTTTACTTTTA
Organism: Flavobacterium sp. CF136; assembly: GCF_000282055.1. GTDB lineage: Bacteria > Bacteroidota > Bacteroidia > Flavobacteriales > Flavobacteriaceae > Flavobacterium. The sequence goes on from NZ_AKJZ01000071.1 coordinate 20,107, forward strand.
TATTTTATCTTTTTTTTATCTGCATTTTTAAATTTCTATTCATATTATTATTTGATTGAGTATATAAATTGATTAACCAGATAGCTTGGATATGTCAACGCAACGATAGCGGAAATTCTTTCCGTGCCCACAACGATGAGACACAAACATATTCCCCACTAGTCCGAGCATTAGGTAATACAAGCGCTAGCGTGATGCGTCCCGCTTGTGCCCACAAGCTAGGTATTTACAACAATAGTCAAAAACAAATCTTTGCATTTGCAAATGCGGTTAAAATAAAGAAAGCCACTTCAGTATAGACTGCACCCAAAAGTTTAGACAAATTTATAATTAAATTTGATAATAATGAGCTCGATATTTTATCGGGCTCATTTTGTTTAAATTTGATTTAATTCTTTCGTTA
>NZ_AKJZ01000072.1 GCF_000282055.1 Flavobacterium sp. CF136
TTAAAGTACAAAGATGTTTTACTCAAATTTACACTTTTGATTTATTTGTTTTAAATCAAATAAGAGTTTCAATCAATTACAACCAACGAGTTATTTATTTTTTATATGAGACTATTTCTCTCCTTATAATCATATAAAAAAATATTCCCAAATTTATCTTTTCCTTTCCAAAGTGCAAATACTATTTTTTTTAAATAGGAAGCCAACACCTTTATTGAAAAATATTTTACATTTACAATCTACTAAAATGAATGAATCCTAATGGACGACGATAAAAATAAACTTTGCGAAGAAAGTCACTTTAATCAATTTTATCTCAAGAATGTGCAATCGGCTACAAACTTTGCCTATTATAAATGTGGCGATAGTGATGCCGCTTTAGATTTAGTTCAGGATGCTTTTACAAAAATATGGGAAAATTGCTCTAAAATCGATTTTAGTAAAGTCAAAACCTATTTACTTACAACAGTAAATAACCTATTTCTGAATACCATAAAGCACCAGAAGGTTGTTCTGTCTTACGCCAAAGAAACACCTAACCTGGACATTACCAATCAAAACCCTGAATACTTATTAGAAGAAGAAGAGTTCAAACAAAAACTTCAAAATGCCATTGCTTCTTTAACTGAAGCACAGCGCGAAGTGTTTTTAATGAATCGAATTGATGGAAAAAAATACAAAGAAATTGCCGAGTTACTTGGTATTTCTCAAAAAGCGGTAGAAAAAAGAATGTCCGGCGCATTAAAGACTTTAAAAGCGCAGATCGAAAATATATAAATAATTGATCCTGGTAGGGAAATTTAAAACTGAGTTGTCTTACTACTATAGAAGTTCAAAATGAAAAACGAAAAAGAAATATTAAAATGGTTAAATGGCGAGCTATCAGGTCAGGAAGTTGAGGATTTAAAAAAATCCGAAGGAATAGATACATTCGAAAAAATCGCCCATTACGCTTCACATTTGGAAACTCCAAAAGTAGATGCGCAAGCTGCATTAGCCCAATTTAAAACCAGAAGCAAATATAAAAAAGAGCCTAAGATAAGAACCTTAAACTTTAAAAGTTTTTATAGGGTTGCAGCAATATTAATTGTGTTATTGACCAGTGCCTACTTCTTATTTTATAACACTGCAACCACTTTTGAAACCCAGATTGCCCAAACCAAAACATTCCTCCTTCCTGATGAATCGGAGGTTTTATTGAATGCCTCTTCAAAAATAACTTTTAATGAAAGAAAATGGGCAGATCAAAGAGACCTGACTTTAGAAGGAGAAGCCTATTTTCAGGTAAAAAAAGGAAAAACTTTTAGTGTAAAAACAACCGACGGTGTAGTTAAGGTATTAGGAACTCATTTTAATGTAAAACAACGCAAAAACTATTTCGAAGTAAGTTGTTTCGAAGGTTTGGTAAGCGTAACGCATAATCAGAAAACAATAAAATTACCACCGGGAAAAACATTCAGGCTCATCAATAATCAAATTGAAGCTGTTCCTGATTTCAATGCTCAGAATCCTTCCTGGCTACAGCAGGAATCGAGTTTTGACCGCATTCCTTTAGATCAGGTCATAGCAGAATTCGAACGACAATATGACCTGAAAATTAAAACCGACGGCATTGACACTTCCAAATTATTTACGGGAAGCTTTACCCATACCGATAAAAATATAGCATTGGAAGCGATTACTATTCCACTTAAACTTAGTTACAGAATAGAAGGCAAAACTGTTATATTTTACAACTATGGAGTACAATAAATGGATACTTTATTTACTGTTAGGCATAGGAAGTCTAAGTTATGGCCAAAAAGGAAATAATAAAATTCCCCTAACCCAAATTATAACCGCAATCGAGCAGCAGTTTGACGTAAAATTCTCGTATGCAGTTGAAGATGTTTCCACTATTGCAATCGAAAAACCGGCAACAACACTTACACTGCAAGAAACTATTGACTACCTGAACTCTAAGGTCCTTTTAAATTTTAAAGCTTTAAACGACCGCTATGTAACCGTTTCTGTTCTTGATAAAACTATTCCTGTTTGTGGTTTTGTGTGTTCTGATGATGGTAAAATCCCTTTAGACGGAGCTAATATAACTGTTGACGAGCGAAAAGTGATGACCAATAAAAAAGGAATTTTCAGTATCGCTAATGTTCCGGTCAATAGTATAATTTCCATTTCTTATTTGGGCTATGAGCCAAAACAATTTACGGCTAATGAATTATTTGCTGCACAAAACACCTGCAAAGAGATACTGCTTAAAACAAGTAATGAAGAGCTCAATCAGATATTAATAAAGGTGTATTTAACTCCCGGTTTACAAAAATACCTGGATGGAAGTACTGTTTTAAACACAAAGAAATTCGGAATCTTACCAGGATTAATTGAGCCCGATGTCCTGCAGTCAGTCCAAACCTTACCCGGAGTGGAGAGCACAAATGAAAGTATCGCCAACATCAATGTCCGTGGCGGTACAAACGACCAGAACCTAATGATCTGGGACAATATAAAAATGTATCATTCGGGCCATTTCTTCGGGCTCATATCCGCTTATAATCCCAATATAACCAATAAGGTAATCGTTACCAAAAACGGAACCAGTGCGGAGTATAGCGAAGGTGTTTCCAGTACTATTAATATGTTTACCAATGATAAAATAAATAATACTTTTTCGGGTGGTGCAGGTATAAATCTAATTAATTCCGATGCTTTTTTGTCTGTTCCAATAGCTAAAAATGTGCAAATCGATATCTCAGGAAGGCGTTCCATAACCGATCTTTTCAATACACCTACATTTACCAACTATTATAAAAGAAGTTTTCAGGATAGCGAAATTAACGCAGACAGCCATCAAAACAACATCAATTCTGACTTTTACTTTTATGATTATACTGCCAAAATACTTTTTGATCTCAACGAGAAACACCAATTCAGGGCCAATATTATAGGTATAAATAATGCTTTGAATTATACCGAGTACAGCCCAGGAGGTTCCAATACTGCTGAAACTAAATCCAGTGTGCTCTCGCAAAAAAATATTGGGTATGGCGGTAATTGGAAAGCACAATGGAATTCTAAATTCAGCACGTACTTTATTACCTATTTTTCTAAATACAATATCGATGCTACCGATTACAGAGTAGAAACTGATCAACGACAAACAGAGGCAAATGAAGTTATAGAAACAGGGACAAAACTAAACGCTAATTACAAAGCTACGCCCTATTTAAACTTTCTGGCAGGATATCAGTTCAACGAAACAGGAATGCTCAATCAGACTACCGTCAGTGCTCCGTTCTACACAAGCACTAAAAAAGATGTACTGCGCAATCATGCATTATTTACAGAAGCTGAATACCATAAAAACAATACCTATTTGAGAATTGGTGTGCGGTTGAATTATTTTCAGAAGTTTCAAAAATTACTGGCAGAGCCCCGCATAAATATCAGACAACAATTAACCAATCAGTTTGCCCTAAAAATAGAAGGGGAATTCAAGAACCAAACCACAACTCAGATTATTGATTTTGAAGATGATTTCCTTGGAGTGGAAAAAAGACGCTGGGTACTGGTAAACAATAAAAATATCCCAATTGCAACTAGCAGACAGGCTTCTTTTGGTGCTGAATTCAATACAGATAAACTAAATATTGACCTCACCGGTTTTTATAAAATAGTAGATGGAATTACAGCTTCAAATCAGGGCTTTTATAATAATTTTCAATATAAAGATGCACATGGAAGTTATACAGCAAAAGGAGTTGAATTTATGATAAATAAATCTGCAGGCAAATACAGCACCTGGCTAAGTTATACTTTCAGTATTAATAATTATGAGTTTGACAGCTTTGTACCTTCTGCTTTTCCCAACAATGCAGATATAAGACATTCCGTCTCTTTGGGATTTAATTATGATATTGTCAAAAATTTCAAATGCTCAGTTGGAGGAATGTGGAGAAATGGACAACCTTACACTACTCCTGTCGAAGGAAATGAAACAGTTAAAAACGGCAATAATACGATGGTAAATTATGATGCTCCAAATAGTAAGAACCTCAACGATTTTATGCGTCTGGATGCTTCTCTTAGTTATCAGTTTCATTTTTCAACTGCAGTAAAAGGAATTCTTCGTGCCGGCGTAATTAATCTAACGAATAAGGATAATATCATTAATCGTTATTACAAAGTAGACCCTAATGATTCCAGCAATACTATCCAGGTAAATAATAAATCGCTTGGCATGACGCCTAATGTGAGTTTCAGGGTGAGTTTTTAGCCCTTATCAGCATTAAATCTCAAAAAAGAAGATTTTGTGATGCTCCGTTTTGAAACAACTATACAGATTCATTCATTGAACACTCGTGTATCAGACTGCAGGATTTCATATATGAGTGGAATATATAAACAAATTTCAGGATGAGGGAATTGTTATTGACAAGAAAAGACGTGTTTCAGTATTTGCATTGGATTTTATATGGGGATTTCAACTTACTTTTAAGCTTAAAAAAATTATATATCCCGTTTTAATAGCGGGTTTGAATGTGAGCTTAATGGTACAAAATCTGAGCCTTTTACCGGAAGATTTGAAATTATTAGCCGACTTTACTGTTTTGAAATGTAAAGCTATTGCTGCTTGTTCGATAGTTAAAAATAGTATCAGATAAATTCAGATCAGTTTATGTCTGATTTCCTTATATTTCGAACGGCCCACTGGCAGTACTTCGGCATTTTTAAGTAACATACTGTATTTGCCCCCAGCTTCTACAACAAGTTTGTCTGCCTCATGCCAACAAAGAATAAAGGATTTATGTATTCGTTCGAATGTTGACGGAAGCAATTTTTCTAACGACTCTAAAGATTTATCATGCAGTTCTATACGGCCATCTGATAAATGCAATTCGGTATAAATTCCGGCACCTTTAATATACCTTATATCCTTAATACTTATCAGCCTAATTGCCTTTGCTTTTTTTACCGCTAAAAACTGAATATCCTTGCCAGATTGTTTTCCTTTTCCTGGTGTTGTAAAACGCATAAAAGCTTGTGCCAGCCTGCTCTCATCAAACGGTTTGGGTACAAAATCCAGCACTCCATAAGCGAATGCAGTAATTGCTTTTTCAGTATAAGCCGAAATAATGATGGTTTGAAAAGACTTCGCTACAAAAGCTTTCAGGATATCAAATCCATCTTCGCCGTTCAAATTCAAATCCAGCAACATCAGGTCGATCGGTTGCTGATCGATAGTGTTTAGCCCATTTTCAAGCGAATCACAAAGCAAAATCTGCACATCTTTATCAAAGAAATTTCGAGTCATTCTTTCTATGCGCTTGGCAATCCGGGCCTCGTCTTCAATAATCAGAATCTTCATCTTTTATCAAAAATTTTAATAGTTGTCAACCAGCCTTCTTCTACCGCATGAGAGTCAAAAGACCAATTGTTACCGTAACTTTCATTTAATCTCGCTTTTATGTATTTGAAGCCTGTTCCATTACTGCTGTCTTTCTTTGCCTTTCGGTTTTTGGCCAATGTCAGTACAGTATATTGTTTATAGCTGTCTTCTTTAGTAAAACTTAAACAGAAACAGATGCATCCTTGCTTTGGCGGCATACTGTGTGTAATTCCGTTTTCTATAATGGTATGAACAATTGCAGGTGGAATATTTTCATTTTCATCAATACTCTCTTCCTTCCAATCATAACAAACCTCTTTACGGAAAGACATTACCTGAAGATGTTTTTGGCATAATTCTATCTCTTGTCTGATCGGGATAAGCGCATCTTCAGAAATGCTGTTCATAATATCAAACTCATCGGCCAATGCGCGAATAAACACAACGCCTTGCTGCGGTGACTCTTCGACCCAATCAATCAATGAAGTCAGCGTATTACGAAGGAAATGGGGTTGGATATTTTTCTTAATTAATTCTAACTGCAGCCTTGAGGAAAGCAATAATGAGGCATTGTGAGCTTCTTCGATAGCTTTGGTTCTAATTGTATGAAGATAAAGCATTGAAAGTACAATGATTGTAAAAGCGATAAACAACCCAAAATCATAAAACATAAAATAATTAACAGCCGCACTTGCAAATAAACCGACTACAACAATCAGCCCTCCCTTAATTTTTCGGGCAGCTGCATTACTGGCGATCACCATAGACGTAAGCCACATCACATCGCTAAAGAGTATGGCGGTAAGATCATAATGATTATAATTTAATATATATATTGCGATAAGACTGGTAAATAAAAGAAATAAAAACAATCGCTTTTTTTCGAAGTCAAACTGCAACATGAAATACCAGGGAACCAGTATTGAAATAGCAAAGGTAAGCCAGCCCACGATCTTCATACGGATATAAAATTGGGTATAAGGAATGTCTATATAAAATTTGACATATTCTATTATTAACAAGCAGAAGAAAAGCAGACAAATTATTCCAAAAAGTAAAACTGTTGTTTCTTTACGAGTACTATTTATATACAGAAAAAAATAATAAATAGACGCAATCAGAAAAGCTCCCGCCATGAGGTTCATATAAGACATCACAATAAGCGGTGCACGATGAAGTCTTAAAAAGCTTTCAAGTTTTACATCAATTCCGCGTTTTACCTCTTGTAATTCCAATTGAGTTCCAACCAGCGTGACAACGTGTTTGCCAATATTAGCTAATTTTTCGGGTATTTGATAGTAAGTTGTTTCTGTTCCAGGTATTTCGGCCTGCCCCGATTTGGCCATTTTACCATTGCTTCCTACCAAAACATTATCCCAGTAAACATCAAAAGCACCAAAAGCATTAACCTGTAAACCCAATGGTGTTGAAGTGTTTTCGCGCTTAAACAGTTCTACTTCTATATTAACCTTAAAGACAGAATCTTCAGATTCGCCCAGATAATCGTGATGATCATTATCATCATCAGTATAATAGGTTACATCCGATTTCACATACTCATTATACTGTTTACATGAGGTAAACATGAGCAGTAAAAAAGCGGTAAAAAAGAAAAATCGATACATGAGATAAAGATAAAATAAATATCGAATAGCGAAATGCATTTCAAAAGCTCTTTGAGCCGTTTGCATGTTTTAAAAGACAGGATTTTATTTTATCAACTAATCTTGTACTATAAAACCAATCCTTATGAAAGCGTTAATAACCTATATTTTGATTTTATTGTTTCCTGTTTTTGTCAACGCACAGCAAACTACTGTTTCCGGCAAAGTACAGGACAACACAACTAAAGAAGCATTGCCATATGTCTCAGTCGCAATAAAAGACAACACCCTAAAAACAGTAGCCGCCGGTATTACTGATGATCATGGCGTTTTTCGTCTTGAAGAATTACCAATTGGTAAAATGACTATTACTTTCAGCTTTATGGGGTACCAGTCTCTAACCCAACAGTTGGAAGTGATTTCCGACAGGACAAAAATAGAACTGGAAGTTATTGGTTTGCAGATTGATGCCGTAGAATTGAATGCGGTCGAAATTAGTAGTCAAAAGCCCAACATTAGCTTAAAGCTGGATAAAAAGGTTTTTGAAGTTGGTAAAGATGTGCTTTCACAAAATGGCTCTGCCCATGACGTTCTGAATGGCGTTCCGTCTGTTGCCGTAAGCCCAACCGGAGCGGTAAGTCTTCGGGGCAACAGCAGTGTATTGGTACTGATTAATGGACGTCAGTCCGGTTTAACACAAAGCAATGCTCTTGATCAGATTGCTGCCGACCAGATTGAGCGGATAGAAGTGATTACAAACCCTTCATCGAGGTATGACGCATCTGGTTCAGCAGGCATCATCAATATTATATTAAAGAAAAACAAAAAAAGTGGTTTTAGTGGTCAGGTGCGGTTAGTAGCCGGATCACCCAACGATAGTCGTCTGAATCCAAGCATCAACTATAAATCAGATAAGATCAACATCTTTTCTAATTTTAGCATACGCTCATCTGATTATGTAGGTTTGTATACTACGAATCAGTCCACTGTTAATAATGGTACACCAACCTTAATGAACCGTATTCAGAACGAGGACCGTCACGACGATGGCAAGTTGCTTTACTTTGGTGCTGATTATTTTATTAGCGAACATCAAACCATTACCGCCGCTTTTTTAAAAAATGCCACACATGACAATGACAAAACTCATTTACTTTACGATTACAGTCATGACAGCAGCACTGTTCGGGACAGCATTCTGACAAGGGACGGTAAATCATTGGAAAAACGAGATTACAGCCAATTAGAATTTAATTTCACCCAAACATTTAAACAGGCAGCAAAAAAATGGACTGTTGATATCCAGTATGACTGGTGGAACAGCGATAAGAACTGGGATCTTTCAACACAGCGTTTATCTCCAAATACATTGGCTTATCCCGGTATTAGAACGAGATCAACAGGCAATAGCAAGGATTTACTTGTTAAGAGCGATTTTATACAGCCAATTGATAGTGTTTCGGTATTCGAATTTGGAATCAAAACTGAGGTCCGTAAAGTCTCCAGTGATTTTTTAGCCGAACGGCAGCAAGAGAATAACTGGGTGGTTTACCAGAATATTGATAACCATTTGAATTATGCCGAAACAATTGCCGGCGCTTATACACAATTCAGTGATAAAGCCGGCCGATTTACTTATATGCTGGGTTTACGTACAGAACTGACCCGAATTTCTATCACAGATATTAAAAACACCTATAACGACAAGAAAAATTACGACAAACTGTTTCCTACCGTCAATATGAACTATAAGTTTGATGCCGCAACTTTACAACTAAATTACAGCAAGCGAATTAATCGTCCATCTTTGTATGCTTTATATCCCTTTAATGAACTGACCGATTTAAACGCACAATATATTGGCAACCCTGACCTTAATCCTTCTTATTCAGATGTATTTGAACTGGCTTTCCTTAAAACCTGGAAGAAATTCACCCTTAATCCCTCTATTTATTACCAGCGGGAGAAAGGTTATATTCAGGATTTCACCTATCGTGAGAATGATATATTTTTTTCAACGCCAATTAACATCGATTATGAAGCACGCAGTGGTATTGAGCTTTCTGCCCTGTATAATCCTATGAAATGGCTGCAGGTAAATGCTGAAATGAATTTTTATCGTTTTGAACAAAAAGGAACTTATCAGGAAAAAAACCTTGATTATAGCGGAGAAACCTTTACCGGACGCTTAAGCACGCAGATTAAATTACCCGCTAAATTCAGTTTTCAGGGTCGTTATAACTTCCGTGGTGTTCAGCACAATGCCCAAACCAGAAACGCTGCATTGCAGTCGCTCGATATTGGCCTGAGCAAGGTATTATTAAAAGACAAAGCTACTCTTGTGTTTGATGTGACTAATGTTTTCAACTTACGCCAAAACAAGAGCACAACGATTGGCACCAATTACTTATTTACTGAAACCAGTATTCCCAACGCCGCCCGATACCGACTCAGTTTTGTTTATCGTTTTAACCTAACCGATCCAAAAGTGATCAGACAAGCCAATAGCGCCAATCGCAATTAATACAATACACCTGTTGGGAACCTGAAAATTTAAAAATGTTTCCGGATATCTTGTCTCAATGTGTCTCAAAATCCGCTTCAAATCCAATTTTGTCTGGCCTCCCCAGATTTATCATACTCATGCTATTTAGTCTCTATACTTTTGACTTGTTTAAATTACAGCAATTTCACCAATGCAAATTTTGATACAAAAGGTTTAACAGGCTTTCATGCGGGTGAGCTTGCATTTAGTTGATTTGGTTGCCTTTCTCGGAAAACCAATCAAAACTTAAAGATAAAACTTATCCTTAGATACGACAGACCCTTTCATATGATATTGGTTAATAGCGTGATAACATATTAACCCTGGAATTGGTTCGATACAAAATGATTACTTCATTTACTGGTAGGTTTTTTATAATTGAAGCTGCTTCAATTAAATTGGCAGGCGTTATAATTTATTTTGTATGGTTGCCATTGCTGTCCTTTATTAGTTTTCGGAAAATTTTAATGTTAAAATAACAAACAAAAAATTTACCTGAACATCTTTCCCAATGTTTTCTAAAAAGGAATTATCGAGGTTTTTCTTGAAAATATTTAGTTCTTCAAAAAGTAAAAATGTTCGTTGTTTGTTTTAAAACGACACTTTTTACATGGTTTTCTTTTCCAGGAATAGTGTACTCTACTTATTCGGATCATTTATAATTTTCATAAAATAAATATCTTTTTTTCGATAAAATAAGTAAAAACTGGTAGGTACTGGTAGTTTTTGTAAGAATAATTGTTTTACTTTTAGTTTTTGCATATTTAATAAAAAAATAGCAGAAATAATATATATCCTATTTAATTACATACGCTAAAATAGATATTTTGTTTTGTGGTATGTATTTGAATTGATTTAGATCTCCATTTCAATCTCTTCCTTTTATAACAGGATTGCTAATCTTTTGTCTTTCTAAAAGGAGAATTGATAACAAAAAAGTATTAAACAACTAATTTTTAAAACCCTGAATTTATGAAAAAAAAGAATGTTAATCGAATGAAAAATTTAGAATTTTTCATTAAATCTAAACTCGCACTGTCGATTTTTATTTTAATCTCATGCATTAGTATGCAAGCTCAAAACACTATCACAGGAACACTTCGGGACAGTAAAACCAATCAAAAAATTCCGGGCGTGACTGTGACAATCAAAGGAAGTACGAATGCGACCATAACAGATTTTGATGGAACTTATAAAATAAATGTAGCGGATTCAAAAGAAATTTTAGTTTTCACATACATTGGTTATACGACCATTGAAGAAGCAATAAATGGCAGAGATGTTATTGATGTTTCACTAAATGAGGAAAGTAATGCATTAAATGAAGTTGTTATAATTGGATATGGCAGTGTAAAAAAAAGTGGTGCCACCGGTGCTATAAGCAGCTTAAAAGCAAAGCAGCTTGATGCCCAGAGTAATACCAACCTGGGTAGTGCTATTCAAGGTAAGGTTGCAGGGGTTTCTGTAGAATCGGCAGGAGGAAGTCCTGGTTCCGGTACCAGAATTCAGATAAGAGGAGCGGGTTCATTAAACAATAACACTCCTTTGATTTTGGTAGATGATATTCAGGTTACATCTATGAATAGCCTGAGCCCAAGTGATATTGAATCCATCGAAGTTTTAAAAGATGCCGCTGCTGCTGCAATTTATGGCTCGAGAGCTGCAAATGGTGTAATTATTATTACAACCAAGAATGGAAAAAAGGGGGATATCAAGGTCACTTTGGATGTATTTGGCGGGTTTGCCAGTGTAAGCAAAAAATTAAGCTTATTGAACCAGGAAGAATGGGCAAAAGTAAGTAATGCGGCATATACTGCAGCTGGAAAAGCACCATTGTATATTGCCCTTAATCCTGAAGTAGGCGGAGCCGGAGTTAATTATCAAGATGAAATTTTTACAACAGCACCCACTCAAAATTACTCTTTAGGATTTTTAGGAGGATCAGATAATTTAAAATACAGTATGTCCCTGAACTATTTTAATCAGGAGGGAATAATCAAAGAAACAAATTACGAACGTTTCAACATAAGAGTGAAATCAGATTATAAAAAGGGGATATTTAAGATAGGAGAAACAATTTTGTTAACCAAAGAAAAGAGAAAAGAATTACCGGGTGTTCCGGGACAAGGAAGAAATGTTTTGGGAAGTGCCATCACAATGATTCCCGGTTTTGCTATTTATGATGAAGATGCTATAGGAGGATATGGCGGAGCTTCCGGTCCTGTAACTGATATCTTTAATCCAGTAGCTGCATTAAATCTTTTTGATGTAACAAGTGATACTTATCAAGCCTTATTAAATACGTATGTTGAAGCTGGTTTTTTTGACGGTTTCAAATATAAATTAAATTTTGGGGCAACTGTATCAGAATTAAAAAGAGATAATTATACGCCACGATATGAGGTTGGGGGATTCTTTAAAAACCTGGATAACGATTTGTCTCACTTAGACGAATTTAATCTTTATACTCAGGTAGAAAACACCTTGAATTATACAAAATCTTTTGGTAAAAACTATGTGAATGTTTAGGCCGGATACACTATATATAATAATACTTTTAAATCAGTAACAAGCTCTGTAAGCGGAATACCTGATAATATACATACGCTTTCCGGAGCAATACAGCCAGCCACAAGCGGGTATAATCGGGAAAATAATCTGGTTTCCTATTTAGGGCGTGTAATATATTCTTATGACAGTAAATATACTTTATCAGCTACTATTAGACGTGATGGCTCGTCTCGATTTAGTCCAGATAATAAATGGGGAAATTTCCCTTCTGTTTCCGGAGCATGGGGTATAGGAAAAGAAACATTTTTCACGAATCAAAAGACTCCAATAACAGATTTGAAATTACGTGCCAGTTATGGTATATTAGGAAATCAGGAAATTGGAGATTATCAATATTTAGGATTAATTACTTCGGGAATCAGCTATGGAGTTGGAGAGCCAAACACGTTATGGAATGGTAATATTCAAACAAATTCCCCAGCGGTTGGTTTAAAATGGGAGTCGACAGCAACTTCAGATGTTGGTTTAGATCTCGATTTATGGAATGGAAAACTGGAATATACTTTTGACTATTTCAAAAAACAAACCTCTGATTTGCTTTTAAGAGTTCCAATTCCATTGTCTGTAGGATCAAATAATAATCCTTATACAAATGCTGGAAATGTATCAAATAAAGGATATGAAATGAGTTTGACATACAATGAAAAAATAAAAGATTTTAATTTCAGCATAACGGCAAATATTTCAAGTATCAAAAACAACGTTGACGAACTTAGTACAGGAAGTCAAATAGTAGAAGGATCCAGTGGTTCATTTCATGGTGCTCCGGTAACATATAGTAAAGTTGGGTATCCTATTTATTCTTTTTTTCTGGTGGCTACAGATGGATTATTCAGATCTCAGGCTGAAATTGATGCACACAGTAAAAACGGAACGCTTATTCAGCCAAATGCACAAGTTGGGGATATTAGATATATAGATTATAATGGCGACGGAGAAATTAATGGAGAAGACAGACAATATAAAGGAAGTGCTTTCCCTAAGTTTGAATATGGATTGAGATTTCAGGGAGACTGGAGAGGGATTGATTGTACTATAGCTTTACAAGGAACCCACGGAAACAAGATTTATAATGGAAACAATACAGATCTTGAAACCGTAAGAGCGAATATTAACTATGCCAGTTCAACATTAGATTCCTTTACTTTTAATCCTAATTCAAATTTCCCGAGATTGGATATTGATGACAAAAATAATAACAGCGCAGATTATTCTGATCGTTTTCTTGAAGATGGTTCTTATCTCAGAATCAAAACTATTCAGGTTGGATATACAATACCAAACAGTATAACAAAACAAGCAGCTGTCGATAAATGCAGAATTTATCTTGCAGGAGACAACCTTTACACTTTTACTAAATATAAAGGTTACAATCCAGATGTGTCTGCAGATGCATTGGGAGGAAGAGGGATCGATTATAAATCATATCCATTAAGCAAGACTATACTTTTTGGTATGCAAATTAACTTTTAAACAGAGAAAAAATGAAAAAGAAATCAATTATATTTTATTTAATGTCAGGACTTGTATTATTAAGTTCTTGTGATACTAACCTTGAATTGGAAAATCCAAGTGAACAGACAACAACCTCTTTTTGGAAAACCCCCGAAGATCTTGAATCCGGACTGGCAACGGTTTACAATACTCTTGTAGACAATAATAATGCAGGGTATTGGGAAATACAGGCAATGCAGCTTAAAGAGAACAGGACAGAAAATTTTGTTGCCAGAAATGATGTGCAGGATCGTTATGCTGTTTCTTTTTATAAGAATGATGCAGGTACAAAGCTTACAGGAGAGATATTCAAAGCGCTCTACATTGGAATTTTTCGCGCCAATCAGGTAATTACTTATGCACCACAAATTACAAACATTGACGAAACCAAAAGAGAACAATTAGTAGCAGAAGCTGCCTTTTTAAGAGGATTGAATTATTTTAATTTGGTTAATGAGTATGGAAGTGTGCCTATTGTTACAGATTTAGTAGAAACTCAAGCTGATTATTTTAAGTCAAAATCTACTGAAGCTGAAGTTTGGAACCAAGTTATAGCCGACTTTCAATTTGCAGCCAATAGTGCTTTGCCGGAAAACTATCCAACTACCCTTAGAGGCAGAGTGACAAAGAATGCTGCAATCGCCTTTTTAGGCAAAACCTATTTGTACATGAAAGATTGGGCAAAAGCCGAAGAGCAATTTAATAAGTTAGTAAATAACGAAGCTTCAAATGGATATGGTCTTCTGGATAATTACGCTGAATTATTTGATGGTAAACATGAAAATAGTAAAGAATCTGTTTTTGAAATTCAGTTTAGCAAAGTAGGTGGTTCGACTATTTGGGGAGGAACACCAGCCGAAAGAACCAGAGCAACAACTATGGCTCAGGAGTGTGCCCCTGGTGAAGTAGGTGGATGGAATGAATTATTGCCTACAACAGTATTACTAAATGCAATGACAAGTGAGAAAACCGTTAGTGGTGAATTTGACCCAAGAGCCCTGGCTACTTTGGCATGGAATTACCCTGGCTGTATTTTTTATAATTCAGATTTTGCATCAAAGTTCGGAGCAAATGCAATATGGATCAGGAAAAATCAAAATTGGTGGAATAATGATGAGGGAGATTGGAAATCTGAATTGAATGAATACGCAATGCGTTACGCAGATGTTCTTTTAATGCTTGCCGAAGCAAAAACAATGCAAGGAAAGGTGTCCGAGGCAATACCTTTGGTTAAAAGAATCAGGGATAGGGCGAAGCTGGCAGATATTTCAATGGCAGGCTGGTCTGAAGCTCAAATGATGACTGAGATTATGCATCAAAGAAATGTTGAGTTTGCCCGTGAAGGACTACATTTTTTCGATTTAAGAAGATGGGGAACCCTGGAGACAGTAATCAAAGCGAGTCAGGTAGGTGGATACCAACTTTTCACTACTAAATTCTCGTATTATCCAATTCCACAAAGTGAATTGAATAATAATCCAAATATGACTCAAAACGCACCTTGGTAAGTAGTTTTATTTGTTTAAATCGTTAGTTTCTCATAAGTGTCTGGCAAATGACTGATTCGCATTGAATCAATCATTTGTCATCTCTTATGATTGAAATTTCCGTACCTTCAAACTTGGAATTAGTTGGATACAAAATCCCAATTTACACTAATAAATCCAGTAGAACAGAGGTGAAAAATAGAACGATACAGGGGTTAATAATGTTAATAATAATTGCTATGAAAGAAAAACCAGAGTTCTATTTTAATAAAAAATGTGTTTTCATTTTGTGTCTTAGATAATAACTTCAGATACAGCGAAAGTGACTAAACGTATTGTGGTAAATAAAAAACGATAATAAATTTAATTGCCTTTATTTATTTTAAAAACATCCCCAATTGGAGATGTTTTTTATTAAGCCTTATAAGTTATAGCTGGTTGAAAGAGGTACAATATCAGCTGTTAAATTTAATATTGATATTACATTAACCCCTTAAAATTCAGGTAATTATTAAAGTTTTTATTTTAGTTACCGGTTTGATAGCGTTGCATAAAGTCATTAGCCTTACTATCGTCACCCAGATTATGATAAGTGACGGCAAGGTAATAAAGCGCCATTCTTTGAGAGGGATTAATTAGGAAGGCTTGTTCAAATGCAGGTATGGCTGCCCTGAAGTTGGAGCCTGCAGCTAATGAATTTCCGTAATTCATCCAGAGTTCTGCATTATCAGGATATGCTATTGTTCCTAACTTAAACATGGCAGCTGCCTGCTTAAATTGTTTTGCGGCAAAAAAGGCGACACCAATCCTTGCATGTGTATTTTCATTGTATACGTTATTTTGCAGCGCTTGTTTGTACAAAACAACCGCACTGTCAGACTGCTTTAATTTAAGATAGGTATCAGCAAGACTCAGTCTGGTCTGGTCATCATTTTTAATACGTAATGCCTCCTTTAATAAGTTTGCAGCAGTACTATAATTTTGGAGATAGTAATTTGAAATACCCAGATTTGCTTTAATGTCTGCGTTTTTCTGATCCAGTTTATTTGCCAGGCTTAACTTTTCGTAAGCTTTATTCAGGCTGTCATTATTGTTGCTTATTGCATGGTTTAAAAGTGTCGTTCCATAGTTGTATTGAGCCCTGGCACTATTGGGTACATTTTTGGAATGAGCAGCAAACAGTATATCGTTACTTTTCCAGGCCATGTTATTAGCGTGCGTTAACATCCCTAAAACTAGAGCGATTCCTAAAATTGCAACAGAGACTATGCCTGCTTTTCGGGTTCTTAAGTTATTGGTTAATTCAAAAGATATATAACAGATTGCCAATAATAAACCAAGCAGGGGAATAAACATAAACCTGTCGGCCATAGTTGCCCCAATAGTGAATAAGAGGTTGCTTGTTAGAAATGAGGTTATAAAGAAAAACAGGATGCCAAAGCTTACTATTGGTTTTTTCTTAAAATAGTAGACCGCAGTAATTAATAGTGCAGATAAAGCAATCAAAGCTACCCAGAACTCTGCACTCATAAATGTCGCACATGGTATTTGCGGATAAGAATAATCATAGGACATACCTACAGGGTAAAAAAAGTGAAACAGGTTCTTTCCTAAAATAGTAATGGCTGTTAGTTTCTGGGTTATCCAACCGTTGCAGGCTAAAATAGAATTGTCTGCATAGGTATATTTCACGACCGGAGAGCCGCTATTAATTACCCATGTTCTGATCAATAGCCAAATCGCCGCTGTAATAATTAAAGGCAAAACAGTTTTAAATGCATGATTTAAACTTTGTTTCTTAATCTGTATTAATAGTAAAAACCAAACCGGTATAAATGCAATTGCGCCTTCTTTGGAAAGCAGCGCCAGGAAAAAGAATAAACAGCTTTGCCAGCTGTAGTTCTCTTTCTTTAAGAGCCAGTTAGTGGAAAGGATGAAAAAGAGTAAAGTTAGTATTTCGTCCAGGCTTTTTATGTTAGCAACAACTTCCGTATGCAGTGGATGCAGTGCAAATAACAGTGCAATGCAAAAGGGTAGCCATTTATTTGTTCCTGCCAATAAACGATTTAACATATTATACAGGACAAATACTGTAAGTGTATATAGGGTCACCTGTACAAAATGAAAAAAAGCAGGGTTTCCAGAAAACAACATCCATTCTACTGCAAATACAATCAAAGATAAGGGACGATATAAGCCACTATTAGTATCCCAATATCCTTTCCAATAGAATGTTGTAAAGATATCACCAAAACCCGCAAAGCCTTTTTTTACAAACAAATTTTTTGTAATTACAGCTTCATCATCCAATACAAAGCCATGGCTTATAGTGTTGCAGTAAACTAAAAAACACCCTATTAAAAGCAGGTATGGGAGGTATGTTGCATAAGGTACATCCTGTGGATAATTTTCACTATTGGAAATTGTCTTCATTTTGGTTTATATAAAGTGTTAAAGTGTTAAAATCTTAAATGGGGCACTGTTTTTTTACCATACAACAAGTTGAACTAACGAAATTAAATAAAAAATTTGGTAACTGATATTTAATATAAAATTTTGCTATGATACATATTTACTTTAAACTTGTAAAAAGATTCATCATAATTTCAACATAAAAAAGAAGTGTTTTTATAACTATTGATTTTATATTCACACTTTATTATTTTTTCAGATCTTATAAAAATCTGATATTTACATTTTGATATGCTTTCATAACTTGTACATTACCGGATCAATAATGAAAAAACTTTCTATAATTATCCCTGTTTTTAATGAAGCCAAAACAGTTTGTTTAATCCTGGATAAAATAAAAGCCGCTGTTTTAACAGGTGGCATGACCAAAGAGATCATAATAATTGATGATTGCTCTACTGACGCAACAGCAGAAGAGATTGAAAATTATAGATCCCAAAACCCTGAATTAAAAATGTCGTTTTTCAGACACATAAAAAATCAAGGAAAGGGCGCTGCATTGCATACAGGGATTAAACAGGCTACAGGTGATTACATTATTGTTCAGGATGCTGATTTAGAATATGATCCTAATGAATATAATATTCTTTTAAAGCCTGCACTTGATGGTCATGCTGATGTAGTATATGGTTCCCGCTTTATGGGCGGAAATGCACACAGGGTATTGTTTTTCTGGCATACCATAGGCAACAGATTCCTCACTTTCCTGTCAAATATGTTTACCAACCTGAACCTGACAGATATGGAAACATGCTATAAATTGTTTAATGCTAAAATGTTACAATCATTGGTACTTAAAGAAAAGCGTTTTGGCTTTGAACCCGAAGTAACCGCTAAGATATCCCGCATCAGAAAAATAAGGATATACGAAGTAGGAATTTCCTATTACGGAAGAACATATGATGAAGGAAAAAAAATCAAATGGAAAGACGGATGCCACGCTATTTATTGTATTCTGAAATATGGTGCATTACGATTGTAATTGTATAAACCCCATATATGGATTATCGCTAGTATGGGTTAACTTTTCAGGATACTGAAGCTCAGGAAAACACTCTATACGTTTAATAAAAATGCTCCAAAGTGTTTTTAGAAAATGAATATATTTTAATATTTGCAAACTCTCATTTCAGAGTCTGAAGAAAGGTTTTTTCTATAACTGTATTTTTGTTTTGTAAATCATATCTCCTTTTCCTTCGCATCTCTCTTCAAAAAATGACGTACTTGAATGTCAGCTAATTTATTAAGAAAGTTTACTGTTTTCTGTTGGAATTCGAACCTATACAATGACGACAATCAATACAATGATGAATTTTATGAAAAATAAAAAATAGTCAAACCATAAAAAAGCCTGTAAAAACAAGTGTTTACAGGCTTTTAATTTTCTTGTGACCGCGACAGGGTTCGAACCTGCAACCCTCAGAGTCGAAATCTGATATTCTATCCAGTTGAACTACGCAGTCTTTTTGATTATAGATATTGATTTTAGAGTTCAGATTCAATCTAAAATCTGAACTCTAAAACTAAAAATTTTAAACTAATAATTTCTTAACAATTGTAGAAATTGTTTTTCCTTCAGCAGTTCCGCCCAATTGAGCAGATGCTAATCCCATTACTTTACCCATTGAAGCAATTCCTGATGCTCCTGTTTCAGCAATAATTTTAGCAATTACAGCTTCTACTTCAGCTTCGCTTAATTGAGCCGGTAAAAACTTCTCGATTACAGCAATCTGAGCTAATTCAGGCTCAGCCAAATCAGGACGATTTTGTTCTGTAAAAATTCTTGCACTTTCTTTACGTGTTTTAACCAGCTTTTGAAGCAATTTAATTTCATCGTCTTCCGTCAGTTCTTCTTTAGAACCTGAAGAAGTCGCTGCCAATAACATTTCAGATTTAATTGCTCTTAATGCTTCTAATGCTACTGTATCTTTTGCTCTCATGGCAGTTTTAATCTCTTCCATGATTTGTGTTTGTAAACTCATTTTATTTTTTATTTTGAATAAGCAATGCTTATAAATTGATATTATTATTTGAAAATTTGCTCCTGACTAAATTATAAAAATATATTTTTTGTCTAGCTGAGCGGAGTCGAAGCCCTTTTTTACAATAAGCCTTCGACTTTAGCCTGTCCTGAGCTTTTGTCGAAGGGCTCAGGGTGACAATATTTTTTAAATATAAATACTTTTAAAGTCAAATTTCTAAATTCTGTGCGAAGATAAAAAAAATAACCCGAAAATTAAATCCAATTTTCGGGTTATCCTATTATTATGGATTTAATATTAATCTACGTTATCGTGCAAAAATGAATTATTTGAACGCAATTGTAAATCATTATTACTGTCAGTACCAACAGAAATTCTTGAATTGGCTGTATTTGATTGTGTATTTGAAAGATCGATACCCAATCTTTTGTAAGCAGGCTCTTTTTCAAGTTCATCAATTCTCGAAACATTATTATGAAATTTATAGTTAAACTCCTTTAGTTTCTTTCTTCTTTCTTCAGCTCTTAACCTCAAAGTCTCTTCGATTGTTAATTCCATCGGAGAAATATTTTCAGCAGACGGCAAACTGGTTTCCTGAGCAAATTCAGCTCTTGGTTTCAAAGTGATATTTAATTCCTCAGGAATTACATCTTCTACGACTTTTTCAATTGGTTTTGATGTAACTAAATCATTCTCAACCTCCATATACTCTTCTAACGAATACTTAATGATTCCGTTATCAGAAAGTTCCGTTACCGGTACAAATTGCACAGGATCATTTACTTTTATATTACGGGTTTCATTTGTCAGTTCGAATAAAATTTTACTTTCCTGCTCAGCAACCGGTTCTTTTTTCACTTCCGGTTCCGCTCTGAAAAGAGGTAAATCAAATGAAAAAGTAGTTTGTTCTTCTCTTTCAATTATTTTTTGCTGAACTGGTTTAAATTCTTGAAAAGTTTCAACTTCAGGCGATGAAATATTAAAATCAATATCTGTAATTGGTGAAACAATTTCAAAAGTTACATCAAGGTTTTTAATAAACTCAGACATTACCACTAACTCTTCCTGATTCATTGATGTAGATGCTGTAACCGGAGCAACTGCAACCGGAGCAGAAACTACAGGGGTTGTATCTTCCATCAGTTCAAAAACAATTTTCTCTTCTGGTTTAGCAGTAGATGTAGCTGTTTCAGCATTTAAATCGAAAGAAGTAAGTGTTTTATTCGTTAGATTATGAACACTTCTTTGTTCATCTTCCAATGTATGGATGATTTTTTTAGGTTCAGTATTTACGATTTCATTTTGTTGTTCAACATCAAAACCGGTAGCAATAATTGTCACGGCAATAGCTTCACCAAGAGTTTCGTCTTCACCAACTCCCATGATAATATTAGCATTGTACCCTGCTTCTGCCTGAATATGATCATTGATTTCTCCAATCTCATCAAGCGTAATTTCGTTTGATCCAGAAACGATAAGCAACAATACGTTTTTGGCTCCTGTAATTTTGTTGTCGTTTAGTAACGGAGAATCCAATGCTGAAATAATAGCATCTTTTGCTCTGTTCTCCCCTTCGGCAACAGAAGATCCCATGATAGCAGTTCCACTGTTTGCTAAAACAGTTCTTGCATCACGTAAATCGATATTTTGAGTATAGTGGTGTGTGATAACTTCAGCAATCCCTCTGGAGGCAGTTGCCAAAACTTCATCAGCCTTTGAGAATCCTGCTTTAAAACCTAGATTTCCGTATACTTCTCTTAATTTATTATTATTGATTACAATTAATGAATCGACCTGCTTACGCAATTTTTCGATCCCTAAAAGTGCTTGTTCCTGACGCACTTTTCCTTCAAACTGAAACGGAATTGTTACGATACCAACTGTCAAAATCTCTCTTTCTTTTGCCAATTGTGCAATTACCGGAGCAGCACCAGTACCTGTTCCTCCACCCATACCCGCGGTGATAAATACCATTTTAGTACCACGCTCTAACATTTTTTCTATTTCAGCGATACTTTCAATAGCAGATTGTTGTCCAACATCAGGGTTTGCCCCTGCACCAAGACCTTCTGTTAAATTTACACCTAATTGAATTTTATTTGGTACGGCACTGTTTTGAAGTGCTTGTGAATCTGTATTACAAACGATAAAATCTACCCCTTTAATACCTTGCTTGAACATGTGGTTTATGGCATTACTTCCGCCTCCGCCTACACCTATTACTTTGATTACATTTGACTGATTTTTTGGTAAATCAAATGAAATACTTCCAAATTCTGAGTTGCTCATCATCTTTTTGGTTTTTGAAATTCTTATTTAATACATTTTTTACTTCTTGACTTGGGGCAACAAGTAATTCCTTTTCTTAACTTATTCTGCGTTGTCTAAAAAATCTTTGATTTTATCGACATATCTATCAAAAAATGACCTTCTTATTTTAGTTTCTGTAGATTCCTCAACAGCAACATTATTATTAACGTCTCTGGATTGTTCAATAGTTTCCACTCTTTCAACGTAGTTTTCTTCAACTTCGTATCGCTGTTGAACCGGAGGAGGAGTATTTCTGTACACTACTCTTGGCTGCTCATTCACAACCTCCACCCTAACAGCACTTTGCGTACTATTCTCGATACTATTCATTACTAATCCAACTGCCGTAGCAAATAACGGACTTGAAATTTCTTCACTTGAATTACCTGCTAAATGCTCGTTTGGATATCCAATTCTGGTATCCATACCTGTGATGTACTCAACTAATTGTTTGATATGTTTTAGTTGTGCTCCTCCACCGGTAAGAACGATTCCTGCAATCAATTTTTTACGGGGATCTTCATGACCATAAGCTTTAATTTCAGCAAAAACCTGTTCTACAATTTCCACCACACGGGCGTGAATGATTTTAGATAAGTTTTTAAGCGAAATTTCTTTTGGCTCTCTGCCTCTTAATCCCGGAATAGAAACAATTTCGTTGTCTTTATTTTCTCCCGGCCAGGCTGATCCGAATTTTATTTTTAAAAGCTCCGCTTGTTTTTCGATAATTGAACATCCTTCTTTAATATCTTCTGTAATCACATTCCCTCCAAACGGAATTACAGCAGTATGACGAATGATCCCATCTTTAAAAATGGCCAAATCTGTTGTTCCCCCACCAATATCGATAAGCGCAACACCAGCTTCTTTTTCTTCCTGACTCAAAACTGCATCAGCAGAAGCTAATGGTTCTAATGTCAATCCGGACAATTCGATTCCTGAACTCTGAATACATCTTCCAACATTTCTGATTGATGATGCCTGGCCAACTACAACGTGAAAACTGGATTCTAATCTTCCGCCATACATTCCGATGGGCTCTTTTATTTCAGACTGTCCGTCAATTTTAAATTCCTGTGGCAAAACGTGAATAATTTCTTCTCCCGGTAACATCGCCAATTTATTTACCTGGTCAATCAAAAGCTGAATATCATTTTCGCCAATTACTTCTTCCGGATTACTGCGGCTGATGTAATCTGTATGCTGAATACTTCTGATGTGCTGTCCGGCAATCCCAACGACAACATCTTTAATTTTATAACCTGAATTATTTTCGGCCTCAAGAATAGCTTGCTGAATGGATTGAATAGTTTGCGTAATGTTATTTACAACACCTCTCGCAACACCCAAACTTTTGGATTTGCCTATTCCCAAAATTTCCAGCTTACCATACTCATTTTTTTTGCCTATCATGGCAACTATTTTGGTTGTTCCAATATCTAGACCTACTGCAATGTTATCTTTTTCCATTTTCTATTATTTTGTGCAAACTACTTGTTCCGTAAACCTGAGATCAATTTTATTGTATTTATATAACGAACTGTCTAAAACTGCTTTTTGAAAAAAGGCTTTATAATTTCTGAATTTTTCATCTACATTCATCGTTCTTCCAAAATCAATGAAGTAATTATAATTTCTGTTAAACATTTTTAAGCTCCCATTAGGCATAATTTCAATTGCAATGATGTTTTTTTTCAAAAACGCATCGTCATAAATTGTGCGAAAGAGAGTAGCTAAATCTTCGTTATTTTTTTTATTTATTGCCCCGGAAACAAGAGGGACCCGCGCTGTAAAATTGTCTGACAAAGGCATTTCATTACCCTCATAATCAATATAAAAAGACCTATCGCCATCGTAAATACGGGCAATCGGGGTCTTCTGTTTTACTACCGCTTTTAGAACACCATCGATACTTACAAATACATCTGACTTTTCAATCATCTCTTGCGTATCCAGGATTTT
Organism: Flavobacterium sp. CF136; assembly: GCF_000282055.1. Lineage (GTDB taxonomy): Bacteria > Bacteroidota > Bacteroidia > Flavobacteriales > Flavobacteriaceae > Flavobacterium. The sequence continues at coordinate 23,811 of NZ_AKJZ01000072.1, forward strand.
TTCTATTTTATTCAAATCTAACTCATCTTTTCGGATACTGGAAGCGTCTTTTTTATTTTCTATCAACAATTTATTAACCGTTTCCGGCTTCACGAAAATCGCATTTTCTCCTACAAAAACGACCATAGCTTTTTTTAATTTTCTATCTCCGTTTCTATGTTGGGCAAACGAATACAAAAAAAGTACAACCCCAAAAATTAGAATTAATCGAATATTTGTCCAATTAAATAGTTTCATTTAACATTTTTTTGATTGATGGAACCATTTCACCAATATCACCAGCTCCTATTGTTACAATTATTGGCGCATCACTGGCTTTAATCTGCGCTAATAAATCACTTTTTGCAACAATTTTTTTGTTCGAATTTGTCATTTTATCCATTAACCATTCAGAAGTAATCCCTTCCATTGGTAATTCGCGTGCCGGATAAATATCCATTAAAAACACTTCATCAAAAGCAGATAAACTTTCCGCAAATCCATCAGCAAAATCTCTTGTTCTGCTGAATAAATGCGGCTGAAAAACTGCTAATACTTTGCGTCCCGGATATAACTCGGTAACCGCCTGATGCACTGCATTTATTTCTGTTGGATGATGTGCGTAATCATCGATATAGACTAATTTTTCTGATTTTATCTGATAAGAAAAACGTCTTCTTATTCCATTAAATGATGCAATCGCTTTTGCAATTTTATCTGTTGGCGTACCAAAAGTTTTTGCCATTGCAATAGCCATCAATGCATTCATTAAATTGTGTTTTCCAGGCAATCCAAAATGCAGATCTTTCATGATTTCTGATGGTGTCTGCACATCAAAAACATAACTTCCATTTTCTATACGAACATTCAGTGCCTTATATGCAGCATCCTCGTTAATAGCACATTGAACCCCTTCTATCCACAATTCTTTAGTAATAAATAAATTATGTTTATCTTCTACTTTTGAAGCAAATTCAAGAAATGAGGCTTCAATAGCATCACTGGTTCCATAAATATCCAAATGGTCAGCATCCATTGATGTAATGCAGGCTATATCCGGGTGTAAATGCAAAAACGACCTGTCAAATTCATCTGCTTCCACAACGGTTACACTTTTCCCGCTTCCAATTAAATTCGAATTATAATTCTCAACAATTCCACCAACAAAAGCTGTAACATCAGCACCACTTTCATATAAAACATGCCCTAAAATACTTGATGTTGTAGTTTTTCCGTGCGTACCCGCTACGGCAAAACAAAATGTATCTTTAGTAATGATTCCTAAAACTTCAGCACGTTTTTTAACCTGATATTCTCTTTCTAAAAAATAATTCCATTCTGAATGTGTTCTTGGAACAGCCGGTGTAATAACGACTAATGTGTTTTCTACAAAATATCCTTCAGGAATCAAATTAATATTATCTTCAAAATGAATATTAATACCACTTTCAATCAACTCATTTGTCAGCATTGACGGTGTTTTATCGTAACCTGAAACCTGTTTTCCGATATTTTTAAAATAACGGGCAAGAGCACTCATTCCGATACCTCCGATGCCAATAAAATAAACGTTTTGTATTTGATTTAAATTCATAATTCAGTTTTAATGTCTTAAAGTCAAAATTTTCTAAAATCTTTTAACCTTATCTCCTTTTTATTTTTAACTAATCTTTTAGTTTATTAATTTAATAATCTCAGCTACAATATCTTGTGTTGCCTTCGGTTTTGCCAATCTTTTTATATTTGTGCTTAGTTGCTTTTGTTTTCCTTCATCTTTCAATAAAGCTTCAAAAACAATACTAAACTGACTTTCTAATTCTGTTTCTTTCAATAAAATAGCTCCTTTTGCATCTACAATCGCCTGCGCATTTTTTGTCTGATGATCTTCGGCTACGTTCGGTGACGGAATAAAAATTACCGGTTTCCCAACAATACATAATTCCGAAACTGATGAAGCTCCTGCTCTTGAAATAATCACATCGGCTGCAGCGTACACAAAATCCATTCTTTCAATAAAATCAACCACTTTTACATTTGGCTGATTGTATTTTTTATAATCTTCAAAATATAATTTTCCGCATTGCCAGATTACCTGAACATCCTGCGAAAGAAAATTTTGCAATTCTTTTTCAATTAACTGATTGATTCTTCTGGCACCTAAACTTCCGCCTAAAACCAATAGTGTTTTTTTGTTCGGATCTAAACCATAGAAAGCAATTGCCTCATCTCTTTTGCTATCAATATCTATTAAATCCTGACGGACAGGATTTCCTGTAAGTACAATTTTTTCTTTAGGAAAAAAACGCTCTAAGTTTTCATAGGCAACACAAATTGCATTGGCTTTTTTACTCAGCAATTTATTTGTAATACCAGGAAATGAATTTTGTTCCTGAATTACTGTCGGAATTCCTGCTGAACCTGCTGCCTGCAATAAAGGGCCGCTGGCAAAACCACCAGTTCCAATTACAACATTCGGTTTGAATTTTTTAATAATCTTTCTTGATTCCAATAAACTTGTTACCAATTTTAGCGGAAACATCATATTTTGCAACGTTAGCTTTCTCTGTAAACCTGCAATCCAAAGTCCTTTTATCTCATAACCTGCCTGAGGTACTTTTTGCATTTCCATTTTATCTTTAGCACCCACAAAAAGGAATTCGGCATCAGGAAATTGTAATTTTAATTCATTTGCAATCGCAATCGCAGGATAGATATGTCCTCCTGTTCCGCCACCGCTTAGTATGAATTTATACTTTGTCATATTCTTTAAAAGTTAAAACGCCTTAAAACTATTCTATTTTTAAACTGCATCATTTATTTAAAACCGCATTCATCGGATTTTTAGAATTATCTTCTATTGAATACATTTGCTCTTCTTTATACGCTTCCTCTCTTTGATCACTTGGCAAATCTTCTTCTGCTAATTCTTTATCTATTAATCTTTGAAGTGCTTCTTTTCTTCTTTCTTTTTCTTGTTGCTCTTCAACTATTTCTTCATCTTTTTTAGTTACACTAATGATAATTCCGAGAGCGAAACACGTCATCCAAATTGAACTACCCCCACTACTGATTAACGGAAGTGTTTGTCCCGTGACCGGTAATAATTCAACTGCTACCGCCATATTTATCATCGCCTGGAATATCATCGGAAAACCGAGCCCGACGACGACTAATTTTCCAAACAATGTATTTGCCTTGTGAGATGCTATAACAAATCGGAACAATAACAATAGGTATAAAAGCAAAATAGAAACTCCACCAACAAGTCCATATTCTTCAACAACTATAGCATAAATAAAATCGGATGACGATTGCGGTAAAAAGTTTTTCTGCACGCTTTTCCCAGGACCTAAACCTCCTAATCTTCCGGATGCAATTGCAATTTTTGCCTTTTCAATTTGATAATCATCTTCGTCAGGTTTATCTGTGGTAAAATTCATAATACGACTTTCCCAAGTTGATACCCTGCTAAAGAATCTTGAATCCGGAAAAGCTTTCGCTACCAAAAGAAAAAACACCAACATTGCAATTCCTGAACCTATAATAAAACCTATATACTTTAATGGGTATTTACCAATGAATGTCAGCATCATAACCATGCAGAAAATCAACGCTGTCGTCGAAAAATTGGCTGGTAAAATGAGTGCTAATGTTATGAAAACCGGCACCCAAAGCTGTACAAATGATGTTTGAAAAGGTTCATTTTCTTCTTTCGTTTTTGATAAATAACGAGCAACATATATAAACAATACAATTGAAGCCAAAGTAGAAGTCTGAAATGTAATTCCGATAAAAGGAACCTGAATCCAACGACTTGCATTTGCTCCCGCAATTACTGTCCCTTTCAGCAATGTATAAAGTAATAAGATCCAAACTACCGGCAATGCAATTTTAGAAATAGCCCTGAAATAGTGGTACGGCACTTTATGCACCCAATAAATAATCAGGAATCCGATGCAAATGTGCGCCAGATGTTTTACCAAATAACCCAAAGTATTTCCGGTTCCGTGACCTATATATGCCAAATTACTACTCGCACTAAAAACAGGCATAAACGAAAACAGCGCTAATAAAGCCACAAATGACCATATTACCCTATCTCCTTTTAATTTGTTTACTAATTCTTTCATAGTGCTTAGTTTCAAGTTTTTCTTGTTTCATGTTTCAAGTTCCTCCTAACGTGAAACTTGAAACATGAAACTATTTTTCTTTACAGGTTATGTACTGCCTGCTTAAACTGCTTCCCTCTGTCTTCGTAATTTTCAAATAAATCAAAACTAGCGCAAGCCGGAGACAACAAAACAGCATCACCTTTTTCTGTTAAACGCTGCGCTGTTTTTACGGCGTCGCTCATGTTGTTCACTTCGACCATAATATCAACAACGTTTCCAAAAGCTTCAATAATTTTACGATTATCAATTCCTAAGCAGATAATTGCTTTTACTTTTTCACGGACCAATGACATTAATTCGTTGTAATCATTCCCTTTGTCAACACCTCCAACAATCCAAACCGTTGGAACATTCATACTGTCTAAAGCAAAAAAAGCAGCATTTACATTTGTCGCTTTCGAATCGTTAATGTATTGTACATTTTGAATTTTTAAAACTTTCTCCAAACGGTGTTCAACACCCTGAAAATTAGATAAACTTTCGCGAATTGTTGCATTTCTAATTTGCATCAATTTTGCTACTGAGCTTGCTGCCATTGCATTTTTCATATTATGTTTTCCTTCTAATGCAATGTATTCTGTTTCCATTGTAAACTCTTCCTGGTTGATCTGTATTTCCATTTTGTTGTTATTTATAGAAGCCCCTTCATTGAATACTTTAGTCAATGAGAAAGGAATTAATTTTGCTTTTGTTGTATTATGCTGCAACCACTCTGTAATTGCCTGATCATCTGCATCATAAATAAGATAATCACTTTCAGTCTGATTCATCGTTATTCTGAACTTAGAATCAATGTATTTTTGATATTTATATTCGTACCGATCTAAATGATCCGGGCTAATGTTTGTTATAATGGCAATGTCAGGTTTGTAATCTATAATTCCGTCAAGCTGAAAACTGCTTAATTCCAGCACATAGGCATCATATTTATTTTCGGCCACCTGCCATGCAAAGCTTTTCCCGATATTACCGCCCATACCAACATTCAAACCTGCTGATTTCAGCAAATGATAGGTTAACATTGTTGTTGTTGTTTTACCATTGCTTCCTGTAATTCCAATAGTTAAAGCCTCAGTAAAAGGTTTTGCAAACTCTATTTCCGAAATCACTTTTACTCCAGCCTCAATAAGCTTTTTTACGATGGGAGACTTATCCGGAATCCCTGGACTTTTCATTACCACATCGGCATTTAAAATCAAGTCTTCACTATGTTGTTCTTCTTCCCAGGCAATTCCATTAATGATAAGAACTTCTTTATAGCTTTCTTTTATTTTTCCAAAATCAGATACAAAAACATCATATCCTTTTTTCTTACCCAGAATAGCGGTACCTACACCACTTTCTCCTCCTCCTAAAACAACTAGTCTCATACTCTGTTTAATTAAAAATTGAGAATTAAAAATTAAAAATCACTTTAGACTTTTAATCGAATTCCTATTTTCCTTTTAGGGTTATTATAATTTTTGATAATATTCTGCAAAGTTCATCAGCCTCACCATAGATACTGTCGAATTCACTTACAGAGATATAATCTGTCGCTTTCAATAATTTTAATCAATAAATAATTCCTCTCGCTTCTTTATATGAAATCTCAAGCTTAATAAAAACTCTTAATTTTAATTCTCAATTTTTAATTGAACTTATCTTAGTTTTAAAGTAACGATTGATAATATGGCTAACATGATGGCAACAATCCAGAATCGGGTTACAATTTTACTCTCATGATATCCTTTTTTCTGGTAATGATGATGTAAAGGCGACATCAGGAAAATTCTACGGCCTTCACCAAAACGTTTTTTTGTATATTTAAAATAAGCAACCTGAATAATTACCGAAGCACTCTCTGCCAGGAAAATTCCGCAGAATAAAACAATCAATATTTCTTTGCGGACAGCAATTGCTAAAACTGCAATGATTCCCCCTATAGTCAAACTTCCTGTATCTCCCATAAAAACAGATGCGGGGTATGAATTATACCAAAGAAATCCAATTAAAGCCCCCACAAAAGCAGATATAAAAACCGTCATTTCTCCCGAATTGGGGATGTACATAATATTAAGATAATTCGAGAAAATAATATTCCCCGAAACAAACGTAAATATTCCGAGTGCGAGGACAGATATCGCCGAAGTTCCCGCGGCGAGACCATCAATTCCATCCGTTAAATTAGCTCCGTTTGAAACCGCTGTGATAATAAAAATAACAACCGGAATAAAAATTAACCATGCCCATTTTTCATATCCATCCCCCATAAAAGATAAAACTTCAGCATAATCAAATTCATTATTTTTAACGAAAGGGATTGTTGTAGCTGTTGATTTTTCTTCAACAGGAGTCGGTAAAACCACAGTTGTGCTTACGCCTTTATAAATATCGGTTCTTCCTGTATCGGTTCTCACAGTTACAGCCGGATTGAAATATAAAACTGCACCAACAATAATTCCCAAACCAACCTGACCGATAACTTTAAAAATTCCTTTAAGTCCTTGTTTATCTTTTTTGAATATTTTAATATAATCGTCAACAAAACCAATTGTCCCCATCCAAAGAGTTGTAACAATAAGCAATACAATGTAAATATTATGCAGACGGGCAAATAACAAAACCGGTACAAGCGTTGCAAAAATGATAATCAGTCCTCCCATTGTAGGTGTTCCCGCTTTTTCATTTTGACCTGCAAGACCTAACTCACGAACAGTCTCACCCACTTGTTGATTACGTAAAAAATTGATAACTCTTTTTCCGTAAATCGTTGACAAAAGCAATGAAAGCATAAATGCCAAAGCCGATCTGAAAGTAATGTATTGGAAAACCCCTGTTCCCGGAACATCCATTGTTTTGTTTAAATATTCAAATAAATAGTATAGCATATCTTTTTATTTTAAATTCCAATTTTGAAATTCCAGATCCCATCTGTTCCGGATATTTAGAATTTCAAAATTGATTATTATTTATTTAGTTGATCTAAAATTTCTTTTACCGTTTCCATATCGTCAAAATGATGACGAACACCGTTTATTTCCTGATAGGTCTCATGACCTTTACCGGCAATTAAAATAATATCGTTAGCCTGAGCTAATTGACAAGCTGTTTTTATTGCTTGTTTTCTATCTGTAATTCTCAGCATCTTTTTATAATTATGTGCTTCGACTCCCTCCTCCATTTCATTAAGAATCGTTTCCGGATCTTCGTTTCTGGGATTATCCGATGTCAGAATGGCTTTATCACTAAAATCTGCAGCGATTTTAGCCATAATTGGTCGTTTCGTTTTATCCCTGTTTCCACCACAGCCAACAACGGTAAGCAATTGTTCGTTTTTTGTGCGAATATCATCAATCGTTTTTAATACATTTTCTAAAGCATCCGGCGTATGGGCATAATCTACAATCGCAGTGATATTCCCTTCCGAAACAATATATTGAAAACGTCCTGAAACACTTTCCAAATCAGACAGTAAACGCAATGCCTCAAGACTGTCCATTCCTAACTCAACAGCTGTACCGTAAATTGCCAATACGTTATAAGCATTAAACGTCCCTATTAATTTTACCCAAACTTCATTATCATTTACTTTTAATAATAATCCGGATAATTGGCTTTCTAATATCTGAGCCTTAAAATCAGCGTATGTTTTTAAAGCATAAGTACGTTTTCTCGCAATCGTATTCTGCAGCATCACCGGTCCGTTTTTATCATCAATGTTTGACAAGGCAAAAGCTGTTTTTGGCAACGAATCAAAAAATGATTTTTTTACATCTCTGTATTCTGCAAAAGTTGGATGGTAATCTAAATGATCGTGAGACAGGTTCGTAAAAACTCCGCCAACAAAATGCAAAGCTTCGGTACGTTTTTGATGAATTCCATGCGAACTCACTTCCATAAAACAATGCGTTACACCGGCTTCCGCCATTTCACTCAAATAATGATTGATTGTAATAGAATCCGGGGTTGTATGCGTTGCATTATATTCTGTTTCCTCAACCATGATTTTTACTGTTGATAATAAACCAACTTTAAAACCGGCTTTTTGAAACAATTGAAACAATAGTGAAGCAATGGTAGTTTTTCCGTTTGTACCTGTAACACCAACTAATTTTAATTTCTCAGAAGGATTCCCAAAATAATTAGCTGCCATAAAAGCCAGTGCTGTATTGGTGTCCTTTACCTTTATATAGGTAATTCCTTTTTCAATATTCTCCGGCAAAGCATCACATATAATTGCAGCAGCTCCTAATTGAATTGCTTTTTCGATATAATCATGACCATCAGAAAGTGTTCCGCGAATAGCCACAAAAACATCATTTTCTTCAATTTTTCTTGAATCAAAATCAATTTTATGGATAGCAATTTCTGTCGAACCCGTTACAGATTCGATCGCTACTTTATATAATATGTCCTTAAGTATTTTCACGATAACTCTAATACTATTGTTGTGTTTTTACTAATATTCTGACCAGCCTGTAATGACTGTTTTTTTACTTTCCCAATTCCGTTTACTTTTACCTTTAAACCTAAGTTTTCTAATAAAGCAATAGCATCCATTCCAGGCATTCCTTTCAGGTTCGGAATCAGTTTTGATTTCTTATTTACTTCTAAATTATACTTATCATAACTATATTCCTGTTTTGGAATTTTAGAATCCAGTTGTTTTATTTTGTTCGTTGAAGGTGCATCTGTAAATATTTTTTGGGCAATTCTTTTAAAAACCGGTCCTGCAACATCAGCACCGTAATAATTATTGTTAGCTGTATTTGGTTTGTGAACCACCACTATACAAGAATATTTTGGATGATCTGCCGGAAAATATCCTACGAATGAAGAAGCATAATACATTCCTTCTCTCCCCGCTTTACCATAATTTACCATAGCTGTTCCTGTTTTTCCTGCCATCGAAAAATCTTTCGAATACAACTTTGACCCTGTTCCTTTTTTAACCACATTCAACAGTACTGCTTTTATTTTTTTTATGGTTTCCGGAGAACATACTTTCGGATTAATCACTTCTACATCAAATTTCTTAATGGTTTTATTCCATTCTTTTATTTCAGAAACAAACTGTGGTTTTACCATTACTCCATTATTCGCAACTGAGTTGTAAAAAGTCAAAGTCTGCATTGGTGTAACAGAAACTCCGTAACCAAAAGCCATCCACGGAAGTGAAACTCCTGACCAGTTTTTATCTCCGGGATGTGGAATAATTGCTCTTCCCTCTCCTTGAAAATGCAATCCTAAAGTTTTATGCAATCCGAAATTTTTAATATGATCTACAAACTTTGATGGATTATTTTTATAATTCTCATAAACTGCCTGAACCATTACTGTGTTAGACGATAATTCGAATCCACGCGCCAACGATACTTTTCCGTAACCTCCTTTATGTGAATCATTAACAGCACGACCATAATATTTTATTTGTCCGCCGTGACTATCGTAAATCTTACTTGTATCTGCCACTTTATCTTCTAAAATCGCCATTAAATCGACTAATTTAAAAGTGGAACCTGGTTCATGGGATTCCGCTACAGCGTAATTTGTAGTTTCTTCATACGATCCAGCTTCGGTTCTTCCTAAATTCGAAATGGCTTTTACATGACCCGTTTCTGTTTCCATTACCACCACGCAACCGTGATCTGCTTCATATTCTTCTAATTGTTTCAATAAAGCATGATGTGCAATATCCTGAATAAAAACATCAATTGTCGAAATAACATCATATCCATCTATAGGATCAACTTCGTTTAAATCGCGAATAGGTTTCCACTGTCCTTTTGCAATTTTCTGCTTTAAAATCTTGCCGTCTTTTCCGTTCAGATAACTTTTAAACGCCCATTCAATTCCTTTTCCAACTTCTACTCCGGTTGCAGGGTCAATACGATCGTAACCAATTGTTCTTTCTGCAATTTTTCCTATCGGATGTTTTCTAACGGTTTCTTGTTCAACTATAATTCCACCTTTAAAAGCTCCTAAATTGAATAAGGGAAAACCTTTTATTTTTACATAGTCAGTGTAACTCAATTTGCGGGCAATCAAATAATAACGATTTTTATTGGCTCTCGCTTTTCTTAATTCTTGTTCGTAAAAACCGCCTGGCCTATCTAAAACCGTAGCCAGTGAATCTGATAATGCTTTTACGTATTTTTCAAAAGTTTCCGTTTTAGGCGCTTTTGCATCAAATCTAATTTCATAATTAGGAATCGATGTTGCCAGCAAACTTCCGTCAGCCGAATATATATTTCCTTTATTGGCAGGAATCACAAAATTTCTAACCGTACGCTGTTTCGCCAGTTTTCTATAATAATCTCCTTCTACCCATTGAATATTAGTTAATTTAACGACAATAGCAATTGCCATCAAAAAGATGAAAACTGCTACCAGGTAAATTCTGTAGGATATGTATTTATCGTCTACTGCCATATTCTTTTAAAGAAATTTTTTTCTTCTTCTTTTTTAACTTCTATCTTCGTTGGAGGTACTGTTGAAGGATAAATTTGTTTTTCAAGCATCTTATCCGAAACCGTTGACTCCATTTTTAACTTCATCAATTCTGAACGTCGGTCTACAAATTCTGAGCGCAATTCCTTTACTTCATTATTCAGTTTTGCAATTTCAAAAACCTTTTGTTCGTATCGCTGTGTATTCGCAATCATCAAAATAGCAAGCAGAATGATAAAAACAATGAACCGCCAGTTTTTCACAGCGTCATCATTAATCAGAAATCTTGCTTTTAATATGTCGAATACACCACTTTTCATTTTCTACCTATATATTATATCTTTTCAGCAATTCTTAATTTTGCACTTCTCGCCCTGTTATTGATTTTGATTTCAGCATCGTCAGGAACAATCAATTTTCCGATAGTCTTAAACGGAACCGTAAAATTTCCGTAAAAATCTCGTTCAGGCTCCCCTTCAAACATTCCGTTTTTAATAAATCTTTTTACCAGTCGATCTTCTAATGAATGATATGAAATCACTGAAAATCTTCCTCCCGGGTTTAGAATTTCTAACGATTGCTCGATAAACTCTTTTAAAACATCCATTTCCTGATTTACTTCAATACGAATCGCCTGATAGATCTGGGCCAATATTTTATTTCGAACTCTTTCAGGCAGATGTTTCGCCAAAACTTCTTTCAATTCATCTGTAGTTTTTATTGGCTGATACTCTCTGGCCTCTATAATTGTTCTTGACAAAACCGGCGCATTTTTCAATTCTCCATAATCCGAGAATACTCTTCTCAAATCAGCATCATCATATTCATTAACCACCCGATACGCATTCAAATCATTTTTCTGACTCATTCTCATATCCAGCCCGGCATCAAAACGTGTTGAAAATCCTCTTTCCGGAACATCAAACTGATGCGATGAAACCCCTAAATCTGCCAAAATTCCATCAACGCTTTTTACTCCGTGAAACCGTAAAAATCTTTTTATAAATCTGAAGTTCTCATTAATCAAGGTAAACCTTTCGTCCGGCAATGTATTTGCAAGAGCATCTTCATCCTGATCAAAAGCAAACAACTTTCCGTTTGGCCCCAATCGTCTCAAAATTTCTTTTGAATGACCTCCGCCTCCAAACGTAACATCTACATAAATTCCATCAGGCTTAATATTTAAACCATCAACTGTAGGATGAAGTAAAACCGGATTATGATATTCCATTGTCGTCGTCATTAATATTTCCCATTACTTCTTCAGCCAGATCTGCAAAATCCATATCTTCGCCGCTTATTGATTTTTCATATAAATCCTTATCCCAAATCTCCACAATATTAACCGCAGATGAAAAAACGACATCTTTCGAAATACTTGAAAAAGCTACCAAATCCTTCGGAACCAGCAATCTTCCCAATGCATCAATTTCTACCACTTTAACCCCGGCAGTAAACCTTCGGATGAAATCATTGTTCTTTTTTACAAAGCGATTCAATTTGTTGATTTTTTGCATCATCAAATCCCATTCTTCCATCGGATATAATTCTAAACACGGTTGAAAAACAGAGCGCTTCAAAACAAATCCGTTTTGAAGAGAAGAAGCCAATTGCTTTTTTAAGGGAGCAGGCATCATCAGCCTTCCTTTAGCATCAACTTTACACTCATATGTTCCTACAATTGTGTTCAAGAAAAAGCATTATATAGTTATACAGCAAAAATATAAAAAATATTACCACATTTTACCACTATATACCACTTTGTTAATAAGTTTAACCACTTTCCTACCACATTACTTAATTTATAATCAATCAATACTTTAACTATTAATTAGCTTAATAACTATTATCTTAATCAATCAAAAAAATTACACGCTTTTTTTCTTAAAAAATTAATTATAATGTAAATTTTTTAACATTTAAGCATTGCTTCAAAACTAACTCTTAAAGCTGATTTTTAAATAGTTAGCATCGAAACAAAAATTATGTAGTTAAAAAATAGCACCAAAAATTTATTTTTATTTATTAAACCCTATATTTGTCCAAATTGAAATTGGCATTAGATTAAATGGACAAAAACTACAAAAAAGAAGGTAAATACAGCTATTTTGAAGCTGGTGAAGGAACTCCTATCGTTATTTTACATGGCTTAATGGGAGGCCTAAGTAACTTTGATGCTGTAGCGGAATATTTTCCAACGAAAGGATTTAAAGTTGTTATTCCTGATTTGCCAATATACACTCAGAGTATTTTAAAAACGAACGTAAAAAGTTTTGCGAAATACGTAAAAGATTTTATCAATTTTAAAGGTTATGACAAAGTTATTTTATTAGGGAATTCACTAGGGGGACACATTGCCCTTTACCATACCAAATTATATCCCGAAAAAGTAGCCGGACTTGTAATCACCGGAAGTTCCGGACTTTACGAAAGCGCAATGGGAGACAGTTACCCAAAAAGAGGTGATTATGAATATATCAGAAAGAAAGCTGAAGATGTATTTTATGATCCTGCAATTGCCACTCCTGAACTTATTGATGAAGTTTATGCTACGGTTAATGATCGTATCAAACTAATCAAAACCTTAACAATTGCGAAAAGCGCTATTCGCCATAATATGGCAAAAGATTTACCAAAAATGACAGTTGAAACCTGTATCATCTGGGGTAAAAATGATGCCGTAACTCCACCAAACGTGGCGGAAGAATTTGATAAATTATTGCCTAATTCAACTTTGTACTGGATAGACAAATGCGGACATGCTGCTATGATGGAACATCCTCAGGAATTTAATGAAATTCTTGAAGAATGGCTCGTCAAAAAGAATTTCTAGCATCCAACTTTCGACTTAAAGAGGTTTTAAAACCCAACAACATGAAAATTAATACCGCCGAATTCATAATAAGCAATTCTGAAGTTTCAAAATGTCCACAGGATTTTTTACCGGAATATGCTTTTATAGGAAGATCAAACGTAGGCAAGTCGTCTTTGATTAATATGCTTACCAATCATAAAAATTTAGCTAAAACTTCAGGGAGACCAGGAAAAACTCAATTAATTAATCATTTTAAAATTAATAATAATTGGTTTTTGGTCGATTTACCGGGATATGGTTACGCTAAAGTATCTAAAAAAACAAAATCGGTTTTTCAGCAATTTATCACTGATTATTTTGAAACCAGAGAGCAATTGGTTTGTGCTTTTGTTTTAATTGATATTCGCCATGAGGCACAGAACATAGACATTGAATTTATGTCGTATATGGGCGAAAGCGAGATTCCGTTTTGCATTATTTTTACCAAAGCAGACAAAATCAGCAAGACCAAAGTTGACTCGCATATTGCCGCATACAAAAAACAAATGTTTGCCAATAACTGGGAAGAGATGCCACATTATTTTGTGACTTCTGCTACTGAATCAACCGGAAAAGAAGAACTTTTATCGTATATAGATGAAGTGAACCAGGAAGTTTTTAAGAACAACAATCAGTTTTAAATTCTGAAGAATTAAATTCCAATCCTTCGACTTCGCTCAGGGTGACACAAAGTTATAAATTCAGATCAAACAATACTCAATAAAAAAATCCCAAATTCTAATCGTAAAAATTAGAATTTGGGATTTTTTATATTGGGACTTCTTCTATTTTGTCAATTCAAGTTTTTCTGCAAAATAATCACAGAAATCTTTCATTGTATCAGACATTTTTTCGTCGTCGGTAGCACGTTTAAAAGTATCCGACATTGCTACCAAAGTCTGGTGAAAGAAAATTTTCATTTCATCAACAGGCATATCTTTTGTCCATAAATCAATTCGCATTGTTTCTTTGGCTTTACTGTCCCAAATAGACAACATGATTGCTTTCGCTTCTTCGGCTTGCACGCCACCGTCCTGAGCACTCCATGTTAATTTTTCGGGAACGCGGTTTTCATCTAATTCTATGTTGAATTTAATTTCTGAGTTTATTATATCTGACATTATTTCTTAGGTTTATATTTTGATTTTTCGAAGATCTCTTTTACATCTGTTTTTAATAATTCCGGCAAAGTCACATTATTATTCTTCATATAAGAACGGACTATTTGCCAGCCAAGCCACGCCCCAACTCTTCCGGGTGAATCGTTATCTATTTCTAAATAAAATTTAGAAAACGGAGCAGGCGCAATAAAACGTGTCGTTAATTTAGGATCAACACTGTACAATATTTCGTTTTCAATAAAATTACGCCACATATAGGCTTCATTTTCTTCACACCATTTTATTTGTTCCGGAGTATAACCAATTTTTTCAGCATCTGAAAATTCAGGTAAAAGCAAATCTTTTGCATACAATTGTTTTCCTTCAAAAATCATTTGAGAAATCAAAGTCCTGTCAGGAGATGACGGAATTTTTCTGAAAGCAAAACTGGAAACCACATCCGGCATAATTTGTCTTTCTTCAAAATTTTGCTTCAGATAATCTGGAAACTGATAGAACTTATGCTCTTTACCCAAATACAATTCCAGGGAAACAATTACAAGACTATCTGCGTAGATTGCTTTATTGTTATAATCCATTTCAGAAATTACAGTAATTACTTTTGGCAATTTCGTTTTTGGAAAATAGTATTCTACATGCTGAAATAAAGCATTAAATTCCTGACGGACAGGTTCAAAATTTGAGTATTTTTTTTGAACTTCGGTATAAACTTCTCTCCAAATAGGATCCTCCATTTTACTTAACCAAATAGTATCATCATTTCCCGGAGGGAAAAAGAATGGGTATTGCTTTTTAACTTTGGCTAAATCTTCCGGTTTTGTTTCAAAAAATACCTTATCAAAACGTTCTACCTTAATATCAACCGGAATTTCTTCAACAGCTTTTTCTACTTTACTTTTTTGATCACATGATAAAAAAAACAAGCATAGAACCACTACAAAGCGATATATTTTCATTTTATTTTAATTAGATTTGTGTTACTTAACTTTAAGTAAATGTATACTTAAAAATATTTGTGCAAATATACATCCCTGTATCTTAAAACTTGAACTATTATGGCTAAAAAAAGCACTATTCAGACAGAAAAAGTAAATACCTACATTGTAGAGTGGTTAAAAAAATATGCTAACAATGCAAAAGTAAATGGTTTTGTAATCGGAATTTCCGGAGGAGTTGACTCTGCTGTGACCTCCACCTTATGTGCTCAGACAGGATTAAAAGTTTTATGTGTCGAAATGCCAATTCATCAGGCCGAAAGTCAGGTTTCGAGAGGAAGAGAACATATTGAACAATTAAAGAAACGTTTCCCGAATGTTTCAAATACGCAAACTGATCTGACAGCTATTTTTGAAGCGTTTAAATCTTCGATGCCAAAATCTGACGATGAGGCAAAAGTAAGTTTATCACTCGCCAATACACGTGCACGCCTTAGAATGACCTCTTTATATTATTTGGCAGGAATCCACGGATTATTAGTTGCGGGAACAGGAAACAGGGTTGAAGATTTTGGTGTAGGTTTTTATACCAAATATGGAGATGGCGGAGTCGATTTGAGTCCGATCGCCGACTTGATGAAGTCTGATGTTTATGCACTTGGAGAATTTTTAACAATACCTGAATCAATTTTAACTGCTGCCCCAACGGATGGATTGTTTGGCGACAACAGAACTGACGAAGATCAATTAGGTGCAAGTTATGATGAACTTGAATGGGCAATGTTAGCGGAAGAATCAGGAAATACAGCATCTGACTACAGCGGAAGAGAGAAATCTGTCTTTGAAATCTATAAACGTTTAAATACCAACAATAAGCATAAAATGGAAGCTATACCTGTCTGTTTAATACCAAAAACGTTAAAATAAAACTTTTTAACATTTATCTGCCATTAATTACAGAATTTATTTATTAATTTTACAGTTCCAAAAACAATGAACAATTCTAAAAAAGGTAAAATTATGATTAAAGTATGTCTAGCAGACAACCACCCTGTGACTCACTTTGGCGTTAAGTCGTATTTTAAAGACCACGATCAAATTTCAATTGTCGCCAACGTAGGAAATTTTTCAATGGTAAGAGATATTCTTCAAACGAAGGAGATCGATATTCTAATATTAGATTTAGAATTAGAAGGTCTCTCAAGTATCTTTGAAGTAAAATCCATTCTGAAAAACTTCCCAAAAACAAAAATTGTGATCTTTAGTGATCTAGCTGAACAAATGTATGCTCCTAATGCAATTAAAGCAGGAGTATCAGGTTATGTACACAAAACTGAAAAACTTGAAACTCTAGGCGTTTCAATTATTAAGGTACACGAAGGAAAAGTTATCATCAACGAAACTGTACGTAAGAACATGGCACTTATTGCTAAACAAAGCAAAAGCGAACGTTTATACAGAAAACTTTCTAATCGTGAAATTGAAGTTTTGCGTTACTTAAGTGACGGTAAGAAAAATAATGAGATCTCTAAAATTTTAAACCTGAACGAAAAAACGATCAGTACTTACAAATTGAGGTTATTAACTAAATTGAATGTTACTAATTTAGTTGACTTAGTAAATAAAGCTAAGACTTTAGAAATTATTTAATGGTATCGTGACATTACTCTTCCCAGTTTTTTCGAAAAGGAATTAACTAATTTTGAGTAATCAACCACCATAGACAAAAGCTCTGTATTATCTGAACTATCAGGTTGTATAGAGCTTTTTAATTCTTCAATAATCCGGTCAACCAAAAACCATCGTATGGACAAAATAGTCTCTGAAACATATTGGGCAATACTCGCCTGTTTATCTTTTGCAAAAATATTTTGTCCTTCCCAGTTATGAAGACTTACCTTTTCATCTTCCATTAAAATATCTGTTACTTCCTGAGCAAATTCAGGCTGCAGACGCATTAAATATTGCTCAAGGCTAAAGCTTTCGTTTTGATTATAAAAGGCGATTAAATCTGTAAAAACATTTCGGAATAATTCGTTCGAAAGTTCTACTTCGTCTTCTTGCAAACTCAAATAAATTCGCTGAAAAACTTTGTATTCTTTCTTTTCGGTAACCATTTCGATTTCGCCTTCTTCATTACTTTTTAAAAGCACATCTTCAAACTCTTCTGTTTTATCTCCATAAAGCAATAAAATCTCAATTACTTTACGTTCTAAACGATATAAAATATCAACTTTTTCAGCTTGTTCCGCAGGATTTTCATTTTTAAAAACCTCAAAAGCTTTTTGCTCTTGTTTTTGCTTTTTACCAACCTCAGCGACATCTTTTTGAGTTAATTGTGCCAAAGTACTCAAAAGAACCTGCTCAGAAATATCCATAATTCTGGCACACTCCTGAATGTATATTTCACGCTGAATACGATCCGGGATCTTCGAGATACTATTAACCATATCACGAATCAAATCAGCTTTTTTTATAGGATCGTTTTTAGCATCTTTCATTAAGATCGAAGCTTTAAACTGTATAAAATCTTTACTGTTTTCTTCTAAATAAGCAACCAAATCATCATGAGAATTTTTTCTGGCAAAACTGTCCGGATCTTCTCCGTCAGGAAAAGCACAGACTCTTACGTTCATTCCTTCTTCCAGAATCAAATCGATTCCCCGGATAGAAGCACGAAGCCCTGCAGCGTCGCCATCAAAAAGAACCGTAATATTTTTAGTCAGACGATTAACTAATCGAATCTGATCAGGTGTCAAGGCCGTTCCGGATGAGGCCACAACATTCTCAATTCCGGCCTGATTGAACTGAATTACGTCTGTATAACCTTCAACCAAATAACAATTATTTTGTTTTGCAATTGATTGCTTGGCCTGAAAAATACCGTAAAGCACTTTACTTTTATGGTAAATATCACTTTCGGGTGAATTTAAATATTTGGCTGCTTTTTTATCGTTGGTTAAAATACGGCCTCCAAAACCTAAAACACGTCCTGACATACTTTGTATCGGGAACATTACGCGGCCTTTGAATCTGTCAAAAGGACGATCGTCTTTGGCAATCGTTAAACCTGTGCTTTCTAAATATTCTAATTTATAGCCCTGACCAAGCGCTTCTTTTGTAAGAGCATCCCAGGTTTCAGGCGAATATCCTAAAGCAAATTTCTTAATAGTATCATTAGTAAAGCCTCTTTCCTTAAAATAAGAATATCCGATTGCTTTTCCTTCTTCGGTATTTAAAAGTACATTCTGAAAATATTTTGAAGCAAATTCCGAAACTAAATACATGCTTTCGCGCACATCTGTTATCGCTCTTTCCTGATCTGTCTGTTCGGTTTCCTCAATTTCGATATTGTATTTTCTGGCTAAATATCGAATGGCTTCCGGATACGTAAAATGTTCATGTTCCATCAGGAATTTAACAGAATTCCCTCCTTTTCCGGTACTAAAATCTTTCCAGATTTGCTTTACAGGCGAAACCATAAACGACGGAGAACGTTCATCAGAGAATGGACTCAATCCTTTGAAATTACTGCCGGCACGTTTTAAATTAACAAAATCACCAATAACCTCCTCTACACGAGCAGTTTCAAAAACAGTATCAATTGTATTTTGTGAAATCAAAACGTAAAATATTTTTAAAATTGAAAGCTTGTAAAAGTACACAAATCCTTCTTGAAATTTTAAGGTTTTGCATAAAAAAAGCGCCTCTTTCGAAGCACTTTTTCTACTAACTAACCAATTGTATTCTTAACTTTATACTTCCAGAAATCACTGTCTTCCTGAGGGCTATTTTTTTTCAAAAAAGCAATATTGAATGACGTTAGCAAATTTAGGATCCTAAATCCCATCGAAACCTTTGTCCGGCTGAACGGAGTCGAAGCCCCTTCCAATTGACAAGC
>NZ_AKJZ01000073.1 GCF_000282055.1 Flavobacterium sp. CF136
GAAGGAGACCATGAATAGGTGTAACCCGGAGTTCCACCCGAAGGGCTAACCGAAGCCGAACCGTTTGTTCCGCCATTACAGGACACATTGGTTTGTGAACCTGTTGCCGTGCTGATTGCAGTTGGTTGGGTAATAGTAAAGTTTCTTGTAATTTGTGTTGATTCACTATCTGTTATTGTTACAGTATAACTTCCTGAAGTAAGACCTGTAGCCGTAGCAGAAGTTCCACCTGAAGGCGCCCAGGAATAACTATATGATGTAACGCCTCCTGATGCTGTTACCGTCGCCGTACCATTACTGCCTCCATTGCAAAATACATTGGATTGACTAGTAGTTGCTGATAAAGCAGCATTGGTAGTAAAAGTTAAATCTGACCCATAACTTGTTCCTGATGAGTTAATTGCATAAGCTCTAAAGTGAACAAGTGTTGCTGCTGGTAAGGAAGAAATGACTGCACTAAAACTTCCGGTTCCGGTTCCATTGGTAACTTTAGTATTTGCAGTGGTAGGATTTGCCGTTGTAGCCCAAACAATACCTCTTTCAGTTACGCTTGCTCCTCCATCAGCAGTGACATTTCCTCCCAAAGTGGCTTTTACAGCACCTACTCCGGTTGCAGCAGTTGTAGTAACTGTTGGCGCTACAACAGGAGGTGCTTCAAATAAGCGAAAGTTGTCAACTGCAAGTTCTTGAGCTGCACTAGCATTAGCGAAACAGTTGAAACGCAGGTCTAAAGTTGTTCCTGTTCCAGTAATATTTGCCGAATATTCAGTAAATGCATAAGTTAAGCCGGCTCCATCTCCTATCAAATCTCCATCAGTATCCAGATAAAGCTGATTACTTGAAGCTGGGGAAGCAGCAGGAACATTACTGTAAAATGCTAAAGCTTTTGTCCATGCACCTCCATCAATACGATATTCTACTATAAGAAAATCCTCTGCTGCACCAAAATTAAGACCTTGCCATCCACCAAGTTGAGATGCGGCTAAAAGGCCTTTAAAAGATAATCCGGTTTTACCCGCTATATTAATACCGCTCCATGTCACTTGTTGATTCGCAGATATGGATGCGTTAGTACAGGTAGGGCCTTTGTCAATATCTTCTGCCGCCCAAATCTTAGAACCTTGAAAAAGGGAATAACTTCCATTTTGCAGGGCAATTCCTGTTGGTAAAGTTCTTGTGAAGTAAGATGTGAATGGTGGTCCTCCACAAGAAAAATCTATAGATGCTGTCCTTGAACCAGAACTTGGGGCGCCAGCATCCTCAAAGGTGTCGCTCCAAAACTGTGTTTGTGCATTTCCTCCTATATAAAAGAGGCAAAGCAACAATGTGAAAATTAAAGTAAAATTTTTTTTCATAATCGTGTTTTAAATTAAATGTTGTATAAAATATTAGTTAAATATATTTGTCAATACAGGATGCAAAATTGCAAACTGGGCAACTGTCATAATGCCGGAATCTGTACTAAGTATTTCAACGGCAATCTGTTGGTTATCAATACAAGCTATGTTAAGCGTTTCTGTTATGGACACAATAGTTCCTCTCTGATTATTATGAGGCTGGTTTAATAATGTTGCAGAGATTATTTTAACTTGTTCTCCCAGAAGTGAAGCGTCAGCTCCTGTGTTCCAGGGATTGCAAGCATTTATAAGTGAGATTATCTCACTTGCCGTCATATGTTTCCAATTAATATAAGTATCCGATAATTCCGGTTTTTCATAATAATAAGATAGGGTCTCGTCTTGTGGCTGATTTGGAATGTTGTTGGCAAATTGCAGCATATTCGCCATATTCAAAGTAACCTGAGCCATACGGTCACTTAATTTTACGGTTAGTTTGCCATATGTATCTCCTTCTTGAATAGCAATCGGATCATTAAAAATGATATTGCCTTCATCAAATTTTGAATTCATAAAATGAGCACAAATAGCGGTTTCCGTTTCCTGATTTTTTAATACTTCGAAAATTGGCATTACTCCACGATATTGCGGTAATGGACCTGGGTGAAAATTGATGAATTTATTGGATCCGTATGATAAAACACTTTCAGGAAGCAGAAATGGAAATGAGATACAAAAGATATAATCGGGCTGTACATTATCAATCCAGGCTCTCATTTCTGTAATGCTTTTTTTATCAGGAAAAGATTTAAAACCGAAGTTATTGTCTTCAGATTCTCTTTCTAAAGCATCTATTATTGTGATAGCACCTTTGCCAATTCCAACTGCGCATATGAATTTTTCATACGCAAGTAATTGAAGCGCTTTAAAGGCGAATTTACCTCCACACAATACCATTATTTTTTTTTGTGTTTCCATAATTAAATACAGGCATAACTGTTATACCATGCTGATGTGGAATTATTCAGATCTTCAGTGGTTAGTTTTTCAAAATGTTCAAATACGTCATTAGCTATACTTTCTATCTGAACTTCACATTTGCCTTCGTTGGTAGAAATTATAGTTGCGTTGTATAAAGGAGCAATTGATGTATTTGTTTTCGAGTCAAAATAAATCTTACCTCTGGGGCCTTCGAATGTAAATGATTGTAAACCAGTAGCTATTTGTGGGATATTATTTTTAGACTCGTCAATTAATTCTAATGTTTTTATGACAATTTTGGCACTTTCCCAACTTAACAATGAAAACAGATTTGGTATTCTGCCTGCGTTTGTTATTGTTTCAATAAATGTTTTATTTTCTTCAGACTCTATCTTCTTCGACCATGCTGCAATTCCTTTTATATTTTTACTTGAATATTCAGCATCAGATAACATCATTTCTTCAAATCCAAACGGAGGCAAATAAACAGGAAGGTTCTGTCCTTCAAATGAATTTTTAATACTTTCAAAATACCATTGCACAAAATCGCCACTAAAAATGCTTAATAAAGCACTATTTGGAAATTTTTCCAGATGTTCTTTTATAGGCGTAATAGTAAAATCTTCTGTTTTATATCCGGTGGCATGATTAAAAGCAATCATTCCTCCATTTTCTTCAAAACCTTTTGTAACACTATAGGTATGCAAATAACCGCCATCATAATAACCTGTTACCATTCCGGCATGGGTGTAACCATCTTTCGTTGCTTGTTTTGCTGCAAGTGAAGCACCTAATGAATTATGAAGTGAATGATAGAAAATATTAGGGCAGCTGGGCCATTCCTGAGGCAAATTAACTCCGGCATCTAAAACAATCAGCATTTTATTAGCTGCAAGAAAAAGAGGTCTGAGTAATTGTGCCATGCGATGTCCTATATAAGCAATTACTACTGAAGCATCTTCCTCCAGCAAAAGTTTTTCGGCACCACGGTAACATTGTTGTTTGTCAGCTCCAAAACCTATGTTTTCTGTAACTATTTTAATATCACTTCTTCCCAGATGTTTTAGTCCAGAGCGAAGCCCTTCATATAAATCAAAGCCAATAGTTTGATAATATGTTGATCTTGCTAATAAAATTCCTATTGTATACATATGTTTTTTGAATAATAAAAAAGGAAACTTTCAATACGAAAGCTTCCTTTTAATAATTTATTAGTTTCTACTTGGAAATATTCCTTCCGTTGCAATAGAATAATTAATGGTCAGATAAGGATTCATTATATCGATAGGAAAACCTGTGCCAGTTGGATCCGTAGAGCCACTAATTACTGTACCGCCCATAAAAACGTTAGGTGTTGCTCCGCTGCCTGAATAAGTTGCAGCTGTAGTAGCAGCAGGGTAGTTACCATCAGGTGAAATTTCATCTGCATTAGATGTTGAAGCTTTTTGTTTTACAATGACGTTATTAAGGGTATGTACGTGTTGCGGTAAGTTTGATAGTAATATAGTAGTAGTAGGTGTACCACTCATTTCTCCCATAGTATAGTTTGGTAGCCCCGGACCTTGTCCTTGTCCTATTGGTACACGACCTTGTAAATCAGGCAATGCAAATGTGGTTTGTCCATTTCCTCCGTAAGTAGTCCCTAAAAGGGAGAATAAAGCTGTGTTTTGAGCAATACTCATGATTTGTCCTTGGCATGTTGCATATCCTCTGGGAGCAAAATAAAACCCTAATATTTTTATTTCTCCAATAAATGGTTCTGTAGACATAATTTATTGTTTTTAAAAGTTTATTTAATTTCTACTTGGAAAAATTCCTTGAGTAGCTATAGAATAATTGATGACTAAGTAAGGATTCAAAATTGATATAGGAAGGCCTCCTCCGGCTATATCTGTTGTGCCCGTAACGGTAGTTCCACCAGTAAAAACATTAGGAGTTGCTCCGCTGCCTGAATATGTTGCAGCTGTAGTAGCAGCAGGAAAATTACCATCAGGGGAAATTTCATCTGCATTTGCTGAAGAAGCTTTTATTTTAACAATAGCAGCGTTTAAAGTATGGACATGCGAAGGCATATTTGATGTCAATATACTGACATTAGTTGTGCCTGAGAGCTGGCCCATTACATACGAAGGCAGTCCAACTCCTTGTCCTTGTCCTATAGGCATACGTCCCTGTAAATTAGGAAGGGCAAAAGTCTGCACTCCATTTCCCCCGTAAGTAGTTCCTAATAAGGAAAAAAGTGCTGTATTCTGTGCAATCGACAATAGTTGCCCACTACAGGCCATATAGCCTCTGGGCGGAAAATTAAATCCGAAAATTTTAATTTCTCCGATAAATGGTTCTGTTGACATAAATGTTTTTTAGGTTAATAGATTACCATCAAAAATAAAGTATAATAAAAATCTGTCTATGCGTATTTATACCTGTTTTTGCAATGTGTTTTAATAAGTGTTTAATATTCAAATAAATATGTAGAATTATTTGTAAGTTTTTTTTATTCAATAAATGTTAAAATTTTAAAATAATTCATTAGTTTAGCTAAACAATTACAGGAGCTTTTAACCAAAAAACAAATTAAATTATGAATGAAGAAACCTTTCCGGGTCCTATCCAAATTTCATTAGCAAAGGCTAAAGAATGGGAAAAAAAGTATCATGATGATACTACACTTGCAGAGAGCAAGAAAAAAGCAATCGCTTTTTTAATACCAAGAGAAAGTTTAGAAAAAGTTTTGGAACTCGATACTGAAGCTGTACGCGCTTATATTGGTATTAATGATCAAGATGAAAAGACTTTGCTTTTTGTTGGGGCAAAACTGGATAAAAAAACAGGTAAGTACATAGACGTTTATGGACAATCATCAGCTCTGCAAAAAACTGCAGCTGCAACTGCAGACACAGAAGATGCAGAGGAAGTTGTTTATGATGGTACCCGTCCTAGTCCTCCGTATTGATATTCAATTAGTCCAATGTAAATGATGATTGATAATTTTTTGATATACTTAGGTTATGCATTTTTATTTTTTAACCTAATTCTTTACAATATTAGCTTTTTCCGAAAGGGAAAAGCTAATGTTTTTTTTGTTTGTTACTTAATATTTTCCTTTGTAATGCAATTTTCAATGGAAATGCTTTACCGATTAAAAATCACTAATTTATTGTTAGTAAACGTGTTTTTTATTGGGCAATTTATTCTTTTAGGGTTATTTTTCAAATCGCTTTTTATTGTTAAAAATCAAAAAAGATATCTATTATGGAGTTTATTATCAGGATTGCTTTTAATCATTATTGAAAGCATTTATAATTATAATTTATTTTTTGAGTTTAACTTATTTGAAATTATCCTTACTTCTCTATTATTAGTTTCTTATGCAGTTATGCATTTGTATAATCAACTTACTACTGAAAAAGTATATTATTATATAACTATTGGTGTTATAATTTATATGTTATCCAGTACAGTTTTGTTTTTAGTAGGCAATTTGACTAACGATTTGAGTGATGAGTTTAAATATCTTTCCTGGCAATTAAATGCATTTTTGTTTATAGTGTTACAATTATTTTATCTTTATGAGTGGAAAGTAAGTTTTTATAAAAAATCTGTTCTTCATGTTTAAGAAATTTTATAAGATTTAATAGTACTCAGCCTATTCTTTTTTCAATTACTCAATAAATAGTTGATTTAAGCTAAAAATCTCTATCAAAATTTAATATTTGATAGAGATTTTTGTTATAAATTATTTTGAAGATATATCTCTGATAAAATTAAATACAATATCTTTGATTTTAAGATTGACATTCAATAATAAATGAAATACCACAAGTTTATATGAAAGTAAATTCAATTCCCGAAAAAGAACTGGTGGCGATTATTTTGTATTTGTCACTTTTTTTTATGATTATGGCAGTTGGGTTAATTTTATTCTTTTACTTCTCAAGAAAAAAAATTATTCAAAAAGAATTAGAAAAAAGAGATTTAATACTGGCACATCAAAAAGAGCAATTATGTGCAGTTCTTATCACTCAGGAAGAGGAACGCAAACGAATAGCTCAGGATTTGCACGATGATATTAGTTCAAAACTAAATGTAATCTCATTAAATAGCTACTTACTTACTTCTGCTGACTTAACAATGGCAGACACCAAAGAAATTACTGCTAATATTATTAATCTTACTGCAAAAGCATTAGAAAATTCAAGAAAAATAGCCCACAATTTATTACCTCCCGTACTTGAAAAATTTGGACTTCATGCTGGAGTTGAGGAATTATGTGAAGAATTTGAAAGTAGTAAATCTGTAAAAGTTGTTTATCAGAATAAAATTGAATTTGACGAAAAAGATAAGGATAAACATTTACACGTTTTTAGAATTTTGCAAGAGTTGATGAATAATTCTTTGCGACATGGAAAAGCAACTGAAATTTCTGTTGTTTTTGATAATGTCAATGGAGTTAAAACTTGCTTTTTTAAGGATAATGGGATAGGTTTTGACAGTAAAAATGCTGAAAATCAGAAAGGCCTTGGGATGAAAAATATTGATAGTCGAATATCTTTTTTGAATGGTACGATTAATATGAACTCAGAAACCGGCAATGGATTTGATGTTATTTTTACTTTTTAACAGTTTTGTTTGTTTTATGATTAATTAAGCTATAAATAATATTGTTTTTATTATTATTTACGATATTAATTTTGTAATTTCAAAATTCTTTAAACAAAAGAAAATGAATGATCTTGCTATCAAAATAGTTTTAGTTGATGACGAAGTCTTATTTCGTAAAGGAATTTCTTTTTTGCTTCAAAAAGAAAAAAATATTGAAGTCCTTTTTGAAGCATCAAATGGCGAAGAACTTATTTCACATTTGAACAGTAATGAAACTAAACCGGATATTGTTATCATGGATCTGAAAATGCCTATTTTAAACGGTGTTGAGGCCACTAAAATTATTCGAAAATTCTTTCCTGAAATTAAGATCATTGCCTTGACCAGTTATGATACAAAAGCATTTGTAATAAATATGATTCAGGTTGGTGCAGTTGCCTATTTAATAAAAAATACTACTCCAAAAGATTTAATCAATACAATTAATGAAGTTGCCTGTAAAGGATTTTATTATAATGAAAATATTTTAAAAACTATAAAGGATACTATAATAACAACTAAAAATTCTAAAATTAATTTAGAAACAAGCTTTTTATCACCACGCGAAATTGAAATTCTCCAGCTTATTTGTAACCAAAAAACAACAGCTGAAATTGCCGAAAAACTTTTTTTGAGTCCCAGAACCGTTGAAGGACACAGGAATAACTTATTACTCAAAACCGAATCAAGAAATATCGCTGGCTTAGTAGTATATGCTATTCAAAATGAAATTGCGGTTTTAACTTCGTGATTTTAACTCGTTAAAAACTGAATCGATAAAATATAGTATGAAATAACAGTAATTGCTAATATGCAAAGACCTATTTTTTGAAATATATTTAATTGTTTTGGCTGGCCATTAGTTTGATTAACTTTCATGCGTTTAATTTTCAAGTGTATATAATTGTGTTTATTTTGATTATCAAATTTAATGAGAATTTTTTTCTACTTTGTAAGTATTTATACCTGTTTTTGTTTTACGTTTTTAAAATAATTGTTAAAACGGATTTTGTCTTTCAGTGAATCTTTTTACTGTAAATAAAATGAATCAGTTTGATATGGTTTTTTACCGCTTCCTTTATATCTTTACTGTAAAAAGTTTATAAAATGAAGCGATGTTTAATATATATAGTATTGTTCTTAATTTCATTATCGGCAAAGGCTTCTTTTATTCTCCTTCCGATGGACGAAAATACACAGCAAAATCATCTTAAAGCTTATGGAATTACTTATTGGTGTTTAAGTAAAGATTATAAGGCAAGTTGGTTGCTGAATTATCGCGGAGGTTCTTTTTTATTGCCGTATGCAGATGAAATTAAAAAAGAATGCCAGATTCGAGGTGTTAGTTTTGAAATACTTTCTGACAGCGAAGAAGTATCAATTTTGGATGAAATTTCAAGTCCTTCACAAAATATGGAATCTGTTGTTCTTGAAAAAGCACCTAAAATCGCTGTTTATACTCCAAAAGGCAAGCAACCTTGGGATGATGCCGTTACACTTGTTTTGACATATGCCGAAATTCCTTTTACACCAATTTATGATGAAGAGGTTTTAAGCGATCAGTTATTACTTTATGATTGGCTGCATTTGCATCATGAGGATTTTACCGGACAATATGGGAAATTTTATGCAGCTTATAAAAATACACCTTGGTATATTGAACAAAAAAAGGATGCGGAGGCTTTGGCTGCAAAGTTAGGATATGCTAAAGTTTCGCAGGAAAAAGGAGCCGTCGCAAAAAAAATAAGAGATTTTGTTATTGGCGGAGGTTTTATGTTTGCTATGTGTTCTGCCACTGATAGTTTTGATATTGCTTTGGCAGCCGATGGTGTTGATATTTGTGAAGCTATGTTTGATGGTGACGCAAGTGAATCAAATTATCAATCAAAATTGGTTTATGGAAATTCATTTGCTTTTAAAGATTTTACACTTGAAAGAAGACCGGAACAATATGAGTTTTCAGATATTGATATGACTACAAAACGAAGGGTTCCTCCTGAAAAAGATTATTTCTCATTAATGGAATTTTCAGCAAAATGGGATCCGATTCCAAGTATGTTATGTCAGAATCATACCCAGTTAGTAAAAGGATTTATGGGGCAGACTACTTCTTTTGACAGTGCATTAATTAAATCTAATATTTTAATTTTGGGGACTTGTGAAGTAAATGGTGAAGCACGTTATATTCATGGTGAAAAAGGGAAAGGAATGTTTACTTTTTTTGGAGGCCATGATCCTGAGGATTTCCAGCATCAGGTAGGTGACCCGCCAACAGTTTTAGATTTGCATCCTAATTCTCCGGGTTATAGATTGATTTTGAATAATGTGTTGTTCCCTGCAGCAAAAAAGAAAAAATTAAAAACATAATTTATTTCATTGAGAATTCAATCCATATCGGAATATGATCGGAAATTTTTCGGGCTTCTTTTAAGGAATTGAATTTTTTATAAAATGGAAGTATTCCGGAATTTATATAGTTAATAGAATTTATTTTATAAAACATATTATCAAATTCAGATGCCAGGCAATTATTTGTTTGGCATTTTTGTTTTAAAGATGTTTTTTGATTTTGTAAAATAGAAGTATAGCCCATTTTTTTCAGTGGATTAAAAACTGTGTGAGATTGCGGGCAGTTAAAATCTCCTATGAAAATTAAATTTAGATTGGGATATTCTGCTGGTAGAAATTTGAAATATTTGATTTCTGTTTCGGGCTGTTTACTTTTGGTAATGGCATGAAAAGTCACTAATGTAATGCTTTTTTTGTCGATTTCGAAAGTCACGAAATAAGGCTCCCGATCAATTTCTAAATTGTATTTTTTTTCGAGCCAGGTATTTCCTTTTAGTTTTGCCTTGTTGGTTTTCCAGATAAAAGCATATCGCTCAGTTTTATATGCACTGCTGGAAGTTGGATTGCTGATTTGATAATCCCATTTTGAACCTTTTTGATTTAACATTTCTACAAGTTTTGCAACTGATTGTGCTCCGCCATAACCAGCTACAACTTCCTGTATGGTTATGATGTCATAATCTTTAATTGTATTGGCAATAAAATTTAGCTGAGTTTCAGATTTAGATTTTCCGAAGTTTTCAATATTCCAGGAAAGGATCTTGGTTTGGGAGAAAAGGAGTGTTGTAAATAGGAAAAAAAAGAGTGAACTGAGGCTAACTTTCATTTAATAGGATTAAAATTCAAATATAAAGATTATCCTGTAATTATTAGTCTTCCCAACCACAAAGGGTTAAACCATATCCTTGTGCTTCCTTTAGGCTAACTTCTGTTATTTGATGTTTACACGCACCAAAACCACGACAAGATTCATTTAAATGATATTTTTTAGCTCCTCTTATACCACAAATATAAACTTTCGTTTCTTTTATATTAAAAGATGAAAGGGTAATAAATAAAATTGTTATAATGAGCCTCATGTTTTTTACTGTTTATACTATTAATTGACTATCAAATCATATTTGTTACCATTTTTATCAATTGCTTTTAATTTTCCATGACATACCCATTCGGTATTAATTTCAGTATCAGGAACATTATCTGAATTTAATATTCCGGCACCGCATTTTCCCTGAACATTAATATTTCCAAAAACGGAATCGCCTTTGGCACTTATTCCTTTTACATCATAATTATATTCATAATCACCAGAGTTTCCAGTTCTGTATTCGTATTGAAAAGTTTTGTCTACGTGATAGGTTTTTGCTTCTTCAGGAGTAATAATTTTTCTGTCATCAGCAGTGACAACTTCTTTGTAGAAACTGTTTATTTTTTGCTGTGGAGGAATTTTTTTACAACTAATTATCGCCAATAGGGATACAATAAGTAATTTTCTAATCATATATTTTTTAAGTGTTAATTAGTGTATAAATGTATCGATTGAATATTACTTAATATATGCGTATTTATACCTGAATTTAAGCTTCATAAGCGTCCAGGGTTTCCAATAATTCTTTTTCAAACAAATAAATATCATCAACAGTTTGTATTGCCTGACGAATTTCATTCTTGTTGTCATTAAAAAGGCCAATATATTTTTTACCTCCGTTAAGATGCAATCGGCAAATAGGTTTACGGTTATTATCATCCAGTAAAACGCCAAAATAGGATTGGGTGTCGCGTGAGACAATTCTTTTTGTTGGAATTTTTCTTCTCAATATTGCAATAACAATTCTGTAACCTTCCATTTCTTCTTCACTGGTGAAAATTTTATTTTCATCAATTATAATCACTTCTTCAGCTTCTTCTTTTTGTTTTTGAGTTTCTTTATTAATTGCTGCATTTAGGCGATCATTGATTTTTTCGCTAATAAATTGATTAAACCCCTTTTGAACAAGTTCCTTAAATTCATCAACCACTTTTTCTGTTAATCTTCCGGGATATACTTTGTTGGCAAATAATTTTACAAATTCATTTGATGGGTTTTGTAATTCGTTGTCAATTTGTTTTTTGATTTCTGTTGTGTATTTAAGTAGACTTGCATTGTTAACGATCTTATTTACGTCGAAATTTGATTTGTGAAATTTGACTATTTCGCTGATTACATTATCTTTTAAATTTGTGATATCAAATTCTAAAAAAGGTTTTTCGTCCATTTTGTTTTTCTCATCCAAATCGGTAAAAAACTGATAAGTAATTCCGTTGGTTAAAAGTGCAAATCGTGTTTTGGTAACATGAAAATATCTGAATAATTGTGAATTATGAATGGTAAGCTTTTCTTTCCAGCTCTTACATTCAATAATAAGTATAGGTGAACCATCCTGAAAAATGGCGTAATCTACTTTTTCACCTTTTTTTAGGCCTAAATCAGCAGTAAATTCCGGAACAACTTCTGTTGGATTAAAGGTATCGTATCCAAGTATGTTTATAAATGGCAAAACAAAAGCATGTTTGGTAGATTCTTCTGTTTCAATTTTATCTTTTAGCAGCATTATTTTATCTGCCAAAGCTTTTAGCTGAATGTTAATTTCCATAGATGTAGATTTTTATAATTTATTTATTCAAATGTAAAACCAATAAAAATCAGGAGTTTATGGAAAACCGTAAATCAAAAAATATTTGATGTTTTTTTGAACACTTATAAAAAAAGAGGATTAATAAAATCCTCTTGTAAGTAGTTTTGGTTCAATATAGTCTAAAAAATTAGTGGTTTCCTATTATAAAATCCTTGATGATCTTTTCCATGTTAGATGGTAAATCGGCATTTTTAATCTCGAAGTGTTTTATTTTCATATCAGTAAACCATTTTGTCCAATATGCTTTTATAACTTTTTCTTCATATGGATTATTATGGCTGGGATTAATTCCCAAAACAAGGACTTCCAAATTTGATAAATCTTCACCAGCTTTGATAAAACCAAAATCCTGATCTTGTAATTTTTTCTCCCAGTCTTTAGTATTTAAGCTGTTTTTTTGGATAAGTTTTGGAGTAATATAAGTCGTTCTGTTTCCTTCTGTCATTACTGTCCCATCATAAAACATATAACCATCTGTTAGTATGACTAGTATATTCCGATCACCGTTTTCAATACATTGATCTTTTACTTTAGTATCAAAAAAGCCCCATATATCCGAACCGATAAAATTGTTGTCTTTTATTGCTGAACCATATATTTTTGATGTCTGTAAAGCATAATTTGAGTTTATTGAATTCAGTAAATCCTTTGAAGCATTATTTTTATCGATAGCAATTCTTAACTTTTTAGAAATAGAATTAATCTCCGGATCTTTAGGTTCTGGATTAAAAAATAATTGCATTTTATCATTAATCTGTCTTATTCTTTTAGATTTTAAATGCTGTGTAAAAGCCTCAGAAACAGATTTTATATAGCCTAAATCTCTCTGATAATATTCCATAGTCGGATTAGGATTTTTTTCAAGACTAATTCTGTCCGATAAATCCAGAAGTATGCTTATATTATAATTCTCGACTATAGGATTTTTAGGTAAAACTTCCTTTTCTTCTTTATCAGAATCTTGTTTGCATGAAAATGCAGAAACAAATAATAATAATGCAAATGTTTTCAGAATGTTTTTCATAGAATTAGTTTTTAGAATATACCAAATGCTGAAAGTCCGGATCAACTAAGTTTAATTTGCTCAGATGTTCTTCAGAATGAAGTTCGCAGTTTTCTAATAGTTCAGTTTTTTCTTTATGAGCTAATGCAATCTCAGTATTTATTGCCTGAAACCATCCTTCTTTATACTGATGATGATAATGCAGATATTCTTTTACAGGAAAAACAAATCCATCTATTTTTGACTGAAGCTCTGAAATTTTTCCGGTTATGGTAATTATTTGCTGTTTGAAATCATTTGTCTTATTGATATAATCTGTTTTTAACTTTTCCAAATCAATAAGGTTTTCTTTTTTTCCTCTTATAAAAGCCCTGATTTTATCAATGTTTTCGAACTCTTTCATCACAAAATCAAAAACAAGTCCCCAAATGATGTAGACCACAAATCCGGCAAATATGATCATCCAGAATTCTGCCTCGCCCAAAGCAATATTTAAATTATAAGGAGAAGAATCTGTTGTTTTATTAAATTCATATATCTTTTTTTCGATTTGATAAGCCAATAGAGCATCAAATAAAAAGGTTGTAAGAAACAAAGCAATCATTCTGAAAACGTTTTTCAGGCCTTTTCCCTTTTGAACCATATGAATTACGTAACCTAATCCCATAAATACAAACGGAATTGTAACCACCAAAACACCTTCAAGCCAACTTGCTTTAAATGAATTTGTTAATGCGTTGGCATCAAAAATGGCAGCCGTTAAACTATCATTTGCAAACTCCTTAAAAAATGCCGAATATGATGCTGAAATATAAAAGACTAATACATAAAGCGTTATTGGAAGAAGCAAAAACAAACCAATATAAAACTGTGCTTTTAAACCTTTACCATCTTCAATTCCGTACTTATCAGGATTGCGTTTTACTTCGATTATTTCATTTTTAATCTGATCGACACTATCATTAATATCTTGTTCTTTTTTTTCATAAATGCCTATTGCTGCTTCGCACTTTTTAAGTTCAGTTCTGTTTTTCTCCTGCTCTTCGCGATAAGGCTGCTTTAATTTATCTTGTTCCAACTTCTGTTTTCGGCATTGATCTTCAAAACTCATATATAAGTTTTGAAGACACGCTTTAAGAACAATCGGTTTGCCGGTTGCTTTTATAGATGCCGCAAAGCCACTCTGATAATAGGTTATTCTTATTTGTTCCCTGTCTTCTTCATTTTCATTAAAAGTACCGGAATCCTCTGTTTTTTTTAAACTAAATAATTGTGTAAGTGATTTCATAATTTAAGAGTTTAATTGACTAATAATTTCTTCTTTTTGAATGTTTTTCTGAACACAATCAATAAGATAACTTGAAAGGTCATTAATATTTTCGTCCAAAAAATTAAATTTCCTGCAATACTTTTTAAGCATATTCAATTCATCATCGGTAATTTTTCCGTCTGCCCAAATGATCCGCGTAAAATCATATAAATATTCTATTCGGGTATTTAGTTCTTCAGGAATAATCAGGTCAGTACTAATCGGATTTAGAAAAAGTTTATCAAGCTCTTCTTTAGGAACTCCACGTTCATCTGCAAAATGATATAACATTTGAAGTTCTAACACATCAAATTGATCATCGGATAATGCCATTTGATATAATCTCAAAAAATGACTTTTTAGTTCTAGTGTTATCATAGTTTAAGGTATTTTTATTTTAAAGTTTCACAGGCGGTTCCGTCACCATCAGAATCTAAATTTTTATAACAGCTTTTATTACTGTCGTAAGCAGATTGCGCGGCACTCTGAGATGAAAAGTCACCGCAGGTTTTGGTTGGACAATTTGAGCTCGAAGTATTATTTGGTACTTCTGAAGAATCTGATGATTCTGAACAGGAAATTGCTAATCGTAATAAGAGTATAGCGATAAAAATTCCCGTGTATTTTATTCGTTTTTCCATAATTATAAATGTTTTATTGTATAAATTA
Source organism: Flavobacterium sp. CF136 (assembly GCF_000282055.1). Lineage (GTDB taxonomy): Bacteria > Bacteroidota > Bacteroidia > Flavobacteriales > Flavobacteriaceae > Flavobacterium. Next base: position 14,965 of record NZ_AKJZ01000073.1, read on the forward strand.
AAAAGGTTATTATTCCTGTAAATGCAAATAAGACCATGCATCCGCTATTTTGATATCGTACGCCTGATATTCCTGTTTTTACAGAACACCCATTTTTGTTAAATGTTCCCATCTTTGTTTTTAAACTTGGAGAAATACCGGATTTGCTAATGTTTAAACCGAGTCCGCCTCCAAGTTTAATTCTTTTTTGAAATCGAAAGGCCATATTTTTTTAGGTTTAGTTAATTAAAGTTTTCTAATTATTCAGAAACTTCTTTTGACGCTTCCTTTTTTCCATGTCAATCGAAGCCAGGAATATTACTTTCTTTTTTTATAGTGATTATTGGTACTTGAATTTTTATACTTTCCTCCTTTATGAGAACTACCTTTCCCACTTTTGTAATGACCACTTTGAGCTTCAATGTTACCTCCTAGAACCAAGAAGAATAGACTAAACAAAACGACTAATTTTTTCATAATTTTAATTTTAATTGATTTAATAATTCAAACTTAAACCTATTTGAAACCAGTATTTTACGGAAAACCATAATCCCTGAAATTTAAATTGTAAGCATAAAAAAAGCCCCCGAAGGAGCTTGGAAAATTTATAATAAAACTATAATGAAATTTAGATGATGCCCATATCCTTCGTTATAGAAACCAAATGAGTAGTGTTATTAGCCTTAAAAAAGTCTTTAAGTTTAGAAATTCTTTTTTCGATTGTACTTTTACTGTTGGGTTTTATACCTAATTCTTTAAAAGTTTTCGTAATATCATCTTGTGGAGTTCCTAATGATAAATGTTTTAGGATTTGAATATCTAAATCGTCTATTTCGTAATTATTTTTTTCCTGCAAAGCAGAAGTAACTTCCTGCGAAATAAATTTTTGATCTGAAGCCGAAATAATATGAATCGCTTTCTTTATTTCTTCGATACTGTTTAAACCTTTTAGTACAAAGCCGTCAATTCCGGCATTGTCAAAAAGGGATTTAATTCGGTAACTTTTATCTTCGACAGAATAGGCAATGATTTTAATATCAGGCTGTAATTCCCGTACCTTTTGAATTAGCTCGTCTCCGTTGGCAATTTTCACTTCACGATGATCAGTTTTAAATGAAAGATCGCTGATTAATAAATCGTAAGGTTCATTGTCCTGAATGGCCCTTCGTATTTTTAGAAACGCTTCGTCACAATATTTTGAATGTTGAAAATCGATAATATTTAAATCTTTCAGGACTTGTTCAATTCCTAAATTGATGGCATCAAGGTCTTCGGCTATTAATACTTTTTTAAACATATAAAATTATTTAGGCATGGATATTTTTACTTTAAAACCTCTATCAGGTTCAGTTTCAAAAGTAATGGTTCCTTTTGTAGCCAAAATACGGTTTTCCATATTTTGCAACCCATTTTTTATAATTTCATTTTGATCACACCCTTTTCCGTTATCTGTATAGTCTATAAATATTTTTTTTTGGCTGTTATCAAATTTTATGACCACTACTGAAGCTTCACTGTGTTTTTTCATATTTACCATTAATTCTTGTAAAATACGGTAAATAGTAATCTTCTTTATTTTATCAAGATCATCCCAATTGATTTTTTCAATACTGTTAATAATGACATTTCTGGTATCACTGTTATAAGTCGAAAGTGTTTCTTTTAAATTAGCCGAATAATTTGTTCCGGTATCAATATCATTATTCTCTCTCGAAATTCCGCGTACGCGTGAATAAATATGATCCAGTTTCTGAATTAAGGTTTCTTTTTTATTTTCACTTTCTAACGGTTGTGTTTGAGTATAAGTGATGATGTTAAAAACATCGTTTGCCAGTTCATCATGAATATCTTTTGCAATTCTGGTTTCGGTGTCGTAGGCTATTTTTATTTTTTCGATTCTATTTCGGTTATCAGAATGTTTTTTAAAATAGGCAATCAAGAATAAAAGAACAATGAAAGCGGCAACAAATATGATTTTTTGGTTTTCGGCATCTTTAAGTGCTACTAAATTTTCAGCTTTTTCTAAACGAAGTTTTTGGTTTTCGTCCTTTTCTTTTTTGGAATCGTATTTAATCTTGGCAAACTTATTTTTAAAGTTGTTTCTGATTTTGATAATGCTGTCATTTAAGACAATATACTTTTGAGCATATTTAGTATCAGAATCATTAGAAATTAAAAAACTTAGTGCTTTCAGGCGTTCGTCAATACTATTAAATTTAGTCGCGACCTGATAAGCATTTTGCGCATATTGATTTGATTTTTTGCGATTAGTTTCAGAAAAATACTCAGATAAATGAAGATAACTTTCAATACTTCCGTATGAATCATCGGCTTGTTTTCTGAGTTTCAGACCATCATTCATTAATTGAAGCCCTTTACTCTTTATTCCTTTTTTAAAATAAGCGAAACCCAGATTATCAATACGTCTGGCTTTGTTTTTTATAAATAAAGGGTCGTCTAATATTTTATTATCTAAAATTGATTCTAAAAGAGTTATCGCCTTGTCATATTTCTTTTGTTTGATGTAAACGACAGCAATATTGTTTAGAGGAGCTTGTTTTATGACTGAGCCCGAAACATTTCTTATTGCTTCCTTGTAATAATAAACGGCATCATCATATATCGAAAGTTCTTTATCTGCAATTCCAAAGTAATTATTAATAGCTGCACTATAATTATAATCATTTTTCACAAAGGGCAAAGCCTCTGTTAAGGTTTCCTTACTTCCGTAATAATCTCCGTTTATTTGCTGAATAGAGGCCATCTGAATTAGGCTATAAGCAATATTGGAGCTGTCTTTTAAAGATTCAAATAATATTTTTGATTTATTAAAATAATAAAAAGCACTATTGAAGTTTTTATTTTGAAGATTGTTCAGTGCTTTTCCCTGTAAAAATTTAGCTTCTTTTTTAATGAAATTCGGTTTAATCGATATTGTTGTTTTCTCTTTGCAGCAAAGAAAAACGATGAAAATAAGTAAACTAAAAAACGGGGAACGTAGCATAAGAGTTACTTTCCCCGAAAATAGTAATTAATTGTAGACAATCTACCTTAATTCATTATTTTTTTGGAGGATTAACAGGAATAGGTTCATCTCCAGGACCTTCGTCTTCACCACTTGCTTGTATAGTGTCTTTAAGATTGTTATATTTTTTAATCTCCGTTTTCTTGTCAGTTGTTTCATATTCGTCTGCAGTGCAAGAAAATATAGTTGTACTTAATAGTGCAAATGTTCCCAATAAGAATAATTTTTTCATGATCTTATGAATTAAAAATTGATATAGGCATTGCTGTCCGGATTCTGTCCAGATCTTGATAAAACAATACCTATAGAGGTTGGGAAGTGAAGTGCGTAGAACAGTAAGAAGTTATTTATACTTCCCGGATAAACTCCGTCTTACGGTTTTCCGCACTTTTAATTGAACTAGTTTTGTACATTTGTTTTAACCTGCAGATTAAACCGGTAACTAATTCTGAGACAAAGAAATGGCAGTTATGTTTGGATGTTTTAATGTAATTCCGATATTTCCGGTATTTCTGATGTAATTCCGATGTGATTCCGATGTGATTCCGAAAAATCCAATAATTCCGATATGCTTATGAAGAACTTTACTATTAAAGATTATAAACTGGTAATTAAAAATAGATTTGAAATTATACAAGAAGAAGGTTTAATTCTTGATTTAATAGATCCATCTCCGGCTAAATTGAGGAATTTATGTGTAGATATTTTTGCTAAGGGGTTGACCAAAAATGATGAAAATATATTTGTTTCATTTTTTGAAGCTAAAGAAAATTCAAAATTGAAAATGGCGATAGAAAATTGTAATGTAGATAGATTTAAATCTATCATATCAATTTTGAGAGGTACAAATAGTACTGACGATAGAAAGAGAATTGAAATAGCTGCAATTTTAGTTGATCAAAAACCAAGACCATTTTCAAAATTTATGAAAGGAGAAACAGAGATGCCACTTTTTGAAAATGAAGAGGATCATGAAAATGATGAAATACTAAATCGAGAGAAGATAAATTGTACAGAGACTGAGAAAAGCAATAGTAATCAAGATGAGAGGAGTGAAGAAATAAAAGATAAGGTCGATAAAGAGAATAAAATACCAAAAGGCTTTATTGGTACTGCTCCAAAGATTACTAATAAAAAGCACATTGTTTTATTAGTGGGTATATTTGCCCTGATTGGAGGATTTATAATGTGGAATTTTAAAAATGAAGGAGATTGTATGGTTTGGAAAAAGGATCATTATGAAGCGGTATCCTGTGATATCGTTTCAAATAAAATGTCTTTAATGACTCCAATAGTAACCAAAAAGGAAGAGAATATAATTTCTAATTTTAAAAAAATTAAAGTTTGTGATACTACAAGTTTCTTTAAATTAGGAAAGCCCTGTGTCTGGTATGGTAAATCGGCTGATGGGAATTATGATTGTTTTACTGCTCCGGGATTGCATCCTGAAACAGGAATAACATTAAAACCAATTACGCAGTATATGATTTCAAAACATATTTTAAAAAAGAAAAAATGAATTCAAATACTTGTAATAATATTAAACTTCAGATGTAGTTTAATGTTACATCTGAAGCCTCTAATTTAATTATGAAACCCTTAAGCCCGTAGTTATTGCAAATCTGTTCCATGAGTTAATGGTAATAATAGCAAGGATAATTTCTGCTAAATACTTTTCATCAAACAGGCGAGCTGCATTTTGATATACTTCTTCAGAAACATGATTACTGATCAAAGTTACTTCTTCAGTCAAAGCCAAAATTGCTTTTTCTTCTTCGGTATAAACATCAGCCTCACGCCATACGCTGGTAAGGTAAATGCGTTGTTCGGTTTCACCATTTTTTCTGGCGTCAGCGGTATGCATATTAATACAGAAAGCACAACCATTTATTTGAGAAGCACGAATTTTAATTAACTCTTTATGGGTTGGAGTCAATGACGTTTTAGAAATATAACTTTCTAAATTCATAAGGGCTTGGTAAGCTTCGGGAGCAACTGTCGGGATAACGATTCTTGGTTTCATTTTATTTGTTTTAATAATATTGAAACAAAGGTCAAAGAATTATACTTTAAAAATCTTGAACTACTTCAAGAAATAGAGTTACACCTTTGCTTCGCCTGTTCACTTTCGTTCGAGTCCCGCTCTTATTTTACTTATAAACTCAGCCGAAAAATCAAGGTAGGAGGCAAGCATGTATTGAGGAACTCGCTGAACGAAATCTGGATTAAGATTACTAAAATGGTGATATCTTTCTTCTGCTGACATCGTAAATAAAATTTTGATACGCATTTGTGCTGCACCAAATGTTTTTTGTGACACGATTTTGAAATAGCGTTCTAGTTTTGGAATCTGAATTAATAATGACTCAAGAACTGGTTGTTCAATTGCAATGACTTCAGAGTTTTCCACGGCCTGAATGTAAAAGTTTGATGGAGTATGATTGTGATAACTTAAATAATCAGTAATCCACCAACTCTCAATTCCAAATTGAAGTGTTTGTTCTGTTCCTTTATCATTTATAATATATTGCCTGAAACAGCCCTTGGTAATAAAATACATCGTGGTACAAACCTGGCCTTCTTGTAAAACATGTTGTTTCTTTTTGATTTTGGTAATATCCAAACTGGATTCTAAAATATCAATCTCAGAAGGCTCTAAGGTTATGAATTTTTGAATATGTTCTAAAAGTACTGAATACATTTGGTTTTACAGATTGGTTTAGTACAAATGTACTTATAAATCAATTTCTATAGATTGAAATTAATTATTGAAAAGCAAAAACCCAGTCGTTTGACTGGGTTTTCTATGATAAGTAAGTAATCTAAATTGAGTTGATAAAACGTTTATTTTACTTTATTAAGTATTGCTTTGAAAGCTTCAGGATGGTTCATAGCCAAATCTGCAAGAACTTTACGGTTCAATTCGATTCCGTTAGCTTTAACTTTCCCCATGAATTGAGAATAAGACATTCCTTCCAATCTGGCTCCAGCGTTGATACGTTGAATCCATAATGCACGGAAATTTCTTTTGTTTTGTTTTCTATCGCGGTAAGCGTAGCACATCGCTTTCTCTACTGCATTCTTAGCAACTGTCCAAACGTTTTTACGTCTGCCAAAGAAACCTTTGGCTTGCTTCATTATTTTTTTTCTTCTTGCTCTTTTAGCAACTGAATTTACCGATCTTGGCATAATTTTAATGTGTTTTTGTAGCAGGCGTCCTGAATTAAATCAAAGGAACTTAAAAGCCATACTCCAAGGTTATATAAATAATTTTTTAACCTAAAGAATTCTCTAGTCAAATGTTTTAAAGTCCAATGTTAAAAGTCAGCTGGTGGCTTTAAACTTTATGACTTTTCACTTTCGACTTATATTAGATAATTCTTAATTGTTGTTTAATGCTTTTCATATCTGTAGAGTGAACTAGCGCTGAGTGAGTCAAAGCTAATTTACGTTTTTTAGATTTTTTAGTCAAGATGTGACTTTTAAAAGCATGCTTTCTTTTAATCTTTCCAGAACCAGTAACTTTGAAACGTTTCTTGGCGCTAGATTTTGTTTTCATTTTAGGCATTTTTCCTAGTGTTTTAATTTATTCTTACTTACTTATATTTTTGTTTCAAGTTTACAGTTTCAGAGTCAATTACTGAACACTGAAACTGTAAACTGAGACTATTTCTTCTTCTTCGGAGCAATGAACATAATCATTCTCTTTCCTTCCAAAACAGGCATCGCTTCCACTTTACCATGCTCTTCTAAATCTGTTGCCAAACGTAGTAATAAAATCTGTCCCTGATCTTTATAGATGATAGAACGTCCTTTAAAGAAAACGAATGCTTTTAATTTCGCACCTTCTTTAAGGAACTTTTCAGCATTTTTTCTTTTAAATTCATAATCATGCTCATCTGTCTGAGGACCGAATCTAATTTCTTTTACTACAACTTGCGTAGACTTAGCTTTTAAAACCTTGTCACGTTTCTTTTGTTCGTAAACAAATTTCTTGTAATCCATGATTTTACAAACCGGCGGCTCAGCATTTGGCGAAATTTCAACCAAATCTAATTCGAATTGATCTGCTAAACGTAAAGCTTCAGCAAGCTTAAATACACCAGGTTCGATGTTTTCACCTACTAATCTCACTTCTTGTACACCACGAATAAGGTTGTTTATTCTATGTGCATCTTTTTTTTCTACTCGAGGTTGATAACCTCTGTTGCTTCTTATTGCTATGACTTTATAATTTAAGTTAAACTGTAAAAACTTTTAATGTCTTTTTTATTTCTTCGTTAACAATTCTGACAAATTCTTCTATTGTAACTGTAATATTCCCTTTTCCTTCTTGACCGTGACGACGAATAGAAATAGTTCCGTTTTTCTCTTCTTCCTCACCAACAATCAGCATGAATGGTATTTTCTGCATTTCAGCATCTCTAATTTTCTTACCAATTGTCTCGTTTCTGTTGTCAATTAGGGCGCGAATTTCGTGATTTTCTAGCAAATCTAAAACTTTTTTAGCATATATTTCGTATTTCTCGCTCAAAGACAAGATTATAGCCTGTTCCGGCATTAACCAAAGTGGGAAATTTCCTGCGGTATGTTCCAGTAAAATTGCAATGAAACGCTCCATAGATCCAAAAGGAGCTCTGTGAATCATAACAGGGCGATGTAATTCATTATCAGCACCTTTATAGGTCAATTCAAAACGTTCAGGAAGGTTATAATCTACCTGAATTGTCCCTAATTGCCATTGTCTTCCTAAAGCATCTTTAACCATAAAGTCAAGCTTCGGACCGTAAAAAGCAGCTTCGCCATATTCTACAACAGTATTTAGTCCTTTGTCAGCAGCAGCATTGATAATTGCATTTTCAGCCTTCTCCCAATTTTCATCAGAACCAATATATTTTTCTCTGTTTTCCTGATCTCTTAACGAAATTTGGGCAGTAAAGTTTTCAAAACCTAATGAACCAAATACATATAATACTAAGTCAATTACTTTTTTAAATTCTTCATCTAATTGTTCCGGAGTACAGAAAATATGGGCATCATCCTGGGTAAAACCACGAACACGAGTTAAACCATGTAATTCTCCAGATTGCTCATATCTATATACAGTACCAAATTCAGCATAACGCTTTGGTAAATCTTTATACGACCAAGGGCGTACATTGTAAATCTCACAGTGATGAGGGCAGTTCATTGGTTTCAATAAAAACTCTTCGCCTTCAGCAGGAGTATTTATAGGTTGAAAACTATCAGCACCATATTTAGCATAGTGACCAGAAGTTACATACAATTCTTTCTGACCAATATGTGGTGTAACGACTTGTTCGTATCCGGCTTTCTTTTGGGCTTTCTTTAAAAATTGCTCCAAACGATCTCTAAGAGCAGCACCTTTTGGTAACCATAAAGGTAAACCTTGTCCAACTTTCTGAGAGAAAGCAAACAATTCAAGTTCCTTACCTAATTTACGGTGGTCACGACGTTTGGCTTCCTCAAGAAGTTCAAGATACTCAGTTAAATCTTTTTGTTTAGGGAAAGATGTTCCATAAACACGGGTTAGCTGTTTGTTCTTTTCGTCACCTCTCCAATAAGCACCGGCAACACTCATGATTTTAAAGGCTTTGATAATTCCGGTATTCGGAATATGTCCACCGCGACATAAATCAGTAAAAGTCGAATGATCACAAAAAGTAATAGTTCCGTCTTCAAGATTCGAAATCAATTCAGTTTTGTAAACGTTGTCTTTATACATCTCTAATGCATCAGCTTTACTAACCGGACGCATTTTAAATTCATGCTTTTCTCTTGAAATCTCAAGAACACGATCTTCGATTTTTTTAAAGTCAGCTTCTACGATTTTCTGATCTTCAAAATCAACATCGTAATAGAATCCGTTAGCAATTGCAGGTCCTAGAGTTAATTTAATTCCAGGATACAATTCTTCTAAGGCTTGTGCCATTACGTGCGAAGTCGAATGCCAGAAAGCTTTTTTGCCTTCCGCATCATTCCAGGTATATAAAATAAGACTACCGTCGGTCGTCAATGGAGTTTCGGTTTCTATTGTTGTACCATTAAAAGATGCAGAAATCACGTTTCTTGCAAATCCTTCACTAATGCTTTTAGCAACCTCCATCGGAGTTACGCCTGAAGCAAACTCCCTAATTGACCCATCGGGTAAAGTAATCTTAATCATTATTTATAATTTTGTGAGTGCAAATATAACGCATTACAAAAATACATACAATACATATATACATGTTTATACTATATAATATGTAGAAGGGAAATTATTTTTTAATATTGGTTCTTTTTATACATATATATAAGTAGAGATTTTTTCTATATAGGTAGGGGGTGTTTAGATATTTTGGTATAAGGATTCTTCAGAGTGAAATTATTATTTTAATAAGGAGCTGTTTCCCGCTGTCCCTTCCAATCTTTTGTGGAGAACCCCACCACAAAAGGATTTTCCCTCCCATCGGGGCTATGGCGGTAGTTTTCAAGAGAAG
>NZ_AKJZ01000074.1 GCF_000282055.1 Flavobacterium sp. CF136
CTTTACAGAAATGACAAACTGTATGGATGTTTGTGTGTCTATACTTTGCGGGACTTCGACTTCGCTCAGTCTGACAAACAATAAGAGAATTTTTAATTCTAAATTTTTAATTTTTAATTCTTTTCCAGTTACAATATCCTAACTCCATCAGGATTGATTTTCGAAACGTGAATTTCATACGGTAAATTCATTTTTTCGTAAACATCACTCATGGCTTTGGCGATTTGGTCTGCGGTATCTTTTCCTCGGCTTAAAGCAAAAATCGACGGGCCTGAACCTGAAATTCCGGAACCTAAAGCACCGTTTTCCAGAGCCGTTTGTTTGATTAAATCGAACCCCGGAATCAAAACGCTTCTTAACGGTTCTACGATTTCGTCATGAAGCGATCTTCCGATCAAATCGTAATCTTTGGTGTATAATCCTGCGATTAATCCGCCTACATTTCCCCATTGCATAATGGCGCTTTTCAGGGAAACGGTTTGTTTCAATACCGAACGCGCATCAGATGTTTTCAATTCAATTTGTGGATGAACTACCGTAGCGAACAATTCCTCAGGACTGTCAATTCTGATAATATCAAGTGGGCTATAACTTCTTACCAATGTAAAACCACCCAAAAGGGCAGGAGCAACGTTATCGGCATGAGCGTTTCCGCTGGCTAATTTTTCGCCCTGCATCGCAAACTGTACCAAATCTTTACGGGAATACGGTCTTCCTAATAATTCATTGATTCCGAAAACCGCTCCGGCAGAACTGGCAGCACTGCTTCCGATTCCGCTTCCGGCTTTGATGTTTTTATAAATTTCGATTTCAAAACCACAATCAACATCCAAAGTTTCCAGCATTGCTAAAGCCGCAACTCCCGAAACGTTTTTCTCGGTTTCCAAAGGCAAATCGGCACCTACAATTTTAGTAATACGAACTCCTTTTTCAGCTGTTTTTCGAACAATCATTTCATCGCCCGCAGTGTCTAAGCAAAGTCCAAGAACGTCAAATCCGCACGAAAGGTTCGCAATAGTTGCCGGGCAAAATAGTTTTATTTCTTCCATTATTTGTTGTTTCAGGTTTCAGGTCTCAAGTTTCAAGTTGTTGGAACGTGAAACTTGAAACTTGAAACAAAAAAATTATATATTCCCAATTCTAATTACATCCGCAAAAATTCCTGAAGCGGTAACGGCTGCACCGGCTCCCGCACCTTTGATCAATAAAGGCTGATCTACGTAACGATCGGTGTAGAACAATACGATATTATCTTTTCCTTCCAGATTGTAAAAAGGATGATCTTTTGGAATGAATTGTAAACCAACGCTGGCTTTTCCGTTTTCGAATTGTGCTACGTATTTCAATCTTGAATCCTTGCTCAGTGCTTCTTCATAAATCTTTTCAAAATGAGCAGCATGTTTAATTAACGATGCAAAAAAGTCTTCGTTATTGGTTGTAGCTAAACATTCGGCAGGCAAAAACGATTCGTTGGCGATGGCGTCAATATCCATTTCGTAACCGCTTTCACGAATTAAGATTAAGATTTTACGTGCAACGTCAATTCCGCTTAAGTCAATTTTCGGATCCGGTTCTGTGAAACCCTGAACTCCGGCTTCTTTCACCACATCGTGAAAAGAATTATTCTTGTCAAAATTATTGAAAATGAAGTTTAAACTTCCCGATAAAACGGCTTGAATTTTATGTACTTTATCACCAGAAGCGATTAAGTTTTTTACAGTATCGATAATTGGTAATCCGGCGCCCACATTTGTTTCAAACAAAAACGGAGCATTATATTGGCGGGATAAGCTTTTTAATTTTTTATAATTATCGTAAGCAGATGAACACGCAATTTTGTTACAAGTTACAACGGCAATACTTTGTTTCAGGAATTGTTCGTAAGTTTCAGAAACACTTGCATTTGCTGTAATATCCACAAAAATACTGTTACGTAAATTCATTTCTTTGGCACGTTCGATAAAAGCTTCCTTGTTAGCTGTTTCTCCTTTATCCAAATCGGTTTGCCAGTCTTTTAGAGAAATTCCGTCTTCATCAAAAAGCATTTTTCTTGAATTTGACAAAGCAATTACACGAACATTGATCTTTAGATTTTCTTTTAGGAATTTCTTTTGGTTGTGAATCTGCTCGATGAATTTTTCACCCACATTTCCAACACCCATTACAAATAAATTCAACTGTTTGGTGTTTTCTTCAAAGAAGTTTTCGTGAAGTGTATTTAATGCTTTCTTAACATCTCTTTCGTTGATTACTGCAGAGATATTTCTTTCGGAAGCTCCTTGTGCAATCGCACGGATGTTCACGTTGTTTTTTCCTAAAGTACTGAACATTCTACCGCTCAGACCCTGGTGATTTTTCATGTTTTCACCCACCAAAGCAATAATGCAAAGGTCTTTTTCTACAATACAAGGATCAATTTTGTTTTGTAAAATCTCAACTTCAAAAGCTTTATTAATCGCAGCTTCGGCATTATCAGCATCAGAATTCAGGATTCCGATACAAATCGAATGTTCAGAAGATGCCTGAGTGATAAAAATAACATTGATTTTTTCGTGTGACAGTACTTCAAACAAACGTTTTGAAGAACCTGAAACTCCAATCATTCCCGGGCCTTCAAGAGTTAATAACGAAATATGATCAATATGACTGATTCCTTTTACAGGCGTAGTTTGTGCTGAAACCTGATCAGAAATTAAAGTTCCTTCTGCTTCCGGTTCAAAAGTATTTTTGATAAGAATCGGAATATTTTTTCTTAAAACTGGCTGAATAGTTGGCGGATACAAAACTTTTGCCCCAAAATGCGACAATTCCATCGCTTCCTGATACGAAATGTTTGCAATTGGGTGAGCCTGTTTCACAATTTTTGGGTTGGCAGTAAACATTCCGTTTACGTCAGTCCAGATTTCCAATTGGTCAGCTTCAAGTGCTCCGGCAATAATAGCTGCAGTATAATCAGAACCGCCACGGCCTAATGTTGTAGTGATTCCATCAAGGGTTAATGCGATGAATCCCGGTAAAATATTGATTTTCGATTGATTTTCGGCGAAATATTCCTGAATCAATTGATTTGAAATTTCAAAATTTACAACCGCTTTTCCAAAGTTATTATTGGTTTTAATTAATTCACGGCTGTCTTTGTAACTTGAATCCTTATCGATTTGCTTGTATGCCTGAGCAATAATATAAGACGAAAGCAATTCACCAAAACTTAAAATAGTATCTTCTGTTCTTGGTGATAATTCGCCCAGTAAAAAGCATCCGTCCAATAATGTTTCTAAATGATTGATGATTCTTTTTATGTGACTCAATAAACTGCTTTGTTCGCTAACCGGAATTAATTCTTTTAGTGTGTCTAGGTGCTTTTTTTCAATTTCTGCTACAATTTCACGGAAACTTTCGTCATTTTCAGCTGCTTTTGCTGCAGCCAGTTGCAGTAAGTCTGTTACTTTGCTTAAAGCTGAAACAACAACGACTAATTTATTTCCTTTAGAATTTTGGCTTATAATTTCGAGAACGAGTTTTATATTTTGTGCATTGGCAACCGAAGTTCCGCCAAATTTTAATACTTTCATTTTGATGTTTTTTTTCTTTTATGCAAATATTTTTATGTATCCAAAGACTTTCTTCTTTTGGGAAAAAAGTATAGATAATCAGGATTATATGTAAAAATGATACCCCTAAGGGGTAGTAGTTGTTGTAGTAGAAATTGTTGTAGCAGCAGTTGCAACTCTTGTTTGAGCTGTCATTGCAGATTGATATTTGTTGCTGTTACTTTTCATTTTTGATTTTCCAAAAGTACTGTTTTTTATAAAAAGTTAAAAACTATAATTTTCTTTTTACGAATATTTTAATAATTTATGACTTGAGAATTTAATATTGAGCATTTGTTAAAATTAAATTCAATAAACTGTCTTATTCGTATTACGAAGACGTTTTTTAGGAATACCCAGCTAATCCATAAAAGTCTTTATAATGTATCGAATCAGTAAAAGACAGTAATTTTAAAGCTATACATGGGTGAATTGTGCTTTTTATTACAGTTTTAAGCAGGTATTATTTGGAATAATGATGTGCTGTTCTTGTCTGATTAGGATTGTCAAATAAATAACAGAGTTGAATTAAAAAGGTTAAAGTTTTTATTATTATGAACAAATGTTGCTTTTTAATATTGATTTGTTGAATTTTGACGTTTTAAATTACAAATAACATGAGTGAAATCCATTATATAAGTACTGAAACCTTAACTTTAGAAGCTTTACAGGAAATAATTGTCAATCAGAAAAAGCTTGAATTATCTGATGAAGCTAAAATTAATGTTCAGAAATGCCGCGATTATCTGGATAAAAAAATGGCTTCACATTCAGAACCTATTTATGGGATCAATACAGGTTTTGGGTCACTTTGTAATGTGAAGATTTCGAATGAAAATTTATCTAAACTTCAGGAAAACCTTGTAAAATCACATGCTTGTGGTACCGGGGAAGAAGTTCCTGCTGAAATTGTAAAATTGATGCTGTTTCTTAAAATTCAATCTTTAAGCTACGGTCATTCAGGAATCCAATTACAAACACTGAATCGTTTGGTAGATTTTTATAACAATGATGTTTTACCAATTATCTTTACGCAGGGCTCACTTGGTGCTTCAGGTGATTTAGCGCCTTTAGCACATTTATCCTTGCCTTTATTAGGAGAAGGAGAAGTTCTTTTTGAAGGTAAAAAAGTGGCTTCAGGCGAAGTTTTAAAACATTTTAACTGGGAACCGATTGTTTTACAATCCAAGGAAGGTCTGGCATTGTTAAACGGAACTCAGTTTATGGGGGCTTATGGTGTACATATTTTAATGAAAGCCTATAAATATTCATATCTGGCAGATTTAATCGGAACTATTTCATTAGAAGGTTTTGATGGTAGAATAGAACCTTTTAATGAGTTGATACATTTTATTCGTCCACACAAAGGACAAATTATTACAGCACAGCGTATCAATGAATTTTTGGAAGGAAGTGAAATTATTGAACAGGAGAAAAAACATGTTCAGGATCCGTATTCTTTCCGTTGTATGCCTCAGGTTCACGGTGCTTCAAAAGATGCTATTGATTATGTTAGAAAAGTATTCAAAACAGAAATTAATTCGGTAACAGATAATCCAAATATATTTATTGAATCCGATCAGATTATTTCAGGCGGAAATTTTCATGGACAGCCTTTGGCATTAGCTTTGGATTTTATGGCAATTGCCTTGGCTGAATTAGGCAGTATTTCTGAAAGAAGAACCTATCAGTTAATTTCAGGATTGCGTAATCTTCCGGCTTTTTTAGTTGATAATCCGGGATTAAATTCCGGTTTTATGATTCCGCAATATACGGCGGCGAGTATTGCAAGCCAGAACAAACAATTGGCAACTCCGGCAAGTGTAGATAGTATTGTATCAAGTAACGGACAGGAAGATCATGTTAGTATGGGAGCAAATGGGGCTACAAAAGCCTTACGTGTTATGGATAATCTGGAACGTATTCTGGCAATCGAATTATTAAATGCTTCGCAGGCTATCGCTTACAGAGAACCTTTGAAATCAAGCGAATTCATCGAAATGTTTCTGAGCAGCTACAGAGAAGTAGTTCCTTTGGTAAAAGAGGACAGGATTTTACATTATGATATCGAAAAGACAGTTTTGTTCCTGAATAGTTTCCAAATTGAAAATGATTTGTTAACAATGGCTTAACATTGCAAAACAATAATGAAGTAATTTTGCACTATCAAAAACATAAAAATGTCAATAAACAGTATTTTCCAATTTTTAGTGCCGAAAGACAAAAAATTCTTTCCACTTTTTGAAGAGGCTTCAAGTAATTTAATTGAATTAGCTTCTAACTTACACGAAGCCGTAAATCTTCCATTGAAAGAAAGAGAAGTTCTTTTTCAGAAAATTGATGAATTAGAGCAAAAAGGAGAAGACATTACACGTCAGACCAATCTGGAGTTGAGCAGAAACTTTATTACTCCGTTTGACAGGGAAGATATTCATACCTTGATTACTTCTATTGATAACGTAGCGGATTATTTACACGGTGCTGCAAGCAGAATGAGATTGTATCAGGTTGATAAGATTACGAAATCAATCAGAAAAATGACAGAAATCAATCTTGAGGCTTGTCAAAACATTGATAGTGCTGTAAAAGAACTAAGAAATTTAAAGAATTTTAAAGTCATTAAAGATGCTTGTGCCAGAATTAATAAACTGGAAAACAAATCTGATAACGTTTATAACAAAGCAGTTTTTGAAATTTTTGAAAACGAAACAGACGCTAAAAATATTATTAAATACAAAGAAGTGTTATCTGTTTTAGAATCTGCAACAGATAAATGTAAGAGTGTTGCCAATATACTGGAATCTATTTCTGTAAAACATTCTTAAATTCAATTTATTTCATTCTGAAGTTATAATTTATGACGCTACTTATAATTATTATAGTATTAGCTTTAATTTTTGATTACATCAATGGTTTTCATGATGCGGCAAATGCTATTGCTACAGTTGTTGCGACAAAGGTATTAACGCCTTTTCAGGCCGTACTTTGGGCAGCATTTTTTAACTTTCTGGCATATTGGGTTTTCGGATTTGGTGTTGCAGATACTGTTGCAAAAACGGCGCACACCATGGAGATTAATCTGGTTGTGATTCTCGCCGGAGTTATTGCAGCAATTTGTTGGAATTTATTGACCTGGTGGCTTGGAATTCCTTCAAGCTCTTCACATACCCTGATTGGTGGTTTTGCAGGAGCAGCAGTTGCTCACGCTATAGCTGTACACGGTTTTTCAGGTTATATAGGCGAAGATGGTGCTACTCATTATTGGTACGAAATCGTAAGCTGGTATAAAGCCGGAAAAGACGGAGGAATGCCTTCAGGAGTTATTATCATTATTGCTTTTATTGTTTTAGCGCCATTATTGGGAGCATTAGTTTCTTATTTAATTTCGATTTGGTTATTAAATGCTTCTCGAAAAATTATCGGCCCTAAAATATTCACAGTTGTTTTAATGATTGCAACGATTTGGGTTGTTAGCAATCTGATGGTGCCTTATGCTGATATTGAAAAGCCTCGTTTTGATTCTCATTTTTGGAGTGTGGCTTTTGATTCGCACAATATAAAATGGTTTTTAGTTGCTTTTATTATCTTAACAGTTAGTACTTTTTGCTTAATATTCAGTAGTCTGAACCTTCATCAGGCTGATGCAGCTTTGAAAAAAATGCAACTACTGTCTTCTGCGGCGTTTAGTTTGGGTCATGGAGGAAATGATTCACAAAAAGTAATGGGTATTATTGCTGCTGCTGTTGCGGTTTATATCAATACAAATCCGGGTGTTCATATGGATTCCTGGTTAGATGTTGTATTGCCAAATGATGATTTAGGTATAAAAGGTGTAATGCCTGGATGGATTCCGTTAGCATGTTATTCTGCCATTGCAGCTGGAACTTTGAGTGGAGGATGGAAAATTGTAAAAACAATGGGTTCTAAAATCACAAAAGTAACTTCGTTTGAAGGTGTTGCTGCTGAAACTGCAGGAGCTTTGACACTTTATTTTACAGAGCATTTAAAAATTCCGGTAAGTACAACACATACCATTACAGGATCTATTATCGGGGTTGGATTAACAAAACGTGTCTCTGCTGTTCGCTGGGGTGTAACCGTAAGTTTGATTTGGGCATGGGTATTAACGATTCCTATTTCAGCTATTTTAGCAGGTGTGGTTTACTTTTTATTGAGTGTTTTTATCTAAAAAATAAAATTGGTAAAATGTGGTGAGATGTAAGTTTCACGCTTTAAAACATACAAAGGATAATTTCGAAAGAAGTTATCCTTTTTTGTTTTGATGTTGTTCTGTTATGTAGATTGTTTATGAAATAAATATATTTGTGATATGATTAAAAATAGCTAAAGGAGATACTATTATGAGTACCCAAATACAGAGAATAAAAGATAAGCTTATCAAGGCAAAATATACTGATGTAAAATTAAAAGTTTTTGGTGCAGAAAGTCATAAATATATTTTAGGGAAACCTTTATATGATGAAGACATTTTAAAATTTGAAAAAGAATATGATTTAAAATTACCGGAATCTTATAAAGCATTTTTACTTCATATTGGTAATGGAGGAATCTCATATTCAGATTCAGGATCCGGACCATTTTATGGTATTTATCCACTTGGAAAAAATGTAGATGAATTAGTTGAAAATACAAAATATTTAAAAAGAGATTGTGTTTTATATCCTGACATGACAGATGAATATTGGAAAGACTTAACAAAAAAAGTTGATGAAAAAGATATTTCTGATGAGGATTATGAAAACGAATTAGGAAAAATCTATTCAGGGATTTTACCACTCGGTTCACAAGGCTGTACTTATATTCATGCACTTGTTTTAAACGGAGAGCATAAAGGAAGGGTTGTTAATATTGATCTTGACCAGCAAAAGCCAAAATTCACCTTTGAATTAAATTTTTTGGATTGGTATGAAAGATGGCTTGATGAAGTAATTTCCGGTGATTTGATAAAAGACACGCCCAGCTGGTTTGGTTATAAAATGGGTGGTTCAGAAGAAAAGATACTAAAACTCTATTTTTCAACTTCAGATAATAAAATAAAAATTGATTGTTTAGAAGGTCTTTTAAATAAACAAAAACTTAGAAGTGAAACGATGCAAATAATTGAAGAGCAATATAAAATAACTTCAATCGATCAAAAGAAGGCTGCATTGCAAATACTGACTAAATTCGATTATGAAAAAGCACAATCATATTTAATTGAGTTCTCAGAAGAAAGCTTGTTAAATGTTTTTCAATTTATATTTTGGTATGCAAAAGATAAAAGCAGGGATTGGCTTTCAATTATTGAATCAAATATCGAAAAAATAAATAATGAAGAAACTTTTAGATTTTGTAGTTATTTGCTAAAAGAGATGAATATAGATTATGGACATTTGATTGTTCCTTTTACCTCTCATGACAATGATAATATTAGAGTCAGTGCTTATTATTCACTTAGTCAATTAAAAAATAAAGAGGAATATCTTGAAACTTTTATTATAGGTTTAAATGATAGGGCAAATAGAGTTATTCATACTGTATTACAAGCTTTAGAAGGAATAAAGGATAAAAGACTTTTAAGGCATTATAAAAATATAGCTGTACGTTTTCCTAAAGAGCAAGATTATATTTTAGTAAATTTAAATCACAGACTTAAATCATTGGGTTTAACAACAACCACAATTAAAAACATAGATATTGAGACTTATGAAATTACAAAAGCTAAGAATAAGTGGTATCAGTTTTGGAAATAAGGTAAATTCAGATTTATAAAATGACCAAAATTAATATTTTAGAAATATAAAATTTACTTTCGAAAGTTTTTATGATTGTGTTTTCGCTTATAATGCGTTTGTTTTAATTTTTTTTGATCTTCTGAAATTACACTGATTGTACCGTCAATTTCTAACATACAAAGCTTTACATCGGTAAAATGTTCTAAGCCATGTTCCCGCATGGCTTCTTTTAGTTCATCGTGCGAAATGTCTAGTTTGCTTAAAGATTTAAAATCCAATTTTCCGTTGTGAATCAGGATTTCAGGTTTGTCTAATAGTAAGTCATTGAGTAATTTATATTTGTGGGTGAGTTTCTTTATTATAAAGTTAATCACAAATAAAACCAAAGCAGCGACCAAACCACCCCAAAGGCTGGTATCCGGGCCAACCATTGCATTCTGAACTGAATTGCTAATCAACAAAATCAGAATGATATCTGCTGTATTAAGCTGTGAAAGTTCTTTTTTGCCGAAAATTCTCAATGCAATCGTCATAAAAAAATAAACGGCAACACTTCTAAAAGCTATATCTAAATAGGGGATTAGTATCATTTTTTATTATTTGAATTAAAAAAACTTTGTCAAAGATTTAAGCCTTTGACAAAGTTGCTAAAATAATTATGTGATATTAAGTTTAAATGAATTTTGAAATGAAAATTTAGAGCTTAAAATTTTTCTCAATTGCTTTAATCATTTCACCGGCAACATCTTTGTTTGTAGCACCTTCGATTCCCTCAAGACCTGGTGATGAATTTACTTCTAGTAATAAAGGTCCTTTTGAGGAACGGATAATATCTACACCTGCTACTTTTAAATCCATTGCTTTTGCAGCTTTTATAGCGATTTTTTTCTCTTCAGAAGTTACTTTTATGACAGAAGCCGTTCCTCCAAGATGGATGTTAGCCCTAAATTCACCGGGCATAGCTTCACGCTGAATCGCTGCAACCACTTTTCCGTCAATAACAAAACAACGAATGTCTTTTCCGTTTGCTTCTTTAATGAATTCCTGAACCAAAATATTGGCATTTAGACTTTTAAAAGCATTGATAACGCTTTCTGCTGCTTTTTTTGTTTCGGCCAAAACGACTCCTTTTCCCTGTGTTCCCTCCAATAATTTTACGATTAACGGAGAACCGCCAACCATTTTAATCAAATTATCTGTATCCAAAGGAGAATTGGCAAAACCGGTTGTTGGAATATCAATTCCGCTATTTAATAGCAATTGTAACGAATATAATTTATCGCGGGATTGTGTTATGGCTGTAGCCGAATTTAAAACGAAAACCTTCAAAGCCTCAAATTGACGTGTTAAAGCGCAACCGTAAAAAGTGATGCTTGGTCGGATTCTTGGAATAATAGCGTCAAACTGATTTAATATTTTTCCGCCACGGTAATGAATTTCAGGAGTTTTTGCATCCAACTTCATATAACATTCTTTGATATTCAAAAAATGCATTTCGTGGCCACGCATTTCGCCCGCTTCCATTATTCTTTTATTGCTGTATAATTCAGGATTACTGGCTAAAAGACCAATTCTCAAACCTGAAGTTGCTTTTTCAGAGTTTTGGTATAATTCCTTAAGTGTTTCAGCTGTTGGCTGTCCTAACATATATTTTTCCTCCGGATCCACCAATACACGTCCGCTCATGGCTTCACGGCCCAAAAGCATTCGGAAACCCATAGAATCCCGATTTGTAAGGGTCATTTCAATTGGCCATTTTACATCACCAATTTTTAGACTGGTTTGAATAACGTAACGATGTTCCCTGAAACCGCTTGAACTTTTTACAATTCTTTTGTCAACCAACGGAGCTTCACAATGAATGATGGTTTTAATATTATTTTGAATTGGATTAATATCAAATTTCACCCAATTAGCATCATTTTTTATAAAAGGAGCAATGTTTATAGCATGCATTGCCGAAGTTTTTGCGCCAGAATCCACACGAGCCTTAATTGTTGGAATTCCTAATTCCGGAAATGCACACCATTCTTCGCTACCTAAAATGACTTTGTTTTGAAGCATACGTTATTATTTATTTTATAGAATTTAATAGCCAAAAGTAGCTATTTGCTTTTACTAAAGATAGTAATTTATCTAAAAAAAATACCCGTTATGTTATGAAAACGTAACGGGTAAATTAAATTTGTTATAAAATTTAAACTCATTTACAGATTAGTCGGTTCTTCGGCTTTGTGTATTTCTACAGAAAGTTCCTGAGAATCATCTTTTAAATCCATTAAGATTTCATCACCTGAATGTATTTTTGAAGTGATAATTTCTTCGGCTAACAAATCTTCAACATATTTCTGAATTGCTCTTTTTAGAGGTCTTGCACCAAATTGTCTGTCAAAACCTTTTTCAGCAATAAAGGCTTTTGCTTTATCAGTAAGACTTAAAGTATATCCTAATTCAGCGATACGAGAATATAGTTTTTTAAGCTCAATTTCTATAATCAAGTCAATATCAGCTTTTTCTAATGCATTAAATACAATCACATCATCAATTCTGTTTAAGAACTCAGGAGCGAAAGTTTTTTTCAATGCATTTTCGATAATACTTTTCGAATTGTCATCGGCCTGAGCTACTTTTGCAGCAGTTCCAAATCCTACACCTTGTCCAAAATCTTTTAATTGACGTGCTCCAACATTAGAAGTCATAATAATGATAGTGTTTTTAAAGTCGATTTTGCGACCTAAACTATCTGTTAAATAACCATCATCTAAAACCTGAAGCATCATATTGAATACATCCGGATGTGCTTTTTCAATTTCATCCAAAAGTACCACACAATACGGTTTTCTGCGAACTTTTTCAGTCAATTGGCCACCTTCTTCGTAACCAACATATCCCGGAGGCGCTCCAACTAAACGTGAAATAGCAAATTTTTCCATGTATTCACTCATGTCAATGCGTACTAATGCATCTTCGGAATCAAATAATTCTTTTGCTAAAACTTTTGCTAATTGCGTTTTACCAACTCCGGTCTGACCTAAGAAAATAAACGAACCAATTGGTTTGTTAGGATCTTTAAGTCCTGCCCTGTTACGTTGAATTGAACGTGCAATTTTTAAAACTGCTTCGTTTTGACCAATTACTTTATTCTGAATTAATTCAGGTAATTTGGCTAATTTATTGCTTTCAGTTTGTGCAATTCTGTTAACAGGAATTCCAGTCATCATCGAAACAACATCGGCTACATTATCTTCTGTAACTTCAATTCTGTTGTTTTTAGAATCTTCCTCCCATTGTTCCTGAGCTATAGCCAGGTCTTTTTCTATGCGTTTCTCATCATCACGAAGTTTGGCAGCTTCTTCATATTTTTGTTTTTTGACTACCATATTTTTGTTTTCGCGAACTTCTTCTAATTGACGTTCCAAATCAAGAATTTGTTTAGGAACATCAATGTTGGTAATGTGTACGCGAGAACCTGCTTCGTCAAGGGCATCAATAGCTTTGTCCGGTAAAAAACGCTCAGACATGTATCTGTTTGTTAATTTAACACAAGCTTCAATTGCTTCCTGAGTATAAGTAACGTTGTGGTGATCTTCGTATTTGTCTTTGATATTATTCAAAATTGCAATTGTTTCCTCAACAGAAGTCGGTTCTACAATTACTTTTTGAAAACGTCTTTCCAAAGCACCATCTTTTTCAATATATTGTCTGTATTCATCAAGAGTTGTTGCACCAATACATTGAATTTCACCTCTTGCTAAAGCAGGCTTAAACATATTTGAAGCATCTAGTGAGCCTGTTGCACCACCAGCACCAACAATGGTATGAATTTCATCAATAAAAAGAATGATATCATCGTTTTTTTCAAGCTCATTCATAACGGCTTTCATTCTTTCTTCAAACTGACCGCGGTATTTTGTTCCGGCTACCAAACTGGCAAGATCAAGTGTAACGACACGTTTGTTAAAAAGGATACGGGATACTTTTTTCTGGATAATACGTAATGCCAATCCTTCTGCTATTGCAGATTTACCAACTCCCGGTTCTCCTATAAGAAGCGGGTTGTTCTTTTTTCTACGGCTCAGGATTTGTGAGACACGTTCAATTTCTTTTTCACGTCCTACAACAGGGTCTAGTTTTCCTTCTTCGGCCATTTCTGTTAAATCTCTCCCAAAATTATCTAAAACCGGAGTTTTGGATTTTTTGTTTGACTTATTGGCGGGATTGTTAAAACTACTTTCTTTAAGACTGTCATCTTGTCCTGAATCATCATTATATGATTCGTTTTTTGGCAAGTTTTCTAAGAATTCTTCTTCGTTTGGAGTCATATTTAAATATTGTTCTTTAGCTATATCATAATCTATTTTCAGCTTATTCAATAACTTGGTTGTTGGATCATTTTCATTTCGTAAGATGCATAAAAGCAAATGTGCTGTGCTAATCGAGGAACTCTGAAATACTTTAGCTTCAAGAAAGGTTGTCTTCAGAGCCCTTTCCGCTTGACGGGTAAGATGAAGATTTTTCTTTTCCGCATTAACTTCCACGCTTTGATTAGCGGGACTCAGTATTTCTACTTTCCTGCGTAAATGGTCTAAATCGACGGCCAGGCTGTTTAATATATGAATGGCTTTTCCGTTTCCATCCCTTAAAATGCCCAGCATTAGATGTTCAGTACCAATAAAGTCGTGGCCAAGACGGAGAGCTTCCTCTTTACTGTATGTAATAACATCTTTTACTCTTGGTGAAAAATTATCATCCATAATATATAATTAGGTATTGTAAATTTAGTGAATTAGTGTTTGAAAAACAAAAACCATACCTTTCAGAAACACCTGTCAGCTAATAGACAAAAAAAAAGGTAATAAAACAGTTAAAAAAGGCTTAATTTATTAACCAAAACCAAAAAAAAAGTTGTTAATAAATCATTGAAATTAGTGTAAGAAATTAGGTTTTAAAATTTCAAAAATCCGTATATTGGCACGTTTTGAAACTAATATAATTATTTAATATAACAACTTATGTCTGAAGGAGAAAAGTTAATTCCTATTAACATTGAAGATGAAATGAAATCAGCTTACATCGATTATTCGATGTCTGTAATTGTATCGAGAGCACTTCCTGATGTTAGAGATGGCTTGAAACCAGTGCATCGAAGAGTGCTATACGGAATGTATGATTTAGGAGTTTTTTCGAATAAAGCCCATAAAAAATCCGCCAGAATTGTCGGTGAAGTTTTAGGTAAGTATCACCCGCACGGAGATACATCAGTTTATGATGCCATGGTACGTATGGCACAAGAGTGGAGCATGCGTTATCTTTTAGTAGACGGGCAGGGTAACTTTGGTTCCGTAGATGGTGACAGCCCTGCAGCAATGCGTTATACTGAGGCGAGAATGAAAAAGATTTCGGAAGAAATCATGGCAGATATAGAAAAAGAAACAGTTGATTTTCAACTTAACTTTGACGATACATTATACGAGCCAAAAGTAATGCCAACAAGAGTTCCTACCTTATTAATTAACGGAGCTACAGGTATCGCAGTAGGTATGGCTACAAATATGCCTCCGCATAACCTGACAGAGGTTATTAATGGAACCCTGGCATATCTCGATAACAACGATATTGAAATAGATGAATTAATAACACATATCAAAGCCCCGGATTTTCCAACAGGAGGTATAATATATGGTTATGAAGGAGTTCGTGAAGCATTTAAAACCGGTAGAGGGCGTATTGTAATGCGTGCAAAAGTTGGTTTTGAAGAAGTAGACGGAAGAGAATCTATCATCGTTACCGAAATTCCATATCAGGTCAATAAAGCTGATATGATTAAGCGTACGGCTGATTTAGTTAACGAGAAAAAGATTGACGGAATTGCTAACATTCGAGATGAATCAGATCGAAATGGTATGCGTATCGTTTATATCCTGAAACGTGATGCTACTCCAAATGTAGTTTTGAATACCTTATATAAGTTCACACAATTACAATCTTCTTTTAGTGTAAATAATATTGCATTAGTAAAAGGCCGCCCACAAATGCTGAATCTGAAAGATATGATTCATTATTTTATTGAGCACCGTCATGATGTTGTGGTTCGAAGAACTCAGTTTGAATTACGAAAAGCAGAAGAAAGAGCCCATATTTTAGAAGGATTAATTATTGCATCAGACAATATTGATGAAGTAATTGCTTTAATCAGAGGTTCAAAAAATACTGAAGAAGCCCGTGAAAAGTTAATTGAAAGATTCAAATTATCAGATATTCAGGCGCGTGCCATTGTAGAAATGCGTTTACGTCAGTTAACAGGTCTGGAACAAGACAAGTTAAGAGCTGAGTACGAAGAATTGATGAAATTAATCGATCATTTGAAAGCCTTATTGGCTGACGTAGATTTAAGAACTGCTTTAATTAAAGAAGAACTTGAAGAAATTCGTGAGAAATATGGTGATGCCCGTCGTTCTCAAATCGAATATTCCGGTGGTGATGTAAGTATCGAAGATTTAATTGCTGATGAAAATGTAGTCATTACAATTTCTCACGCAGGGTATATCAAACGTACAAACCTTACTGAGTACAAAACTCAAAACAGAGGAGGAGTAGGACAAAAAAGTGCAGGAACAAGAGACCAGGATTTCCTTGAACATATGTTTGTTGCTACCAATCATCAATATATGATGTTTTTTACCCAAAAAGGAAAATGTTTCTGGATGCGTGTTTACGAAATTCCTGAAGGAAGTAAAACGGCAAAAGGAAGAGCAATTCAGAACTTAGTAAACATTGAAAGTGATGATAAAGTTAAAGCTTTTATTTGTACACAGGATTTAAAAGATAAAGATTACATCAATAGTCATAATCTTGTTATGGTAACGAAAAAAGGACAGGTTAAGAAAACTTCTTTAGAGAAATATTCTAAACCAAGAGTAAATGGAGTTGCTGCAATTACTATTAAAGAAGGTGATGAATTATTAGAAGCAAAATTGACTAATGGCGAAAGTCAGATTATCTTAGCTGTTAAATCTGGTAAATTAGTTCGTTTTGAAGAAACTAAAACACGTCCGATGGGAAGAACAGCCTCGGGAGTTCGTGGAATTACTTTAAAAGACGATACTGATGAAGTTATTGGTATGGTGACCGTTAATGATATGAACAGTGAGATTCTTGTTGTTGCAGAAAACGGATATGGTAAACGTTCCAGTCTTGACGAATACAGAATCACAAACCGTGGAGGTAAAGGGGTTAAAACCCTTAATATTACTGAGAAAACTGGTAAACTTATTTCTATTAATGCTGTAACTGATGCTGATGATTTAATGATTATCAATAAATCCGGATTAACAATCAGAATGGCTGTTGAAGATTTAAGAGTTATGGGCCGTGCTACACAAGGAGTGAAACTAATCAATATTAAAGGAAAAGATTCTATTGCAGCTGTAACGAAAGTAATGAAAGATGATCCTGCAGAAGTTGTTGTTGACGAAGATGGTAATGTTATCGAGACAGAAACAATCGAGAGAGTTAAACCAGTTTTAGAAGTTCTTGAAGATGATGGTGCCTCAGATGACGATGAGGATGATGATTCTGACGAAGAAGAATTAGACGAAGAGGATGATTCTGAAGAAGAAGAATCTGAGGAATAAATTTAGAATAAATTAAAATTAAATATACAAATTGAATATTATGAAAAGTAAGTATGTAATACTAGCATCAGCATTATTGATTTCGGTAGCTACTTTTGCTCAAAAAGATCAAATAAAAAGTGCAGAAAAAGCATTAAAAAGCGGTGATGCCCAAGGAGCAATTACGATATTAAAAGATGCTGAAAATATGGTAGTAAATGCCAAAGACGTTGAGCAGGCCCAATACTATTTTGTAAAAGGGAATGCTTATTTAGACCTGGCAAATAAAAAAGTAGAAGAAGGTAAAAACTTATCTCTTGCTGCAGAGAGTTATAAAAAATTAATTGACATTGAAAAAGCTTCGGGTAAGGTGAAATATTCTACTCAGGCAGCAACATCAATAACTGAAATTAAAGGAAAATTGATTAATGCAGCCATTGCTGATACTCAATCTAATAAAAGTATTGAAGGGGCAAAAAAATTATATGACGCTTATCAATTAGATAAAAAAGATACAATTAATTTATATTATGCTGCTTCAACATACGTAAATGCTCAGGATTATGACTCAGCACTTGCAGCTTATGAAGAATTAAAAAAATTAAATTATTCAGGAAAAGGAACCAGTTATACTGCTGTAAATAAAGCTTCAGGTAACGAAGATGGTTTTAATACTGCAAACGAAAGAGATTTAGCTGTAAAATTAGGAACACACGAAAAACCTAAAACTGAAGTGATTCCTTCAAAAAGAGGAGAAATCTACAAAAATTTAGCTTTGATCTTAGTTCAGAAAGGACGAATTGAAGATGCTAAAAAAGCAGTAGCAGATGCGAGAAAAACGAATCCGGAAGATACTTCTCTAATTCTTTCAGAGGCTAATTTATATTTAGAAACTAAAGATTTCGAAACATATAAAAAATTAGTTGGAGAAGCTTTACAAAAAGAACCAAACAATGCAGATTTAATTTTTAATTTGGGTGTAATTAGTGCTAATGCTAAAAACCCTGTTGATGCTGAAAAATATTATTTGAAAGCTATTGAAATTAATCCAAATTATTCAAATGCTTATCTGAATCTTGCGGCTTTAAAATTAGAAGCTGAAAAACCAATTATTGACGAAATGAATAAATTGGGAACTTCTGCAAAAGATATGAAACGTTATGATGTATTAAAAGCACAAAGAGAAAGTGTTTTTAGAAGTGTGATTCCATATCTTAAAAAAGCAAATGAGTTAGATCCAAAAAATCAAGATGTTTCTAAAACATTATTGGGTGTTTACAAAGCATTAGAAATGACTGCTGAAGCAAAAGCATTAAAAGCTACAATGTAATACGTATTACCTTGTAAATAAAAAAACCGTCTAAAATATTTTAGACGGTTTTTTTATTTACAAGTTTTTCACTTTTGTATGCATGTTTGGATTTGACAAATTGTGAACAAAAAAAAGACCATCAAAATGACAGTCTTTTATTTATTTAAATTCTTTTAGTATAACAGAAAGAATCGTAAAATTATTTTTTAGTATTAATGTTTTCCGTGACCATGACCGTGACCATTACCATTACCTTTTTTGCCATGACCATTATCATGGCGATCGTTATCATGACGATCATAATCGCGACCATTATCTCCTCTGTCTCCTCTTGGTCTAAAAGGTCTTTGTGGAGCACCATGGTATCCTTTGTAATATTTTGTTCTGTGTTTATTATAGTAAACATAAGGAGTTCTTCCATGGTAATCATTTAAAACAACTTTATAACCTGAATACAAATCGTAGTTTCTGTATTGTCTTGGTAAACGACTTGATCTAATCCATGTTCCGCCACCCAAATAAATAAATTGTGCTGCCCTTACATCATAATACGCTTCGATATCCGGTAAATAATAATATTCCATATTTGTATATCCTACTGGGCCCCATACAGGCGGTGTTCCTATATTGACATTAACAGATACTTGTGCCTGTGTTGTACTTGCAACCAGTAGAAATAATCCGGCGATTGCTATTTTAATTGTTTTCATCTTTTTTTTATTTTATGTTAATCTATATATAGGTATTCATATACTGTGCCAAAGATATAAAAACATATATGTTTTTATATGTAAAATTAATTGTTGTGTAAATATTTTTATTATTATGTTTGTGTTAATAAATTGATATTTAGTTCCTTATGAAACATTTTGAGTTTTTATAAAAAGAATAAAATTATTTGTACTCTACAATTCCTGGCTTAGCCAATTCAAAAGACTGAAGCCCAAAATCCGAAGTTTGAAAAGTATTCGTTTTAAATACTGAATCACCCTGATTAGGAATAGTCGGATAATAAGAAAGTGAAATCTGAAAAGAATTAAACACTAAATAATCATTACTGATCAAAAGTCCGACACTTAGTTTTGAATAATATTTATTTTGAAATAATCCCGAGTCACTATTTCCCAATACAGCTATGGAATAATTAAAATATGGATTTATCCTAAAACCTAAAATCTCTTTAGGTGCATAGGTCTGTGTCTGTAAACTTAACACCATTTTACTTTTGCCATAAACAGCGGCGTTAAAGCCTTGCAGACCATAATTTTCATTTATTGTAAGTTGATCTCCAATAGAATTTGCACGATTTATTCCAACAATTACTTCGGGTTTTATGAATTGTCTCAATTTCCAGGTTCCAATTTCTAATAAATTAGTAAAATAATTAGCTTCAAGTGAAATTGAAGTCTGATAAGTTTTAGACTCGTGAAAAAAAGTACCCATTTCGAAATTAGTACTCAAAAACCCCCATTTATAATAATCCCCAAAAGAAAACTGGGCGCCTAAATATGGCCGCCACATATTATTTTTGAACTGGTAACCAGCTGTAATTCCATATATTCTTCCAATGGGAACATCTTCAGTATTTCCGTTTCTAAAAATATAATTGTCTTTTACGAATTCACGTGTGTTAATTCCAAATCCCATTAAAAACTGTTGTTCATCTGAGAAAAAGTTAATTGAATCATATTCTATCGAAGGTTTTTCAGTATAATCAATATCTAAAAAACGTCCGGATATGACAAGATTGGTGGTCCTGTCATTTTTAGAATTTAAACTGGTAATATTAAATGCTTTACCAAGCCAAAAATCATGTAAATTGTTTTTAAAAGACTGGAACTGGTAATTTAAATTTGCATCTTGTAATGTGTCTTTCCTAAATTGTTGTTCGAGCTTAATCCCTCCAGCCCATTTCGTCAAAGGGGAGTAAAACGGACGTTCGATAGCAATACTTTTATTGTAGTTGTCGTCTAAATCCGTATAATATTTGAATTTTGTAGTGATAAAAGTATTTTTGATATTTGGAATTGTATAAGTTGCATCATGACCATCATGACCGTCTTCAAATCTATTGGTAAATTTATATTCGAGTTGTTGGCCGGTACCTAAAATATTGCGATCATTAAATCCGACTGAAATTTTTGAACTTGATATTGAAAATTTAGGTAATAAGCTCCAGGCATCTAAAACACGGACTGTAATATCTATGGAATCATTTGTTGATGAGATTAGCTCTTCTGAGATTGTAACTCTGCTTACAAACCGTTGTGATCGAATAATACGTTCGGTTTCTTTTATTTTATAGGCGCTATACAAGGAATTTTTCCTAAAAAGCAATAAATTTTGAATGGCAAACTTTTTAGTTTTCAGATGCATCCTGTTTCCTGTTCTTTCTCCCCAATTTTTTGGAACCATCGTAGAATCAGTATCAGAAAGTCCAAACGGATCCAGGGTTATAATTCTGATATTGCGAATAATTTTCCCGTCAATATCCGGCAGGTGTGTTTTTTCAACCAAAGTCTTGTTTTTCTTTTTTATTTTGGAAGGTTTGAAAATTATCCTTTTTATGAAGTTTGTAACTTCTCTTTTTTTACTAATCTTTTTTGTTTCAGAAGAGGTTTCGGTGCTGTCTTTTTTAGTTTTTTTTTCTTGTGAAAAGACTCCCTGAGAACAAATCCAAAGTAAAAGTAAAATTATTATTTTTAGGTTTCGAAACATCTAATAAAGTTAGCTTAATTAAGGAATAAAACGATAAGGATAAAAACATATTGCCGGGTTTTAATTTTCAACTTTTAATCTTCTAATTCTCCATGCAAATTTCTTAGGCATATGATTTCCCATTAAATATCCCCATGGTTCCAAAGGTTCTATTTTGTCAAATATTATTTTTAAAATCGCCAAAAGAGGTATAGCTAAAAACATGCCTGAAATACCGGCTGCAGCACCTCCAATTATAATTCCTAAAATTGAAACAAACGCATTAATTTCAACTTTTGAATTAATTATTAAGGGAACAAGTATATTATTGTCAATTAATTGAACTATTATATTTACAACTAAAATGCCTACTATTATTGATGTCTCCGAGGTTCCGGTAAGCGATGCAAAAAGCGTTATTATACCTGCTGCAAAAATCCCGATATATGGAATAAGGTTTAAAAGACCGGTTATAAGCCCTAATAAAATAAAATATTTTACACCAATAATCCAAAGCCCTAAACTTGTTAAAACTGAAACAACAATCATTTCCAATATTAAGCTTACAATGTAATTATTTATGGAAACTTTTATTTGTGATAAAATATCTTTTAAAGTTGAATGGTTTTCTTTGTTAATTAATTTTACAAGGAAAAGAATAAAATGATCTTTGTATAATAAGAATAAAAAGGTATAGATTGGAATTATGGTACAATCTAAAAGGAGATCACTTATTGAAATTATTGCAGAACCAATAGTAGCTTTTCCGTCTTTAACAGAATCTTTAGTTACATTATCGATATACTTTTTTTGTTCTCCAATACTTATATTAAAATTATCCTTGATGTATTTATGGATGTCAATTATAAAAGAATTGACATTTTTTTTAATAGTTTCTACATCATTAGCCATGTCAGTAACCTGATAGGAAATAAAAACAAGTATGCCAATAATAAACGATGCAAAAAGTAAAACACACATTATTGCAGCAAAATGCCTGGAGAATTTAAATTTTGTATTTAAAAATGTGAAAAGAGGTAATAGTAAAACGGCGAGCAAAAATGCCATAAGTACAGGCGTAATAATATCTTTTCCAATGCAGAATATTACACTAAAAGAAATTAAAATTAATAAAATGCAAGAAAATTTAATGTAAAAAGGGAATGGTAGCTTTTGGTTCATTTCACGAGTTTTAAAACTAAAGAATTGTTAAACAAAGGTTATACTTTATTTAAGTTATAATGTTTTAGTTTTTGAACTTTAGTTTATAAAATTCCCATTCACTTTAAATGTGAGATTAATCAAAAAACTCTTTTTCATCATAATGGGCAGGGATAATCGATATTCCTTTTTGTAGTAAAAGATTATTCGGAAAGATAATTTTCTCGCCGTCTTTAGTTTTTAAATTAACATGAAAAGCACTGATATCTTCGATTTCGGCTTCAATAGGAAAATCTTTATCATGAATTTTTATGGTATCGCCAATTCGAAATGGAAAAGAAAAAAACAAAATCATTCCTGATGTTATGTTGCTCAAAATTGACCATTGTGCAAACATTGCAACGCCAATAACAGTAGTAATCGAAGAGATTGTTATAAAAATA
Source organism: Flavobacterium sp. CF136 (assembly GCF_000282055.1). Taxonomy (GTDB): domain Bacteria; phylum Bacteroidota; class Bacteroidia; order Flavobacteriales; family Flavobacteriaceae; genus Flavobacterium. Next base: position 22,552 of record NZ_AKJZ01000074.1, read on the forward strand.
TCTTTAGTTTGAACACCCCAAATAACTATCAGGCTGATTATAATAAACAGATTTATGAATATATGGACATACTTAATAACCAGATTAGCCCTGTGTTCAAGGATTTGACTTGTTTTTGCATAACGACGAATCAGTTTGTCGGCAATAATTCTCAGGAATATTAAAACAATTAATAAAATTCCTGTGACAAGTATTTGATGTGTATATTCTTTGAAAAAAAACATAAATTAAATTTTACTCTAAAGTACTCAAATATTTATAAACTTTTGCAGTAGGCAGTCCCATGACATTAGTGTATGAGCCTTCGACTTTGGCAACTGCCATAAAACCGAACCACTCTTGTATGCCATAAGCACCCGCTTTATCGTATGGTTTATAGTTTTCTATATAATACAAAATAGCTTCGTCTGACAGTTCATTAAAAGTAACTTTTGTAATATCATTTAAAAGAACAGAAGCAGAGTTGGTCTTAAAACAAACCGATGTAATTACTTCATGGGTTTTATTTGACATTGATTTTATCATTTCAAAAGCTTCTTGTGCATTTTTAGGTTTCCCCAAAGCTTTGTTTTCATGCCAGACAATTGTGTCACTGGTTACTAAAATTTCATTTGTTTTCAAGTCTCCTTCAAAGGCATTTGCTTTCAGTTTTGCCAGATAATCGGTTATTTCAACTGCTTTTAACTCAGGAGGATATATTTCTTCAATTTCTTTTAAGCGAATTTCGAAATCTAAATCCAGGTCTTTGAAAAATTGTTGTCTTCTTGGCGAACCTGAAGCAAGTATTAAGGTGTATTTTTTTAATTTTTCTTTAAGCATTGTAATGAATATTTAACGTAATAACCACAATTGATAAAATTCCGAAAAGTAAAATCAGTTTTAAAACAGTACTCAAATGATGAAAATCTTTTTTGGTTTTTGCCGTAAAAATTTTTATAATAAAATAAAGTAATGGAGCCAGGACCAAAATAAAAGAATATAAGGTAGCTATAAACAAACCGTTTTCTACAAAATAATTTTTAATGTAAAGTAATAATAAAACAAAAGGAATGACTGAAATTACAAATACTATTTTTGCTGTTCGACTAATACCAATTGCAATAGGCAGGGTGTTCATTCCCTGATTATAATCTCCATCGACATCTTCTATATCTTTAACTATTTCACGTATGAAGTTAATCATAAAAGCAAATAAGGCATAATCTGTTAAAATAGAAAATAAACTAGCCATTTGTGCTTTATTTTCTGCGGCCATTGCCGGAAAAATATCAAAAACACCAATAATAACAACACTTATTGCCAATAAAAATGCTACAACAAGGTTTCCTAAAATCATGATTTGTTTTAAGGTTGTAGAATAAAAATAAAGCAATGAAGCTATAAAAATAAAAATGGTTGCAAATCCCGGTCTCTGAATCACATTTGATAAATAAAACCCAATTGCAACACCTGTAATGTTTAGTGCTATATAGATGTTATAACCATTTGTTTCTGAAATACCTCTGCCTATTATAACATCATTTGGTTTGTTGATTCTATCAGTTTCGACATCGAAAATATTATTAATTACATAACCTGCTGCGGCTATTAAAACGGTACTTAAAACCAATAAACCATATTGCCAGTCTGATAAAGCTAAAGGAATATTTTGTTGTTTTAAAAAAGAATAACGGAATAAAACCTGCATGAAAGCAAGCATCAGTAAGTTTTTATATCGGATGAGTTTGAGGAATTTCATTTTTTAAGATTCTGAGAGGCTAAGTTACTAAGGTTCTAAGGTTTTTTGAAAACTGGTACTGAAAACTAATCATGTTTTCCGTTAAAATATTCCATCCATTTCCCCTGTACTTTCATGACCTGTTCGATTACGTCACGTACAGCGCCTCTTCCGCCTTTGACGTGAGAAACATAACGGCAAATATTCTTAATTTCCGGGCTTGCATCTTGCGGGCAGGTTGGTAAGCCTACCAATTTCATGACATGAAAATCAGGAATATCATCACCCATATACAACACATTTTCAGGTTTTATATTGTTAATATCTGTGTATTCCTTAAAAGTTTCCACTTTATCAGGTGTTCCTAAATGAATGTCAGTTATGCCTAAATTACGCAATCTTACACGAACACCTTCGTTGCTTCCGCCGGAAATAATGCATACGTTAAAACCACTTTCTACAGCTGCTTTCATGGCATAGCCATCGCGAATGTTCATTGTACGAAGCATTTCGCCTTCGTTGGTTACAAAAACGGAACTGTCTGTAAGTACGCCGTCAACATCAAAAATAAATGTTGTTATATCGTTCATTATTTCTTTAAAGTGTTTTGCCATTATTTTGTATAGATTGTGTTAGTATTTTATAGATGTTTTTTTGATTTTCATTGGTTAAATACTCTAAATGAGCTGCAATTGTATTGGAATCATTCCGTTTTGCCGGACCTGTTTGTGCATCAATTGGGTTTAATGTATTTATTTTTTCGGCAGTTTCCTGAATTAAAGGTTTTAGTATTTCGAAAGGAACATGATGTTCTTCACAAATTTCCTGACCAATCTGGTACAAATAATTCGTAAAATTATTAACAAAAACAGCCGAAACGTGCAATGCTTTTCTTTGTTCAGAACTAATTTGGAAAACGGCTTTGGAAATACTTTTGGCAACTGTTTCTAAAATTGCATAATCAGATTGGTTTTCAGCTTCCAGACAAATTGGAATCATCGAAAAATCTACAGCTTTATTTTTAGAAAAAGTTTGTAAAGGATAAAAAACGCCTCTTCGGTTTTTAGAGTCTAAAATATTCAGTGGGGCAGTTCCTGAAGTATGAACTATAAGTTTATCATCAAAAAGAAATTGCTCTGAAACTTCGGCTATTGCATTATCAGAAACAGCTATAATGTATACATCAGATTCTTTTAAAGCAGAATACTCAGTTATGATTTTATCTGAATCGAGCAGATGTTCCAACGCTTCTTTTTTTCTTGAAAATACCTGTGCGATTTCAACAAGATCACTTTTTGAAAAAGCTTTTATCAAATGCTGAGCGACATTTCCGGAACCAATTAGCGTTATTTGAATCATATCGCAAAATTAGCATTTTTTTTAAAGAGATTTACTTTGATTTTATTGGATATATTTTTTATTCCGGATTAAAAGACTGTATTAATTTTTGGCTTCTTTTTCAATTTATTTAAGAGATAAAAATATTTTTTCTGCATTTAAGAATTCGATCTTAAAAAGAACTCTTTTTTGGTTTTAATTAACAAACGCCAAATATTAGAACTCAACATTTTTAAGTACTTTTGTGCCACTTTATATACACTGTAATTTCCTTAAAAATGGATAAAAAAATATTCTCTTTTTTGTTTTCTACACGATTAATGGCTGTTCTTTTTTTAACATTTGCAATAGCAATGGGTGTCGGAACTTTTATAGAAAGCAAATACAATACCGATACTGCCCGAATTCTAATTTATAATACCTGGTGGTTCGAAGCAATAATGGTGTTTTTTATGATAAATTTCTTTGGAAACATCAAGCGTTATCAATTATTGAAAAAAGAAAAATGGGCAACCTTATTACTTCATATTGCCTTTATTTTTATTCTTTTGGGAGCCTTTATTACACGTTATATCAGTTACGAAGGTATGATGCCAATTCGCGAAGGTGCAGCTGAAAACCAAATTTATTCAGATAAAACATTCTTAACCGTTTTTGCAGATGGAGAGTATGAAGGAGAAATGAAGCGCAGGATTTTTGAGAAAGCTCTTTTATTATCTCCTGTGACTAATAATGATTTTACCCTTTCAGGTAAATTTGACCAAACTCCTTTTGAAGTTACCTATTCTAACTACATTATGGGGGCCAAAGAAGTGATAAAACCAAAGGCAAACGGAACTTTATATCTTAAATTAGTGGAAGCCGGTGCCGGTGGTCGTGAAGAACATTTCCTTAAAGAAGGCGAAGTTCAAAATATTCACAATGTTTTATTTGCTTTGAATAAACCAACAAATGGTGCCATAAATATTAATACGACCGGTGAAAAGTATACCATTCAAACCCCTTTTGAAGGTGAGTTTATGCGAATGGCAGATAAACTTCAGGGAAAAGTAACAAAAGATAATGTACAGCCATTGATGATGCGTTCTTTGTACAGTATTGGTGATATCCGAATTGTATTTCCCGATCCTGCTGTAAAAGGAATTGTTGATTATGAATCGAGTAATGATTTTAAAGCTAAATCTCATACTGACGCCTTGATTGTAAAAGTTAAAGCGGAAGGTCAGGAAAAAGAAATTCGTCTGCTAGGTTCTAAAGGAAGTGTGGGAGAACCGCAAACCGTTAAAATTGGTAAAATTGAATATTCTTTATTCTACGGAAGTAAAGCTTATGTTTTACCATTTAAAGTTAAATTAAATGATTTCATAGCGACTAAATATCCAGGAACCGAGAAAAGTTATTCTGCTTTCGAAAGTAAGGTAACTGTTCAGGACTCTGCAGAAATTTTTGATGCCAGGATTTATATGAATCACGTTTTAGATCATAAAGGATACAGATTTTTCCAGTCTTCGTTTGATCCGGACGAAAAAGGAACGGTATTATCTGTAAATCATGATTTCTGGGGAACTTCAATTACTTATTTGGGTTATTTTATGCTGTTCTTCGGTTTAATGGCAATTATGTTTACCAAAGGTTCACGTTTTGCAGATTTAAAACGCAAACTTGAAAAGGTAAAAGAGAAAAAAGCAAAATTAATTACGATTTTGGTTTTAATGTTAAGTTTTAGTGGTTTTTCTCAGGCACCCCATGTTCATGAACACAACCATAATCATACAGAAGATCCTAACGATCACGACAATCACGTAACACGCCCGCCAAGTCAAAAGCAAATAGATTCACTGCTGAATATTTATAAAGCACCGGAAGCTCATGCGGCTAAATTTGGTCGTTTGGTTATTCAGGACGCCGGAGGTAGGATGAAACCTATTAATACTTTTTCGTCAGAATTATTGAGAAAAGTAAGTCATAAAGACACCTATAACGGAATGAATTCTGATCAGGTGTTTTTGTCGATGACACAATATGCCCAGGTTTGGATTCAGGTTCCGATTATTTATATTAAACCTGAGAATGACAGTATTCGCAGAATTATCGGAATTGAGAAAGAAGCTAAATTTGCTCCGTTTATAAAGTTTTTTGATGAAAATGGCAATTATAAACTTTCTCCGTATTTGGATGCAGCCTACAAAGCGGCAAATCCAAATAATTTTGAAAAAGATTTTATCGAAACGGATAAAAAAGTAAACCTGATGGAATCTGCGTTAAGTGGAAGCATACTGAAAATATTCCCGATTCCGAATGACCCGAATAACAAATGGATTTCTTACTTAGAAATAGGCAACGCTGGTCTAAAAGGAATGGATGAGACATATGTAAAGCAAATAATTCCTTTGTATTTTAATGCTTTAAACAATGGTTCTATTTCTAAAGATTTTAAAACTGCCGATGATTTGGTTGAAAGTATTAATGGTTTTCAAAAGAAATTTGGAAGTAAAGTGCGTCCAAGTGAAAGAAAAATCGATCTTGAAATTGCGTACAATGAATACAATATTTTACCAAAAATGTTTTATTGGTATTCGCTTTCCGGGATATTCATGCTGATTTTTACTCTTTTGAGTATTTTCTTCGATAAAAAGTTTTTACGCATTACAGTAAATGGCTTTCATGTTTTAATCGGATTCATATTTACGCTTCACACACTTGCTTTAATTGCGCGTTGGTATATTTCTGGTCACGCACCCTGGAGTAACGCATACGAAGCGATTGTATATGTAGCGTGGGCAACAATGTTCTTTGGATTGGCTTTTGATTTAAAAGTAAAAATTCAAAAGAAATCTTCCCCAATTGGATTTTCCTTAGTTTCTATTTTATATAGATTAGGCTATATTAAATTAGAAAGTTATTCTAAACTTACGGTTTCTTGCTGCGCGTTTGTAACCTCAATGATTTTTATGGCTGCAAATGCAAACTGGATCGATCCTGAAATCGCCAATTTACAGCCAGTTTTGAACTCGTATTGGTTAATGATTCACGTAGCGGTAATCGTAGCAAGTTACGGACCATTTGCCCTCGGAATGATTTTAGGTTTTGTTTCATTAATACTGATTTTCTTTACCAATGATAGAAATAAAGCCAAAATGGATCTGAACATTAAGGAAATCACCTATATCAACGAAATGTCATTGACAATTGGTTTAATCATGTTAACGATAGGAAACTTTCTTGGGGGTCAATGGGCCAATGAAAGTTGGGGACGTTACTGGGGGTGGGATCCTAAAGAAACCTGGGCATTAATATCAATTATGGTTTATGCTTTTATAATCCATGCTCGTTTTGTACCTGCTTTACGTGGAAAATGGACATTTAATTTAATGAGTATGTTTGGTTTTATATCTATTTTGTTTACCTATTACGGTGTAAATTTCCACTTAGTAGGTTTGCACTCATATGCAAGCGGAGAGGCACATTCTCTAAATTGGATTTATTATTCATTAGGAACGATTTCTGTAATTGGAGCTTTAACATATCCGAGTTATCGAAAATACTATAAAAAATAATAGGTATTAATTCATATACAAAAAGGTTCAACTTTACGGTTGAACCTTTTCTTTTTATTAATATTATGTAAAAAGATTTTGGCCCTGGATTTAAATTTTTATCAAACTTTTAAAAAGATAATTAGCGAAGCTTCAATTGTTGTAAGAAAGTTTGAATTGCTTCCTGCTTTAGCCGGAGGTTATAATTTAGATATAGTGAAAGGCTTTAGCCAAATATAGTTGCTGATTTTTTCGGCTAAAGCCAATTTATCTTTTGATTCAGTTTCCTCCAGCTAAAGCAGGAGGCAATTCAAAGCGTTGAGGATTCATATATTTTAAAAATCAATTATATGCAATTAATTTCGCTAAAATTCAATCAAAAAAGCATAAAAAAAGGATAGCTTTTTACTATCCCTATCTTATATTCTTATTTAATCATTTTTTAATGATTTCTTCTAAAACTGCTTTGTTTTCGTAGTTTGTTACTTTAAGGATAATCTCCTGATTTTTGGCTGTTTTTCCTTCAATTATATATAATTTTCCTTTGTTGAACGGAACATTACTTTGATCAAAATCGACATCTCCAAATGTCAATGTATTTTTGACATCAGCTGTATCTACCCATTTTTCATTTAGGGTTTGAATTGCTTTTTCAGAATATTGAAATGGTTTGGTTCTTAAATTATTCAAAACCCTGGCATTCGGAAAGTAATTGCAGCGAGTATCTTTTCCACTAAAAACTAGGGCTACAAAAAAGCATCCCATAACCAGACCAACCAAATAATAAGCAAAACGATGTACGAACTTCATGAATTAAATTTTTTGCAAAGGTAAGCTAAAGTTATTTTAGAAAACAAGTAAATTAATATCGTTATCAGGTAAATCAAACCATTCTCCAATAGCTTTGTTGGTCAGGATCCCGTGGTATAAATAGATTCCATTTTTTAAACCTTTATTACATCTGATGGCACTTTCCAAACCACCATCTTCGGCTATCTGCAGCAGGTAAGGGGTGATTATGTTACTTATTGAAAGTGAGGCAGTTTTAGAATATCTTGATGGAATATTAGGTACACAATAATGTAAAACATTACTTTTTATGAAAGTTGGTTTTTCGTGCGTAGTAACTTCTGAAGTTTCAAAACAACCTCCGGTATCAATACTGACATCAACAATAACGGCTCCTTTTTTCATGTGCTCAACCATAGTTTCTGTCACAACAATCGGACAACGTTCTTTGCCCCGCATTGCGCCAATAGCTACATCACAACGTCTTAAAGCCTTTAATAATGCTTTTTGCTGAATGGTAGAAGTAAAAATACGTTGATTTAAATTATTTTGTAAACGACGCAGTTTAGTAATCGAATTATCAAAGACTTTTACGTTTGCTCCTAAGCCAATAGCAGTTTTGGCAGCGAATTCACCAACAGTTCCAGCTCCTAAAATAACGACATCAGTAGGAGGGACACCTGTAATATTTCCAAATAAAAGCCCTTTACCAAATTCATCCGTAATCATCAGCTCAGCAGCGATCAGGATTGAAGCTGTACCGGCAATTTCACTTAATGATTTTACGGCAGGGTAGGAACCATCTTCATCTTTTATATATTCAAAAGCAAGAGCGGTTATCTTTTTTTGTGTTAAAGCTTCAAAATAAGCTTTCTTTTTTGTTTTTAGCTGAATAGCAGATATGATTATTGTTTCAGGATTAATCATTTCTATTTCTGCCAAAGTAGGAGGTTCGACTTTGAGTAATAATGGACAGCCAAAAACCCTTTTAGTATCTTTTGTCACTTCTGCACCCGCATCACTATATTCCTTATCAGAATAGCTTGAACTTTCTCCGGCCCCGGATTCAATCATAATGCGGTGTCCCTCGTAAGTCAAAGAATTCACTGCGTCCGGAGTCAGGCAAATACGACGCTCCTGATAACTTGTTTCTTTGGGGATACCTATAAAAAGTTCTCTTTTATGTCGGCCAATTTCAAGTTTTTCTTCTTGTGGCAACAATTGCTGTTTCGTAAATGGGGTTAAGGTTATTGACATGAGTTGTGCAAAAATTAAGAGTACAAATTACGTAAAAAGTTTTAAAATCAATGTAAAAATTCTGCTAATACTGTTTAATAATTAAGGCATTATTTTTTCCATTTTAATATCGGCTCTTTCATAAAGTCCTCCTTCAAGCGGAATTTCAGTAAAACCAAATTTTTCATATAAATGAATCGCCGGAAGCAAAATTCGGTTTGAGTATAAAATCAGTCTTTTAATATTCTTTTTTTCTGCAACAGCAATACAATGGGACAGAAGTTTATTTCCGATTCCCAATCCCTGAGCTTTATCAGAAACTGCCATTTTGCTTAATTCGAAAGTAGTATGATTAACTTTCATTAAGGATGCCGTACCTAAAATTTCATCATTATACCTGGCATAAAAAATCATTCCGCCTTTATCAATAATTTCTTCCTGTGGATTAGAAAGGGTTAATTCATCTTTTTCTTCAACCTTAAAATATTTTTGAAGCCATTCTATGTTTAAGGTTTTGATAGGGTCTTTTAAATCAGGTGAGAATGGTATTATTTCTACTGTATTTTGGAGATTCATTATAGATATATTAGTTTCACAGAGATTCGCGAAGTTTTATTAGAATATTTTTTGTGCCTCTCCGTGGAATTAAACCAGTTCTAAATTTCTTTTTCCATTAGCTAACAACTCAATGGTAACAACCGAATGTTCTTCAGGAATTAAATTTATAATTTTTTCTGACCACTCAATAAAACACCAGTTTCCTGAATACAAATAATCATCAACACCCATATCCAGCGCTTCAGTTTCTTTATTCAATCTGTAAAAATCAAAATGGTAAACTATTTTATTGTCAGAAGTATAATATTCGTTGACTAAAGAAAAAGTTGGGCTGCTTGTTGCATCTTCAACTCCTAAACTTTTACATAATTGTTTGATCAAAGTAGTTTTTCCAACACCCATTTCTCCGTTAAAAAGAATAATTTTTTTTGGCTTTTGAGCAATAATTTGTTCTGCTGTTTCCTGAATTTGATCTAATGAAAAAACGATATTCATTGTTATATTTATTTATGTAATAGTCACAGTTTTCGGTTTTAAGTCTCAATTGAAAACTAAAAACTGCGACTGATAACTTTATTTTGGGTTAAATACCAAAAACGGTATAATCATTTCTTCAAGCGAAATTCCACCATGCTGATAGGTGTTTTTGTAATAACTAACGTAATGATTGTAATTGTTTACGTAAGCTAAAAACAAATCATTTTTGGCAAAAATAAACGAACTGCTCATGTTTATCGCCGGCAAACCTATTTTTTTAGGTTCTTTTACTACATAAACATCTTTTTGCTCATATGTCAGGCTACGACCGGTTTTGTATCGTAAATTCAGACTTGTATTTTTGTCTCCAACCACTTTTGATGGGTTTTTTACATTAATTGTCCCGTGATCTGTAGTCAAGATTAATTTGAAACCCAATAGTTGTGCCTGTTGAATAATTTCTAAAAGCGGTGAATTTTTAAACCAGCTTAAAGTCAACGAACGATAGGCTTTGTCATCGGAAGCGAGTTCTTTTACAACTTCCATTTCAGTTTTGGCATGTGACAACATGTCAACAAAATTATAAACGACAGTCACTAAATCATTTCCTTTTAAAGCTTTAAAGTTTTCGGCTAATTTTTTCCCGCCAGAATAATTGGTAATTTTAAAATAATCTTCTTTTAGATTTAATCCTAAACGTTTTAGTTGTGCTGATAAAAATTCGGCTTCATAAAGGTTTTTTCCGCCATCTTCCACGTCATTTTTCCAATATTCAGGAAATTGCTTTTCCATTTCAGTAGGTAATAAACCTGAAAAAATAGCATTTCTGGCATATTGTGTTGCCGTTGGAAGTATTGAGAAATAAGGGACTTCTTTTTCTAATTTGTAGTAATTTGATACTACAGTTTCAAAAGATTTCCATTGATCATAACGCAGATTATCAATGACAACAAATAAAACAGGTTTGTCTTTCTTTTTAAGTTCCGGAACTACCAATTCTTTAAATAAAGTGTGAGATTGAATTGGTTTATCGGCTTTAGGAGCAAACCAATCTTCATAATTACGCTCAATGTATTTTCCGAATTGCGAATTAGCTTCGACTTTTTGCGATTCCAGAATTTCGATCATTCCCTGATCGTTTATGTTTTCCAGTTCTAATTCCCAGAATATCAGTTTTTTGTATAGTTCAACCCAGTCTTCAAAGGAATTAACCATGGCAAGTTCCATTGAGATTTTTCTGAATTCCTTCTGATAATCTAAAGTTGTTTTTTCGGATATTAATCTGGAATGGTCTAAATTTTTCTTTAAACTCAATAAAATCTGATTCGGATTTACGGGTTTTATCAGGTAATCGGCAATTTTAGAACCAATTGCTTCTTCCATGATATATTCCTCTTCACTTTTGGTAATCATAATCATCGGAATAGCTGATTTTTTTTCTTTCATTTCCGAAAGTGTTTCCAATCCGCTCATTCCCGGCATATTTTCATCCAAAAAGACAATGTCAAAATTTTCCTCTTCAAATAAACCAATCGCATCCAATCCGTTATTGGAGGTAGTGACTGCGTAGTTCTTTTTCTCGAGAAATAATATATGTGGTTTCAAAAGATCGATTTCATCATCGACCCAAAGTATTTTTATCTTATCCATAAACAATTTAATTTTAATGCAATTTAAAAGTATAGAACTTAAAAAGTATTAAAAATAGTATAAATTTAACCTGTTTGCAGCAATTTTTTGTACTGTCAAATTAGTACTCAAATATTTTTAAGTTTTTTGGATAATAATTTAGGGTTACCAAATTGTCAATATTAATTTGGCTTTTATAGATTTCAGAGAAAATTATCCATGAATAGTTTCACCTTTTCCGTAATTCGAAATGATTGATTCTTCATAAGCTAACCATTCTCTCCACCGTTTTTCAACATCAATTCCAACGCCGTATTTGCGTGCATATGTGATAAAAGTGGTATAATGTCCGGCTTCACTTTCCATTAATTCCCTGTAAAAAACAGCTAATTCTTCATCCTGAATGTTTTCTGAAAGGACTTTAAAACGTTCACAGCTTCTGGCTTCAATCATTGCCGAAAACAATAATCTTTCTACCAAACCTGAAACACGGCTTCCGTCACCGCTTTTCTTCATATATAAGTATAGTTCGTTTACGTAATCGTCTTTACGTTCGCGTCCTAACTTCAATCCTCTTTTGATGATAATATTATGAACCTGTTCAAAATGATCGATTTCTTCTTTGGCCAGAGCCAATAAATCTTTCACCAAATCCTGATGTTCAGAGTTATTGGTGATAATTGTAATGGCATTTGTTGCTGCTTTTTGCTCGCACCAGGCGTGGTCGGTCAGGATTTCCTCAATGTTTTTCTCAACAATATTTACCCATCTTGGGTCTGTTGGCAATTGTAATCGTAGTACTCCCATGTCTCTTTTTGTTTTTATTATTTGTTTCAAATTTCAGGTTTGAACTGGAACTAAAAAAAGTTTAAAGTTTTGTTATACGTTATTTTCGCAATCACAAAACTTTAAACTTTAAACTTTTAAACTTGAAACTTTTTATTAGTAAACGAAAATTGGTCTTTCACTCATCATTTCGTTTACTTCATTAGCTACTTCTTCGATAAGTGCTTCATTAGTATAATCAACAAGTACTTTATCAATTAAGGCTACGATAGTTTTCATATCTTCTTCAACTAAGCCACGAGTAGTGATAGCAGCTGTTCCAACACGAATTCCTGAAGTTACAAATGGTGATTTATCATCAAACGGAACCATATTTTTATTTACAGTGATTTCTGCTTTTACCAATGCATTTTCAGCATCTTTTCCGGAAATGTTTTTGTTTCTTAAATCAATCAGCATCATGTGGTTGTCAGTTCCTCCAGAGATAATGTTGTACCCTCTTTTTACGAAAGCATCTGCCATTGCGTTTGCATTTTTTTGCAATTGCATTGCATAAGTAAAGAATTCATCTTTAAGAGCTTCACCAAAAGCAATCGCTTTAGCAGCAATAATGTGCATTAAAGGTCCGCCTTGATTTCCTGGGAAAACAGCTAAATCCAATAAAGAAGACATCATTCTGATTTCACCTTTTGGAGTAGTTAAACCCATTGGATTTGGAAAATCTTTCCCCATTAAAATCAAACCTCCTCTTGGTCCACGCAATGTTTTGTGAGTTGTAGTAGTTACAATATGACAATGTGGAATCGGGTCATTTAATAATCCTTTTGCAATTAAACCTGCAGGATGAGAAATATCTGCAATTAAAATAGCTCCAACACTATCAGCGATTTTTCTGAAACGCTCAAAATCCATATCACGTGAATAAGCAGAAGCTCCGGCGATGATTAATTTTGGTTGTTCTTTAGTAGCAATTTCCTGAATTTTATCATAATCTAATCTTCCTGTTTCTTTATCTACACCATAAAAAGTTGGATTGTAAATACGTCCTGAAAAGTTTACAGGAGAACCATGAGTTAAGTGACCACCATGAGATAAATCGAATCCTAATATTTTATCACCCGGTTTCAAACAAGCGTGAAATACAGATGAGTTTGCCTGAGAACCTGAGTGAGGCTGTACGTTTGCATATTCAGCACCAAATAATTCTTTGGCTCTGTCAATCGCAATTTGCTCAATAACGTCAACTACTTCGCAACCGCCGTAGTATCTTTTGCCGGGATATCCTTCAGCATATTTATTAGTTAAAACAGACCCGGCTGCTTCCATTACTTCATCACTCACGAAGTTTTCCGAAGCAATAAGTTCTAATCCGTGAATTTGTCTGTCTTGTTCCTCTAGTATAAGGTCAAAAATTTGTTCGTCGCGTTGCATTTTTTTGTTTTTCGTTAATTTCCTGCAAAAATACAAAAAAACGTTTGTGAAACTGTTAGATTATGATATATTTGACAAGTAATTTTTCAACAAATAATTAACATTCACATGCCAATAACCGCCAACGATACCAAAAGAAAATCATGGTTAGAAGTACCAGAAAATAGTGACTTCCCTATTCAGAATATTCCTTTCGGTGTATTTCTTACCAAAGAAAATGTCGTTACAGTAGGAACCAGAATTGGCGATTATGCTATTGATTTAGGTGCTTTACAACAATTAAACTATTTTGAAGGAATAGATTTAACTGATGATATGTTCATGCAGGATACGCTTAATGATTTTATTTCTGACGGAAAAAAAACATGGCGTTTAGTCCGAAATCGTATTGCCGATATTTTTGACGCAAACAGCTCCCAACTTAGAGATTCAACAAAAGATCGTGACATTGTTATTTTTAAAATAGATGATGTTGAGATGCAATTACCGGTTTTAATTGGCGATTATACCGATTTTTATTCCAGTAAAGAACATGCTACCAATGTAGGAAAAATGTTTCGTGATCCGGAAAATGCTTTATTACCCAACTGGTTACACATACCTGTAGGATATCACGGAAGAAGTTCTACTATTGTTCCGTCCGGAATCCCGGTTCACAGGCCTATGGGACAAACGTTGCCTGCAGGTGAAAAATATCCTGTTTTTGGCCCTTCAAGATTGGTCGATTTTGAATTGGAAACAGCTTTTATTACTACTGATGTAAATGTAATGGGAGAAAATATTCCTACTTACGAAGCCGAAGATTATATCTTTGGAATGGTTTTATTGAATGACTGGAGTGCACGTGACATGCAAAAATGGGAATATGTGCCGCTTGGACCGTTCTTAGCAAAAAGTTTTGCAACTTCTATTTCACCATGGATTGTAACTATGGATGCTTTAGAGCCTTTTAGAACAAAAGGACCAAAACAAGATCCGTCTCCGCTTCCTTATTTGCAGACTAAAGGAAAAAAGACTTTTGATATTAATTTAGAAGTTTCTATTCAGCCTCTGGATCAGGAGGAAACGGTAGTTTCAAAATCAAATTTCAAATATTTGTATTGGTCAATGAGCCAGCAATTAGCACATCATACTTCTAATGGATGCCGTGTAAATTCTGGTGATATGATGGGGTCAGGAACTATTTCAGGTTCAACACCTGATAGTTTTGGTTCGATGTTAGAATTGACTTGGGGAGGAAAAAATCCAATAAAATTAAAGGATGGAAGCGAACGTAAATTTATCGAAGATAACGATACAGTAATTATTAGAGGTTTCTGTGAAACTAATGAAGTCCGTATTGGGTTTGGTGAAGTTGCCAGCCAATTATTGCCTCCTTATGTGAGACAATGAAGAGAAGATAAAAATTGTTTAAAATTAAAAAGCGAAACCTTATAGTTTCGCTTTTTTTGATTATCTGTAGTTATTTATGTCTGGTAGCCAATAATTTTTCCAAAATATCAAATACTAAATTTGTTCTCTCGAATTTAACTTGTGAGATATTTAAAATAAAGTCTAATTCTGATTATGACTGAATGTGGGGCAACATTATGTGTTCACTTCGTTTCGGTGGAATGATAGTATGGAATAGCTTCAGGAAAATTATTCTTTCTTTAGCTGATTAATGATTTCTGAAGAAACCTTGATTACCGTTCCATGACGTGTACCTTCAGGAAAACTAACCTGATCTGAGATATCTTCCCAGCCTTTGGAAGTTTGCTTTATGGCCCCGTATTTTTTCTGAGTGTATTTGTCAAAATAAACTATCCATTCTTTATTTATTTCAATAGCTGTTGGACCTTCTGCCCAATAATTGCCCGTGATAGGTTCGCTTGCTTTTGTATATGGGCCTTCCAGTTTTTTGCTGGTGGCTATTTTTAAATTTTTCTGAACCGGAACTTTTGTTTCATCTTTTAGGTACATCGTAAATCCATTATCAGTTTTTACAATTGTAGCATCGATGACATTAAAACCAGGTTCATAAAGCAATTTGGTTTTGGAGAATTTTTTAAAATCCTTGGTTGTGGTATAGTAAATCCTGTGATTATAACCATTTTCTTCTTCAGATTTGGTCTCTAAAAATCTTCCATCAATGGTAGAAGCCCAATAAATCATATATGTTTTTGATTTTTCATCATATGTAATTTCTGGAGCCCAGGTATTTCTTGTTTTTTCTTCATGTGCCATAACCGGAATGAATTCCTGCTTTGACCAATGAATCAAATCTTTTGAAGAAGCATAACCAATGCCTTTATCCGTCCAGCTAACGGTCCAAACCATGTGATATAATCCATCGCCACCTTTTATTACACAAGGATCACGCATTAATTTATCTTTTCCAACTTCGGGAGTTAAAAAAGAAGTATCATTTTTTAAAGTATTCCATTTATAGCCATCTTCACTGTAAGCTAAATGCAGTCCATCTTCGCCATTACCTTTAAAATAGGTGAATACATAACTGTCTGATTTTAAAATGTAATTGTTGACAGCCAGCCATTTTTCACAGGTTTTTGGCCAAGATGCATTTGTTCCTTTTGTGCCCAAACCAAAACCGTGACCGCCGTTTTCATACAAATGCATTTCTGCCGGAACTTTTTCTTTTTTTAGGGCTAAATAATAATTAATACTATTTTCTACAGGAACAGCTTTATCATCTGTGGCGTGAACTAAAAACGCCTTTGGAGTATCAGCTGTTATTTGTTTTTCATTCGAATATTTTTCGACTGTTTCATTGTTTGCATTTTTTCCTAACAAATTATCTTTGGAACCTTGATGTGTAACTCCTTCCTGCATGGATATTACAGGATAAATTAAAATTGAAAAGTTTGGTTTAGCACTTGTTGTATCCGAAGGAATGTAAACCTTATCGTTGTAATGCGTCGATAAAGTAGCCGCTAAGTGACCACCAGCTGAAAATCCCATAATACCAATTTTGTTAGGATTCAGTTTCCATTTAACAGCATTTCGACGAATTAATCTTACTGCTTCCTGAGCATCTTGCAAAGGAGCAACAGTTTTATTTTTCATAATCAAATCGCTTGGTAATCTGTATTTTAAAACAAAAGCATTGATTCCTAAACTGTTAAG
Organism: Flavobacterium sp. CF136; assembly: GCF_000282055.1. GTDB lineage: Bacteria > Bacteroidota > Bacteroidia > Flavobacteriales > Flavobacteriaceae > Flavobacterium. The sequence goes on from NZ_AKJZ01000074.1 coordinate 39,175, forward strand.
CCATTCTGCAACTTTAAAACCTTCTTTATTGATGGCCAGCATTCCGTAACCACCTCCGGGACAGATTATAACCGAAGTTCCATTTGATTTTTCCACATCTGCAAAGTAGGCTGTAAGAGTAGGTAATGTTACTTTGCGAACATCTTCTGCAATACCATTTTTATCAGTTACTATTTTTTCTGAATATTCTTTGGATGTAATTTCATCAGGAATTTTATCCCATAACGGAATTTCCTTTTTTTGAGAGAAAGCAGAAAGGCTTATCCCTAAAGAAATACAAAATAATACTGCTTTGATTCGGTTTAAATTACTTGATTTTTTCATAAAATTCTATTTCGACAATGCGTAATTGTCCTTTTGCATTTACTGCTGTTGGGTCTTTAAATAAATCTAAATCTTTGTTTGCTTCAACTTCTACAATTTTAGAAAATCCATCTTTTTCTGTATTTGATCCGATGAGCTCAATTGTAATTTTTTCAGCTAAAACCGGTTCTACAGGAATGGTAATATATCCTAAACTTTGAGTTGTATTACCTTTAAAAATTTCTTTTCCATCGGCTAAAATACGAATTGGATAGGTTTTAGACCTCCATCCCGTTAATTTTATTACACATTCGTTCACTATTGAAGGTTTTGACAGCGTATAGGTTATTAAACCGTTTTTTACATTCCCGTCATTTTTCCACTCAGTCAGTTCGTTATCATCATAACTTTTAAAAGTGTCATTATTATTTGATGGGGAAAAGGCACTTATAATAGTTACAGAATTTCTTTTTATCGTGTAAGATGGTGTTGAAGGTGTTGGTCCTCTTTCTAAATTTGAAGCTAAATGAACACCTGGGATTTCCTTCGATAGTCCATTTTGAGTTTTTATTGCTTTGCTTTCAAAAATCAGTTCTGCCGATTTTAATCCTTTGGCTGTAGCCGAAATTTTTATTTTTCCGCCAGTTATCATTGACTGTAACATAACTCTGTTAACACCATTTTCAACAGGAATAGTTTTAGAAAGAATATAATTTTTAGGACCTTGAGCGATTCCGCCTAACCAGGTAACCGGACCATCAACAGAAAATGAAATCATGTCATTACTAATCGGGCAACGGTTTCCTTTTTGGTCAGTTACTTCAACATCAATCAAAGCAACATCAGCACCGTCTGCCAAAAATCCTTGCTCTTGTGTAGTTAATTTTAATTTGATTGCTGCAGGAATTCCGGCAGTTGATTTTGAATCTTCACTTAAAACAACTCCTTTTTCATCATAACCAATCGCTTTTATAGTACCTTCTTTAAATGTAATATTTTCAAAAGTAAATAGAAACTGATTGCTTTGTTTTCCAAAACCCTGCGAGATTCCGTTGATGAAAAATTCTACTTTACTTGCCGTAGAAACCACATAAATGTTTTTGACAACTTTATCAGTGTAATTCCAATGCCCCATAATGTGCGTGCGGTGTTTTTCGATATCAACCCAGCCATCCCACATAACCTGATGTGCCCAAAAACCGTCTTTTGGAATACGCATAGCATCCACTTCGCCACTGGTTCTGTAATTCGATTCGCCTCTGTGATGGGTGTTGGAATCAGAAAAAATAATATTGACTCCACCCGAATTTACTCTTTTTCCGGTGCCGGGCCTTTCTCTATAATAATCATACCAGCGTACAATATTTTCAATCGCATGACGATCCTGATTATGATTGTAATCTTCCGCAGGTTTGTCTCGATATAGAGGGCCAACACCTTCCTTGTGGAAAGGAGGGGAGAATTCATCCCAATATTTGCGCAAGCCTTCATCTCTGGAATATTCGGTTGCCCATAACGGTTTTTGGGCACTTTTATTTATGTAGAGCATTTCTCCGCCATATTCGGCTTCTTTGTTGTCCAGCATTTCACGAGAACCAATTGCACGTCCACCATTCGGATCATAAAGATTTCGAATGTCTTTCATCTCTCGCATATGCTCTTCGCTGATAGACTCATTACCGCTTTCATAAAAAATAATGCTTGGATTATTTCGGTTGTAAATGATAGCATCACGCATCAGGTTAACACGCTGGTTCCATTGTTCTCCTTTCGCGTCTTTTTCGGCATCTCCTGCTGGCATTGCCTGAAGTAATCCGACTCTGTCGCAGGATTCGACATCTTGTTTCCAGGGTGTAACATGCATCCATCGAACTAAATTTCCGTTGCCTTCTACAATCAATTTATTGCTGAAATCACTCAGCCAGGACGGAACAGACATTCCGATAGCAGGCCATTCATTGCTGGTTCTTTGTGCATATCCTTTTACCTGAATAACCCTGTCATTCAACCAGATTTCACCATTTTTGAATGCTGTTTTTCGAAACCCTGTTTTGGTTGAAACTTCATCAATTACTTTTCCATCAACTTTTAAAATGGTTTTTATCGTATACAAATAGCCATATCCCCAACTCCAAAAATGTAAATTATTAACCAATTTACTGGCTTTTATAATTTTAGTTTCGTTGGGTAAAAGAGTCGTTTTTTCACCTGAAAAGGATGCTGTTTTATTTCCATCATTATCTTCAATGATAACATCATATTCTACAGTTTTTGCTGTTTCAAATTCATTACGAACTTCCGTTTCAGTATGAATAACAGCGCTTTGTTCCTGAATATTAATATCGGAAGGATAAATATAAACTCCCGTAGTTTTTAGGTTAGAATAGAGTGGAAGCGTCTGGTATAATTTGCCGGTGATGTGAAGAAACACATTTTTAGGAATCCCGCCATAATTGGCATTAAAATTCATGTTGTTCCATTGATAGGTAACTCCAGTAGCAATTTCCTTGTATTTCCAGTCATTATCAATTCTTAAAGCGATCGTATTTTCTTCAGGAAAAGGCTTGACTATTTTAGAAATATCAAAACCAAAACCCATCACGCCATTTTCATGAAGTCCTGTTTTTTGTCCATTGACATAAATAACACCGCCCTGGCGAATGCCTTCAAATTCCAGAAAAATCTTTTTGTCCTTTATTCCTTTTGAAAGTTTAAATTTTTTTCGGTACCAGACAATTCCTGTGGTATGGTTGTCAATATCTTTTTCAAAAGCTTCTTCCTGATTATATGCATGAGGCAGCGTCACTTTTCTCCATGAGGTATCATCAAAAACAGGAGATTCCGCATTTTGGGAATCTCCTGTTTTTAATTTCCAATCGGAATTGAAATTGTATTTTTCTCTTTTAAATTCTTGTGAAAACAGGCTTGAATTGAGAAATATCAAAACAAGACAAAAGAGTATTTTTCTCATGATGGGTTGTTGGTTAGTTTGCGTGAGGGATGGAAGTGGAGCTCTCCCGATTTTTCATTGGGAAGCGGGAACGTACAGCCCGACCCGACCTTTTCGGAAGGGGCACGCCCAAATTATTTCATTTTATAAATTTCTGATCCGGCCAGCAAAAAACAACCTAATCCGTAATCTTCAAAATCAGGAATTTTATCATATGATAAAGGTTGTCCGTCTTTTGGTTCTTTTCCTGTTGATTGTAAGTAGCCTAAGAATCCATTTTCATGTAAACTTTCTTTGGTTATGGCATTCCATGCTTTTTGAATTACGGGTAAATAAGTTTCTTTTTTCAAAATGCCGCTGTTTATTCCGTAGGTAATTCCATAAACGAATAGTGCTGTTCCTGAAGTTTCTTTTTCTCCAAAATTCGTAGGATCGTGTAAACTTACATTCCAAAATCCGTCAGGTCTTTGAATTGGAACTAAAGCAGCAGCCATCGCTTTTAGATCTTTTACATATTGATCTCTGTGAGGAGCATTTTCCGGAATAATAGTCAATACTTTTGCCAAGGCAGCAATTACCCATCCATTACCACGGCTCCAGTAACAATTTTTGCCATTAGGTTCTTTGTATGGAGGATCAAAATCAGCATCACGCCACCATAAACCATCTTTTGGATTAAAAAGTCCGTGATCACCATGTTTATTTCTCGAATACATATACATTTGGTACATTTTTTCGAAATAACGATTGTCTTTCTCTAAAACTCCCAATTTAGCAAAAACCGGCATTCCCATCTGAATTGCGTCAATCCATGACCAATCATCCAGTTGTGGAGTATTCAGTAGCATGTTTATATTTGCTTTGGTATTTTTCAGTTTTTTAGAATCGGGTTCTAAATTGTACAGATCAATGTACGTTTGAGCTGCACAATAATTATCGGCATTGCGAGTAGTATTGCTACTATTGAAACCCCATTTATGAAATTCTGACCATGAGTAGGCATAATCATAATAAGTATCTTTTGGAAAAATTCCATATAAAGCCATTAATCCTTCATAATAAACACCGCGGGTCCAGATATTACTTGGACGTTCTTTAGTTGTAATTATTGTTTTGCCGGTATCAGGCCATTTTTGCATAAAATAATCATTGGCAAGTATCATTTGTTTTAGTACCAATTTTTTATCAAATGGTTGTTGTGCCTCTGCTGAGCCTGTATATAAAAAGCATATCGTGAAAAATAAAAGGATTTTTTTCATCTTTAATATTCGTTATTTTTTAATAATTTAATTTTGTTGTTTTTGTGGTGTAATGCTAACAGGACCTAATAATCCTGAAGGCATAGGATTCCATTTCGTTGCATCGAATTTTTTATAATCTTTATCAACCATATTTATTTCATAAAAAATCTTCCATTCTTCACCTTTTAATTCTTTATCTCGAATTCGGTTTGCAGAAAGGTTTGTTACCTGTATTTTTAAAGTATTCTTTCCTGATTTTAATTTTCCAATATTCAATTGATATGGAACAGACCAGGCAGTACCAATGAATTCATCATTTACCCATACTTTTGCACTTTCGCGGACGTCTCCTAAATTTAAACTCCAATCTTCTATTTTATTATTTGGATTATCAAATTGCAGCGTATAGGTTCCACTACCGGAAAAAGCTTCGGCTTCCGGACCTAATTTTGTCCAGGATTCCAAATTGGAAATTGTAGCTGTTGGAGGTAATGCTGGTCCGCCTTTGTCAAAATTTATTTTCCAGTTTCCTTTTAGGGCAATTGCATTACCGGCAGGTTCAAAATAATTCCATTTTTTTTGCGAAGCATTATTTTCTGTCTTTAAGAAGTAAGATTGTCCTGGTTCTATTTTTATTTTAACATAAGTAATATTTACTGATTTCTTCACTATTGCATTGCCAAAGTCTTTAGTCAAAGGATCAAATATTACAACTTCTTTATTGCCAATTTGTAACGGAATAAATTCATCTATTGTTTTTGGGGTATGATTTACTAAAAAGTATATTTTTTCATCATCGATAGCTCTTCTGGTATATTTAAGTCCTGTATTTACAAGAGTTTCAGGATTTATTTGAGCATTTTCTAAAGTTTTAAAAATATCTGCAGCAGGTTTTATCAATTCACTATTTGCAGCTAAAATCGCTTTAAGTTCTTTTTCCTGTTCTTTATAATTGTTGAAACCAGGAACAGATTCAGGTAATCCTTCAAAAATAATAGAAGCCCCGGCTTTTTGTAATTCAATTAGTTTTTTTAGAGTTGCAAGCGGCATTTTTTTGCAGGAAGGAACTATTAATGATTTAAAAGTACCACCAGGTAAACTAATTTTTCCGTTTACAACTTTTGCTTCAGCTATAAAATTATCAGATATAAAATCTACACCATATCCTTTTTTTATTAAACTTTTTGTAGTGTCATAAAAAGAGGTTTCATGCAGCCACTCTGATAATGAATGTATTTTGAATTGAAAAAATAAAGTACCTTTTTGGTATTTATCCCAAGCATCAAAAATAGGCCAGTAAAGTAAAATTTCATTATCTGCTTTTCCTTGTTGGAGTAATGATTGACAGTTTGAAATATAAGAAAACAGGGCAGGTGCATCTTCCCAGATACTGTTATTGGCGTTAAAATTTACTGAGGCATAAAACTGCCATCCCGGCCACACGGCTCTTTCCGGGGAATAAGTTGAACCGTGAAGAAAAATATGATTGACTCCATTTAGCATTAAATCCTCAGCTTCCGGTTTGCATTGTGATAAAGCCGTTTTAAAATGTTCACGCAACCAGGTAAAAGTTTCTGAGGAAACCAGTTTTTTACCAGAAATATGAGCAGCAGATGATGAAAATTTAAGCATCACAGGATCGGCATCGCCTTCGCGAATGTCTTCTTTTTCACGTCTGAAACCAGGAATATCAAATGGCATAGAACCGAAAGTTTCACATTCAGGAATATCGGCAGAAGCATATAAATCAATCAGATTTCCAGGAGATCCGTGTGCCTGAAGTTTTGTTTTAAAGTTTTTTGTATGTGCCCATTCTGTCCATGGCTTATCAAATTTATTTAGTAATAAATCGGCTATGGTTTGTCTGTAATCACTTCTTATCCGGTTACTTTCTTCGGTATCTTTTTCATTGAGCAACAGAGGAAGTTCTTTTTTTAAATCATAACCTCTCAGTTTTTTAAATTCTTCGAAAAAGTCAGGGGTAAAATCGGTTCCGTAAACTTCATAACTGTCATTAAAAATGGCCCTTATTTTTCCTTCACGCCCTTTAAAAGCATTATTAAAAGGAACTACGTAAGCGTTTAATGCTTCTTCTGAATAATGATCTAAAGTATACCCTTTACCACCTGGCGCAGCTCTTTTTACCTGTTGTCCGGTTTTACCACTAAAAACAGCATATATGGTATAGTCTGTTTTTTTTGCCTTCCATTTTAATTTATTTGGTTCTAATGTGTTTGGTAATGTGACAGGAGTTCCCTCAATACCTTTATCATTCAACTTTGAATTTTTGTTTTTTAATTGATCTGTGAGGTTTACATAACTGCCATCGCTTCCATACGCCACTACATATAAAAGCTCTGCGGGTATCTTTTCCTTAGTATCTTCCAGTTTAATAGATTTATCTATTGTTTCATTCTTTTTTAGCTGATATTTTTCCACAATCAATTTTGTTGCTGCATGAGGTAAGGTAACATGAGAACCTCCGTATGGCCAGCCTGTTCCCAAAACCATATCTACCTGCATATGAAGACTGTCTGCAGTATGTATTGTGTAATCCAGCATTTCCATCCATTTTGGAGACAGGTAATCGATAAAATTGTTTTCTTCTCCCTTTACTCCATATATCGGAGTAATTTCGACGCCTCCAATTCCGGCTTTATGAAAATCTACAAGACTCTTTTTTAAATTAGGTTTATCCACAGCACTACCCATCCACCACCAACGGGCCCAAGGCTGATTTATATTGCTGGATTTTGGCCATGGCGACATGTGTGTTTCCTGAGAGAAAATATTCAATGTAACTAAAATCAAAAAAAGTAAAGAAAGTTTTGCTTTGGTAAATTTCATTATGATTATTGTATTCAATGGTTGATACGGTTCAGTCTGTTTTATGTTAAATGAAAACCTGAATAATTTTTAAAAAATGTTAAAAGTAAATATAATCCGGTTTTGCGAAATTGCTATCCTGTTCCGTCCTGTTGCCTATTATTTTTAATAATTTGATCAATAAATAGTAAAGAATATTTTTTTTGAATTATTAGTTTTTTGTCAAAATAAATAGAAATGCCTGAAAAAATAATTAATAAAAAATTTTAAAATGACATCTCTTTAAATGAAGATCTGTTGGGTATTGTTAATCAGTAAGTTGTCTTTTCCTGTTAATTAAAAATCAAATGTAAAATATAATATACTGAGAATTAACAGGATACTACAGGATGCTGTGGAGACCTCTTCTAAATAAATTTGAGTAAACTAATTTATTAACGAAATTTAACTTTTTATGAAAAAGAAAATTAATCTTCTGCTCGCTATAGCCATGTTTGTATTATTGCAGGCATCAGGTTATTCGCAGAACAAACAGGTTACGGGGGCAGTTACTGATCCGGCCAAACTCTCTATACCTGGAGTAAACGTATTAGTAAAAGGGACAAATCGAGGAACCAGTACAGATTTTGATGGTCAATATAAAATATCAGCTTCTCCGGGAGAAACTTTAGTTTTTTCTTTTGTAGGATTTGTTTCAAAAGAGGTAAAAATAGGAGCTTCCAATAGTTATAATGTTTCTTTGGAGAATGAAAGCTCCAACTTAAATGAGGTTGTAGTTATTGGTTATGGTACACAAAAGAAAAAATTAACTTCAGGTGCCATTTCTGGTATTAAAACAGAAAATTTTACAGAGAGACCTATTTCAAGAGTTGATCAGGGTATGATTGGTCAGATTGCCGGGGTTCGTGTAAAACAAACTACCGGATTACCAGGTCAGCCTTTTAGTATTGAAATTAGAGGTGCTGGTTCTATTACTGCCGGAAATGAGCCTTTGTATGTGGTAGATGGTTTTCCTATTTCTACAGAAGGAACAAATGTTAATGGAGGGTTTTCAAATGGAAGTCCTTTAGATAATATGAACCCAAACGATATTGCTTCTATTGAGGTATTGAAAGATGCAGCAGCAGCATCTATTTATGGTTCAAGAGCTGCAAATGGTGTTGTTTTGATTACTACCAAAAAAGGAAAAAAAGGAAAAGCAAAATTTACTTTTAATACTTATGGAGGTATAAATAAAGAAGCTAACCGAGTGGATATGTTATCGGCTGAAGGATGGATTAAAAGAGCAAAAACGATGATCGATACGCAATGGGTAGGTTCTGGTATAGCAGGTGCTTCTGCAAGTCAGACAAATGCTGAGCGTATTGCTGCTTATAATTCAATAAATCCAACGGCTCCTCTTAATACAACTAATAACAGGTATTACACCTATTTGTATGATGAAAGATGGGATATTCCCGGGCATCCCGGATTAGATTATATTGACTGGCAGGATAAAGTTTTCCGCACGGGAGAGTTTAGCAATTATCAATTGTCAGCTTCCGGAGCAACTGATGTAGTTAATTACTATGTTTCTGCTAATTATCAAAAAAATACAGGATATATTGTGGGTACAGATTATACTTTATTTTCTGCAAGAGCAAATATTGATTTTAAATTATCTGATAGTTTTAAAATCGGGATTAATTTTGCTCCGTCATATTCTGAAAAAAACGATCCCGGAGTTGAAGGAAAAGACAATACCTTATTTAAAGCCCTTACGGCAACTCCTGTTTTTGAAAGCGCTGTTAATGCTGCAGGTGAAAAATATACAACAAGATATGCATGGGGCAGCAGTACGACTAATATGCTTAATGCTTTGGCCAGGACGGGTAAAAATTCGATGTACAGAAATTTAGTTTCTACTTATGCTGATTATAAATTTGCAAATGCCTTTACATTAAAAAGTACAATTAACTTTGATAATTCTGATAATACATTTGAAAGCTATACACCAAATGATGTTCAGGCAAGTATAAGAGGGGTGTATAATACGTACAGAAGATTAAATATTGTAAATGAGAACACTTTAACTTATAATAAATCTGTAGGTAATCATAATTTTAATGTTCTTTTGGGAGAATCATTCAGCTCTTATAAAATTACGAAATCAAGTCTTTCTTCCGGAGGGCTTTATAATAATTCAACTACTGAAACACTTCCAACAGGCTCATTAGGCTCTACTAATGCAGAAAAAAATACGTTACTGTCTTATTTTAGCAGATTACAATATGATTTTAAAGAAAGATATCTTTTTTCTGCCAGTATTAGAAGTGATGGTTCTTCTAAATTTGGAAGTGAAAAAAGATGGGGAACATTTTATTCTCTATCATTGGGTTGGAGAGTTAAGCAAGAGTCGTTTTTACAAAATGTGGACTGGCTGAACGAATTTAAATTAAGAGCAAGTACAGGAACTAATGGCAGTAATAATATAGGTAGTTATTCATCTTATTCGACATTAGCATCATATAATTATTCAATTGGTGGAGCTGTAGGAATTGGACAAGGTGTGAGTTCTATAGCAAATCCTTCATTACACTGGGAAGAATCTAAAAGTATTGACTTCGGATTGGATCTTTCAATTCTAAAGAACAGAATTTCTGCAACATTCGATGTATATAGAAAAACTAATAGTGATTTATTGCTTAGGCTTCCAGTTCCTGCTGCATCAGGATTTACAAGTTATCTTACTAATGTGGGAGCGGTCCAAAATCAAGGATGGGAGTTTGAATTAAATACATTAAACTTTAAAACTGATAATTTTGAATGGAGAACATCTGCTAATATAAGTCATAATGAAAACAAAGTGACAGCATTAGGACCGGATCAGACTAAAATTGAAATTAATAATGATTTTGCAGCAGGAGTACCGTTTATAAAATTAGAAGTAGGAAAACCGATGTACATGATTTTTGGTTTGCAGCAAAATGGTGTCATAACTCAGGCTGATCTTGATGCAGCAGCTGCTACCACTCCTAATGCTACTACTATTGGCGGCAACAAATTAGTTTTGGGAGATCCAAGATATATTGATCAGAATGGTGATGGAAAAATTAATACAGAAGATCGTGTTGATTTAGGAAATCCAACTCCAAAATATACCTGGGGTATAACAAATACATTTAAATACAAAGATTTGGATTTAAGTGTGTTGGTGCAGGGTCAAAATGGAGGAACAGTTTATGGATTAACAGGCAGAGCCATTAATCGTACCGGAATGGGGTCAGTTGAAAATGCATTAAATGTAGATCCTGCTGTTAGAGGAAACTGGAAAACTTCTTTTGGATATCAGGCAAATTCTGATTGGATGTATAAGTCGGATTATGTTAGTATCAGAAGTATTTCTATTGGATATAATTTAAGAGAGGCTGTTAAAAGTATAAAAAGAATTGATAATATGAGGCTTTATATAACAGGTGAAAACTGGTTTTACTGGAATAAATACAAAGGAGGTTTTAATCCTGAGGCGGTAAATACCTCCGGAAGTTCAAATAATGATTTTGCTGTTCCTGTAGATTACGGAGGAGCTCCTTTAGCAAAATCAATCGTTTTAGGTCTTAACGTTAATTTTAATTAAAATGAAAAAATATATTTATTTACTGGCAGCAAATCTGCTTTTGCTAGGGACAGTTTCCTGTACGGATGAACTTACGCAAGTCCCGTTATCACAAGGTACTGAAGAAAATTTTTATGCTACGCCAGGAGATTTTGTTCAGGCAAGAAACGCAGTATATTCGGTTGCATTTCATGGAACAGGTACTTATGGTTATGCAAATCGAGTGTTGAATTTAAGCGAAACCAGATCAGATAATTTATTAGCATTAACAACAGCTTCCAGGGATTGGGAAGGAATTAATAGTTTTTATACTTCTATCAGCTCTAATGCCTATGTAAAAGAAGCTTATGTGAGTAATTTTAATGCAATCTATAAAGCGAACCAATTATTAGAAAAAATTGCTGAAAAAGGAGATGCTATTTTTACAAATCCGGCAGATAAGGCATCAATGGCCGCTGAAGCACGATTTTTAAGAGCATTTTGTTATTTTGATTTAATCAGATGGTTTGGAAGAGTTCCGTTAATAGACAGAACAATGACAGCACAGGAAGCGTCTAAAATTGGAAGAAGTCCGGTTGTGAATATATACAATCTGATTATTTCAGATTTAGAATTAGCAATTCCGGATCTTACAGCTTCAACTACTGATGCTGCCTATGTTGGTCGTGTTACTAAATATGGGGCAAAAGCTTTATTAGGTTTAGTATATATGACCCGTTCCAGTCCTACTTACGGTATTGATGGAGCTATGCTTGGTTTAAATGAATGGGATAAGGCATACCAACAATTAAATGATATTAAGTCGAGCGGTTTATTTGTGTTTGGTGCAGACTACGCAAACATATTTAAAATAGAAGGAACTGCAAATAAAGAAAATGTATTAACTATTCCATATACACAAAGTTTGGCAAGTTCTATTGGTGGAAATTTTATGGTTGAAGTTGGTTATGAACCATATTTTGCATCAGTAGGTATAACAACACAACAAGGTTCTTTGGAAGGCAGACCTATTTCAACAGGTTTTTTAAATATGTTTGCTGCAAATGACAATAGAAAAACGGCTGGTATTGCCACAAGTTATACGGTAGCTTCAGGTACTTACAAAGGAAGTTATACATTTCCGGTTTACAAAAAATACATTGATCCAACAAGATACGGAACCGGTGGACGTGAAGACTGGGGTGTAGATTTTATGGTAATCAGATATACGGATGTATTGATGATGATGGCTGAATGTACACTTCATGGCGGGGGAGGAACCCAAGCTGATGTTGATGGAATTGTAAATCAGGTAAGAACAAGAGCTGGTGTACCTGCAAATGCTTCTAATATTACATTGGATCAATTATTTGATGAGAGAAGAAAAGAATTCTTTTCAGAAGGTACAAGATGGTTTGATTTAATCAGGTCAGGTAATGCTATAACTATTATGAATGCCTGGAAAGCTGCGGAAGATACTGGTAATAAGATTAGAACAATTGATAAGAATTCATTGTTATATCCAATTCCGTTATCAGAAATTTTAGCAGTACCGGGTTTATATGATCAAAATCCTGGTTATGATTAATAATTAATTTTGATAATTAATAAAATTTTGCCCCCAATTTTTTTTTGTTTTTTTGAAGAAAACCGTCTTTGTGACGGTTTTTTTGTTTGTAAGGTATTTACGAGATTATTAAAGGTGTTATTTTTAATGTCATCGATTACAATTATATGAAAATAATAGTCTTTTTCTGTGAATTATGAATATAATATTTATATTTAATGTAATTATGTTGTCAATTTATTATTTATTTAAAATGTTTTTAACGTTTTATTTTTTATTATGAAAATAATAATACATTTGTGTAATCGATTGCATTATTGTTTGTTTTTAAATAATTAATCAATAGAAAATTTTTAAATGAAACAATCAGCCCCCGAACTGATTAGTATTTATCTCGTTTTTTGCTTTTTTTATAGTATGAGTCTGATAAGATTAAAAATTTCAAAAAAAATTAAATGACTATATGACCAATACTTTAACAAAATGAAAACTAATGAGATAATGTAGGTAGTACAGGATACTACAGGATACTGCGAAAGCAGTTTGTGAATAAATTTGAAATAACTAACTAATTAATTAACCAAAATTTAACTTTTTATGAAAAACAAATTCAGTCTTCTGCTGGCTATAGCGATGATTGCATTACTAAATGCATCCGTTTATGCACAGAGCAAAGTGATTAAAGGCGTCATTAAAGACGCTACAGGATTGCCAATACCAGGTGTTAATGTACTTATTAAGGGAACTCAAAAGGGAACCAGTTCTGATATGGATGGTAGTTATACTATCAATGTTTCTTCGGGAACAACCCTTGTTTTTAGCTTTATAGGTTACAAAACAGAAGAAAAAACTGTTAATGAAACAGGAGTTTATAATATTGTATTAAAAGAAGTTGATAATTCCCTTGAGGAAGTCGTAGTAGTAGGTTACGGTGTAAAAAAGAAAAAAGACCTTACCGGATCTATTGTAAGTATAGGTGCTGAAGAAATCGCTTCAAGGCCGGTACAAAATGCGATGCAGGCGATGCAGGGAAAAGCGGCCGGGGTAGATATTGGAACTAGTGAGCGTCCCGGCACATTAGGAAGTGTGACTATTCGTGGAGCCCGATCCATTTCGGCTTCCAATTCACCACTTTATATAGTAGATGGAATTCCTTTAAACTCAAGACTTACAACAGATTCTTCAACAGGGAAAATTAGTGTTGATCCAAATTCAGGAGGAATTGATTTTATAAATCCTAATGACATTGAGACAATTGATGTACTAAAAGATGCTTCTGCTACAGCAATTTATGGTTCCAGAGGTGCTAATGGGGTTGTAATTGTAACAACTAAAAAAGGTAAAAACGGAAAGTTTACCATAAATTATGATACTTCTGTCACTACAGAAACAATTCATGAAAATGCCCGAATGATGAGTTCTGCAGAGTATATCGAGTTTAGACGTTGGGGAAGATATTACTCTAATCCAACAGCTTTTCCTAAAGGAGATGCTCCAACTATTGCAAATGATAAAACTATTTTCTTAGCTTCTGCAGATCCATCTGCATGGGCAAATATTGAAAAAGGATGGGCATCAGGAACTTGGGATGGCTCAAAGGTAGGTTCTACTGATTGGACTAAGTTTGTAACCCGTACAGGAATTACGCAACAGCACACAGTAGGTGTTAGTGGTGGTACTGAAAAAATGAAAGCATATGGTTCTTTTGGATATTTAGACAATACCGGAACCCTAAAAGGACAAAGTTACAAACGTTACAATGGTACTGCTAATGTGGATATTACACCTACAAAATGGTTTTCTATGGGGGTAAATCTTAACACTAGTTATGGAATCAATGAATATGGGCAATCAAACGTAGGAAGGACTGCTGTTACAAGTTCCGGTGGAATATATGCTACAGCACGTACTAATCTGCCATATGCAGTTCCTTACGATAGCAATGGAGTACGTATTGATAATCCGGGAGGAGATTCTACGATTAGAACTCCGGTTGATGAAGACCAATATTCTCAGGATCAACGTATCACATTACGTGCTTTTGGTAGTATTAATGCTCAGTTAGATTTAGGGGCAATTTCATCGGTACTTAAAGGTTTGAAATTCCGCGTTAATTTTGGTCCGGATATTACATCTTACCGTGATGGTGTATTTTTGAATGGTAAATCTGCTATTCGTTCAGGAACAAGTTTTGCCTCTTTGAAAAAAGAACAAACGATTTCTTATACATTGGATAATTTAATTTTTTACAATAGAACTATAGGAAATCATGATTTTGGTGTGACCTTATTGCAAAGTCAAACAGAATATCATAACGAAGAAAGTTCTATGTCTGCCAATGATATAAAAAATGTGGCAAACAAATGGAATGCCTTAACTCCTTCGAATGTAACACTTGCCGGGTATTCTTCCGGTATAACAGATACCGGGTTGTATTCGTATATGGCCAGGATAAATTATGGTTATGCTGATAAATATTTACTTACGGCGTCAATCCGTGAGGATAAAGCTTCCCAGTTGGCTGAATCAAACAGATCGTCAGTTTTTCCAAGTGCTTCTTTGGCATGGCGTATTGATAAAGAGTCATTTTTGCAAAACTCATCGTGGCTTAATCAATTAAAATTGAGAGCAGGTTATGGAGTTACAGGAAATGCAGCGGTACCTGCTTATTCTACAACACCTCCGTTAGTAGGAGTAGTGTATCCAACAGGTTCCGGTGTAATTAATAACTCCTCTTTAGGTAATTTAGCTTTAGGTTGGGAACAAACAACACAGTTTAACTATGGTATTGATTTCGCGATGTTTAATAGCAGAATATCTGGTGCTTTAGAATATTATGAAAGTAAAACAACTGATTTATTACTAAAAAGAAGTGTACCTACAGTTATTGGAGTTAAAGATACGTATCAAAACGTGGGAGAAACAGAAGGGAATGGATTAGAACTTACATTGAATACTATTAATGTGAAAGGAAAAGATTTTGAATGGAGTTCCAGTTTTAGTGGTTCATACCAAAAAAGCCACATTGTTGCTTTACAAAACGGAAAATTTGATGATATCAACAACAACTTATTTATCGGACAATCACAAAATGTGATCTATGGTTTTGAGTCAAACGGAATTTGGAAACCTGAAGATGCCGTTGAAATGGCAAAATTTAATACAGCTGCAGGCTCTAATATTTTTTCATTTGGTAATGCAAGACCGGTTGATCAAAATGGTGATTATAAAATTGATGCCAATAACGATCGTGTGATAATAGGCAGTAAAGATCCAAAATATATAGTTGGATTAACGAACACTTTTAGTTATAAAAATCTGGAGTTATCGGTTTTTGTATATGGCCGTATGGGGTATCTTTATGACACAGGTGGAGAAAATGAAGGTGCAAAAGGAAGCCAGAGAGCAATTGACTATTATACAGATAATAATACTAATGCTGAATATCAAAAACCAATTTACTCAGCAGGTACCGGAGATTCCTATTACCCTATATTAGGGTATCGTAATGGTTCGTTCTTAAAAATAAGAAACATTTCCTTAGGATATAATTTTCCTGAAGACTTGACACAGAAAATTGGACTGTCTAAAATGAGATTATATCTTCAGGCAACTAATCCGGGTATGATTTTTTCTAAAGTGAAGTGGACAGATTTGGATACACAAACAACAGCTTCGAACAGAGGATTCACCATGGGCTTAAATGTTCAATTCTAATTAAATTTTTAATGTAAACTTATTATGAAAAATTATAAAAAACTATATATAAATTTGATACTGGGAGCTGCATTGGTTCTTAGTACTTCTTGTAACCAGGATTTCCTGGATGAGGAACTGACTACTGCTTATAGTAGTGAGTATTACAAAACTGAAGAAGGAATTCAGGCTTTGGCTGTTGGAACTTATTATCAGGTATTTGCTTTGGAAATGGATAGCGAAGTACCGCTTGCCTCTACAGAATCAGGAACTGATGAATTTCATGCCGGGGGAGATCCTTCAAACTGGATTTGGAATTCCTATTCTACAGGTTTTAAAGCTTTTGTAACAGTATCAAATGCCAACACAGTTGCTGCAAATACTAATTGGGACAATTTGTACATTGGAATTGGTAATGCAAATCAATTGATTGAGTCGGCTACAGCAATCGTTTCAACCAATGATGCTATCAAAAAAACAGCGTTGGGTGAGGGGTATTTTCTAAGAGCTTTTAACTATTTGAAACTTGTAAGCCAATACGGTGGCGTACCATTAAAATTGAAAACTAGTTCTACTGTAGAATTAGAATTTACAAAAGCGACTCCACAACAAGTTTTGGATCAGGTAATTGCCGATTTTACTCAAGCCTATACGTTATTGAGTAACGCAGGGGCTCCGGCTAAAATTACTAAAGACGCCGCTGCTCATTATTTGGCAAAGGCATATTTAACACGTGCCAGCGAAATTAATGACGGTTGGAACTCAGCTACAAAATCAACAGATTTACAGCAAGTAGTTACTTTATCTGACCAGGTTATTGCCAATCACCCATTGGCTTCTAACTATGTTGATTTATGGAACTACACTGTTACTGATGGAGCAAATGAAAAATTGCCGGAATTAATTTTATCTGCTCAATTTAATGCCAATCAATTGACTTCAGGAGGAAATAGACAGCACTTGTATTTTCTTTCTACTTACGATCAGTTAGCTCAGATGAAACGTAACCTTGCAGGAGGAAGACCTTTCAGTCGTTTGGCCCCAACTTATTTTACTTATGATGTATTTGATAAAGTTAAAGATTCTCGTTTTTGGAAAAGTTTTCAAACAAAAAGCATTGTTAATAATAAATCAGGAAGCTATTATGTAAATGGCGATTTAGGTATTATGTATATTGTCAATACTGCTGCAGATACTCGTTTTGCGAAAACTAAAAATACAGATGCTATTGTTTATTCAAAAACCGGAAAAACAATTCCAAGCGTGTATGTAGCGTATGCAGCAGATAATGTTGGTTTGATGGCAGATGTTAGATTCCCATCTTTGAGTAAATATATGGATGGTAACAGACTGGATTTATCAAGTATCAAAGGCTCTCGTGATGTAATTTTAGCCCGTTCGGCAGAAACTTATTTGATGGCGGCTGAAGCAAAAGTACGTTTAGCTAAAATAGGAGGAGCTTCCTTTAGTGATGCTTTGTCTTATATCAATACAGTTCGTACGCGTGCTAATTACAAAGCTGGAGAAGATCGTGCTGCCTATACAGATGGGTCTGCCGCATATACAACTACTGGGCAGGCGGGTATTCCTATTTCTTTTATTAAAGAGAATTCATATTACGAATCTAATAATATTGCAGTTTCAACAGCAGCAACAAACTTAACTATCTCCAGTATTAGTTCCTTGCCTGCAGAAGATGAAGCAGTCATTTCAAAGTTGGGATACGGTAGCGATTATGACCGAATGCTGTGTTTAATACTGAATGAACGCACGAGAGAACTTTGTGGAGAATTTCATCGTTGGGATGATTTAAGTCGAACCAAAACTTTAGTTGCCAGAGCAAAAGCTTATAATATTGAAGCTGCTGCAAATATTCAGGATTATCATACCTTACGTCCTATTCCACAGACTTTCTTAGACGCGGTATATTCAAATGGAAAACCATTGACACCTGCTGAAAAACAAGCAATGCAAAATCCTGGTTATTAATTTCCTTTTTACTCTGTAAAGCAGGGCACAACAGGATAGTTATCAATTAGTTAATAATTAAATTTAAATGTTTAATTTTTAGAATATTAGTTTACAATTTAAATCGTAATTTTTAAAATTAGATAGTTTTAGTTTAGTTTAAAAGGCAGTAATTGAAAAATTACTGCCTTTTTTTATATAATTAATCCAATAAACAGGGCAGCACAGGATACCTATATCGTTTTAGTCTGGTAATTTTAATATTCTGGTTTTAATTTTTAAGATTTATGATTTACATAAGAAATCTTTTTTTGGTTTTAATTGCTTTAAATGTACAATTATCTATACAGGCACAGGTTAAATTACCTGCTCTTGTAAGTGATAATATGGTTTTGCAGCAAAATGCAAAAGTTAATTTATGGGGATGGGCATCTCCAAACGAAAAAATTAGTATTCAATTAGGATGGCAGAATGCTCCGTTGGAAATTGTTGCCAATTCAGATGGAAAATGGAAAGTTATTGTAGATACTCCACAAGGAAGCGAAACAGCATATTCAATAAAAATTGATGCAACAAATAAAATTGTCCTCAACAATATCCTTATCGGAGAAGTCTGGATCTGTTCCGGGCAGTCTAATATGTTTTTTCCGGTGGGAAAAGAAGAAGGAACCTGGAAAACCGGAGTTAAAAACTATGAAGAAGAAATCGTAAATGCCAATTATCCAAATATTAGGTTATTTACTGTTTTAACAAATGCTTCCCCAAAACCTCTTGATGATGTTACAGGAAGCTGGACAGCATGTTCTCCTAACACTATTAAAACATTTTCGGCTGTTGCCTATTTTTTCGGCAGGGATTTATATCAGAAATTAAAAATTCCAATTGGGTTAATTTCGTCTTCATGGGGCGGTACAAAAGCCGAAGCATGGACTTCTCAGGCAGTTTTAGAAGGAACCCCGGACTTTTTACCCATTTTGGAAGAAGATGCAAAAAACGAAAAAATATATCAGGAAAAACTGGAAACCTATTATTTGAATTTGAAAAATGAAAGGTTGGCCAATAATAATGATTTGTCTAAAAGTCTGCTTAAAAAGCCTAAAAAAGAAGCCAATAAAACTTCATATGTACTTTACAATGCAATGTTGTATCCCTTGATAAATTACACAATGAAAGGCGTAATCTGGTACCAGGGAGAGAGTAATTCAGGTCAGGCATATTTGTACAGGACCTTATTTCCCGCCATGGTAAAAAATTGGAGGGACGATTGGAAACAAGGAGATTTCCCTTTCTATTATGTTCAGATTGCACCATACAAAGGGCAAACTCCGGAAATTAGAGAAGCGCAATTATTGTCATTAAAAAAGATAACAAACAGTGGGATGGTGGTTACTACAGATGTTGGGAATGCAAACAATATTCATCCCATAGACAAACAGACTGTAGGACATCGATTGGCATTAATCGCTTTTGCGAAAACCTATAATGAAGAAAAACTGATTTACTCAGGACCGATTTATAATCATATGAAAATTAAAAAAGAACGTATTCAGTTATTTTTTGATTATGCCGGTTCCGGATTCAGGAAAACAGGAGAAAATTTAAAAGAATTTGAAATTGCAGGCGAAGACAAGATCTTTTATCCAGCAGATGCTAAAATTGATGGAAAAACAATTGTTGTTTCTTCATCAAAAGTAAAAAATCCTGCAGCTGTACGTTTTGCGTGGAAAGCGGTACCGGAACCAAATTTATTTAATGCTGAAAATTTACCGGCTTCTCCTTTTAGAACAGACGATTGGATAAATGAAACTCTAATAAAATAATTGACCAATTGGTAAAATCTGCTTAAAAAATGTCAAAAATATACCTGAAATATCTTTTTCTAAACCTGACATCTCTATTGTTTTGTTTGACAATGTCAGCGCAAAAGGATATACAAAAAGATAAGAAACATATTGCAGATAAACCTTTGTATCGCGATCCTGTTTTTGACGGAGCTGCTGATCCAACTATTATTTGGAGCAATAAAGATAAAAAATGGCTGATGTTTTATACTAACCGAAGAGCTAATATTGGTGGTAATGGCGTGGGTTGGGTACATGGAACTCCTATTGGTATTGCTGAGTCATCAGATGGTGCTCATTGGAAATATAAAGCCAATTGCAATATTGATTATAAGCTGAAAGATGTTACCTACTGGGCTCCGGAAGTCATTAAATACAAAGGGAAATACCATATGTATTTAACGATTGTTCCAGGCATTTTTGAAGATTGGTACCATCCGAGATATATTGTGCATTTGACCAGTAAAAATTTAACTGACTGGAAATTTGAATCGCAATTGAAACTGGCTTCCGAGCGTTGTATTGATGCAGCTGTATTTCAATTGCCGGACGGAAATTGGCGTATGTATTACAATAATGAAAACGATGGAAAATCGATTTATTATGCCGACAGTAAAGACTTATATCATTGGATAGATAGTGGAAAAAGAGTCATAAAAGACAGAGGCGAAGGGCCGAAAATTTTTAACTGGAAAGGAAAAAACTGGATGATTACAGATCCCTGGAAAGGTTTGGCTGTTTTCTCTTCTGATGATTTTATAAATTGGAAACGACAGGAGAAAAACATTCTTCAAATTCCGGGAACAGGAGAAGACGACAACGTAATTGGCGGACATGCTGATGTTATTGTAAATGATGGTAAAGCCTATGTTTTTTATTTTACACATCCCGGGAGAACACCTGAGAATAAAGGAATAGATAGTTTTGAAACCAGAAGAAGTTCGATACAAGTTGCAGAATTAGAATATATTAATGACGAGATTACCTGTAACCGTGATCAGCCGGTTCAAATTAATTTAAAGCATTAATATGTTGCGATTTTTTAGAAAATTAAAATGAATAGAAGAAAATTCATAATTGGAAATTCCCTTGCTCTGATTGGGCTGTGTCTCCCGTTTCCAGTCAGAAGCAGCAGTTTTATATATGATCCAAAGCTATCTGATTTCGAAAAGAAACTCAGGCCGGTTGGTCGTGCACTTGAATTTGAAGATTATTATGTTTGGTGTAATAGCCCAATTGAAGGACCTGACGGTAAAATTCATGTATTTTTTTCCCGATGGAAAAAATCTAAATCAATGAGCGGCTGGATTAACGGTTCAGAAATCGCTCATGCTGTTGCAGATAATCCCGAAGGCCCATACACTTATATAAGCACTATTTTGGCGCCTCGCGGTGAAGTTTTCTGGGATGCAACCACTTGTCATAATCCAAGTATTCATTTTGTAGATGGAAAATACGCGCTCTTTTTTATGGGAAATTCTAACGGAAAAATGAACACAAAACGTATAGGATTAGCCACTTCAGATTCTCTTTACGGACCTTGGAAAAGACCCGATGAGCCTTTATTGCTTCCTGGAAATGAAGGCTCCTGGGATGATTTTTTAACGACAAATCCTTCTTTTTTAAAACACCCAAACGGAGAATACTGGCTGTATTATAAATCATTGGATACCGAAAATTATGTTCATCCAAAATTTCCAATCAAAGGGAATAGAAAATATGGATTAGCCGTTGCTAAATCTCTTGAGGGACCTTATAAAAAACTTGAAGAAAATCCGGTAGTTGATTTTTCTAAATTGGGCGATAATAAACAATGTGAGGATGCTTTTGTCTGGTATGAAAATAATAAATTTAAAATGCTGGCAAGGGATCTCGGAGTTTTTGGACAGGACAATGGTCTTTATATGGATTCGGATGACGGGATTCACTGGAGTGATCCTTTGATATCGTATCAGCCTTTGAATAAATATATTAATCAGCCTGCAGCTCCTAAACATCTTAATCGTTATGGACGCGCGGAACGGCCGCAGTTATTATTTCAAAACGGAAAGGCAACTTATATGTTTACAGCTTCACAAGGAGGAAAATTTGAAACAGCTTCTTCGTTTATTTTTAAAATAGTATAAAAAGATTTTTATTTATAAAGACAGGAATTAATTAAAATATAGAAAAATGCAAAATACAATCAGGAATGCTTTTAAGATGAAATTAAAGCCGGGTTTTGAAGCTGAATATAAAAAACGACATGATGAAATTTGGCCTGAATTACAATCATTGCTTTCAGAAACAGGGATTCAGGATTATAGCATTTTTTTAGATGAAGAAACGTCAATCCTTTTTGCTGTTCAAAAAATAAATGCTGATTTTGACATGAATTTTTTACCGAATCATCCAATTGTAAAAAAATGGTGGGCATACATGGCTGATATTATGGAAACAAATCCTGATAATTCGCCGGTTGCCATTGCATTAAAAGAAGTTTTTTATTTAGAGTAAATAAACAGATTGGTTTTATTAAATTAATATTCATTACAAAATTACCGACTCTAAAAATGACTAAAAATATTGTTTTTGAATAAAAATATATTCCGATACCTTTAGATAAAAAACACAATTAAATATTACGAAGAATGAAGAATAAATTTAAATTATATCTGTCAATAGCTTTTATATCAATGCTTTTTGCAGGTTGTAAAGTGGAACAAAAATTGCAAACAGTAAAAATTGTTTTAACTAATGATTCTGATTTAGAATTATCAGATAAAGCAATTTCCATAAAAAGGAGTTTACTCAAAAGCAGTATCGAAAATTCTTTCCCAATCATTTTACACAATTCAGATACAATTCCGGCTCAGGTAAATGACCTGGATGGTGACGGAAAATGGGATGAGTTATTTTTTGTTGCCAATTTTTCTGCAAAAGAAAAGAAAACAGTGGAACTTAAATGGTCAAATACCGATCCTAAATTTACTGTAAAAACCAGTGTAAGATTTGGGAAAAGAGAAGCTAAAGATTTGCCTGTACAACCCGCAACCGAAGAAGTTTTAATGGCAGATCAGGTTCATAAAAAACTTGGTTTTCAAAAATATCAAACCGATGGACCAACCTGGGAAAATGATAAAGTTGGTTTCAGGCATTATCTGGACGGAAGAAATTCTAAAGATGTTTTTGGCAAAAAAACTTCTGGAATTACACCGGAAAATGTTGGTATTAACAGCAAAGGAGCTGTAGAAGACAATTACCATCAAATGTACGATTGGGGCAGGGATATTTTTCCTGTTGGAAATTCAGCAGGATTAGGCGGTTACGGATTACTTGTCGGAAATGAAATCAACAGACTCGGAATTATCGCAAGTGATACCTTGAATAATATAGAGAAAACAACTTTTAAAATTGTGAGTGAAGGTCCTGTAAATTCTGTTTTAAGTTATAATTATAAAAATTGGGAAGCCTCAGGAAATAAATACCAGGTGCAGGAAACCACTTCAATCTGGCCGGGAATGTATGGATATAAAAATACTGTTTCATTAAAAGGTCTTAAAGGTAATGAAATGCTGGTTGTTGCACTTTCTAATATTAATAACCAGAATCCGTTACAGGTAATTGATGCAGGAGATTATGTTTGTTTTATTCAGCATGATAAGCTAACCTACGAACGTCAATGGATATTGGGAACAGCTATAATTATCCCAAAAGATATTTATAAAGGATATATCGAAGCACCAAAGACGGGTAAACTAACCAATTCTTATTTAATAAAATTAAACGTAAAAAACAATCAGCCAATTAGTTATTACCCGATAGCAGGTTGGGAATTGAGTGCTGATAAAAATTTTAAAGATGCAGTTTATTTCAGCAATTATGTAACCACTTTAGCTAAACAGCTTTCGGTCAAAATAGATGTTGAAATAAGTAAATAAATTAAGCCATCGCCTATAATTATTTTCTACACACTTCGACTTCGCTCAGT
>NZ_AKJZ01000075.1 GCF_000282055.1 Flavobacterium sp. CF136
ACATAGCTATGTTTATTAATACAAGTAAAACGCCTTTTTTAAGTTACAAAATCTATGTTTCTATGTGTTGAAAATAATTACACCCAACGGGTTAAGTAAATAAATTCCCTATTCAAAATCCAAATAATCTTAGGTTGTCAACTTTAGATTATACTATTATTTGGGTCATTGAGTTAAGGTTAGTCATCAGAGTTACGTTATGGACAACAGAAAGTTTATATTAAGTTTAAAAAAAGGTAAGGAAGCTTCTTTCAGGGAAGCTTATCTAAATTACTATGATAAACTGATAAACATTGCCAAACGGTTTAATTTTTCTGTCCTCACCCCGCAAGATTTTGTTCAGGAGACTTTTTTAAGACTCTATAATAAAAGGGAATTACTCAATGAAGATGTCTTATTTGATAAACAATTGTTTACCATATGCAAGAACATCATTATCAATCATGTTAACAGGGAAAATAAAATAATCCAGCTTGATCCTGAGTTCGAAACTGTACAAGAGGATCCTGAAACCGGAATTTTTGAAGAAAGAAGGGAAAAATTATATGCCTTCATAAATCTTCTTCCTGAGCAGCAGCAAAAAATATTTACTTTACATAAACTGGAAAACCTTAGCTATAAGGAGATTGCAGCAATTACAGACCTTTCTGAAAAGACGATTGCCAATCATATTTATCTTGCCAGTAAATTTATTAGAAAAAAAATCGAAGACCATTAGGAACTTTTGTGTTCTCGTTTGTTATATATAAAACGGAAACATAGAAATGCATATTGAGGCTTATAAAACGGATGTCAGAACCAAGGAGGATGCAAGCTTTATTGTAGTTCTTCTGCAGTTCGTAATTTCTGATTGTATAATGAATTTTGATTTAGAAGATTCTAATCATGTTCTAAGAATCGAAACCAACAGGGATATTAAAGAAATGGTCTATCGTGTTTTTAATAAGCAGGGATTTTATTGTCAACAACTTTAATGCTCAAAACATGGATGAGAAAAAAATAGAAGAGGAATTGAAAAAGATCTGGGATGAAACTCCCGTTTCACATTCCGATAGTGTAAAAGAAGCTTCGTGGGAACAATTTCAGTCTAAAGCCTTTTCTTCAAAAAAGAGGAAATTTAAAGCATGGCATTTTGCAGCAGCGGCAGCAGTTTTGATTTTCATGTGTATCGGAACCGGAATTTATTTCAATAGAGGCCCTTTGCAAGATGATATTTTCCTCGCTTCAAATGTAATTGAAAATTATACTTCCAAAGTAAAAACCGTAGCCTTGCCGGACAGCTCAAGGGTAGAATTAAATCCGAATTCTAAAATTGTCTACGCCAATAATTTTAACGTGAATAGAAAGGTTGAAGTTACAGGAGAAGCTTACTTTAAAGTCAAAAAGGATAAAAAACATCCTTTTCAGGTCTTTTGTAATGAAACTACAACTACGGTATTGGGTACTTCTTTTACGGTAAGCGGATATCCAAAAAAAGAAATAAGTGTAGCACTTTATGAAGGAAGTGTTCAAATGACGGTAAAGGATCAGGATAAAAAATGGATTTTGGTACCTGGCGAAAAATTCACTTATGGAAATAAAACTGCTTCAGTAGCTGAATTTAAAAGATTTACAGATTTTGAAAACGAGAAGCTGATTGCTGTTAGTGATTACATTAAGGTAAACTATGGTTATAAAATGACAATTCCGAAGGAATACAATAACCAGCGAATTACGATACGAATAAATAAAAAAGAAGATTTAAAAACTATTGTCCAATTAATATCAGAAATGTATAACCTAAACTATGAAGTAAATGAAGATTTAAAACAAATTACTTTTCGATAGAAAAGAAAAAGGATGCACTAGCCGCGAAACTACACATCCTCCTCGTATTGAGGACAGTATAAAACTGTCCCTATTTAATAATATTCAAAAATACAAAATTTCATGAAGCATATAATTTCAGCATGCTTTTTTTTATTCAGTTTGTGTATGTTCTCACAAAATATAACTGTAACTGTAGATAAAACTGTAACGTTAAAAGACTTATTTAAACAAATTGAGAATCAAACGGACTTTAAATTTGCCTTTACGGATCAAATTAATACGGGACAAAGATATTTTGCCAAAAAAAGTACTTATAACCATATCGAAATACAAAACCTGATCAACGAACTGAATAAGAATAGTTCGATTCAATTTTCGATTGTAGGGAATAATATTTTTGTAAAGCAAAAACCTTCGAAAGCAGCCAAAAAAAAAAATAAGTTAACAGGACAGGTCCTTGACGATAACAAAGAGTCCGTTATTGGTGCCAATATTTTTATCAAAGAACTTGGAACAGCTGCCACAACCGATAAAAATGGAATGTTTTCTATAGAATTGGATAAAGGAACTTATACTGTTTCAATTAGTTATGTTGGTTTCAAAAACAAAGAGAAACAAATTACGGTTGACGATGATGTAAGAATAGATTTCAGTATGGAAACTGACAGCCAGCAATTAGAGCAGGTGATAGTGACCAATACCAAAGCAGTTGATATCAGGAATACCCAGATGAGTGTCAATAAACTTTCTATGGAAGAGATCAAGAGGATTCCGGTTGCGATGGGCGAACCGGATCCTTTAAAGTCGATACTGACATTGCCGGGAGTTACAAATGCCGGTGAAGCTTCTTCGGGTTTTAATGTCCGCGGTGGTGCTGCCGATCAGAACCTGATTCTTCTGGATGGTGCTCCGGTTTACAGTGATTCTCATATGTTCGGGTTCTTCTCGGTTTTTAATGCCGATATTGTCAATGGACTGGATTTATACAAAGGAGGTATTCCGTCTAAATATGGAGGACGTGTTTCCTCTGTTCTAAATGTAAGTCAGCAAACAGGAGATTTTGAGGACTTCAGTGTAAATGGAGGTATTGGACTGATATCGAGCCGACTTTTAGTTCAGGGACCCATAAAAAAAGAAAAAGGATCCTTTATCATCGCAGGACGTGCTTCGTATGCGCATTTATTTTTGAAGCTGGCAGACAATAAAAATTCTGCCATGTTTTATGATATCAACGCTAAATTAAATTATCGGCTAAGTGCCAATAACAGTGTTGCTTTTTCCGGGTATTTAGGGAATGACGTTTTTGATATAAATGAGCGATTTTCAAGTACCTACGGAAACACTATGGGCATCTTAAACTGGAAACATAAATTTTCTGATGATTTAAACACAAATTTATCGGTTTTCTACAGCGACTATAAATTTAATCTTGGATTGCAGACGGAAGATTTTGAGTGGGACAGCAACATCAGCAGCTACGGACTTAAATATGACTGGGTTCATTCCCTGTCGGAAAAGTTTAAGCTTAATTACGGAATCGACGGTTTGTTTTATAATTTTAATCCCGGTACCGCGAAACCTACCAGCCCCGGTTCACAGTTCAATTACAGGCAGCTGGATAAAAAATATGCCTTAGAATCCTCGGCCTACCTTGATTTTGAACATCAGATTACGGAGAAGCTGAATCTTCGTTACGGACTTCGCTATAGTTTGTTTTACCGTTTAGGAGGGGAGGAAATTAGCACATATGAAGATGGTAAAGCTGTAGCATATAATCCGTTATATAATATTTATGAAGAAGGGACTCCAACCGGAAGCATATCCTATAAAAGCGGTCAAACCATAAGTAAATTCAATAATTTTGAACCACGATTTGCTTTGTCATATGCTTTTAATGACGACACTTCCGTGAAAGCAAGTTATAACAGGATGGCGCAGTATATTCATATTTTATCCAATACCCAGTCTCCATTACCAATGAATATCTGGACGCCAAGCGGTCCGTTTACCAAACCACAATTACTTGATCAGTATGCAGCAGGATATTTTAAAAATTTTAAGGGCGGTGATTATTCTTTTGAAGGAGAATTGTTTTATAAGAATATTCAAAACCGAATTGATTATATTGACGGAGCAGATATAATCGCAAATAATAATATAGAACGGGTTATTCTCAGCGGTAAAGCCAGATCGTATGGTTTGGAATTATTATTTAGGAAAAACACCGGAAATTTCACA
Source organism: Flavobacterium sp. CF136 (assembly GCF_000282055.1). Classification (GTDB taxonomy): domain Bacteria; phylum Bacteroidota; class Bacteroidia; order Flavobacteriales; family Flavobacteriaceae; genus Flavobacterium. Next base: position 4,048 of record NZ_AKJZ01000075.1, read on the forward strand.
GGATGGGTTTCTTATACCCTGTCCAGGGCAGAACAGAAAACTCCCGGAAGAACGCCTGACGAACCGGGTATAGCGAATGGTGGATGGTATTTATCAGGATATGACAAATTACATAATTTAAGTATTGTCGGAAGTTATAAATTCAGTCCCAAATGGTCATTTGATGCTAATTTTTCCCTGCGTTCCGGCCAGCCTGTAACGTATGCAAATGGTTATTATGAATTTGGAGGAATCAATATCCCTAATTACTCACTGAGAAACGAAAACAGGCTTCCGCTTTACCATCACCTGGATCTGGCTGCGACATACACACCTAAACCCGATAAAAAGAAAGGATGGCAAAGCTATTGGGTATTCAGTATTTATAATATCTACAACAGACAAAATGCTGCCTCTATGACCTTTACAACAAATGAGGATACCGGAGCGAACGAGACCAGAAGGTTATCCATCTTTGGATTGGTACCCGGAGTTTCTTATAATTTTAAATTTTAATAACATGCAAAAGTTAAAAAAATATACCTTTAAAAATAAAGCTCTGACTTTATTTAGCCTTCTTTTTGTTTTACTTTTTTCATCCTGTGAAGATGTAGTAAATCTTGATTTGGAAACAGGGGAAGCTAAAATAGTTATTGATGCCGAAATAATCTGGCAAAAAGGAACAACAGGTAATGAACAGACCATAAAAATCAGCAAAATGGCCCCTTATTACAGTACTGTTACACCAAAAGTCTCTGGAGCACAGGTAAGGGTTGAAAATAGTAATGGAACTGTTTTTACTTTCAACGAAACACAGCCCGGTGTGTATGTGTGTACTGATTTTGTTCCTGCTCTTAATATGGATTATACGCTGCATGTTCAGGCAGAAGGACAAAGTTTTACAGCGGTTGAAAAGCTGATGTCCGTGACACCAATCAAGAGGGTTGAGCAGGGTATGGTTCTCGAAGGCACCAAGGATATAATCGAACTGACATTCTATTATGATGATCCGGCAAATGAAGTCAATTATAACCTTTCAGATTTTAAAAGTGATTTCCTGCTCTTTCCAGAATATAACCTGATGGATGATGATTTTTTTAATGGAAATGAAATTAACATTCGATTCTCTAACGAAGATATGAAGGCGGGAAATATCGTTGAAATTACAAATCGGGGTATTTCCAGAAATTTTTATAATTATATGAATTTAATTCTGGAGGCATCCAATGCAAATCCTTTTGGAACACCTCCGGCCAATATCAGGGGAAATATTGTGAATGCCAATGACGCTGCTAATTTTGCTTTGGGCTATTTCAGGCTTTGTGAAGCAGATAAAGTTTCTTATACAGTAAAATAAAAAGTTTAATTTTTTATTGGTTGATTTGTAATTGCATCTGGCATATAAAAAAATGTATGTCAGATGTATATTAAATTACCCCATTATTTTTACCGTTATTTTGAAGATGCAGCAGCACCAATTCCTGCGGCATATTTAATTCCTTCTGTCAGGTGTTTGAGAAACAGCGGTTCAGCATAACTGGCTTCCGTATGTCCGCCTCCGGTATAAAAGGCTCTGCCGCCTTCAAAGGAATGATACCACGCAATGGGATGATTTTTACCATTTGTTCCTCCGGAATAAGTACTTTCGTCCAAAGTAGCTATAACTTTAATGTCTGCCGAAATATCGGAATAGTTATACCATTCGTCAGTTCGTTCCCATCGTAAAGGAAGACCTTGTGTAGCAGGAAAACGAGTGCCAGTAATATCTATGACTGCTTTCAGAACGTTTGGATTATTAGGATGTCCGGCAAACTTCGCCCCGACAAGACGAATGTACCATGGCCAGTCCGGCTCCGTATCTGCAGCGGAATGAATACCTGCAAAACCTCCTCCGGATTTTATATAGTGTTCAAAAGCTTCCTGCTGACTGCTGTTTAGAACATCGCCGGTAGTGTTTAGAAATAGTACCGCACTATACACCGCTAAACTGTCTTTTGTAAAATCATCTGAATTATCGGTTACCTTAACTTTCAGTCCGTTTTGACTGCAGATTAGTTTTACAGCTTCGATTCCCTGAGGTATTGATGAATGGTGGAATCCGGCAGTTTTGGTAAAAACTAATATTTTTTTGGCTGTCGTATTGAACTGTTTTTTTATGCTGCACGATAAAAATAGTGCAGTTGCTAAAAACACGGCTGTAACAAGTATGTATATATTTCGGGTCATTTACGAATGAGTTGTAAGGTTAATTATTCATTTTTTTATAGGCTAACTTCTTATATACGAAACTAATGTTCCTTTATGGATCAAAATTTGAGGTATAAACGAAGTTAGTTAATATACTTAATTGTGAAAATCAATCTCAAAATTCTTCATTATGATATTGATGCTATTATAAGACACATTCAAAAATCCCAATAACTTTCAAGTTTTCAAATTCATCATCTACTAATTCAATATCATTATATTCAATATTATAAGAAAGTGGCTTTAAAACAATTGCTTGATGATCCCATTGGTCGTTTTCAATATTTTTTGTACTGTGATATTCTTTTATGGTATAGCCAGCACCAAAATCAGCATCTTGAATATTCATACTTTCTACTAGTACTATCTTTCCATTTCTAGAGCCGCCAGAATCTTTTTTAAACAAACAATACGAACCATTTGGAATTATTTTATTCATGGATTCACCTTCAATTTTGCATACAAAATATCCTTCCTTAGTAGTGATGTGAAAAGGTAATTCAACCCATTTAAAATCCGAATGTATTTGTAAATCACTAAAACTACCTGCAGCAGCGGTGATATCAACTAAAGGAACAGAATTCACATAAGGTTTTACTTCTGCAAATGGTAATATTCTAAAAGGGATTTCATTTTTAAAAGTTTCAATATTGTTCTTTAAATAATTTCTTAAACCTTCATTGCAAGCATAAATAAATGTTCCTTTAATCCCTCTGTACATTATTGTTTTGTAAATATTGATAATGTAAACTCGTAAATCTTCTGGAGTTTTTATTCCATTTTTACCGTACTTATCAAAATACATTTTTGCATTAACAACTATTTCTCCTGTTTTTTTATCGTAGTCAATTTCTCTTCCGAATATAACTCCAGTGTAATTCAAATCATACCCTTGAACAGTATGGATGGAACCAACTTCATGAAAAGCATTAGGGGAATTTACCCAATCTCTTTCAGTTTGATTCCACTGAAATTGTAAACCATCAATTTCAATATCTATAGCTTTTTTATCATTTTTTGATGCCCATGCCCATGAATATCCAGCTACCAATCGACTCAAACCATGGATTTTATCTCTTTTTCCAAGTTCAGTATACAAATCATTTAATGAATCAAAATTCACTAATTCATAATTTTCAATTTTAAAAAATTCAGTTGTTTTTCTTTTTGTGTGAAGCAATTCGTCTACGAAAGAAATGTAATTATTTCCACCTTTAACTCTCATCTGTGAAGTCAATTGAAGATTTAGAGTGTTAGAATCATTTAGAAGCCTATCAAAATGATTTCCGTCAATATCCGACGGTTTTACTGATTGAGCAGAATCATAGAAGAAAATCTGGTTTTTACTATTGGCTAATATCCAGTCCAATTCATTACCTGTATCATCTAAACCTAATTTTTGATTATTCTTTTTAAAAGCTCCCATCCAACCAATATTCTTGTATTGTCTCAATCGATGGGCTTCGTCAATAATTAACAAGTCATATTTTTCTTTTAAATTAAATGTCTCAGATGGATTAATAATCATGGAAGGTTTCAAGCCTGGGATTTTTCTAAAAACATTTTTCAATGATTCTCTCAAAGAAGTCATTGCAATAACCAAACCTATCTTAGCGTCCGGATATTTTGATTGAAAAGATCTTATGTAGTTTATTTCTCTTAGTTCATCGTCATTGTATTCCTCCAGAGTTGATTCTGAAATATCAGAATGCAACAACTTTATTAAATAAGTAGCAAGTATAGTTTTACCAGTTCCTGCGCTTCCTTTGATAAAAATTCGATTAGATTCTTTTACGCATAAACCACTTAAAATTTCAAGTACAGAATGGTATTGGTCTTCATTTAATGCTTTATATGGTGAATATTTAAAAAGTTCAGAATTTTCAATTTCAGTAAGAGATTTGCTTACAATTTTCTTTTCAATAAGTTTATTCCATATTTCTTTAAAAAGATCTTTGTATAAATCTTGTTGATAGTAGTTATGGTTAATTAATCCATAATTACCATTTTGAAGTTGATAAGTACCTTCGGAAGTTATGTATTGTATCAGATTAGATTCAATATCTAAAGTTGCGGATTTATTGAATTTGTCACTTCCAATAACCGAAATTTTATTTAGAACACTAGACTTATTTGGATTGCTGAGATGATTTTTAATTCTGCTGTATGCGTTAGTGGATTCACCTACATATGCAATACGTTGAGTCTCATTTTGAATAAAATAAACTAATGGCCACTGGTTTTTTACCCATGGATTTTGTCTTATTTTAGATAATGAATTTTTGTTAAAATCATATTGCTCAGAAACCTCAATAGACAGTCCAAATGATAAACTCATAGTTCGTTATATTTCTTAGCTGTCCCTTTAGCCTTATCAACAGGGTATTTTTGAGCATTCTTTTTAATTTTCTCTGAGACAATATCAAAGACATCCAGATTATGTTTTTCAGCAAGTAAAAAAGTAAAGGAAAGTATATCAGCAATCTCTTCTTTTAAACGATCTTTATTGATGTTTTCTACTTCATCATCTTTTTTCCATAAAAAAAGTTCATTTAATTCAGCTGCTTCGAGTGAAATAGCCAAAGCTAAATTTTTTGAGTCATGAAATTGTTCCCAATCCCTGTCATTTCTAAATTGGATTAATTCTTTGATGATTTTCTTGTACTTATCCATAACATTTCTTTTGTATCAAATTAATTAAAAAATACTGATTAATCAAAGAATTACTAATTGTTGTTTTTATCAAAAACTTCTAAGAATCTGCGTTTGAAGCGATTAAAATTATTCTGAGATTAATTAAAGATTACTAAAGTATTGATTATTTAATTAAGATGAATGTGGAAAGCAATAAGCGATTAAAAAAGATATGTTTCTTATCAAATTTAAGGGCCTGATACCAGTGAGGTTCTGAGAACTTTTATTTTCAAATTTGATTTTGATGAAATTGCTTAAAGTTAGAGACAATTATACAGTGATGAAGGAGAACACTTTTAGGAGTGAGGAGTTAGTTTAATAAAAAGCGCAAAGTCTTAATGATTTGTGCAATGTTTTCAATGTAAAAACCTTAGAGAGTGAAGAGATTACTTTTTCTTGTCATGATCGTGAGGCTTTAATTTTGGATGCTTTGGTTGATTTTCAGGATTAACTCGTTGTCTTCTGTCATCAGTTCCGTCTTCTTTCTGTCTTTTTGGTCCTGGTTTAATGTCGGCTGTAATTGTTTCCATACTTTTTTAGGTTAAATTAGTAAATTAGTTATTCAAATGTAAAAGCTATTTTGTATTGCGAAATTTTATATTTAAGCATATATGTATTCACTTTTACTTTCAACTTATAATTTGCGAAATTTCATTTTCAGTTACTTCTGGTTCTGACTTTCTCCAATTTTCAATTTCATCTTCTGCTGAAGAAAGATCTTCATCTTCTACATTCTGTAACTTTAAAATTATTAGTTGTAATATTTGAAATGAAGCAAAACCTTCTAGAAAATCAGAGGATTTATTGCATTTTACAGCATGTATTTTAGAAGCTTTTTTTAATAAGTTAATTTTCATTTTATTTGTTTTTAATTAATAAGTTACTGAACAAAAATTGGAAATGTTACTTTTTCAGTTGCTAAGTGATTTCGTATGATCTTACACTCTATATAGTGATGACCTAAAAATTTAGCATCAACAGTACATTCCGTGTGATTATCAAAATATTTGTCAAAATCAAGATTTAAAAGATTTTCATTCTCAGCTTGTTTTCCAGAATTTTTTCCTCGCCATTCTATTCTTTCAAAATCTAATTTTACAAAAGGTTTATTATTTCTTAATAATTTAAAATTAATTTTTTTTCCTTTTGCAATTGATGTTGAATTAGGATAATATTTCACGATATTACTTCCATCTTCATCAGATAAATAACAATCTATTACGATATCTTTTTCTTTGATTTCTAAAGAATCTGAACCACTTACTTTCCAAATAAAGGGTAGTGAATGTAGATATTCTTTCCAATTAAAAACAAAAAAGGGATAAGTTAAGTTTGGGGTGATATTATAGACCATTTCTTTACTATCTGAATTTTGATAATATGAATAAAATTCTTTCTTTAAATCAAGAAGCTTTTTAATATTATCACCTATCAAAATACAGTTATCATTTGCTTTTGCCTGAAGTTTTGCAGCCATATCGGTATGTAAACTTGTCGTTGTGAGTTCTTCGCAACCAGCGATACCATAATAAGACCATAGAACCTTTTCATCTTCTCCAAAATCTATTCCAGCTCTTATTTTAAGAGGTTTTAAATCATACTGTTTCATAATATTTGACAAATCAACAGATACAAATTGTGTTAAAACTGAAACAGCATTAAGAGCATTTATAACTGCATCATTCGGGTTTTTATCTCGTCTTACAAATTGTAAAAAAATGCCGTCACCTTGCAGTCTATGAACATGTCCTCCAAATTGGTTAGCTACCTCAATAGCTAATGTTAAAAGGGAGTCCTTTATTAATCTAACTTCTAGTAACGAATACTTTTCAATTAATCTTGTTGAACCTTTTATATCTATAAATGCAGATACACAATGGTGATTAATATAATCTGAACTTGTTAAATTACAAAAGTCTGGGTGTGGACCTATAGTTATTTTTGAAAAAGAATCTTTATTATTTCCAAAATATTTTTTTAAAGTTTCTTTATCATAACTAAACAATACTTTTGGTCCATCTATAGTTGATGGGAGATTTTGAGCATTACTATAAGATCTTTGATTTAATTCAGTTGCATTTTCTCGGCTAAAGTTAATGGTTTTTTGAGAATTAATTAGCTCTGGAGTAATCCTTACTTTTTTAGATAAAATATTATCAAAATCTTTTGTGTAATTTTCAAACAACTTCATAATTAAAATATTATAACAAACATTAATAATACAACTATTATAACTAATTCCACATAAATGAATTTCATTGCAGTTTCTAAGTTTTTATATTTTGTTTTTAAACCCTTAGCTAAATAAAAAGCTTGACTAGACATATCTTCTTCGATATTCAGATCTTCCTGTTTTAAGAATGATTTTCTAAATTCTTGAGAACCTTTAAATTCTGCGACCGAATTAAAAAATATATGAGAATGATATCCATCACTACTTGAATTACCTGACAGAATAAAAGGATAAACTGATTTTAAAATAAAAAGCATTGCAAGAAGGCTCAAAAGAGTTAAAAGAATAATCCCAATGTCAAAATAAATAATTGCATGATTACAATTTATCAATAATTCTATTTTTGAATAATTAGATATTATTACTCCAATAAGAAATGTATTCATTGCTAATAAAAAGTTACCTTTTGTATTTGCTCCAGTGATATACGTATCGAATCTTTGAATTATAAATTTTGAATGATCTCGTTCGTTTGTCATTTTTTTATTTTTTCTTGTTTATTAATTTAGAGGTTCATGCCTATATAATTTTAATATTTGAATATTTCTCAATCGGAAGAGCAAATATTAGTAATTAATAATTGTGATCTTTACGGAAAACCATAACTGACTAGATTATCTTAACAAGTGTAACGATAAATAAAAAACTAGGCAATGCGTATTTATACGTGTTTTATCTAAAAATATTTCTTTTAAAACCAAAAACCCTAGTCCTGATAGGAGGAAAAATCTTTTTGTGCAGGGGTTCGACACAAAAGATTTGAAGGACAGCAGGACACGAGCGATAGCGACTGATGGAGTAAATAGCTCCTAATAAAAACGAGACCATTTCTCCTAAAAGAAGCAATCTCGGCTTTCATCAACTTAAAAAACATTAGGCTGTTTTCCTCGCACTGAGATCATAAACTATCCTGGTTTGCTTTTCAAATTGTATTGTGGTAGTAATGGGGATTTTATGTTATTTTTTCAATTTTTTAATATCTGCTTCAATTTCCTTCAGGCTTTGCTCGATTTCTATCGTTTTTCTACTTTCTTTGAATTTTTCAAACTCTTCGGTAGATTTATTCAAAGCCATTTGATGACTGACCTTTCCTGCATGCGACAACAATTCTCTTCCGTTGAGCTGCAAAATACTATCGAGTCGCTCCGCCCAATCTTTCATGTACATTGGAGTTTGTTGTTGCGCCATGGTCTCGGCAAATGCTAAATATTGCTCTACCAATAATCCTAAAAGTTTTATTTCATCTTCATTAAGGTAATTTTTTGCTATGCTGACATCTGTTTTTTGAACTGTTTTAGCTTCTTTTTTATCAAAAGACTGCATTCCCAGTAATGGTAAAGTAGCATCAACTCTGCGGTATATTAATTCAGCTGCAGTGTTTTGAGAGATTGCCCAAAGGAGTTTGTTTTGTACAATTTTGAAGAATGAAATTGTTTTTTCGTCTTTTGGATCATAATCAATACTTGTAGTGTAAATGTCTTTTATTTTTTGATAGAAGAATTTTTCAGATATTCGTATTTCACGAATGCGTTGTTGCAATTCGTTGAAGTAGTTCATAGTATTTCCCGACTTAAAACGGTCATCATTCAATGCAAAACCTTTAACGATATATTCTTTTAATCGTTGCGTTGCCCAAATCCTGAATTGCGTTCCTTGTAGAGATTTTACTCTATAACCTACAGAAATTATAACGTCAAGATTGTAATAATTAGGTGCTTTTTGCTGAAATTCGGAAATTCCGAATTTGTGCATGCACAATTCTTCCTGAAGTTCTCCTTCTTCAAAAATATTTTTAATGTGTTCGTTAATTGTCGATTTGGCTTTGCCAAATAATTGTGCCATTTGGTCTTGTGTCAGCCAAACCGTTTCGTCGTTAAGCTGAACATCAATTTTAATATTGCCTTCCTGATTTTCATAAATCAGTACTTCCCCTGTGTTCATATTAAGCTGTTCTTTCATAAAACTCATTCCTAATTATTCTTTAACAACTATTCCGTTAATTTGTTTGGCAGCTTTGGGAATACTTGCATTAAATGCACAAGAATCTTCGTTGAAAGCCATTAAGAATTTTGTAAGGTTAATTCGAATGCTAAAGTATTGAATAATTAATTAAGATGATTAAGGAAAAACATAAAGGATCAAAAACAAAGATTTCTTTTTAAAACCAAGAGCCCTAGCCCCGATAGAAGCGAAAAATCCTTTTGTGCCGGGGTTCGGTACAAAAGATTGCAGCGAATAGCGGGAAACAGCTACTAATAAAAAACTTTTTGTAACTTAAATTCATGGAAAGTTTTATTACTCAGGATGTTGTTAAAAATAACAAAAGGCATATGTTTCGAAACATATGCCTTTTTGTGTTCTGTAATTTCTTCATTTACTATCTGATTCTTTCTTCTGATGATAATTTGAATCCGGAGTATTTGAATTATTTTTATTAGGAACCCAATTTGGGCTATCATCTATAAATTCTTCAACAGTTTGGGTATTTTTATTTTTTTCAGAATTTGATTTTAAACTTTGAAGATTTTCTATTGTGTCTTTTTCCGGACAATTTTCGTTATCCGGATCATAATTTTTCTCTACCATAATGTTCTGATTTTTTAAATTATATTTAGAAGAACTCTTTTTAAACAGTAGTTTTTTATTGAATTTTTGAGTCTTTTTTACAGAGATTGATTTTGTTTTATATCTGTTTTTATTAATACTGAATGTTGAGCCTTTTGTGGTGCCAGATTAGTATAAAGTTAAAAAATGATTCCTTTGTCTTGTTTATAAAATTGAAGTTTTTAATTATATAATTATCAGTATAACAGGAGATTTTAGGTACCAGAAGGCTTATTTTTTTGATTCACATTTCATATAAAGAAATGAAACATATTTACAAAACCAGCCAAGCTAAAAAGCGGAAGAAACAAATCGGAACATAACTGATTTTGCTCCGATTTGACTAATTTTTATTATTAATTAAGTTTGCCTTTTTGGACAGACACATTTAAAATTAACCCGTTGGGTGTAATTAGCAAAAAAGTTAATTTAACACACTTCGACTTCGCTCAGTGCAGGCTAGAAGCATAG
>NZ_AKJZ01000076.1 GCF_000282055.1 Flavobacterium sp. CF136
CTTCTGGAAATAATTGTCACCCTGAGCGGAGTCGAAGGCTTTTTAAGTAATAAAGGGCTTCGACTCCGCTCAGCCTGACACCTATTTTGAATTACCTCCAAAAAAAGTTAAGCTAAATAATCTTCACTTGCTATATGTATTTAATCTAAATAAGCATAAATTTGCAATTCAAAATTGAAGTAATTAATGTTTTCCAAAAAACACATGAATAAAGCATTTAAGAAAAAAATCAGGAATTTACATTTGTGGCTGGGACTTGGTTCGGGGCTTGTTGTTTTTATTGTAGCACTTACAGGAAGCCTGTTAGTTTTTGAAAAAGAAATTGACCAATTTATAAACCCGGAATTCTACGTCGTTTCTAATGTTGGACAAACAAAAAAGACAATTGATTATTGTACAAACGTATTACAAGAAGAGTATTCTGTTAAAAAGATAAATCGCATCCTTACTTTTAATGATCCCCAACGAACTATGATAATTGTTGGAAAAGATAAAGACAAAGTGGTTCAAATCTTTTCAATGGATCCTTACACTGGAAAAGTACTTGGCACAGTCGCACAAAAAAGCAGATTTTTTTCTGTTGTTTTATCAATACACCGACAGCTGTTAATAGAAGATGCGGGAGAAATTATAACAGGCTGTTCGTGTCTGATTTTTGTATTTATGCTAATCTCCGGTCTTATTCTGTGGTGGCAAAAAAAAATCAAAAATTTAAGGCAAAGATTAACTATCAAATGGAACGGGTCATTTAAAAGATTCAATTGGGACTTTCATTCCACTATTGGTTTTTACAGTTTCTTATTTCTGCTGATTATAGCTCTGACAGGTTTAACATGGTCTTTTAAATGGTTTGAAAACGGAATGTATTTCCTGGCAGATGGTTCTATAAAAAAAGCATCTCCAAAAGTTGAGAACCCAACAAAAATAGATCCTAAACTTGATCAGACAACTTTTTATCAAAGCATTTATCAAAAAACGGACAGTATTTTTCCATACAAAGGAAATATTCAAATTAGAATGCCTGCAGATACGATCAACAGCATTCTTGTTCTAAAGGAAAACCTTGAAATGAGTATTCCAAACCAATCCAGCGCAGCTTATTTTGACAAATATACAGGTCAGAATATTGAAAAAAGACCTTATGCGTCTTTCAGTAATGGAGATAAACTAAGAAGACTTGTCTATCCTATACACACGGGAAGTATTTATGGGTATCCAACCAAAATAATTGCTTTTTTAGTAACGCTTTTTGCAGTCACTTTACCAATTACTGGTTTATTAATTTGGTTAGGAAAAAAGAACAAAAAAAAGAGTCCTGCCGCATCAGTCAGTTAAATAAAGACTAATAATCTAATGGGTAAAAGTCATCAGAGATGCGACAAAACGAATTATTATTGTTTACCTGTATCAGGAAGAGTAAATTTAATTTACCTTAATAACAACTTTTCCTTTAGCCCGCCCACTTTCTACATAAGCAAGAGCATCGTTGGCAGCATCAAATGAAAATACCTTGTCTATGACCGGACGTATGATTCCGGAATTGATAAGCTCAGTGATTTTACTAAGCTGAGTTCCGCTTGCTTTCATGAATAGAAAGGAATAATGTACACCTAATCGTTTTGCTTTTTTCTTAGTTCCATAACTTAAAAAAAACATTACTATTTTGAGAATTGCATTCAACCCAATTTCTTTTGCAAATTCAGGATCCGGAGGACCGGAAATTGATATAAGCTTTCCTCCCGGTTTTAATATGCGTAATGATTTTTCCAGAGTTTTTGCATCCTGGCTATTCAAAACAACATCGTAATCCTTAAGTACAGTTTCGAAATCTTCTTTTTTGTAGTCAATAACAATATCGGCCCCAAGACTTTTTACCAAATCAATATTCGCTGCACTCGTAGTTGTGGCTACTGTAGCCCCCAAATGTTTTGCCAGCTGAATAGCAAATGTACCTACTCCACCCGATCCTGCCTGAATAAAAACTTTTTGACCCTTTTTTAAATTAGCTTTTTCAACCAGTGCCTGCCATACCGTTAATCCTACCAACGGAATAGAAGCCGCTTCTTCCATTGAAATATTTTTAGGTTTTATCGCAACATCACTTTCATCAATGGCAATAAATTGAGCAAAAGTACCCATTCTATAATCTTGCGGACGTGAATACACTTCATCTCCTACCCTAAAATTCTTTACTTTTGAACCTGTTTTTACAACAACTCCTGCAGCATCATGCCCTAAAATAAGAGGCATTTTGTAAGGAAGCAGCGCTTTGAACTCCCCATTTTTGATCTTAACATCCAAAAGGTTTACACCGGCAGCATGTACTTGTACCAATACATCATTTTCTTTCAGCTGCGGCTCCGAAACTTCAACTTTCTTCATTCCGCCTTTAGGTTTATAACTATTTATAATAAATGCTTTCATATTAATTTGTATTAAGAATTTGATAATTCAAGGTGTAATTTTTACTGTAACAATTTGTAACTTTTCTTAGGATTGACTAAACCATAAGCAAATTTAGGAAAGAATCTGTTCAATAAATACACGACTTTTGTATCTCCTATTCGGATTGTATACTGATCTTTTTTAAGGGCATCGATAAACTCTTTTACAAATTGTTCTGTAGTCAGTTTTTTGTCTGTTCTTTCTGCCGTCATTTCCGTAGCAACAAGTGGAGGAAGCAGCTCAAATACTTTTACGCGACTGTTCAAAATCTGCAAATGTTTTCGCAGCGATTGCGTATAAAAGCCTAAAGCGGCTTTAGATGCAGAATATGTAGCTTCAACGATTGATGGTACATAACGAAGAAGTGAAGTTGTGTTGATAATGGCACCTTCTCTTCGGGATTGCAGCATCTCCATAAAAAGATTATTTAAACGAATAACACCAAGATAATTAACCTCCATTTCATAAGCAGCACTTTCGGCATGTTTATCATCAGTAATACCTAAATTCAACACAGGACTTAATACACCCGCATTATGGTATAAAATATCAATTCCGCCCAATTCCTTAATCTGTTTGAAAAGAGTAATTGCATCTTCCGCATTGGCAGCATCACTTTTTATAACCGTAAGACCGGGATATGTTTTTTTTGCATTGTTCAGTTTTTCCTGATTTCTGCCTGTAATAATCACTTTGGCACCAAGCTGTAAAAATTGTTTTGCTGCTTCAAGACCAATTCCTGAGCCTCCTCCTGTAATTAATATTGTTTTATTCTTTATTATCATGATTGTCTATTTATATTTTATCAGAAAACGTTTTTGATTCCCCAACCAAAATATCAAACTGGTTTTTCTCTAATCCCAAAACTAGTTCGTCTGCTACTTCTGAAGGAGGAATCCCGTTGGCTCCGCCAATCTCAGCTGAGAATTCTGTATTTACCAAAGGAGGGTAAATTTCATAAATACTTAAATTTGGGGTTTCTTCAAAAGTATCTCTCAACCCTTGCGTGTAGCTGTGTAAAGCTGCTTTACTCGCAGAATACGTAGGAAGGTATTTATTTCCTCTAAAGGCAGCTATAGAAGTAACATTTACAACGGCTGCCTCTTTCTGTTTTAATAAATGAGGCAGTACCAATTGTGTAAAATCTATAACACTTAAATAATTGGTATTGATTTCCTGAAATGCTTTTTCGGCAGCATTATTAGCATTATCGCTCAAATCATTTAGAAAAGCAGCACCGGCATTATTAATCACGATATTTACCTCAGGATACTGCTCCGTTAATTCTTTTGCAATACGGATACGGTCCGCCGACACTGATAAATCCCCTTGTATAGCTGTGGCACCGTCTAATTCTTTCAAAGCTTTTTGCAGTCGATCTTCACTTCGTCCGTTAATAATAACTTTATTTCCGGCTGCAATTAATTTTTTAGCAAATGCTAAACCTATTCCGGCACTCCCGCCTGAAATAAATATTGTATTTCCTGATGTTTTCATTTTATTGTTTATTTATTTGATTAATACTTATTTGAAATTTAATTTTATACTTTTTAGTATATTTTTTTCACCCTAAAAACCATCAGGGATATTTATTTAACTACAATTTAAAATATACTAAAAAGTATATTTATTTTGAAAAAAAAATTAGATTGCAAAACTTTCTAATTCTTCTTTCAGATTTTTAATAAGACCGCGCATAGGTTTGGCTGTATTCATACTTCTGCATATAATTACTGCGCCTTCGATAGCCGCAAATGCCTTAAAAGCATATATTTCCGAATCCAGACGATTGGAGAATTCCCCATCCTCAATGCCTTCATTAAGGATTGAAACAAATAATTCCTGCCCGCTTCTTAATGTCGCTGCAATTTTTTCTTTGATTGCAGGATAATTATCATCCGACTCTACAGCGATATTCATAACCGGGCAGCCACCTTTGATATGAGTATCCAAAGGATCTTTATAAAAATCAAAAAAGGCAAATACTTTCCCTTTGGCTGTTTTTCCCTTACTAATTGCTGTTGCTAATTTACTGCCATTACATTTAAGCATATAATTGACAACCTGAAGGGATAAATCTTCCTTACTTTCGAAATGTCCGTAAAGACAACCCTTAGTTAATTTTGCGGCTTCAAGTACATCATCTATGTTCGCACCCGAAATTCCCTTTTGATTAAAAATAGGGGCCGCAGTTTCGAGTATAAATTGTTTAGTTCTTTCAGCTTTTGTCAACATCATATTCAGTTTTGAAGTGCAAATATACCAAAAAGTATATTTTAAAAACAAAAAAAATAACTCTTATCTTTTTTTTAACATATTAAGAATTTTAAATATGCTTTTACATCCTTTAATTGATTCATCTTCCAGCTCTTTTTTACAATTACTTTACAGCATTCTGTAACTTTAGGAGATATTATCATTTTTTAGATTTTGGAGTAATAGAAAATTATCTATTTAGATAAATAAAAACTTATTTAAAATTTAAAAAACAGAAATACAGGAACTTACATAATTAAGAATGAAGTTTATAATATTCAGCTTCCGGAAGTTCATTTACACCTTTGATTTTTATTTAACAGCCGGCCATCTATATTTTTTTTAATTTTGTTGAAATCCAAATCTCTTCAATGAAACGTTCCGGCACAGCAGATCTACCATTACATTACGGCCATGTTCCTTTATGGCTGGCAGATCGTATGTCGAAACTTGGTTTTGCAATTGTCGAAACTATTGCAATGGAATTTTCAACATCTGAAGTTATCAGTAAATTGAGTAATCCTTTTTGGTTTCAGAGTTTTGGGGCCGTTATGGGTATGGATTGGCATTCTTCGGGAATTACGACTTCTGTTCTTGGAGCTTTGAAAAAATCAGTAAATCCACATTCGAAAGAACTTGGAATTTATATCTGCGGAGGCAAAGGAAAACATTCCATGCTAACACCCCAGGAGCTTTTATATGTAGGCGAAAAAACAGGGCTTGACGGCAATAACCTTGCAAATTGCAGCAGGTTAACGGCCAAAGTCGACAACACAGCCATTCAGGACGGATTTCAATTATACCAGCACAATTTTATTGTTGACAATAAAGGACAATGGACTGTTATTCAGCAGGGAATGAATCCTGATTCTAAAACAGCAAGAAGATATCATTGGCATTCAAAGGATTTGAAATCCTTTATTAATGAACCCCATACTTTCATATATGGAGAAAATCAGGGTTCAATCCTTAACCTTACAGCCGGAACTGCCGAAAAATCCAGAGCCGGTATTTTGGAATTATCCAAAGAGTCCCCAGCAAAAATTATGAAAGAAATACAGCATCTTTCTTTACCGTCACACCATGATGTCAGGATTGAAGATGTAAATATGAAAAGGCTTGGAGCTATGTTATGGGCTACACATGAAAATAAACCGGAAGATTTTGAGGAACTTTTACTTTTAAAAGGAATGGGACCAAGAGCCTTGCAGTCATTGGCATTGGTAAGTGAAGTTATTTATGGTACCCCTACCCGATTTGAAGATCCGGCGCGTTTTTCATTTGCTCATGGAGGAAAAGACGGACATCCTTTTCCTGTTCCGCTAAAAATTTATGATGAGACTATCGATACGCTGCAAAGAGCTATTAATCGTGCTAAAATTGGCAATAGCGATAAAATAGAAGCTATTCGGAAATTATCTGAAATTTCGCGAAAAGCCGAAGAAGGTTTTACGCCCAATACCAACTTTGATGCCCTTATACAAAAAGAAAGAGACGAATCATACAAATATGGCGGAAGAACTGTTTTTGGAGACGCAAAACCACCAAAAATAAAACCGATAAATCCTAGCAATCAATTAGAGTTGTTCTAATTTACCCTGAAATAAAATTTTGACAGTAGCAATCATTATTGTTATATCGTAGTGATTTAAAATCTGGAAAATTAGAATATGTTTCATCTAAAATTCTATTTTGCCAAAACCATTTTAATTCTCTGATAATTAGACCAAATCGAAACAAAAACTATTTCTCAAGATTATCCTTAAATTAATAAATATATGTTTTTATAACAATTTTCAAAAAAAGAGTTAATTTAGTACAACAGCTTAAGACAAAAGCTGAACTAAAAACAAGTGCCTAGCCCTGATGGAAACGGCATCCTTTTGTGGTCTCGTTTTTTTCTAACGAGACCACAAAAGATATAGTGAACAGCAGGAAAGAGCTCCTGAAAAACAAATTAATACGCAAAAAATGAGATTAGAAGATTTTGATAACGATGAGGATAAAGTAATTCAGGATCGTTTGAAACAAAAAACGTGGAATGAAATCAGAACCAATGACAGTTGGGCGATTTTTAAAATTATGGCGGAGTTCGTAAATGGTTACGAAAGCATGGGGCGTATTGGTCCGTGTGTATCTATTTTTGGATCGGCCAGAACAAAACCGGACGATAAATATTATTTACTGGCCGAAAAAATCGCTTATAAAATCAGTAAAGCCGGTTATGGAGTTATTACAGGCGGTGGTCCCGGAATCATGGAAGCCGGTAATAAAGGTGCCCATCTGGGAGGCGGGACTTCTGTTGGACTGAATATTGAATTGCCTTTTGAGCAACATTTCAATCCTTATATTGACCATGATAAAAATCTGAATTTTGATTACTTTTTTGTTCGAAAAGTAATGTTTGTAAAATATTCTCAGGGATTTGTAGTTATGCCTGGAGGTTTTGGGACTTTGGACGAAATGTTTGAAGCGATTACCCTGATTCAGACCAAAAAAATTGGAAAATTCCCGATTATATTAGTCGGAGTTGAATTTTGGTCAGGATTAATCGAATGGGTAAAAACGGTATTGGTTGAAAAAATGCATACTGTAAGCCCTGATGACTTAAACTTATTCAAAATCGTAGATACTGAAGATGAAGTAGTTGAAGTACTTGATAAATTTTATAAAAAATACGATTTAAGTCCGAATTTCTAATCTTTAGCGATATAAATCATTGAAGTTAATTGAAGTTTGATGTTTAATAAAAGTAATTTTATAGGAACTTATCACCTAAATGATTAAATTACATTAAGTATTGCAAAAATTGAAGCTGTTTTTTAAAACAGCTTTTTTTATATTATTTTTACAAAAATCCAAAATAACTCTACACTCGTAAATTAAAGACATATCCTAAAACATTTAAGCCAAAATTGAGATCATTTCATAATACAATCTTTTTCATTTTAGTTTTATTCAGTTCAATAAAACAGTATGCGCAACATCAATCTAAGATGGAAGTGGCAGTAAATCCTGAGCTTAAAACACTGAATGTAAAACAGGATATTACTTTTTATAACGCTTCAAATGATTCTTTGACTTCGATTGTTCTAAACGATTGGAATAATGCTTTTTCAAATAAAAATACTCCCTTAGCCAAACGATTTTCAGACGAATTTTACAAAGGCTTTCATCTGGCTAAACCTGAAGAGCGCGGAAGTACTACAATACTAGCCTTAACAGATGCAGAGGGTATGAATTTTGAATGGGAAAGAACTAATGAAAATCCGGATTTTATTGTAGTTAAACTGAATAAAAAATTACTTCCAAATCAAAAAATTGAATTACATATAACTTACATTGCTAAAATTCCGAGTGATAAATTTACCCATTATGGCTATACCCAAAATGGCGGAATGAATTTGAAAAACTGGTTTCTGAATCCTGCACGTTTTGAAAATCATGATTTTGTGAAATACCATAACCTTAATCTCGATGACATTGCTAACGCAGTAACAGATTATGAATTAGAAATAAAAATTCCTAATCAATATACACTTACAACAGACCTGAATTCGGTTAGAAAAGATTCTTCCAACCCTTCATTTAGTAATTATCACTTTTCAGGAAACAACAGAACTGATTTTAATTTATTTATAGAAAAACAAAACACTTTCAATAGTTATACGCATGGCACGTTTGAAATTCTTTCGAATTTAAAAAACAAAAAAGTCGATGATATAAAAAAAGCCATTATCATTGACAGGGTTATTACTTTTGCAAATAATTTTATTGGAAAATATCCACATGAAAAAATTACTGTTTCTCAGGCAGATTATGATAGAAATCCATTTTACGGACTTAATCAGCTGCCTTCGTTTATAAGTCCGTTTTCGGATGAATTTATTTTCGAAATTACCTTTTTAAAAACATACCTGAATAATTATTTGAAAAACAGTCTGCGCCTGGATCCCCGAAAAGACAACTGGCTTTATGACGGAATTCAAATTTACACCATGATGAAATACATGGACGAACACCATTTGGACCAAAAAATGTTAGGAAGGCTTTCGAATATGAAACTTTTTAAAAGCTATAATATTACTAATCTGACTTTTAACGAGCAATACAGTTATTATTATATGTTAATGGCCCGGAAAAACCTGGACCAGCCAATTGGAGATCCAAAAAACACATTAATAAAGTTTAATGAACAAATTGCCAGTAAATACAGGGCCGGTTTAAGTTTGAGTTATTTAGACGATTATTTAAACCACGATATTGTACCTAAAAGTGTTCAGGAATTTTATGAGTTAAATAAAAATCATCAAGTGAATCAATTGGATTTTGAAAAAATACTTACTCAAAATAGTCCAAAAAATATCGATTGGTTTTTTAAAACGATTATTGGCTCCAGGGATATTATAGATTATAAATTTTCGAATGTGTCCCGAACTAAAGATAGTATCCAGTTTTCGATAAGAAATAATGCAGGGATTTATGTACCGATTCCGGTTTACGGGCTCAAAAAAAACAATGTGGTATTTAAGCAATGGATTGAACCCAAAAATAATGATTCGATTTATTTTTTCGAAAGAAAAAATGCCGATAAAATAGTTTTAAATTATGATAATGAAGTACCTGAATATAATTTAAGAAACAATTGGAAATCATTGAAAAGTTTAGCGATAACAAATCGTCCGATAAAATTTAATTTCTCTAAAGACTTAGAAGATCCATACTACAATCAGATTCTGTATATCCCTACGCTGACTTATAATTTATATGACGGTTTTACACCCGGAATGCGTTTTCATAACAAAACAATATTAGACAAGCCTTTTACTTTTGACATTAATCCTGCCTATTCTCTTAATGCCGGAACAATATCCGGTTCATCTGCTTTTTCATTCAACCAAAATTACAGGAACAGCACGCTTTATAGTGTAAGGTATTCCATTAGCCAAAATTATTTTCACTATGCACCCGATGCGGCTTATTTTAAATTGAATCCAATGGTTCAGCTTCGAATTAGAGAGGAAAATTTCAGGGATAACAGAAAACAGCTTATTATGCTGCGCCAGGTAATTGTAAATCGGGAAGCAAGTAAATATATAACGGATAATTCAGACCCTAATTATTCTGTTTTTAATGCACGCTATGTGAATACAAAAACCGAATTGATTAACCATTTTAGTTTTATGACAGATGTACAATTTTCCGGGAATTTCGGGAAATTGTCTGGAGAAATTGAATACAGAAGATTATTTGAAAACAATCGTAAATTAAATTTGAGGTTATATGCCGGAAGTTTTATATACAATACCTCAGATTCAGATTATTTTAGTTTTGCTTTAAATCGTCCAACAGATTATTTATTTGATTATAATTTTTACGGAAGATCTGAAAGCACCGGTTTTTTTAGTCAGCAATACATTATGGCCGAGGGAGGATTTAAATCTAAACTGGAACCACAATATGCTAATCGATGGATGACTACTTTAAACGCCAGTTATTCGATTTGGAACTGGATTGAAGCCTATGGTGATATCGGACTTATGAAAAATAAACAACAAAAAGAACACTTTGTTTATGATAGTGGTATCCGATTAAATCTTGTGCCTGACTATTTTGAACTCTATTTTCCGGTTTATTCAAATAATGGCTGGGAGATTTCTCAAAACAAATACAACGAAAAAATAAGATTTGTTATCACATTGTCTCCCAAAACATTAATCAATCTTTTTACACGAAAATGGTTTTAATTAATCATATTTTAAACAAAAACATAAATTATTATTACATTACTCCTTTTTTTATTGAAAATTAATCAAAAAAAATACGTAGTTTTTAGAATTTAAGTGTAAATAATTAAATTATATTTATTTTAATGAATTATGATTATTGATAGATTTTGAGTAATTTCGCAGTCTAAACATGACCCTTCCAGATTATGATTAAAGAAAAAAGCAATACTACATTAACCTTCGAAGATTTCAAAACTGAAGTGTTGAACGACTACAAAATTGCAGCTACCAGTCGGGAATGCAGCCTTTTAGGACGTAAAGAAGTATTGACAGGAAAAGCCAAATTTGGAATATTTGGTGACGGTAAAGAAGTCCCACAGCTTGCTATGGCAAAGGCTTTCAAAAATGGTGATTTTCGTTCAGGTTACTACCGCGATCAGACTTTTATGATGGCTATTGGCGAATTTACCCCAAAGCAATTTTTTGCAGGTCTTTATGGTCATACCGATATAGATTATGACCCAATGTCTGCCGGAAGACAAATGGGCGGGCACTTTGTAACGCACAGTCTAAACGAAGACGGTTCCTGGAAAGACTTAACAAAACAAAAAAATTCAAGCGCAGATATATCACCTACAGCAGGACAAATGCCCAGGTTATTAGGGTTAGCCCAGGCTTCAAAAATTTACAGAAATGTTGATGGCATTACAATCAAAGACAAATTTTCTGTAAACGGAAATGAAGTTGCCTGGGGAACTATTGGAAACGCAAGTACTTCTGAAGGCTTATTTTTTGAAACCATAAACGCTGCAGGAGTTTTACAAGTTCCAATGATAATGAGTGTCTGGGATGATGAGTACGGGATTTCGGTTCATGCCAAACATCAGACCACTAAAGAAAACATCTCTGAAATACTAAAAGGATACCAGCGCGATGAAGACGCAAATGGCTATGAAATTTTCAGGGTAAAAGGCTGGGATTATGCCGAGCTGGTTTCTACTTATGAAAAAGCGGCAGCTATAGCACGCGAACAGCACGTTCCGGTTTTAATTCACGTAAATGAATTAACCCAACCTCAGGGACACTCCACTTCTGGCTCACACGAGCGTTACAAAAATGGAGAAAGACTGGCCTGGGAAAAAAATTACGATTGTATCCGCCAAATGCGTTTGTGGATGATTGCCATTAATATTGCATCTCCCGAAGAACTGGATGAGATTGATTCTCAAATAAAAAAAGAAGTACTTGAAGCCAAAAAAGAAGCGTGGAACCTGTTCATCAATCCGATAATAGAAGATCAAAAAAATCTTTTGGCTTTATTGCAGGAAATTTCAAGTGCCAGTATCAATCATAAAGATAAAATTCAGAAATACATCTCTGAATTAAATACTATAAAAGCACCTTTAAAAAAGGAAATGCTGGTTATAGCCCGAAAAATTTTACGTTTTATTGAAATACCAAACAGTAAAACGTTATTATCAAACTGGATTACTAATTATGTTGCAGATACACAAAAAAAATTTAGCAGTAATTTATATTCTGAGTCAGATAAAAATGTATTTTCAGTTCAAAAAGTACTTCCTGAATATGCCGATAATGCCAAGCCGGATCTAGATGGCCGAATGATTTTGCGTGATAACTTTGATGCTTTGTTTTCCAAATACCCTGAAGTATTGATTTTTGGTGAAGATGTCGGAAACATTGGTGATGTAAACCAAGGATTAGAAGGGATGCAGGAAAAATACGGTGAACTTCGCGTTGCCGATGTTGGTATCAGAGAAGCTACTATTATTGGTCAGGGAATCGGAATGGCCTTGAGAGGTTTACGACCGATTGCTGAAATTCAGTATTTAGATTACTTATTATATGCTATTCAGATCATGAGCGATGATTTGGCTACATTACAATACAGAACAGTTGGAAAACAAAAAGCACCATTAATTATCAGAACCCGCGGACACCGTTTAGAAGGTATCTGGCATTCTGGTTCTCCAATGGGAATGATTATCAACGCTATTCGCGGAATTCATGTTTTGGTTCCTAGAAATATGACTCAGGCTGCAGGTTTTTACAATACCCTTTTAGAATGTGATGAGCCGGCTTTGGTAATTGAATGCCTGAACGGATATCGTTTAAAAGAAAAAACGCCTCTTAATTTTGGCGAATTCAAAACACCAATCGGAGTGGTTGAAACCATCAGAGAAGGTGCTGATATTACTTTAGTTTCTTACGGATCTACTTTAAGACTGGTAGAACAAGCTGCAAACGAACTATTCGAATTAGGAATTGACTGTGAAATAATTGATATTCAGTCTTTACTTCCATTTGATGTCAATAAGGATATTGTAAAAAGTATTATCAAAACAAATCGTCTTTTAGTAATCGATGAAGATGTTCCCGGTGGAGCTTCAGCGTATATTTTACAACAAATTATCGACGAGCAGGATGCTTATAAGTATCTGGACAGTAAACCTCAGACATTAGCTGCAAAAGCACATAGACCTGCTTACGGAACTGATGGTGATTATTTCTCCAAACCTTCTGCCGAAGATATTTTCGAAAAGGTTTATGACATGATGCATGAAGTAAATCCAGCTAAATTTCCAGGTTTATACTAAGAATTTAGTTCGGTTTCAGATATAAAAAAAGCTCCAAATATTGGAGCTTTTTTTATGCTTTTACCCAAAGTTTGTTTCTGCGGGGGACGAAACAATCACACACTAAGACATAAAGTGATTCAGCAAATGAGATTGCTTCGTTCCTCGCAAAGACAAAAATCCGTGATAATCCGCGTTTTCGCTTTAGCGAATCAGTCAAATCCGCGTTCAATTTACCGCAATCTATATTTTATTTAGAACTCAAAATTCCCCTCGCCTTTTCCAAATCTTCAGCCGTATCAATCCCAATTCCTACATGAGTTGTTTCAACCATTTTAATACGTTTCCCGAATTCTAAATAACGAAGCTGTTCCAGTTTTTCAGAAGCCTCCAAAGATTTCATCGGCAGACTGTAAAAATCTAACAACGCCTGTTTTCTAAAAGCATAAATTCCGATGTGCTGAAAATAACGAACACCAACATCTTTATCTCTCGGATACGGAATCACTGAACGGGAAAAATACAATGCAAATTGTGACTGATCTACAACCACTTTTACATTATTCGGATTATTGATTTCATCTTCATCGGTGATTTCACGCATTAATGAAGCCAAATCAACTTTATGATCCGGATCATTCTTAAAAACTGATAAAACCTGTTCCAGCGGTCCGGCTTCTGTAAAAGGTTCGTCACCTTGTACATTCACTACGATATCAACATCCAGACTGACTACTGCTTCAGCAATTCGGTCACTTCCGGATTCGTGTTCTTTGATACTCATAATGGCTTTTCCACCATTAGAAACAATCTCATTGAATATCAAATCCGAATCGGTTACCACAAAAACATCGTCAAACAACTTAGTCGCAACTGATGCTTCATAAGTCCTG
This sequence comes from Flavobacterium sp. CF136, assembly GCF_000282055.1. Taxonomy (GTDB): domain Bacteria; phylum Bacteroidota; class Bacteroidia; order Flavobacteriales; family Flavobacteriaceae; genus Flavobacterium. The sequence continues at coordinate 13,921 of NZ_AKJZ01000076.1, forward strand.
AGAATCACAGTCTTCCCTCCCAGATCCTGCATTAATTTGGCAGGAAAACGTGTTGATGCATATCGTGCCGGAATTACAGCTATTATTTTCATTCTAATATTTTTAAATTTATTTTCTCTGTGAATCTCTGTGAAAATTTTTGTGCAGATTTGCGTTATAATTTTACCGCAGAGATTCGCAAAGTTTTTTACATTATTTTCACCGAAGTCATACTCAAAGAACCAGCCAGTAATTTATCATTAAACAAACTCAGTCCTTCTGACTCCTGTTTTAATCCTAAAGTATACAGCAGCGGCAAATAATGATCCGGAGTTGGAATCGCCAATTGAATTGCTTTATTCATTTTTTCAAAATCAATTAAAGGCTGGAAATTTCCATCCAATAAATAATTATTAACGGTTTCCCTGGCTTCAATTGCCCAGTCAAATCCATAATTATCTTTATCAAAATTCCTGAAATCAACCAAACGCAGATTATGAACAATGTTCCCGCTTCCGATAATTAAAATACCTTTATGGCGTAATGATTGAAGTTTCTGAGCCAGTTCAAAATGATATTGTCCTGACTTCGTATAATCAATACTTAACTGAATTACCGGCACATTTGCTTCCGGATATAAATGTTTGATTACGCTCCACGCACCATGATCTAAACCCCAATGCTCATCTAAATCAACAGCAACAGGCTCCAAAATTTTCTTGGTTTCCAAAGCCAGTTCAGGGCTTCCTTTTGCCGGATATTGAACATCAAAAAGTGCTTGCGGGAAACCTCCAAAATCATGGATAGTTCTCGGCATTTGCATTGAAGTTACTTTGGTTCCGTTAGTAAACCAATGTGCCGAAATACATAAAATAGCATTTGGCTGTGGTAAAGTTTTAGCCAAATCACGAAAACCAGCCACAAACTGATTTTCTTCAATAGCATTCATTGGGCTGCCATGTCCTAAAAATAAAACCGGCATTTTATCTGTATTCGAAAACGTAGAAGAAATCGAATGTAAGTCGTTTAGTGTTGTCATTACTGTATAATATTAAACACAAATTTCACAGATTTTCACTAATGCAAATCTCAAAAAAAATTCATGCCAATTCGTGAAATTAGTGTTTTTATTCCTCAAAAGTCTCGTCTTTAAATCCTATCAAATATAACTTATTTTTGGCACGTGTCATAGCGGTGTATAACCATCTAATGTAATCGCGATCAATTCCGTTTGGTAAATACGGCTGTTCTATAAAAACAGTATTCCATTGCCCTCCCTGAGATTTGTGACAGGTAATGGCATACGAGAATTTCACCTGCAAACCATTAAAATATTCGTTATTCTTAACTTTCTGAAACTTCTTGTATTTAGTAGTTTCATCTTCATAATCCTTCATTACTTCTTCATACAAACGATTCGATTCTTCATAAGTCAAAGATGGTGATTCGCTTTTAATCGTATCCAGTAATAAAACCGTTTCAAAAGGTTTTTGATCAGGGTAATCAACCATTCTGATTTTTACTTTCGCAAAGTTAAATCCATATAATTCTTTAATACCGAAAAGTTCTAAAACTTCTATAATGTCACCATTTGCAATAAATCCGGCTTCATCTGTTTCTTTGAGCCAGAAGTAATTATTTTTAACCACCATCAGGAAATCACCAACCGAAAGTTCACTTTCTTTAAATAAAATCCTGGTTCTGATTTGCTCATTGTACTGATTTGCTCTTTTATTAGAACGCACAATAAAAGCAGTATCTTCAATACTATAATTGCTATATGCCGTATTTATGGCATCCTGAATATCATATCCATCTGTAAGCCTGACAATATCCTTGAATTTTTTAACGTTGAATTTAAATTCCGTAATAAAAGTATCTTTCAATAATTCTCGTAATTCAGTCGCATTATATAAAATTCCGGAGTTCTCTTCCTGACGCATTACTTCGTCCAGTTCAATATGCTCGATTTCCTTATCATAATGAATCCCTAAAGTCTGTATATCAAGTGCCGGGCTGATATCTAAATTTACGGGAGGCAGCTGGGCGGTATCTCCCAAAAGAATCATTTTGCAATTCGTCCCGGAATATACGTATGAAATCAAATCGTCCAGCAGCGATCCGTTATCATACAGTTTTGAATCTGAATTACTGTCTGATATCATCGAAGCTTCATCGACGATAAAAATGGTGTTTTTATGTTTATTAATCTGCTTAGTAAAAGCTACGCCCCCCCCTGAAGATTTTTTAGGGAAATATATTTTTTTATGAATCGTAAAAGCTGGTGTATTGGAGTAATTAGCAATCACTTTTGCAGCGCGCCCGGTTGGTGCCAGCAAAACAAATTTCTTATTGATATCACCAAGATTATTTACTATTGTCGAAATCACGGTTGTTTTTCCCGTTCCGGCATACCCTTTCAATACAAAAATAGTATTGTTGTCCGGTTCAGTCAAAAAAATAGCAATTTTCTGAAAAAAAATATCCTGTTTATAGGTTGGAGCAAAAGGAAATCTTTTTTGTAAAACGCCGTAAAACAGTGATGAATTCATAAGGAAAAATTGAGATACAAAGAACGTGCTTTTAAATGGTAATTTCAAAAATCAATTACAATCTCAATGGTAATATTCAATTTAAAAATTAATCAAAAACATTAAATGAATTTACAATTGAAAACACATCTAATGATATGCAAATTGATTTCATTTTTTTTCATTGACACTGTATTTTTCATTGATATTGATTTTTGATATTGATATTGTTATTTATTTTATTTGTAAGTTTGTACTTGTCTTAAATTCTTTCTTGATACTAAAACAGGTAACGAATTGTAAATCAAATATGTCATTACAAAATACTAATATCACTTCAAAAAAATATAAAAAACTATCTATTCAGGTTTCCTTAACCGGATTATCTTTTTGTTGTTTTGATACTTTAAATAACACCGTAACTTCTTTAAAAGAAATTCATTTTGATACCTTTCATAAAGCTACCAAAATTGAAGAATTATTTGGAGATGCGTTCAAAAACAACCCTGAATTAAAAGATACTTACGACGAAATTTTGGTCATTCACAATAATAATCTTTCGACTTTCGTACCTGCAGCTTTATTTGATGAAAATTTCCTTGGAAGCTATTTACAATTTAACACTAAGGTCTTTGAAACCGATTTTTTTGCTTACGATCAGGTTTCAAATTATCAAATGAATGTCGTTTATATTCCGTATGTCAATATCAATAATTTTTTTATTGATCAATTTGGCGCGTTTGATTATAAACATGCCAACAGTATTTTGGTTGAAAAAATCTTAGATGCTTCCAGAAATAATGACGAAAAGAAAATGGTTGTCAATTTTAATTTTGGTCATTTTGAAGTTATAGTGGTACAAAATCAAAAGTTGTTATTATTCAATTCATTTGAATATCAGACTCCTGAAGATTTCATTTATTATTTGCTTTTTACCGCAGAACAATTGAGTTTAAATCCGGAAAGTTTTCAACTCGAATTATTGGGTACCATTGACAAAAACGATCCATTTTATGCGGTTGCTTATAAATATATTCGGAATATTTCCTTTTTGGATGTAAGCACGCAACAGCAAAAAAACAGCTTTTCAACTGCTCAGAATCAAAAACATTATATCTTATTCCAATCATGAGAATCATTTCAGGAAAATACAAAGGACGCCGCATTTTTCCACCAAAAAATCTTCCTGTAAGACCAACTACTGATATGAGTAAAGAAGCATTATTTAATGTTCTGAATAATCATTTTAGTTTTGACAGCTTAAAGGTTTTGGATTTATTTTCAGGAACCGGCAATATCAGTTTTGAATTCGCTTCTCGCGGAAGTGCACCCATAACCTCTGTTGACGGTGATTTTGGCTGTGTAAAATTCATCAAGCAAGTCGCATCAGAATATGATTTTGATATTGCAGCAACTAAAAGTGACGTTTTCAAGTTTCTGGAGAATTGCAAAACATCATATGACATTATTTTTGCTGATCCGCCATACGGATTGGACCAGGCTTCTTTCGAAAAAATTGCTTTAATTATTTTTGAAAGAGATTTACTGAATGAAGAAGGAATGATGATTATTGAACACTCCAAATATACCAAAATGGAACATTTGAGTAATTTCTCCTTTCAGAAAAACTACGGAGGTTCATTCTTTAGTTTCTTCGAATTAAATTCTACTGATGATGATGAAGAATTAGCCGATTCATCAAACAAAACTACTGAAGAAGACGAAGGGTAATTTATCTTTTCTTTTTAAAAAACTTTATTTTTTAAAATCATAATTATGCTCAAAAAAACCTTTTTTGCTTTTATCTTTCTTTTAGTTTTAAATTCATGTGTGGTTCAACAAAAAAGTTTGTCAATGGATGATTGGTATGCCTTTACAAAAACCAGTACTGAAAAACAGCAGCCGTCGGAAGCTTATGCATTTTCTGACGGAATGATCAGAATGTACGGGGAAAACAATGGTTATTTGATGACTAAAAAAAGCTATAAAAATTTTGAACTTAGTTTAGAATTCAGATGGAATACAGAAGAGAAGTTTAAAACAAACAGCAAGAAAAATAGCGGTGTCATGTACAACATACCTGTGGACTCACCTGACAAAATCTGGCCAAAAGGAATCCAATTTCAAATCAAAGAAAATACTACCGGCGATTTTATCTTTTTAGATCAGGTAACTGCAAAAGTAAACGGAAAGCCGATTGAAGCCGGCGCAAGTGTAACATCTCCAAAATTCAGCAGTAATGAGAAACCTTATGGAGAATGGAATTCTATTGTCATAAAATCCTTCAACGGAAAAATCACCCAATATCTGAACGGAAAATTAGTAAACGAATGTGTGGAAGCTTCCTCTACAGAAGGCAAAATTTCTTTAAATTATGAAGGTTCACCAATTGATTTCAAGAATATCCTATTAAAAAACATTACGAAAGAGTAAGAGAAAAATCGCATATTCCCGTTCTATGAAGTTCGTTGAGCTGGAAGTTTTTATCGGATTCTATTTTCGTTTTCATCAATATTTTTTTGTTTAAATTCAGTTTCTTTTATCTTTCCAAAAGAATATTTTATTGAGATTGATATTTCATGATTATCGACCTGATATCTTGCTTTTGAGTTAATATTATTAATTGTAAATTTTTCTGTCTCAATATTATTTTTAAAGATATTATTACAGCTCAATGTGCAATTCCATTTTTTTGAAAACATTTTTGAAACTGCCATGTCAATGACAAATCTGCTATTTGTTTCAAAAATACCTGTATTTTGTTTCGTTAATCCCCAAAAATTTAAAGTAATAGAATATTCTTTTGGAAGTTTAAATTCGTTATTTGAGTAATAATACAAATAGGGTTTTGAAGCCAGGAATACTGCAGAATCATCTTCAATTTTTTCCAAAACAAAAATTAAAGAATTGGTAGTTGTCCAAAATTTATAAGTAAACGGCAATGTGAAATCCAGAGAGAATGCAGAACTTTTATCAAAGTTTATATCTTTAAAAGTCATTATATTTTTTTGATCATCAAAAGAAAAACTATTGTGAATCGGGTTATTGCTTTGTGTAAAACTTAATTTGACTGATTTGTCATGATATTGAAAATTTGCAGAAATTTCATTTATAATCGTCGGACCTAAATTAATATTTCTTGCATATAAAAAATATGGATTTATATAGGTTGATCCTTGGCTTAAAGATGAATAATTGGGTCTCGAAATACTTTTAGCATAGTTTACAGAAATACTTTTAGTACTATTTATTGGAAATGTAAACTGCGCTTTTGGAAAAAAATTAGTGTAATTTTTATCTAGTAATGGCAATGCATCGGTTTTAAATTTCCCGATTACATTTGAGTTTTCAATCCTAAACCCAAGTGAAAAATCAACTTTTTTAATTTTGCCTGATAATTGAGTATATCCGGATAAATTTTCCTCTTTAAAATCATAAAAACTTAATTCGTTTTGATTGGTTGCATTATAAAAAATAGCAACATCTGACTTAGAATTTGCTGATGAATACAACCCTCCTATTTCAAATTTCATTTCGCTTTTAAATTTTTTCTCTATATCAATTCTTCCTGAAAAATAATTAATTTGAAATTTCTGATCCCTGATTTGTGTCAATTCAAATTTTGTATTATTAAAATTATCATTTACTTCAGTCCACAATCCCTGATCGAAATTAGAGTATTGCAAGCCTGTGAAAATTTGTGCATCAATCGACTTTATTTTTTTCTGATAATTTAAAAATGAGTTTACAAAATTCTTTTTACTATCATTATCTGTAAAAGTCACAACGTTATTTTCTACATTTTTATTCGTATTATCTGTTATCGTATTAATCGGAAAAGTATCTGATTGCAACTTGCTGTTGATACTAATCGAAAAATAATCATCGTCATTTATTTTGTAAAGCAAACCTCCGCCAAAAATAAATTGCTTTCTTTTTGTATCGGCCGTAACATCATATTTAGAAACAATTTCTGCAGTTGGGATTTGATAATCAATACTATGACTTTCCCACGGATCCAATCGATTGTAATTGAAATTTGCTTTTAACTCCAGTTTGTTTTTTTTGAAATTTGAATTAAATCCCAAATAATTGTTATAGTTTTTTTTGAACGAAGCAACCTCAGAAATTTCTGTTTTAAAACTATCTTTTTTACTGAACTTTCGTGTAATCAAAATTACCGAGCGTCCTTCGGCTTCATATTTTGCAGATGGATTCTGAATGATTTCTATTGTTTTGATATCAGCAACAGTTAAAGCATTCAAATCGTTTAGACCAGCTTTTTGATTGTCGATATAAATCAGCGGATTTCCTTTTCCGATAACCGTTATTTTTTCTTTATCAGAACTAACCTGAACCATTGGTAATTTTGATAATAAGTCTAAAGTATTTGGAATTGAATTGTAAATCGAATTGGCGACATCAACTTTTATATTCCCATTGGTATTGGTAAATATCTTTTTATTTTGACTGATTACAACTTCATTTAATTGATTTGAAATACTGTCCTTAGGTGTTTCATTTTGAGCTTTGGCTGTAAAAGAAAGAAAAAAAAACAACAGCATTATAAAAAGTTTTAAAGGCAGATACACATTCATTTTACAAAGATTTTAGATTAAGCTGATGCAAAAATGCTTCTAAAAAAGTACTGCGAAAGTTAATTGGAGGTTAATGAGAGGTTAAAGCACAGAATGTATCACAAAAGCTTTATTTTTGCGACAGCATTTCGAATTGTATGAAACAAAGAATCAATTTATTAATAGCATTTTCGGTCGTTGCCCTGATTGTTTTATCAACGGTGCAATGCTATTTGGTAAAAACCGCTTACGACTATAAAGTGGCACAGTTTCATACCGAAATTAAAAATGAAATCGCTCAGATTTCTAATAACTACAGTGATATTGATTCGGTTATCGTTTCAAAAAAGGAGACACTATACAAACAATTATCAGAAAATTATATTCAGGGAAAAAAGAATAAAATTGATATTAAAAAAGGTGTTCTTGAAAATGAATTCAGCGATGCCTTAACACAGAAAATCAAACGCAAGTTCGAAAGGGATTTACCAAATTTTAAAATTGATTTTGCGATTGTACTGAATAAATTCATTTTGTATAAAAACACAAAAAAAGCGGACACTATTTTTTCTGAAAAGCCTTTTATTCAAAACAAATTATACGGCAATTTAGCTTCTTTAAATCATGCTTTTCTGGTTCGGAATTATGTCGGAACAACCAATGGAACTTTTGAAAACCAGGATTATAAATTATTGACGGAAGATTCGATGTATGTTTCTGTTATTGATTGGGAAATGATTATTTTAAGGCGAATGACTTTCATTCTCATTCTATCACTTCTTTCGATTTTAACTCTGATTATGCTTTTTATAGTTGCCATTAAAGCTTTAATTAAACAAAAAAAAGTCAGTGATGTCAAAACCGATTTTATCAATAACATTACGCACGAACTCAAAACGCCTTTGGCAACTTTAGGAATTTCGACCAAAATTCTGGAGCAGAAAAATATTCGTGAAAACGATAAAAATTTCAATGCCATTGTCAATACAATTTCGCGTCAGAACAATCGTCTGCAAAATTTGATCGATCAGGTTATGGCAAATTCATTAGCAGAAAATGAAATCGAATTGCAGAAAGAAAAAATAAATACTGAAGCTTTTTTATTTTCAATTATAGAAGATTTTAAAATTGGAAATCCGAAGATTAATCTTAAAACCGATTTTCAAACTCAGAAAACAATTTTGATTTTAGATAAATTCCATCTGACAACCGCTTTTTTAAATGTTTTGGAAAATGCTGTAAAATATGGTTCAAAAACGATTACAATAAAAACCAGAATTATAGAAAATCAGTTTTCTATCAGTATTGAAGATGACGGAATCGGAATTGAAAAGAACAAACAATCACTTCTTTTTGAAAAGTTTTATCGCGTACAACAAGGAAACCTGCACAATACAAAAGGCTTAGGTTTAGGACTTTACTATGTAGATCAAATTATAAAAGCGCATCAGGGCTCTGTTAACGTTGTGAGTGATTTAGGAAAAGGAACTCTGTTTACTATTTTATTAAAAGTTTAATTACCTTATTTTGAAAAAATTACTTTTAGCTGAAGACGATTTTGATTTTGCTGCAATTTTAAAACAATATTTAGAACTGCATCAATTCGAAGTAATCTGGGCAGAAAATGGAGAAATAGCTTTAGATTATTTTAAAAACCAAGCTTTTGATATTTGTGTTTTTGATGTAATGATGCCCAAATTGGACGGATTTTCATTGGCTGAAAAAATAATTACAATCAATCCCGAAATTCCTTTCATTTTTCTAACTGCAAGAAAGTTAAAAGAAGACAAAATCATTGGATTGAAACTAGGTGCAGACGACTATATCATAAAACCTTTTGAAGTCGACGAACTGATTCTGCGTTTACAGAATATTCTAAAGAGAATTGAACAAAAAAGAAGCCTGGACGGAAATAATATAATTCAAATTGGTTCTTATCTTTTTGATAATGAAAGATTAACCCTCAATAATAGAAATCATGTCCAGCAACTCACAGAGAAAGAAGCTTCTCTTATTGAGTATTTATATTTAAATCATAACCAGTTATTAAAGAGAGATCAAATTTTAATGTCTGTTTGGAAAAAAGACGATTATTTCTCAGGGCGAAGTATGGATGTTTTTATCAGCAGGCTTAGAAAATATTTTAATTCAGATTCAAAAATCAAAATAGAAAGTGTTCGTAATATTGGCTTAGAATTTAAAATAGAAAAACCTTGACTTATCAAGGTTTTTCTATTTTAAATGAGATTTATTTTCCAATTACCCAGCCTAAAGTAAAATTTGCAATTGGAGCAAACTCGGTATCATATTTATCAAAATTTACTCCGGCACCAAAAGTCAATTCAAGATTTAACCTTCCTTTATAAGTACGCTGTAATCCCCAAACCGGCGCAAGTGTAAACGAAGACGGATATTCACCATACTTCTCATTAGAAGAAATAGATTGAAAGTTATAATATCCTGACAAAGCAAGAAAATTCCCTGAATTACGAGCTGTTTTTTTTCCTTTAGCCGCTCTTTTTTCTAAATTATAGTAATGACGAAATTGTTCATTAATCATAGGAAAAAAATAAACGTTTGATTCATCATAATAACTGTTATAACGATATCCGGCTCCTAAACTTACTTCTGAATAAAGAGTGTTTTTAGTATTAAAACCATGCTCATATACGAATCCCGGAAATAAAAGATTAATCTTAAATTGATTTTTTTCTACCGATGTAGATCCTTCTTGTGCCTGAACAACATTAATTAAAAGGGCAGATAAAAATAAAGAGCAAATGATTTTTTTCATATAAAATATAAAATTGATTTCCGTAAAAGTAAGATTTAAATCACGAGTTTGCCTTTAAAGCATGCCACAAATCATATAAGTTTAAACCGCAATTCTATAACATACTGAAAGCATTAACTTTATACTTTTGACCCAAACCTTAAAAACACAAATCATGAACCTGAAAAGACTTTTTGGAGGATTACTTACCCTTCTCGGAATAATTGGCCTTATTTATACCGCAGTAATATTTGCTGGTACTTCGGGAGAAACAAGAGATATTAAATCGTTAATTATTTACGGTATACTCGGAATCGTATTTTTCATGTCCGGCATCAGCTTGATTCGTACTACAAAAGACGAATCTTAAAATACTATAATAATACATTTGCAATTTTTTCATAAAGAGGAGTTTTTACACCATATTTTAAACCTTCGTTGACTACAAATTGTGTCAGCGAAGTAACTTCTGTCTTGTTACCTGCCAATAAATCCCTGTTCATTGATGACGTTGCATTTTTTGGAGATTTCTCTAGCTTTATAATCGTTTGATCTACAATATCAGTTGGCAATTGCAGCCCTTTTGCTTTGGCAACAGCTTCAATTTCATACAGCAATGCCACGTAAATATCCTTAGATTCCTTATTAATCAGTATTTCGCCAATATTCTGATTGAGATACGACGTTGCCGATGCTAAAGCTGAAATAAAAATAAATTTCTCCCAAACTGTTTCTTCAATATTTTTGACGAGATAACTTTCAATTTTAGCATTTTTAAAAATCAATTGTAACTCTTCTAATTTTGAAATCGGAATAGTTTTTGAACCAAAAAATAATTTTTCATAAAAACCGATTTTTCTGATTGTTCCGGGTGAAATAATCATCGAAATAATATAAACACAACCTTGTAAAACTTCATTTTCAGGGAATATTTTCTTGATGCGTTCCGGTGCATCAACACCATTGTATAAAGGAAGAATCACTGTTTTTAGCGTAATACATTTCTTTAGAGAAAGTAAGCTCTCCTCAATATCATACGTTTTGGTAGCACAAATTAAATAATCTAATTTGCCAATTTCATCCGGATTATTCGAAACCAATTTTGGATAAACAACAGTTTCCAAATCATCTGTTATTACTTTTAATCCGTTTTCAGTAATAGCTTTTTGAGTTTCACCACGGGCAATAAAAATAATTTCGACTTCATCTGACTTAAAATAAGTTTTCGCCAAAAGTCCGCCAAAATAACCTCCTACTCCACCTAAACCTAAAATCCCGATTCTTGTTTTCATTTAAAGTGTTTTTCTGATTTTTTGATACAATTTGTCATTCGCCGAAAGGAGAAATCACATAATGGGTTCCACGTGTTGAAACGTTCAATCTTTGTCGAATTTCGAGTGTGATTTCTCCTTTCGTCGA
>NZ_AKJZ01000077.1 GCF_000282055.1 Flavobacterium sp. CF136
TCACAAGAAACTCCATAATCAAAATCTCCAATCTTTGTCGAGCTACTCGCGAAGATTCCTCGTTCCTCGGAATGACAAGATTGTGTAGAAAAATCGTTGTTTTTTTGAAAACGAACGCTTTAGCCCAGATAAAAAGAAAAACCCTTTTCTGGCGTGTTCATCATAAAAGATTTGGAATGATAGTTGGAAATAGCTCCTTAAAAGAACTTTCAAATTATCTATTGCATTCTTAGCTGTCACATTGAGCGAAGTCGAAATGCACACAAGTTCTCGACTCCGCTCGAACTGACAAACATGAAACTCAAACAAAAAGACAAAAAAAGTCCCATATTCCTGTGGGACTTTCTATTTAAAGAGCATTGTTTTATTTCTTGATAAACTTCATACTCGAACTTCCTTTATCTGACTTTACTTTTATAAAGTAGGTACCTGTCCTAAGTTTTGAAACATCAATATTCGAAACCGATTTTGCATTTGGGACAGCAATAACCAATTGACCTAAAATATCATAAATTGCTAATGATTGTATTTCTATAGCTTGTACAGCATTAATGTTTAAAACATCGTTTACAGGGTTTGGATACAAAGTAAAATAATTAGAAAACTCAAAATCGGGAGTTCCTAAAGTCGTTTGAAATTTTGATGTAGCTTTATTGGTAAGTATCGGAAAATTATAATCAAAATAGATATTGGCTTCGTTAGTAAATGAATCTCCAACTTTTAATGCTGGAAGTGTCTTAATTTTAAAAGCAATATATCCATCATTATTTGCGTCATCAAAAGGAAGATTGATATTTTCGAATATAAACTCAACTTTATTTCCTTCTGAAATTTTAGTTACAAAAGAATGACTTGAACTTGTTGGGATTAAAGTGGAAATGTCAAATTTCGATAAATCAATCATATCTTTTACAACAATATTTTGTGCCGAATAAGTTCCTCTATTTTCAAAACGAATCATATAATGCACATACTCACCTATTAAACTCGGGGTAATAATGGAACCTTCTAAACAAGTTTTATCGTTTGGATCGAATGAATTTACAACCACTTGATTTAATTTAAATACATTGTCATTTGGAGTTTTGTCGGTTGCTAACGAGACTATTGTAGCTGTCGAATTCAAAACATCGCCATTATTTACCGCAGGAGTTTCTGTTGGTCCATTCAAGTTTAAGACAACTAAAATTTCTTTGGTTTCAAATGGTTTTAGATTAGCAAAATTCCAAGACAACTTATTAGTTTGACTTGAAATAGTAGTATTTGAGCTCACTAAATCCAAAATTGAATCATCAAAGGTTAGATTAACAGTTCCTGATTGGGTGGTATTTCCTTTGTTTTTATATACCAATTTGTAACTGATATCAAAACCCGGTCTTGCTCTGTCGATTGGCAAAATTGATATTTCTAAATCTGGATTAGTACCATTTGGCGTTATACAAAAATCTTGTATAAATGGACTGCTTTGTGTTGGAAAATCTATTGTGACACTTACTGGCGAAACGTTAAAATAGCTTGGATTTTCTATTTGTGGAGTTATAGTATGTATTCCTGCTTGAACAGGAATAGAATAAACACCTGACTCCTGAGATATTAAACTACCAGAATTAGTCCCATCTGTAATAGTAAATTTTAAGTTTGGATATACCAAATTATTAACACTGCAACCGTTGTTGTTTTCGTCTATTGTACTAGTTCCGTTGATAGTATAAAATGAGCCACCAGGTGTGAAAGAACAATAGTTATTTACAGTGCAAAACGAATCTAACCCATAATTATTAATTAATGTTTGAACGAATGCTGTATCTTTTTCATCGGAACAAATGTATACTAAGTTTGGATTGTTTTCAAAGTGTAAATCCACCCAATCTGTAAGCCAATTTTTGTTATTTTTTTTTATTAGAAGCGATGTCAATTGATTAGAAGGACAAAACAAATATCGCAAATTCGACAGCCCATTTACATTTAAACTGGTCAATTGATTAAAACCACAAAACAATTCTTGTAACTCATGTGACTTACTGACATCTAAACTTGGTATTTGATTATTGGTGCAATACAAATTTTGCAAATTAGTCAATCTACTTACATCTAAACTTGATATCTGATTATTATCACAATACAAATGTATCAAATTAGTCAATTCACTAACATTTAGACTTGATAATTGATTATCAAGACAATTCAAAAATTTTAAATTAGTTAACCCACTGACATTTAAATTTGGTATTTTATTCTTACTACAATACAAACCTTCCAGATTAATCAATTCACTGACATCTAAACTGGATAATTGATTAGATTCACACACCAAATATTTCAAATTAATCAATCCACTAACATTTAGACTTGATAATTGATTACCACTACATTTCAAATATTGCAAATTAATCAATCCCCTAACATTTAAACTTAGCAATTGATTTGAAAAACACATCAAAGTTTGCAAATTAATCAAGCTGCTTACATTTAAACTCGGCAATTGATTATAACTACAATTCAAAGTTTTCAAATTAGCAAACCCACTTACATCTAAAGTATTAAGGCGATTTGAAGAACAATCCAAAAATTGCAAATTTGTAAAATAATTAATTCCTTTAAGGCTCGCAATCTCTGAGCTATTCACATCTAAATATTTTATAACACTTGCCTCACTTACTTGAATTTCACCATCACCATTTTTATCTATAGGATTATAAACAGAAACTGTAGAATTATATGTTTGAGAATTATAGACAGGGGTTTGATTAGATGCAATCCGATTACTCGAACTTGCACTTAACAACTTCGCTTTAAATTTTGCATCAGGAATATTAACAATTTGCGCACTCAAAACATTAAAAAAACATAACCCAAAAAACAAAAAGTAGATTTTCTTCATATAAATATTTTTTTCAGCAAAAGTAGTTTATTAAGAGACTACTACAACTTTTTTTGTTAAAATGACCTAAATTTAAAACACAAAAAAAAGTCCCACATCACTGTGGGACTTTCTATTTATAAAAAACGTAAGAATTATTTTTTCTCAGTTTTTTCCATTTTAGCTTTCAATGCAGCTAATACATCATTGTTATCACCTAAAGTTGCAGCTGGTGCATTTGTATTAGTAGAGTTAGATGAAGTATTTTCAGTTGCAGCTTTCACGTTTTTCTCTTCTTCTTCACGGAAGATAGCAGTGTGAGAAGCAACTACTCTTTTGAATTCTTTGTTGAATTCGATTACTTTGAAATCAGCAGTATCACCTTTTTTCAATTTCTTTCCGTCTTCTTTTTCAAGGTGACGAGTAGGAATGAAAGCAACGATATCATCTCCGAATTCTACAGTAGCTCCTTTGTCAACAATTTCAGAGATTTCTCCGTTGTGGATAGTTCCAACTGCGAAAGAATCTTCGTATTGATCCCAAGGATTAGCAGTAGTTTGTTTGTGACCTAAAGATAATTTACGTCCTTCAACATCTAATTCTAATACAACTACATCCAATTTCTCACCAACATTTACAAATTCAGATGGGTGTTTGATTTTCTTAGTCCAAGATAAGTCAGAAATGTAAATTAATCCATCAATTCCTTCTTCTAATTCTACGAAAATACCAAAGTTTGTAAAGTTTCTAACGATACCTGTATGTTTAGAACCTACTGGGTATTTAGAAGTAATATCAGTCCATGGATCCTGAGTCAATTGTTTGATACCTAATGACATTTTACGGTCATCTCTATCTAAAGTTAAGATAACAGCTTCAACAACATCTCCAACTTTTACGAAATCCTGAGCAGAACGTAAATGAGTTGACCATGACATTTCAGAAACGTGGATTAAACCTTCAACACCTTCAGCAACTTCGATAAATGCACCGTAATCAGCGATTACAACTACTTTACCTTTTACTTTATCACCAATAGTTAAATTAGCATCTAAAGCATCCCATGGGTGAGCGTTTAATTGTTTCAATCCTAATTGAATTCTTGTTTTCTCATCATCGAAATCAAGGATTACAACGTTTAATTTTTGGTCTAATTCAAGAACTTCACTTGGGTGGTTGATTCTGCTCCAAGAAAGGTCAGTAATGTGAATTAATCCGTCAACACCACCTAAGTCAATGAACACACCATAAGAAGTAATGTTTTTAACAACACCTTCTAATACTTGTCCTTTTTGTAATTGACCGATGATCTCTTTTTTCTGTACTTCGATATCCGCTTCGATAAGCGCTTTATGAGATACAACAACGTTTTTGAATTCGTGGTTAATTTTTACCACTTTGAATTCCATCATTTTGTTTACATATACATCGTAGTCTCTAATTGGCTTAACGTCAATTTGAGAACCAGGTAAGAAAGCTTCAATTCCGAAAACGTCAACGATCATACCACCTTTAGTTCTGCATTTTACAAAACCATTAACGATTTCTCCTGTTTCATTTGCAGAAATAACTCTATCCCATGATTTAATAGTACGTGCTTTTCTGTGAGATAATACTAATTGACCTGTTTTGTCCTCACGGATGTCGATTAATACTTCTACTTTGTCACCAACTTTTAAGTTTGGGTTGTAACGGAATTCGTTTAAAGAAATAACACCTTCAGATTTAGCATTGATATCAACGATAACGTCTCTATCTGTAATTCTAACAACAACACCTTCAACTACTTCTTCCTGATCTGTAGCGATGAAAGTCTTAGATACTAGTTCTTCAAACTCTTGTAAGTTTTTCTCATCTACTGCATCGATTCCTTCTTGGAAGTTATGCCAGTTAAAATTTGCTAAAAACTCTTCTTGTGATTTTAATTGTTCAGACATGCTGATAAAAAATTTGTATTCTGTTTCCCTCGAGTTTCATAAAGCAGTAGAAAAAACAGAAGTTGTTTTACATAAATAGTTGATACCTAATGGAAACTCTTCTTTGCCAAAAGGTCTGCAAAATTAATACATTTATTTGTAATAGCAAAACAATTCTAAATGATTATCAGTCAATTGCTCAGAAGCAGATGATTTTTGACTTTTCAAGACCAAAAGTCCCGCTTTCACTCCTATCTTTTATGGCGAACGCCGCCATAAAAGGATATCCGCTCTATCAGGGCTAGATTAGAGGTTTTGTAGTTTTTAAGAACTAAAACCTCAGCAAAAAAACAAACCCGACAGGTTTTAAAAAGCCGTCGGGTTTGTTATAACTGTCAAGATTTATAATCTTTTCTTATTTAAAACTTCCATTTTTGTTTCAACAAAAGAGATTATTTTTTGAAAATTTTCTTCTCCAACTTCACTTTCTCCTAATATATAAGGCTGATAATCTTTGGTAATCAAGATTACATTATCTTCTTTTATCAAGCATGTAACAAATTCTTCCCAAAGTATAGTCTTCGCTTGATTTTCAACATTCATTATAAATGCAACCTCAGTAAACTCTAAACTAATTTTTTTACGCCTTTAGGGAATTCTATTTCTTCTTTTTTAGCATTTTCAATTTTTTTATAATCTAACTTTATTTTAAAATAATAATAGACAAATGGAAGAAGATTAGATAATCCGAAAAAAATTAAAACATAACCTCCTCCAAATATATTGGGCCGATCATAAATCATTGCTGATCCAATTACTATTAAAATTAGCCCGAGATATTGTGAGTTTTTATAATAAGCAATTTTCCTTTTCCATGCCAAATCAAACAATAAATCCATTTGTTTATTGTAAATATCTTTATCAAAAACCAGTTCAAATTTCATTATTCCTTACTTCTTTTAATCCAAAACAATCCTCCCAAAACAGAAACCGGAGCAAACACAAAAATCGCCAACAATTGCGTCCAGGAACTGCCGCTAGATTTAAAAAGTGAAAAAGTCGCAAAACCAGCCATGATAATAAAAAGCACATAATTGACTTTCAAATTTCTCGTCTTTGCAATCAATTGAGTTATAAGTCCACTTATGAAAGAAAAAATAGTTCCGTAAACAAACGTCAAAACCATAAATAATTGAGAAACCTCCGAATGTGGATTAACTCCTGAAAATCTGAAAAGAAGTATTGAACTAATTACAAAAATTGTATAACCAATAACAACACTCAAAATTTGTCTTATCATAACTTAGAATTTTAAATATTTCAAATTAGTTAACTATCAAAAAATATAAAATTACTAAACTAAATCACTCCGCGCTGAAAGTACTGTAAAAAATTGCGGGGGCTCAAACCCGAACCTTCGACCAATATAATATAGTTCATTTCTACGAAATTAAACATGAAACATTTTAATTCATTAAAAACAATCAACACATCAAAAAATCATTCCACAAAAAAACCTAATCCATTTTTTTAAATCGATTAGGTCTAAAATTATTTAATGCAAAAAAATCACTTCATATATTTCATAATAATTCCTTGCAATTCTACACTCCAGGATTGAATTGCCGACATAGACGATTCAGCTTGAAGCCCTGCTTTGCTTTTCATTTTTTTACCTATTGGAGTTTCATAAAAAACAATCATTTTCTGAATATCTTCGGATGTGTATTCCTTGATATAAAAATCTTCAAT
This sequence comes from Flavobacterium sp. CF136, assembly GCF_000282055.1. Lineage (GTDB taxonomy): Bacteria > Bacteroidota > Bacteroidia > Flavobacteriales > Flavobacteriaceae > Flavobacterium. Next base: position 6,529 of record NZ_AKJZ01000077.1, read on the forward strand.
TTTAGCAAGATACCCAATTAACGACATGTCAAATTCTTTTAAAAATTCCGTTTGTTTCGCTTCCGGAATCATCTCTAAAACTTTTTTTTTGGCAACAGCAATTTGTGCATCTCCACCAGTTAACTCAATCAATTTTTTAACATCTGCCCGGCTTGCATCCTGAGCAATTGCAATTTGCGCTACAATCATAAAAGCAAATATTGCTATTGTTTTTTTCATCTGTAATGGTTTATTTTTAGAATTACCAAGGTATAATTAATTTTGAAAACACAATTATAATTTCAAAAAAAATGTAAGAAATTATTTTTAAAAAATATAACGTACAAATAGAAACATTTCATAAAAATGGACAAATCGTCAATGTTGTATCTTAGCTTCTAAAAAAGCACAAACCCGACAGGTTTAAAAACTTATCGGGTTATATAAACTTATAGCTTCGCTCTAAGATCTAAACCAACCGGCTACCAATTCATCTTCAAACGAATTGGCATTTTTATGAATAAACTCATTCGTATTTTTATCATACGAATAATCCAACTTCCAGTTTTCATGGTTTTTGGCCAAATCCTTTATACTTTCACAAACAAAAGCAATTTCTTCATTCGTTGTCGTAGGGTGAATCGACATTCTGATCCATCCCGGTTTTTTGATCAAATCCCCAATCGTAATTTCATCTACCAGTTTATTTGAAGTTTCCTGATCAACATGTAATAAAAAATGTCCGTAAGTTCCGGCACAACTGCAGCCTCCTCTGGTTTGAATCCCAAATTTGTCGTTCAGTAATTTCACTCCCAAATTAAAATGCAGATCTTCAATAAAAAACGAAATAACCCCCAAACGATTTTGGTGCTGTCCTGCCAGAATTTTAATATTTGAAACAGCATTCAATTCATTAAAAATAAAATCTACAATTTCATGTTCACGCTGCAGGATATTTTCAATTCCCATCTCTTCTTTCAGCTCAATTGCAAGGGCTGTTTTAATCACTTGCAGAAAACCGGGTGTTCCGCCATCTTCGCGATCTTCAATATTATCAATGTATTTGTGTTCTCCCCAGGGATTGGTCCAGCTAACCGTTCCTCCCCCAGGGCAATCAGGAATCATATTGTTGTATAGTTTTTTATTAAAAATCAAAACCCCCGAAGTTCCGGGACCTCCTAAAAATTTATGAGGTGAAAAGAAAATCGCATCCAGATACGCTTCAGGATCTTCAGGATGCATATCAATTTCGACATACGGTCCTGAACAGGCAAAATCTACAAAACAAACACCCTGATGCTGATGCATTAATTTGGCAGCTTCATGAAAAGGTGTTTTCAAACCTGTTACATTCGAACACGATGTTATTGAAGCAATTTTTATCGTTCTGTTTTTATATTTTTCGAGCAATTCCGCTAAATTATCCAAAGAAAAAAGTCCTTTTTCACATGACGGAATAATTTCAACGTCTGCAATCGTTTCTAACCACGAAGTCTGATTGGAATGATGTTCCATGTGCGAAATAAAAACAATCGGTTTTTTCTCATCTGGAATATTGGTAAAAGCTTTTAGGTTTTCAGGAACTTTCAATCCTAAAATACGCTGAAACTTATTTACAACACCTGTCATCCCTGTACCATCTGTAATCAAAACATCATCGGGACTGGCATTGGCATGACGTTTTATAATATTTCTGGCATGATGATACGCTTTTGTCATGGCAGTACCTGACACGGTAGTTTCGGTATGGGTATTCGCAACAAAAGGACCAAATTCATTTAAAAGTTTCTCTTCAATCGGGCGATATAACCTCCCGCTGGCAGTCCAGTCTGTATAAATAATTTGTTTTTTTCCATAAGGAGAAGTAAACTCTTGATTAATTCCAACAATATTTTTTCGAAAATCTTTAAAATAAGTTTCTAAAGTCATGGTATTATTTTTGCTATTCATGAGTGTACCTTTTGTTTGAAGGCAAATGTATTATTTTTTTATAAAATTGCGAATTTATCAATTACAAACTTTAAATTTTAAGTTACTTTTTAATATATTTAATCAAACGTGCTTTTTACAAGCAATTTATCAAAATACCCTACATAACTAATAGGACAAATCGATAATTAAAAACATAACATAAATGAAAAACGTATCAGTAGCAACCTTTGGTGGTGGCTGTTTTTGGTGTATAGAAGCTGTAATTCAGCGTTTAAAAGGAATTAAAACCATAAAATCAGGTTATTCTGATGGTCAGATAAAAAACCCTGCTTACAGAGAAGTCTGTACAGGAAGAACCGGTCATGCAGAAGTCATACAGGTTACTTTTGATCCTGACATAATTTCATATCATGATTTAATTACTATTTTTATGACAAGTCATGACCCAACTACCTTAAACAGACAAGGTGCAGACAGCGGAACACAATATCGTTCTATTATTTTATACCATGATGAAACTCAAAAAACAATTGCAGAACAGGTTTTCCAGGAAATAAAACCGGTCTTTTCAGACCCGATTGTAACACAATTAAAGCCATTTCAGGTTTTTTATGAAGCTGAAGAAGTGCATCAAAATTATTATAACGACAATCAGGAAGCCGGTTATTGCCGAATGGTAATTGATCCTAAAGTGCAAAAGTTAAAAAAAATGTACGCTGATAAATTAATTGATTAGTTATTTTAATCAATATCCAAAATTAATATTACCGATGAAACATCTAAAAATACATAATCGATTTACAACTGAATTACCTGCTGACACAAATGAAACCAATGAAGTCCGTCAGGTTTCAAAAGCATTATTTTCATATGTAAATCCAACAAAGCCTTCTGATCCTAAATTAATTCATGCTGCAGAATCTGTTGCTGAACTGGTTGGGATTTCTAAAGATGAAATTCAATCCGAAGAATTTTTGAATGTTTTTTCAGGAAAAGAAATCCTCCCGGGTACACGCCCATATGCAATGTGTTACGCGGGACATCAATTCGGGAACTGGGCCGGACAATTGGGAGATGGCAGAGCAATCAATTTAACTGAAGTCGAGCATGATGATAATCAGTTTTTTACTTTGCAATTAAAAGGTGCAGGAAAAACACCCTATTCCAGGACTGCAGATGGCTTAGCGGTTTTGCGATCATCAATAAGAGAACATTTATGTGCCGAAGCTATGTATTACCTTGGCATTCCCACTACCCGCTCGCTTTCCCTCATGCTTTCCGGTGATCAGGTATTGAGAGATGTTTTATATGATGGAAATCCTGCTTACGAAAAAGGCGCCATTGTTTGTCGTGTCGCTCCCTCTTTTATCCGTTTTGGAAGTTTTGAAATGCTTACGGCCCGAAACGAATTAAAGAATCTGAAACAGTTTGTAGAATACAACATCAAACATTATTTCCCGGAAATTAAAGGTGAACCAAAGAAGCAGTATTTACAGTTTTTCAAAACAGTTGCTGACAAAACCCGTGAAATGATTTTACACTGGCAGCGAGTTGGTTTTGTTCACGGCGTAATGAACACTGATAATATGTCGATTCACGGAATTACTATTGATTACGGACCTTATGGATGGCTTGAAAATTATGATCCGAACTGGACACCTAATACAACTGACAGTCAAAACAGAAGATACCGTTTTGGAAACCAGCCTCAGATTGCGCAATGGAATTTGTATCAATTGGCAAATTCCCTTTATCCATTAATCAATGAGGCTGAGCCTTTGGAAAAAATATTAGAATCGTTTATTATTGATTTTAATTCAGATTATAAAAAAATGATTTTAAGCAAATTAGGATCAACCACTTCAACTGAAAGTGACGATGAATTAATTGCGTATTTAGAATCCAATTTACAGCTATCAGAAACTGATATGACTATTTTTTATCGCAATCTGAATAAAATTAAAAAAACCGATTCAGCAGAAAAAGCCTTAAAATGCATAGAAGATGCTTTCTATAAACCAGAAGAAATCAAAGACACTATTCTTGATAATTGGCTATTATGGTTTGCCGATTATTTAGAACGTCTCATTCAGGAAAACACTTCAGATGAGGAAAGAATCAAACTTATGAATTCAGTTAATCCAAAATATGTGTTGCGAAATTACATGGCGCAATTAGCAATTGATGCTGCCGATAAAGAGGATTATTCATTAATTAATGAGTTGTATGAACTACTCAAAAAACCTTACGATGAGCAGCCTGAACATGAAAAATGGTTTGCAAAACGACCGGACTGGGCACGTTCAAAAGTAGGCTGCTCTATGCTTTCCTGTAGTTCTTAAAGCACTTTTTCTAAGTATTCTAATGTCACATCGAGCGGAGTCGAGATGCTTTAACAGCAAAATGTTCTCGACTCCGCTCGAACTGACAATCGTAATTATCATTTCTATTTCGAAGTAATACAATCCACAATCATATTGGCATGGATTCTTGAATTTTCAATAAACCATTTATGAGTTTGCATTCCGCCGCATACTACTCCCGCTAAAAACAATCCTTTTACATTCGTTTCCATCGTTTCAGGATTGTATGTTGGTGTTTTTAACTCATCTTCAGAAAGCTGAATACCCATTTTTTCAAGAAACGGCAAGTCAGGTTTGTAGCCGGTCAAGGCCAAAACAAAATCGTTTTTAATAATTATTTTACCGTTCGGGGTTTCCATTTCAACCTCATCTTCTCTAATTTCAGTAATATTAGATTCAAAATAAGCTTTTATGCTTCCTTCAGCAATTCTGTTTTCAACATCAGGTTTTACCCAGTATTTTACGCGATTATTGATTTCACTTTTACGAATTACCATAGTTACATTTGCGCCTTTTCTCCAACATTCCAAAGCTGCATCGACAGATGAATTATTAGCTCCAACAATTAAGATGTTCCTAAAGGCATATTCATGTGCTTCCTTGTAATAATGTCGAACTTTAAGCAACTCTTCTCCTTTTACATTCATTTCTATCGGAATATCATAAAAACCCGTGGCTATAATCACGTTTTTGGCTTCGTAAAGAGCTTTATCTGTTGTAATTTTAAAAGAGTCATCCTTTATCTTTTGAATTTCAACAGCTTTTTCAAATAAATTTATATTGAAATTAAAGTAACGATGAATATTTCGATAATATTCCAAAGCCCCCTGACGTCCCGGTTTTGGCGCTAAACAATTAAAAGGGATATTGCCTATTTCAAGTCTTTCCGCTGTAGAAAAAAACGTCATATAAAGCGGATAATTGAAAATACTGTTTACAATTGCACCTTTTTCTATAATTAAATAATTCAGATTTTTCTTTTGAGCTTCAATTGCACAGGCCAGACCAATTGGTCCGCCACCGACAATTACCAAATCATATGATTCTGCCATAAAATATTATTTTTCCCAATCCTTAAAAGGATTTTTACTTAAATAAGCATTGTAATACCGCTCATCATTTGTTACTTCCTCACCCAGCCAATCCGGTTTTTCAAAAGATTCTTCTTCTGATTTTAACTCAATTTCAGCCATGACCAAACCTTCGTTTTCGCCATAAAACTCATCCACTTCAAAAACATGATTTCCTGATTTTATTTCGAAACGTGTTTTCTCAATCTTTCCTTTTTCGCATAATTTAAGTAATTCCTGTGCTTCATCAAGCGGAATTTCATTCTCCCATTCAAAACGCGACATTCCGCCATGATGCCCAATTCCCTTAATGGTAAGAAACCCTCTTTCGCCTTTAATCCGAACACGAACTGTTCGTTCCGGCAGTGAACTTAAGTAGCCCTGAGCAATTTTATTTTGGGTAAAAGCCTGTGTCTTGAATTGGTCTGATTTTACAAGAAACTTTCTTTCAATCTCAATCATTTCTTCTGATAATTAAATTTTATGCAAGTTACTCAATTTAATTCAGAGATAAATTCAAAATTCCAATTTGGAGATTATAGAAACGAAAACACTAAGGCATAATTCATGAGAAAAATATTTAACACATTAGGGACATAGATTTTATGTAAAGTAAGAAGACAAAAAAGAAATATATTTCTTTCGCATAGAGCTATGTGTATATAAATTAGTGAAACGCCTATTTTTAAGCTTAAAAACCTATGTTTCTATGTGTTAAAAACAATCACATCCAATACCTCAAAACAATTTTCTTATGAATTTATAAGGAAAGAAGAATCCCAATTTTCAGAATTATTGTACCACAATTGTCCGTTTAAAACTTCCAGCGGACAATCAAAGTTATTTGTGTAAAGCGCTCCGGTTCCCAAACCTTGTGGCATGTCTGAATTTTGTAAAAATGTCCATTGCGCAATTGCATTCAATCCAATATTACTTTCTAATGCAGATGTAATCCACCAGCCAATATTATATTTTTCCGCTAATGAAATCCATTCCTGTGTACCTCGAAAACCACCTACAAAACTAGGCTTCAAAATGATGTACTGTGGCATGATTTTTTGCAAAAGCGCTTCTTTTTTCTCTAGAGAAAACACCCCAATCAGCTCTTCGTCCAAAGCAATAGGAAAAGGGGTTGTTTTGCATAGTTCTGCCATCCTGTCAGTATTGTTTTTCTGAATAGGCTGCTCTATACTATGAAGTTTAAAACCAGATAATTGAATAATTTTATCTAAAGCTTCACCTAAAGAAAAAGCACCATTAGCATCAACACGGATTTCAATCTGCTTTTCTGAGAAATAACTCCGAATAAAGTGCAATAATTGCAATTCTTTCTCAAAATCAATAGCCCCAATTTTGAGTTTTATGCAGGTAAATCCCTGTGCTAATTTTTCTTCAATCTGTTCTTTCATGAAAGCTTCTTCTCCCATCCAGACCAAACCGTTTATTGCAATTGATTTAGAGTTATTCGTAAAATCTGAAGGAAATAATAAATATGGATTTTCGCTTTTTAGAGATAAAAAAGCCATTTCAATTCCGAATTGAATTGAAGGAAATTCTAATAATTTTTCCCAAAGAACTGTTTCTCCTAAATGAATATTTTGGCAAACCCATTTTAGTTTCTCTTCATAATCATCTCTGTCGTCTGCACTCAGTCCTCTTAAAATACCGCACTCTCCTATTCCTTTTTTACCGTTTTCTTCGAGTACAATAAACCATGTTTCTTTCTCTGTCATAATGCCGCGAGACGTTCCGGAAGGACGCTTAAATTCGAGCATGTATTTATGGTAAGTTGCTTTCAAGATGATTATTTTTTTTAAACCATATAAGTGATATAAGAAAATTTAAGTTTGGCTTTGGGAAAGGGCTTCGACTCCGCTCAGCCTGACACCTATTTT
>NZ_AKJZ01000078.1 GCF_000282055.1 Flavobacterium sp. CF136
CGATGTTTCGGGTGCAAAGATACAATTAAATTCGAGATTTCCAATGCCGAATTCTAAAAAAATGTTTTATTTAATGTATTAGCCTGACATGGGTGTTGTTGGGTTTTTAAAATTGTTAATTGCTGCTCTTAATTTTGGGATTATATATCAGTCAGCAACTGCTGCAAAACGGTCCGTGAAAAATCAAGATTTTAAACCTTTGTTTTTTTGATTTTTTTCAAGATACTATTCTTTAAAGAAACGGATTTACAATTATTTTAAGATGCTGTAAATTGTTGTTTTTCAGTATTTTTTGATGTGTGAATACTACAACTCTTAAGTCTAATAGTGTAATGCTTTCCAATTATAACGGACTAACCTTTGTTAAGAAATATTTAACATTAATAAAACAAAAAAAATGAAAAAAACACTACTAATTATCACAATGTTATTTATTGTTTTAATTTCAGGATGTGCAACTGATGATTTCGAAGAAAACGTTGGTGTATGTCCTGTTGTATTATCATCGAACCCAATTGATGGCGCTACCGGCGTTCCATTAAACCAAATAATTACGATCACCTTTAACGAGGTGATGAATCCGGAAACTATTGACGAATCTTCAATTATCATTACAGCAGAAGGAGCGACTGTTACAGGGACGGTTACCTATTCAGGATCAACAGCAACATTTACTTCCGCCAATGCACTTACAGCTAATACTATTTATAATGGCAGAGTGAAAACATTGGTTAAAGATGCAGATGGTAATGCTCTGCAAACAGATTTTTTATGGTCATTTACCACAGGTATTATGCCAATTGTAGTTTCAACTGATCCTGAAAATAATGCAACGGCAGTTTCACTTAATAAAATCATTACGGCTACCTTTAATATGCCAATGAACCCATTAACCTTAGACGATACAACATTTACTGTCAAACAAGGTGCAAATACTGTAGGGGGCGCTATTTCATACTCTGGATTAACGGTTTCATTTACACCTGCTGTCCAATTAGAAACCAATAAAACATATACTTGCACCATAACTACTGGAGCCAGGAATGTTGCCGGAACACCTCTGGCTGCAAATTATGTTTGGAACTTTACTACAGTAGCTCCCGTAATTGGTAACCCTCCACCTGCAAGTACAAGCAATTTGTTCTTTGGTGTTTTTGGAGGAAATGCCGGAATGACCAATCAGGGATTATTTACGGTAGTTAATGGAAATATAGGTACAACAGCTGCTTCAACTTTGATGACAGGTTTCAAAGAAGTATTAACAGGTGATGTTTATACTGTAACTTTTCTTAATGAAGGACTTGTTATGGGTGAAATATTCGCAGACGCTCCAGCACCAGGAAACGCTACCAAAGCAGCAACTGCTTTAGCCGGATTAAATGCGGCAAACGCTGCATACCTAAGTATTTCTCCGGCTTCAATGCCAGGCGGTATTGATCCGGGAGCAGGTGAATTAGGCGGATTGACTTTAGCTCCTGGTGTTTATAAATCGGACAGTGGTACTTTCGACATAACAAATGGAGATCTTACATTAGACGCTAAAGGCGACCCTAATGCCATATTTGTTTTCCAGACTGCTTCTGCTCTAACGGTAGGAGATTCATCACCCAGCAGTGTCAAATTGATAAATGGAGCCCTGGCTAAAAATGTATACTGGTATGTGGGGAGTGCGGCAGTAATTAACTATGCCGGCGGTGGAGTTATGACTGGAAATATTATCGCTAATTCCGGAGTGACTTTGTCTTCTCCAGCTAATAGTACAAACGCCAGTGTAACCACATTAAATGGTAGGGCAATTTCACTTGTATCTTCGGTTACTATGGTAAATACAGTTATCAATGTGCCTAACTAAGTAACTGATTTAAAACAAAAAATAGAATCCCGTCCTAAGACGGGATTCATTTTAACGAAATAAAAAAATAAAAATGAAAGCTAAAACTAATTTTAAACGGGGTTTGTATAGTATTACATTGTTCCCTAATAACCTGACACTTAAAAGCATGCTGACAATTGCTTTGGTGTGGTTAAGTATTCCGGCACCAGTTCAGGCACAGGAAATACAATATACAAAACCTACCTGGTGGTTTGGTGTAGCTGCGGGAGCTAATTTTAATTTCTATGATGGTTCGACGTATAAATTGAATTCTGATTTTACGCCTCCCGCTACTTTTCATGAAGCTAAAGGTGTTGGATTGTTTGTTGCACCTCTTTTAGAATATCATCGTCCTGATACACGATTGGGCTTTATGCTTCAGGCCGGATACGACAATCGAAAAGCTAAGTTTGACCAAGTTGTTACTCCTTGCGACTGTCCTGCCGATTTAAAAACGAATATCAGTTATATTACGGTAGAACCAAGTTTGCGTTTTGCTCCTTTCAAATCTAATTTCTATTTATTTGGGGGACCACGTTTTGCTTTTAATGTGAATAAATCATTCAATTACCAGCTAGGAATCAATCCTGCTTATCCTGATCAGGCTGCAAGTCCTGAAGTAAAAGGTGATTTAAGTGATGTCAGGAAAACCATTATTTCGATGCAAATCGGACTGGGATATGATATTCCTCTTTCATCGCAAAACAGCAAAACACAATTTGTGCTTTCTCCTTTTGCCTCATTTCATCCATACTTTGGACAGGATCCGCGTTCTATAGAAACATTGAACATAACAACCATAAGAGCCGGTGTGGCACTTAAATTTGGTCGGGGCCATCTTATTCCAATGCCGGACGATAATACAACTGCAGAGCCGGAAGTTCAGTTTTCTGTTAATGCGCCTGCTAATGTTCCCATAAAAAGACGTGTCAGGGAAGTTTTTCCACTACGTAATTATGTTTTTTTTAATGCCGGTTCATCTGAAATACCAAGTCGTTACAAACTGCTTAAAAAAGATGAAGTGAGAGATTTTAGAGAAGATCAATTGGAAATGGTAACACCAATAAACCAATCGGGTCGTTCAGAAAGACAAATGAATGTGTATTATAATGTTATCAATATTTTGGGAGACCGCATGATAAAAAATCCTTCAACGACAATTACATTAGTTGGGTCGTCAGAAAAAGGGGAACAAGAAGGCAAGGAAATGGCGGAATCAGTAAAATTGTACCTGGTAAATATTTTTGGAATTAATTCTTCAAGAATTACTACAAAAGGGCAGTTAAAACCAGATATCCCTTCATATCAGCCAGGAGGAACACTTGAATTGGAGTTGCTTCATGAAGGTGACAGAAGGGTTTCAATAGAGAGCAGTTCTCCGGTGTTATTGGCAGAATTTCAGAGCGGTCCTGATCTTAAATCATCAGATATTACGGCTTTGCAAGAAGCACCAGCCGAAAGTGATGTGGTTTTTGATGTAAAAGGAGCCAATGAAGCTTTCTCTGTATGGTCTGTACAAGCCACGGATGAAAATGGAAAAGTTCAATCTTTTGGCCCTTATACCCAGGAAAGTGTGAGCTTATCCCGTAAATCTATTTTGGGAGACAAAACAGAAGGGGATTATAAAATAATAATGACAGGACAAACTAAAAGTGGTAAGTCTGTAAGTAAAGAAACTTCGGTACATATTGCACGTTGGACCCCCGCTAAAATAGAAAATGGAATTAGATACAGCATTATTTTTGAATTTAATGAATCAAAAGCAATCACTATTTATAAAAAATATCTAACAGATGTCGTAGTGCCTAAAATTCCAATGAACGGAACTGTTATTATCCATGGTCATACTGATATTATTGGAGATGATGATCACAATTTAAAGTTGTCTCAAGCTCGTGCAAATGAAGTAAAAAGTATTATTGAAGATGCTTTGGCTAAATCGAACAGAACTGATGTTAAATTTGAAGTAACTGGTTACGGTGAAGATTTAAGCCGCTCCCCATTTGATAATAAATATCCGGAGGAACGTTTTTATAACCGTACAGTAATTATTGATGTTTTTAAACAATAGTAAATAAGAAATTTTATTTCGTTTATTATGATTTTTAAAGGACAGGTTTCAAAGCCCTGTCCTTATTTTTATGTATAAAAACCTCTGAATCAGTTTGTAGGTTTTCGTATGTTATAAAAAAGTCGCTAATTCTTATGGAAAGTATTGGATTCCATCGTACCTTTGTGCCCGAAACATCAAGAAATAAAGGAGTTGACCTCAGTACCGTATTGAGGTTTTTTTATGGATTCGAAAATTAAAAACGAATTCAAATCATCGAATAAAAATCGGTACTTCACTTGATTTAAATTACACATATTATGTCACATAAAGCAGGTTTTGTAAACATCATCGGGAATCCAAACGTTGGAAAATCAACGTTGATGAATGCCTTTGTTGGAGAAAGATTATCGATTATTACATCAAAAGCACAAACAACACGCCACCGTATTCTTGGAATCGTAAATGGCGAAGATTTTCAACTTATATTATCGGATACTCCCGGAATCATCAAACCGGCTTATGAAATGCAGGAGTCAATGATGAACTTCGTAAAATCGGCTTTTGAAGATGCTGATATCCTGGTTTATATGGTCGAAATAGGAGAGCAGGACTTAAAAGATGAAGCTTTCTTTAATAAAATCATTCATGCTAAAATTCCGGTTTTATTATTGCTGAATAAAATTGACAATTCAAACCAGGAACAATTAGAAGAGCAAGTGGCTTTTTGGACTGCAAAAGTACCAAATGCCGAAATTTTCCCAATCTCGGCATTACAGAATTTTAATGTACCGGAAGTTTTCTCAAGAATTATTTCATTGCTTCCGGAATCTCCGGCATATTACCCAAAAGATCAATTGACAGACAAACCGGAACGTTTTTTTGTAAACGAAACCATCCGTGAGAAAATCTTACTGAATTACAGTAAAGAGATTCCATACGCGGTTGAAATCGTAACGGAAGAATTTTTTGAGGATGAAAATATTATCAGAATCCGTTCTATAATTATGGTAGAGCGCGAAACTCAGAAAGGAATTATCATCGGACATAAAGGTGCTGCTTTGAAAAAAGTAGGAATCGATGCCCGTGCCGATTTAGAGAAGTTCTTCGGAAAACAAATTCATATTGAACTGGTTGTAAAAGTGAATAAAAACTGGAGAAGCAACGCCAATATGCTGAAAAGATTTGGGTATAATCAGTAAAGAGTTTTCAGTCGCAGTTGTAAATTGGAACATTTTAATTTCAAGTTATTAAATTTTAAACGTCTTAGAATACTGAAAACTAAGAGTGAAAACTGAAAACGGAAACCCTAGCCCTGATAGAAGTGGAAATCCTTTTTTGCCGCTTCTTTAGCGGGACAAAAGATTGCAACGGATAGCAGGAAACAGCTCCTTAAAAAGTAGCCAGTTTTCAGTTTAAAATCACAGTTTTAGCAGTTTTTTTACTGAATACTTAAAACTGATGACTGCAAACTAAAAAAGACTACCTTTGCAAAAAATTAAAATAAAGTATTTTGGATTCCAAGGGATTAGGTTTTTAGGGAACTAAAAATCTGAAATCTAAAGTCTAAAGTCTAAAATTTACAAAAATGAATAACATTGTTGCGATAGTAGGAAGACCTAATGTAGGGAAATCAACCCTTTTTAATAGGCTGATACAAAGAAGAGAAGCGATTGTAGATTCGGTTTCGGGAGTTACCAGAGACAGAAACTACGGTAAAAGCGAGTGGAACGGAAAAGAGTTTTCTGTAATTGATACCGGCGGATATGTTCGCGGATCTGATGACGTATTTGAAGGTGAAATTCGCAAACAAGTAGAGCTTGCTATCGATGAGGCTGATGTTATTATTTTTGTGGTGGATGTTGAAGAGGGTATTACTCCGATGGATGACGTTGTTGCCCGTTTGTTGCGTAAAGTGACCAAGCCGGTTTTATTGGCTGTCAACAAGGTAGATAATGCCATGCGTGAAAAAGACGCTCTTGAGTTTTACAATCTTGGTTTAGGGGATTATTTTACTTTTGCCAGTATTTCAGGAAGTGGAACGGGAGATTTATTAGATGCTTTAATCGAATCTTTTCCGGTAAAACCTGAACCTGTTCAGGAAGAGGTTGTTTTGCCTCGTTTTGCTGTTGTAGGACGTCCGAATGCCGGGAAATCCAGTTTTATCAATGCATTAATTGGTAAAGAACGTTTCATGGTAACAGATATTGCAGGAACGACCCGTGATGCTATTGATACAAAGTTTGATCGTTTTGGTTTTGAATTTAATCTGGTTGATACTGCGGGAATCCGTCGTAAAGCAAAGGTTAAGGAAGATTTGGAGTTTTATTCCGTAATGCGTTCGGTACGTGCGATTGAACATGCTGATATTTGTATCCTGATTATTGATGCAACCCGCGGATTTGAAGGTCAGGATCAGAGTATTTTCTGGCTGGCTGAGAAAAACCGTAAAGGTGTTGTAATCTTAGTGAACAAATGGGATTTGGTAGAAAAAGATACCATGTCTACACGTGATTATGAGGCTAAAATCAGAGAGGAATTAATGCCTTTTACTGATGTGCCGATTTTGTTCGTTTCGGCTTTAACGAAACAACGTTTATTGAAAGCATTGGAAGCTACGGTTCAGGTTTTTGAAAACAGAAAACAAAGAATTCCAACGTCTAAATTCAATGAATTCATGCTGAAGGTTATCGAGGCTTATCCGCCACCGGCAACAAAAGGGAAGTATGTGAAAATTAAATATTGTATGCAGCTGCCAACTTTAACACCTCAGTTTGTGTTTTTTGCCAATATGCCGCAATATGTTAAAGAACCTTACAAGCGTTATTTAGAAAATAAAATTAGAGAGAATTGGGATTTTTCAGGAGTACCAATTGATATTTATATCAGAGAGAAATAAAATTTTTCTTTTAAATAGTATAAAAAAATGCAATATTTCAAAGTTTGGAATGTTGCATTTTTAGTTTAGTTCAAATTAATTGTCAGACCTGATTATCGTCATAGAAGAAAAGTTGTTCTAACGGTGAACTTCCATCAGAATCACCATAATCACCATTGTGTTTTCTGGTAGAGGAATACAATTTTAGACTATAAGTACAGCGTGTCAGGTTATCATCATCTGGCGGAAAGTTTATTAGTGCTTTTTTGGAAGAATAAAAAACATGAATAAATGTAAAAAGCACAATTAAACCTTTCATTTCTTTTTTAGTCTAACTGTTCTAACTAACCAATTTTTATGACTAAATTATATTCTTTTTTACTGCTTTTCCTTTTCTGTTATTTGGCGAATGCCCAAAATAATATCATTGTCAAAGGGACTGTAGTTGATCTCAACACACAATTACCCCTTGAAATGGCTACGGTTTATTTTACAACTGTAAAAGATTCTACTATACTCGAATATGCAACTACGGACAAAAATGGTTTTTTCAGCATAAACACTAAAAAATATGATAAACCTGTTTTTCTGAAAGTCAATTATATGGGGTATCAGCCTTATTTTGAAGAAGAAAAAGGCCTTTTGGAGAATAAGGATTTCGGAAAATTATATTTACTTGAAAGTGTAAATGTTTTAGAAAACGTGGTTGTAAAAACCGAAGCGCCTCCCATTACAATCAAAAAAGATACTTTAGAATTTAACGCAGCTTCTTATAAAGTGCGTCCCGACTCAAATGTGGAGACTTTACTAAAACAGCTGCCCGGATTTGATATTGATAATGATGGTAAAATTACCGTAAATGGAAGGGAAGTAACTCAGCTTTTAGTCAACGGAAAGACTTTTTTTGATAAAGATGGCGCCATAGCGCTGAAGAACCTGCCTGCAGAAATTATTAAGAAAGTTCAGGTTTCGGATTATAAGACTAAAAAAGAAGAACTTTCTAAACAAGAATCGACTTCAGATTATTCGAGTATTAATATTACGATTGACGAAAAGAAAAATAAAGGTTTTTTTGGAAAAGTTCTTGGTGGATTTGGCTCTGATGATCGTTACGAAAGCAGCCTGATAATAAACTTCTTTAAAAACAAGCAAAAGATAAGTGTCCTGGCTTCATCAAATAATATTAATTCCTCAGGATTTTCCCAGGATGAGGTGTTTGATAATATGGGTGGCGGACGAAATAGCAAAGGAAATTCCAAAAGCTCCGGAAGCGGGAAGGGTATAACGCAGTCTAATCTGGCCGGAATTAATTATTCGGATGACTGGACGGACGATTTGGAATTTATGAGTAGTTATAATTTTTCGAATTCGATCAATAAAAATGAAAGCAAATCTGATCAGACCAATTTTTTGCCAACAGGAAATATTCTGACTTCATCAGATTCTAAAACAAGGAATGAAAATACAGGAAACAATGCTAATTTTGAATTAGAATATAAAATCAATCCAACGACACGACTTGTTGTTGCTCCAAAACTGAATGAATCACATTCTAATAGCAATTCGGCTTCTTCGACTTCTTCTGAAGACGAAAATGGGCAGGATTTAAACAAAAGTACCTCGGAATCCAATGGTAAAAGTTCGAATACGAGCTTCACGAATAGCATCAATTTTAATAAAGCTTTTGAGAAAAAATCGCGTAATCTGAGTCTGGTTTTCAATAACAGTAATTCAAGAAGTGACTCAAATGGCTTCAACGTTTCTGAAACCATTTTTTATCAGGACAATAAACCAAATGATGAAAGAAATCAGAACAGTATAAATAACAGCAGTTCTGATGCGTATTCTTTTGATGTAGAATATACTGAGCCTGTTACGGATTCTTTGAGAATTAGATTTGGTTCTGATTTTGATTGGGCAAGTACGGTGAACGATGCAAAAACATTCAATTTTGATGCAGGTACAAATTCGTATTCTGATCTGAATGGGTCTCTGACCAATTATACTACTTCAAGACAAAGTGCGGTTAGTCCGAAGTTCGGGATTACGTGGCAGAAAAGTAAATTTACACTGAACATAAATTCCAGTACGTCATTAATTGGATATGATAATTACTCTTTGTATCTAAATAATGCGACTGATCTGAATAAAAAATATGCTTTGCCTTTTGGAAACCTACAGCTTAGATATAAGTTTAGCCGATCAAAAAACCTGACTTTTAAATATGATTATTCGAATGCACTTCCGTCTGCTGCTCAATTAATGCCAGTTCTGAATTTGACAAATCCACTGAATACTGTAATTGGTAATCCGGATCTGAATCCAATTGAAAAAAATACGGCAAGTATAGACTTTAAAAATTTCGATTTCCGTACCCGTTCAGGCTATAGTTTATATTTAAAGGGTGATTACTATAATAATGATGTAGTTTCTACTTCCGTTTATGATGACAGCGGAAAAAGAACGACAACTTATGCAAACATCTCAGGTACTTATATTGCGTCTGTTGGTGCAAATTGGAATCAATCGATAAAAAAAGACGCTAACGTTTTGAGATATGGCCTTGGAATCAACGGAAGTTATTCTTTTGATAAAGGCTATACAAATGCAATTATTTATAATGCTAAATCTACAGCTGTAACTCCAAAAGTATACCTGACTTATGAGTATGGGGAGGTTCTTAACATTTCGCCATCGTATAGTTTATCTTATAATGAAACAAAATATGAAAACTTTGCAAGAGATGCCAGTTCAAACGTAGTTCATAGAATCAATTTGCAGACGACTACATATTGGCCTGCAAATTTAATTTTCGGAAATGATTTTGGATACAATTATAATTCTAATATTTCCGGGGATTTCAAAAAAGACTTTTATTTATGGAATGCAAGTTTGTCTTATGGCTTTTTTGACAAAAAATTATATGCAAAAGTAAAAGTGTATGATGTTTTAAATCAAAATCAAAGTGCTACCAGAACTATTTCTGCAACCTCAATTCGTGATGAGGAAAATACTGTCTTAAAACGTTATGTAATGTTTTCTCTGTCTTATAAAATAGGAAACTTTGCTGATAGCAAAAAAGGAAGAAAGGGAAAGCAAAGAGAAGATAATGAGAGGTTTTAATTTATTTTAAGTTTTGGTTTTACGGTTAATGCGATGGTAAAGAGTAAGTCTGATAATATCCCGATCGTAAAAATCAATACCGCTGGCACGTCTCTGAAAACTTTTTAAATACCCTAATTCCAAACCAATATTTGGATTAAAATGGTAACGTAATGCAGCGTAAGCCCGGTTTTGATCGAAGGTGTTTTTTTTGTTGTCTTTTCCAAAATTGAATAAAATTTCATCAGAAATAGTTCCTTTTAAGCTTCTTTTTTCTTTTTCCCAAAGCGTGAAAGTTGTTTGTAACCGATACCTGAATCGAAAAGAATATGAGAAATCGTTTAATAATTCTGTTTTATCTGCTTTTTGAATAAATCGCTCTTCGAGTTGAAAACGGTTATGAAAAGTAATTTTCGCAATATCATGGATAAGAGTAATGTCTTGCTGCCCCCGATATTCAGGAATTGAAAAATCAGAATCAGTAAGAGGAGTCTGGGTGTTTACACTAAAATAAGCAAATCCGGCGCCTAAATCAATATTTTTATGGGCACGATACCTTCCCTGAACTCTTAAAACCCATAAATTTTCGCGAATCGGATTCACGAAACTACGATTGTCAAATTCTGTATGCAGGGACCATTTTTCAGTTATGGGCAAAATATTATAATATCTGATCCAGGTTAAGGTCTGGTGTTCGATATTTTTGCTTTGAGAAAAAATAACTTGGCTAATAAGGACTAAAAAAGTAAGAAATCTGAAAATTTTCATCAATTTATATAAATTCAAGCTGCGAATATATACAAATGTGAATAGATTTATAGAAAAGTAAGATTGTTTTTAAATTGGGTTTGACTTCTATTTTGTGATTTTATCAATTGCAATATTTAATTTAACGGAATAAATAAGAACTATATTTATCCATTGGGTGTAATCAAAATAGGTGTCAGGCTGAGTCCATTTGGCTTCGCTCAGGATAAACTTAGTCGAAGCTCTTTTCGTGTGAAAAGCCTTCGACTCCGCTCAGGATGACAATGATTTCTGAAAGTATTAAAGATGTTTTACTCCAATTTATACTTTTTGATTTTTTTATATCAAGTTAGAGTTTCAATCAATTACATTCAAACGGAATTATATTAGTTTGATTAAAACTCCTATTAAAGCAGCAATAACAATAATGTGGGGTTCTTGTAATTTTTTGACATATATTAAAATTAAGATGGTTCCTATAGCAATCAGGGCAGTAGGAATATCAATAATTGTGCGCTGGGTGATTACTATTACTGCACCAACCAAAGCACCAATTACTCCGGCAGTTATTCCGTCAACAAATGCTTTGATACTTTTGTTCTGCGATATTTTTTTGAAATAGGGAGCAGGAATAACCGTAAATAAATAACAAGGCAGAAAAGTTGCTAAAGCAGCAATGCAGGCTCCTGTAAACCCGCCTACTAAATAACCAATAAATCCAACCGTAATAACAACAGGACCGGGAGTAATCATGGCTACAGCAACGGCATCAACAAACTGATTTTCGGTTAACCAATGGTGTTCACTAACAACTCCGGCGTGTAAAAAAGGAACAATAGCCAAACCGCTTCCAAAAACAAAGGCTCCTGCTTTAACAAAGAACCAGGCAAGATCTGCTAGTTTTCCAAGTTCTATAGAAGAGAATCCAGAGGTAGCCAATAGAAATAAAGAAGCTATTTTAGGCCGTTTGATCCATTCGGGCGGTGCTTTTATAATCATATAAATAAAACCTAAAACGATGAACAATGTTAGTTCTTCTCTTTGGGTTACAGCGGTAAGAATGGTAGCGGAAAGATAAAATACCCAGAGCAGCCAATTATTTTTAATGGCAGGAATTTCAAATTTGCTAATCGATTTGGTAGTAAGTTTATAAGAACTTAAAACAATAATACCAATTACAGCAGCACTTATACCATAAAAAACAGCTTGCATCCATGGCAAACCACCATATGCCTGGTAGGCCATACCTAATAAAACCACCATTATGAAAGAAGGAAGTACAAACGCCAGTCCGGATAAGGTAGCGCCTAAAATGCCATAGTGTACAAACCCCATATAAATCCCTAATTGTGCCGCTAATGGACCTGGTGCTAATTGAGATAATGCCAATCCTTCTTTAAAGTCGGAGTCATTAATCCATTTTTTGTCTTCGACCAAGTCACGTTGCATATAATTAACTAAGGCTACCGGACCACCAAATCCTGTTGTGCCCAGTTTAAGAAAATATTTAATCAGGTCGGGTAAAGTATAATTGGGTTGATCTTTTATGATTTCTGACATGATTTTGTTTAAAAAATTAAAAGCGAGATTCCAAATTGAAGACCTAATGTCAATGAAATAGATTTGTCATTTAACTATGTAATGATCTTTTTTTCATAATACAAAATAACATTTATATTTTTGAAATTAAAACCGCCGCAAAGTGTAATGCACAGTGCGGCGATTTTTTAATTTTATAATGACTAAAAAATTACAAAGAATATTTAAAAGTGATTCCGTAAGTTCTTTGATCACCCAATACAGCCGCATATTGACCCGAATTCCCTCCGGCAGGCAATAATTGTTCGTAATAATCTTTATTTAAAAGGTTACGTCCCCAGATTTGAATAGATAAACCTTGCGATGTACGGAAACCTAAACGGCCATTAAATATTGCATAGCCGTCAACGACTAAATATTTTGAAGCTGAAGGACTTGATGAGAATTCAGAACGGGCGTAAGAATCAAGACCAATAAAAATTTTACCTGCATTTCCGAAGAATTTAGCCTTATCAGAAAGCTCACCTCCTAAAGATCCTGCCCATTTTGAAGCACCAGGTAAATCAGTTCCCGAAACATCTTTATAGGCTACAGAAGATCCTGTTTCTTCCAAAGGAAGCGGTGCATTAGTAAATTTAACATATTTACCGTCAGTATAAGTAGCAGCTCCATTTATGGTCAGGTGACTGCTAATTACAAAACTGGCATCCATTTCCGCACCTCTTACCCGTACTTTATCAGCATTGGCAAGATATCCACGGTTTACACCCAATTCGGCAGCCTGAACATTTGTTTGAAAATCTTTGATATCTGTATTAAAGAATGTCAGATTGAATATTGAGTTTTTAAAAGGAGAAGTTTTTACTCCGATTTCATAGTGATTTACTTTTTCAGGTTTAATTACTGCAAGATCAAGTAATGGTTCACCTGCTGAATTACTTGGAAGCCCGGCTACATTCACACCAACTGGTTTGTAACTTTTTGCATAAGTTGCATAAGCATTGATTTTGTCTGAAGCTTTAAAAGATACCGTTATATTTCCTGAAAAATCAGTATTGTCAGTGTTTGATTTAAAAGCCTGGTCAGTATAAACCAGTTTTTTTAAGGCAATCAATGCCGGATCAGTAGTCTGAAGACCTCCGTATGTTGTACGGCTGTAATCTGCATCTTTCTTGTCAAAATTATATCTTAAACCTGGTAATATATGTAAACGTTCTGTTACCGCCCAGTCTAATTGACCAAATACTGCTGCACTGGACGCTCTTATGCGGGCATCAGTTTTTATACCATATCCTTCAAAAAGGCCTGGTGTTTTCCATTGATTACTTGTTGTACTTTGAGAAAATCTCCATTGTGCATTCCCTGATTCCTCAGTTCCATTTGTTTGTGATGTCTGATCAATAAAAAAGACACCTGCTACACCACTCAAATTAGAAGCAAGCTGACCTGCATAACGAACTTCTTGTGTTATTTGTGTTTGTCTTGTTGGGTTTTGCGATTTTGCAAGTACTTGTAATCCTGTAAAATCTCTGTCATTTGATGGATCCCAATTCCAAAAACGCCAGGCGGTAGTTGAAGTAAGAGTTCCACCCCCAATTTTTGTATCAATATTTAGAGAAATACCTCCCATATCTTGTCCTGAACGCCATGGTGTATCCTGATCAATTTTACGATCAAATGCATTCTGGCTTGGAAGCTGGTAATTCAAATCAGCAATAATTGCGTCAAATTGACGGTAAGCGGCTCTTTTGGTTGGAGCAACACCAGCAATAACCTGAGCATATCCGTCCGGACGCTGAGTTGTTATATCTGCAGCAAATATAATATTAGTGTTTTCTGATGGAGTGTAAAGTAATTGACCTCTGATTCCTTGATTATTAAGCGTGTTTGTAGCTCTTCCAGTTGCAACATTGTCAACTAAACCATCACGTTGTGTACCGGAAAAAGAAAGGCGACCTGCTATTTTTTTACCTAAAGCACCTGTAACAGAAGCTTTGGCTTGAAGAAATGCATAATTCCCATAACTCAATTCAAAGTCAGCACCTGAAGTAAAACTTGGCTTACGCGTTGTAATGTTAAAGGCTCCGGAAGTTGTGTTTTTACCAAATAAAGATCCTTGTGGTCCACGTAAGACCTCAATTTGTTCTACATCAATAAAATCAAGCGTTGTTGCAGCAGGACGGGCATAATATACACCGTCGACATAGAAACCAACACCAGGATCGATACCATCATTGGTAAGTCCGAAAGGAGAACCCAGGCTTCGGATGTTGATTCCTGTGTTTCTTGGATTTGATGAATACAACTGAACAGATGGTACCAATTCTTTTATACGGTTAACGTTGAAAGCACCTGCCTGCTCAGCTTGTTTACCAGTTATTACAGATACAGCAATCGGTACGTCCTGAACTTTTTCTATTCGACGTCGGGAAGAGACAACTACTTCAATAAGAGCATTTTCTTCTTCAAGAGTTACCTGAACCGGAGCTGCCGGTAAATCAATGAATTCCAATTGGGTAGTTTTATATCCTACATATTGAACTAAAAGTGTCAAAGGAAGTTTTCCTCGTGTGTCGATGCTAAATTTTCCGCTGGCATCAGTTGTTACGCTAAAAGTTGTTCCTTTAATGATCACATTGGCTGCTTCTAAAGGAATATTTTGATTATTTGTTACTACTCCTTCAATGTTTTGTGCGAATGAAATAGAGAATGTTAAAACTAGTATTGTTGTAAATATATTTTTTATAGATGTTTTCATTTTTATATTAAGTATATGTGATTAGTAGAATTTTAAATGAATTTTTTTTACCAACACATACACATCATAAATGAATTGTTTTTTATAGAAATGAAGTTTTTCTTACTGTTACTTTGCAAAAGAATTTTTGATACACCTGACTTGCTTAAATGTATTTTCATAAGTTAAAAATTTGTGAATGTTTGTTAATTATTTTTTTGGCAAATATACACAAGTTCTATAAATATAGTAGAATTTAAAAAAATATTTTTTTATTTTTTTATCAATGAGGCTATAGTAATGCCTTGCATGGCTTTCAAAGTTTCGTCACGAATAATCATTAAACCATGACGCAGACTGCATTCCTCCTCAGTTTTGCAATCAGAGCAAGCTTCATAAAAATTTAAAGAAGCACAAGGTAAAAGTGCAATTGCACCGTCAAATAGACGATGAATTTCGGCTAAAGTGATATCATTTTTAGATTTTATCAGGTAATATCCGCCAAATTTTCCTTGTTTGCTGCTCACAAAACGTCCTCGTTTCAGATCTAATAAAATTTGCTCTAAAAACTTTTTCGGAATATTGGCGCCATCAGCAATTTCTATTGTTTTAGAAATGTGATTTTCGTCTTGTTCCGCTAAATAAAGTAAGGCCTTAAGAGCGTATTTTGCTTTATGTGATAACATACATTGTTATTATTTATTACTATTTGTTTATTATTTATTAAACTAAAAATACATCTTTAAGTTTAAACCTGAAACCTGAAACTAAAAAACCTGAAACTAAAAGCTCTACCAGCCTCCACTAGAACCTCCACCGGAGAATCCACCTCCACCAAATCCTCCACCGAAGCCACCGCCGCTTCCGCCAAAACCACCTCCGGATGATCCGCCGCCAAAACCTCCAAATCCGCCTCCGCTGCTTCTGCCAAGACTACTTAAAAGAATAACATCCATTAGGCTAGGGCCACCGCCACTATTGCCTGAATTTCCTCCTCCGCCTTTTTTGCTTCGGGAAATCAAAATTAACACAATTACTACAATAACAATAAAAGGAAGGATAGGAAAATCTTTTCCTTTTTTCGTTTGCTTGCGTTCACCTTTATATTTCCCTTTAAAAACATCAAAAAGAGCATCTGCACCTTTATCAAGTCCACGATAATAACTTCCGGCTTTAAATTCTGGAACAATTATATAATCAATAATTTGTCCGCCAATTGCTGCTGTCAATCGATCCTCGAGTCCATAACCAGGATTAATGGCTATTCTTCTTTCGGCTTTAGCCACTAAAATTACAACACCATTATCATCCTTAGCTGTTCCGCCTATTCCCCAGGTTTGTCCCCATTTTGTTGCGAGCTGACTTACATCTTCACCTTTCAAACTTTCAATAGTAATCACTACAATTTGTGTCGTAGTCGAATCAGAATAACGAATTAGTTTTTCTTCTAATTGTGCTTTTTCAGATGCGCTTAAAACATTGGCGTAATCGTAAACTGAAGTTTGTAAAGTTGGCATTTTTGGAATTTCAAACTGCGAAAATCCTGAAGTACAGATTAAAAAAGCTATTAATAAAAAGGTAAATCGAAAAACTCCTTTGGAATTTGATATTTTGTTTTGGGAAATTTTCATCATTTATCCTTTTGAGATTTCGTTAGATAATTCGTTTGTGTCTTCTTCAGACCAGGGGAAATTCTTTTTTAATTGTTCGCCGGCGTTCAAAATACCGTCGACAATTCCTTGTTTAAAGTTTCCTGCCTTAAATTGTTCTACCATTTTATCTTTGGTACAATCCCAAAAATCTGCTGCCACAACATCATTTATGCCTTTATCCCCGCAAATGGCAAAGCTTTTATCTTTGACTGCGAAGTAAAATAAGACTCCGTTTTGCAAGTGGGTTTCATCCATTTTTAATTCATGAAAAACTTCTAAAGCTCTGTCAAAGGGAACTTTAGAAGTTGTTTTTTCTATATGTACCCTAATTTCGCCAGAAGTATTTTTTTCAGCCATGCGAATAGCTTCTACAATTTCCTGTTCATCTTCTTTGGATAAAAAATCTTCTACTTTTGACATTTGAATTATTTTAGGGTTTAGATTGGTTGATTTTAGATTTAATTATGATCTAAAATATTAAATCTTTTAGAATTTTACTTCTACTGGTTTATCAGCACCTGTCGAAGCTTCAAAATATGGTTTTTCTTTAAGACCATACATTCCAGCTAATATATTTCTTGGGAAAGTATTGATGTTATTGTTGTAAGGTTTAACGGCTTCATTAAAACGTGTTCTTGCCGTTAAAATTTGATTTTCGGTACTAGTTAATTCTCTTTGTAAATCTATAAAATTCTGATTGGCTTTCAGATCTGGATATTGCTCAACACTTACCAATAATTTAGATAAAGAAGAAGAAACTCCTGATTGTGCGGAATTGAATGCAGCTAATTGTTCCGGTGTAACGTTTGCGGGGTCAATTGTAATTCCAGTGGCTTTAGCACGAGCTTCAATTACAGCTGTTAAAGTACTTTTTTCATGTTGAGCATATCCTTTTACAGTACTAACTAAATTAGGGATAAGATCATTTCTCCTTTGATAAGCAGTGTTGACATTTCCCCAGCTTTCTTTCACATCTTGGTCAAGTCTTACTGCAGTGTTATAAATACCACTTGCCCAGCTATATAATCCAATAACTATTATAGCTACAACTCCAAGAATTATTAATCCTTTCTTCATGTTTGTTTTAATTTAAGTTTATTTCTAGTTTTTAATATTATTATTACAATTCGTTTTTAATTTCTGTTAATTGTGTTTTTATGGTCTCTAATTTACGTATTATTTCGAATTTATCTAATGTTTTCTTTTGACCTTCCTTCAAATGTGTCTTGGCACCTTCAAGCGTAAAACCGCGTTCTTTGACCAAATGATAAATCAATTGTAAATTGGTTATATCCTCAGGTGTAAACATTCTGTTGCCTTTTGCATTCTTTTTGGGTTTAAGGATATCAAATTCACTGTCCCAAAACCGAATTAAAGAAGCATTAACATTAAAAGCCCTGGCAACTTCGCCAATACTGTAATATCTTTTATCTTTTGAAAGCTCAATATGCATGATGTTTCGCTTTATTTTTTATTTAAAACTCAATACTTTTTCAAAGTATTAGTCTAATGATTGATTTTCCTGATTGGCTAATTTTGAAATTGCCACATATTCTACTGCCGATATATTTCCGTAGTAAAAATTTAACGGATTCACGACTTTTCCATCTTTATGTACTTCATAATGGCAATGCGGGCCCTCCGATCTTCCCGTGCTTCCTACATACCCTATAACGTCTCCGCGTTTTACATGCTGCCCGGCCCTGCAATTGTATTTGCTTAAATGGGCATACAAACTCTCATAGCCAAATCCGTGTCGGATAACAATATGATTCCCATACCCTGATGCCGAATTGTCAGCTCTGGCGACAACACCATCTCCTGTAGCGTATATTGGTGTTCCGGTATTGGCAGCAAAATCCATTCCATTATGCATTTTTCGAACTTTCGTAAAAGGATCTGTCCTATACCCAAAACCCGAAGCCATTTGCTTTAAATTCTCATTACGAACAGGTTGTATTGCCGGAATTGCCAATAATAAATTTTTTTTGGCGCCTGCCAATTTCAAAATCTCATCTAATGATTTTGACTGAATTGCCAATTCCTTTGATAACTGATCAATACGTTTTGTAGTTGTCATTACCAATTTCGAATTATTATAACCTTCTAAATCTTTATATCTGTTCAAATCTTTAAATCCGGATTTTCGAATGGAGTCCGGAATTTCCGATCGGTTAAAATAGACTCTGTAAATATTATTATCCCTATTTTCAAGAGCTTGGGCTACATCGTCAATTTCATCCATTTTTTTATTCAATATGGCGTATTGTAACTTCAGATTCTCAATTTCACGAGCCTGAAAACGGTCTTTTGGTGTTTCAAAATAAGGAGTGTTCAATAAGATTACAAAAGATAAAAATCCAAATAAACCTGCAGCTACTAAAAACAAAATGGCAAACCCTAATTTAATCCGCTTTTTGGTTTTTATTTTCGTATACGCCAGATTTTCTGAATCGTAATAATATTTTACTTTCGCCATATTTTAAAATACCCTATTTTTGCACACTGTAAAAAATGTTAGTCGAACAAATTTAATAAATGTTTCAGTTGTTCAACGCTTTTTTTCAAGAATAAAAAACAATTAGATAATTAGGTAACGGGGTAATTAGATAATTAATTATAAAAATTTATTTTTAATTATCACATTTTCAAATTGTCACATTTTCGAATTAAAATATGAAATCACAAGACGTACGTAAACAATTTTTAGACTTTTTTCAGAGCAATGGACACTTAATCGTTCCATCGGCTCCAATCGTGCTTAAAGACGATCCAACCCTTATGTTCAATAACTCGGGAATGGCCCAGTTTAAAGAATATTTTTTAGGAAACGGAACTCCAAAAAGTAAAAGAATTGCCGATACGCAAAAATGTCTTCGTGTTTCAGGAAAACATAACGATCTTGAAGATGTAGGTTTTGATACCTATCATCATACTATGTTCGAAATGCTTGGTAACTGGTCTTTTGGAGATTATTTCAAAAAAGAAGCTATTAATTGGGCATGGACTTTATTGACGGAAGTTTATAAAATTCCAAAAGAAAATCTTTATGTTTCTGTTTTTGAAGGAAGCAGGGAAGACAATGTTCCTTTCGATCAGGAAGCTTGGGATATCTGGAAAACTTTAATCGACGAAGACCGAATTATCCTTGGAAATAAAAAAGATAATTTCTGGGAAATGGGCGATCAGGGACCATGCGGACCTTGTTCTGAAATTCATGTTGATTTACGTCCGGAATCTGAAAAAGCATTGGTTACAGGAAAAAGTTTAGTAAACAACGATCATCCGCAAGTTGTAGAAATCTGGAATAATGTATTCATGGAATTCAACCGTAAAGCTGATGGTTCATTAGAAAAACTTCCTGCACAACACGTTGATACCGGAATGGGATTTGAGCGTTTGTGTATGGCTTTGCAAGGAAAAACATCAAATTATGATACAGATGTTTTTACACCGCTTATTGAAAAAGTAGAACAAATTACAGGTTTAAAATATACATCTGACGAAGTAAAAAACATTAGTGAAGAACAAAATAAAACTAATATTGCCATTCGTGTAGTTGTAGATCACGTTCGTGCGGTTGCGTTTGCAATTGCCGATGGACAATTACCATCAAACACCGGAGCCGGTTATGTAATTCGTAGAATTTTACGTCGTGCAATTCGTTACGGATTTACATTCTTAAATACAAAAGAGCCTTTTATCAATAAATTGGTAGAAGTATTAGCAAACCAAATGGGAGAATTTTTCCCGGAAATCAAATCGCAGCAACAATTAGTTACCAATGTAATCCGTGAAGAAGAAGCTTCTTTCTTAAGAACTTTAGATCAGGGTTTACAATTATTGGATAATGTAATTGCCCAAACTAAAGGTGAGGAGGTTTCAGGAGCAAAAGCTTTCGAATTGTATGACACTTTTGGCTTTCCAAAGGATTTGACTGCTTTGATTTTGAAAGAAAAAAATATGTCTTTCAATGAAGCAGAATTTGATGCATCAATGCAGGAACAAAAAAAACGTTCACGCGCCGCATCAGAAGTATCGACAGAAGATTGGTCTGTTTTGATTCCCGGAAATGTAGAAGCATTTGTTGGTTATGATAAAACAGAAAACGAAGTGAAAATCACCCGTATTAGAAAAGTCGATTCTAAAAAAGACGGAATCCTGTACCAAATCGTTTTAGATAGTACACCATTTTATCCGGAAGGTGGAGGTCAGGTTGGTGATAAAGGAACATTGGTTTCTGCAAACGAAACTATCGAAATCATCGATACAAAAAAAGAGAACAATTTGATTTTGCATTTCGCAAAACAATTGCCGGAAAATATTGAAGCTGGCTTTGTTGCAAAAGTAAATACCGATTTAAGAGGTTCAACGTCTAAAAATCACTCTGCGACGCATTTAATGCATTTGGCCTTGAGAAAACTTCTGGGAACTCACGTAGAGCAAAAAGGTTCATTGGTAAATCCAAACTATTTGCGTTTTGACTTTTCACACTTTTCTAAAGTTTCAGATGAAGAATTACGTCAGGTTGAAGCAAGTGTAAATGCACAAATTGAAGCACAATTGCAATTGGTTGAACACAGAAATATTCCAATTAAGGAAGCTTTGGATAAGGGTGCAATGGCTTTATTTGGAGAAAAATATGGAGATAATGTTCGTATGATTGAATTTGGAGAAAGCAAAGAACTTTGTGGTGGAATTCACGTGAAAAACACGGCAGAAATCTGGCATTTCAAAATCATTTCTGAAGGTGCGGTGGCAGCTGGAATTCGTCGTATTGAAGCCATTACAGGCGATGCGGTAAAAAGCTTTTATCAAAATCAAGAAAATACATTATCTGAAATAAAAGAAGCATTAAAAAATCCTCAGGATATTTTAAAATCAGTGGCTTCTTTACAAGATGATAATGCGAAGTTGAAAAAACAAATTGAGCAATTATTGAAAGAAAAAGTTGGTGCTTTAAAAACGGAATTGGAAAAAGATTTCCAGGAAGTAAACGGATTAAATTTCCTTGCAAAACAAGTGGATTTAAGCATGGCATCAACGAAAGATCTGGCTTCTGCTTTAGGAAGTTCAAAATCGGATTCGTTTGTGTTCTTGGCTTCTGTTGAAGATGGTCAGCCAAATATTCATTGTTATATATCAAAAGAATTGGTAGCAAGCAAAAGCTTAAATGCTAATGCGGTTATTAAAGAATTAGGAAAGTATATTGAAGGAAATGGAGGAGGACAGCCTTTCTTTGCATCCGGAAAAGGTAAAAATGCAAATGGAATTTCTGAAGCTTTGGTTCACGCAATAGATTTTGTGAAATAATTATTTAAAAATCTTTTAGTAAGCTTCTTTTTTATTTCGCGCAAAGACGCAGAGTCGCAAAGTTTTTAAATGCTTTGCGACTTTTTTTAGTTATGATATTTTATTTTTGTAAGTTTATACTTTAATTCTAAAATATGACTGAAAATGAAATTTCAGCTATCGTGGTTGATATCTGTTACAAAATGCATGTAAAACTTGGTCCTGGTTTGTTGGAATCGGTTTATGAAGCAATTTTATATTACGAATTAAGTAAAAAAGGATTATTTGTTGAAAGGCAAAAAACACTTCCCGTTGTTTGGGATGAAATTAAACTTGATATTGGTTTTCGAACCGATTTAATAATTGAGAATAAATTGATTTTAGAAATTAAATCAATTGAAAAAATAACAGAAGTTCATGCCAAACAAATTATGACATATTTGAAAATTACAAAAATGAAATTAGGTTTGCTAATAAATTTTAATGTACCACTGATTAAGTTTGGTATTACAAGAATAGTTAATAATCTTTAAATTAATCCGTAAAAAATATTTAGCGAAAGTTACCGAGTCAAAACTTTGCGACTCTGCGTCTTTGCGAGATTAAAAAAGACAGCTATTTACGTTCCCCAATCTGCTGGCGCCACATCGCATAATACAACCCTTTTTCTACAATTAAATCTTCGTGTTTTCCTTGCTCAATAATTTTACCTTGTTCTAATACAAATATTTTATCAGCATGCATTACAGTAGATAATCGATGGGCAATTAAAACTGTAATTCTGTTTTTATCTGAGATATTTCGGATGGTAGCATTGATTTCTTCTTCTGTAATAGAATCCAATGCAGAAGTTGCCTCATCAAAAATCAATAAATTTGGATTTCTTAAGATAGCTCGGGCGATTGACAAACGTTGTTTTTCACCACCGGAAACTTTCATTCCGCCTTCACCAATTGTGGTATTTAAACCATCTTCTGCACGAATTAGCAATTTTTCACAGCTTGCTCTTTTTAAGGCATGATACAAATCTTCATCAGTTGCATTTGGTTTTACAAACAATAAGTTCTCACGAATTGTTCCTGAAAATAATTGGGCATCCTGAGTTACAAATCCTAACTGTTTTCTTAAATCTAATAAATCAATTTCGGTGGAATCAATATCATTATAAAGAACCTGACCTTCTGCAGGAACATATAACCCGACCAGTAATTTTACCAAAGTCGTTTTTCCTGAGCCTGACGGACCTACAAAGGCAACAGTTTCTCCTTGTTTAATATCAAAATTAATGTTTTCTACCGCTTTAAATTTGGCTGTTTTATGTTTGAAACTTACATTAGAAAAAAGTAAAGATTGAATTGCTCCAACATGTTTTGGAGTTTTCGGACGAAATTCTTTCGGAGCATTTAAAAGAATCCTGAAATTTTCCATTGAAACTTTTGTTTCATTAAGTGCAATAATAAAATTACCTAACTCTTGTAAAGGCCCAAAAATAAAGAAGGTAAAAAATACCATCGTCAATAAATCTCCCACAATAATTTTACCTCCAAACAAGAAATAATATAATGTAAAAACGACGCAGGTTCTTAAAAAATGAACAGTAGTTCCCTGAATAAAACTTAAACTCCTGATGAAACGTATTTTTTCCAGTTCAAGATGCAGAATTTTAAAGGTATTCAAATTTAAACGTTTTTCTTCCTGGTATGTTAATCCAAGACTTTTTACAAGCTCAATATTTCTTAAACTTTCTGTTGTAGAACCCGCTAATGCATTGGTTTGGTTTACAATTTTTTTGGAAACGATTTTAATTTTTTTACCCAGATACGAACTTACTAAAGCAATAATGGGCGCAGTAATTAAAAATATTATTGAAATGCGATAATCAATTCGCGAAACATAAAGTATTACAAATACGAAACCGATAATAGTTTGGAAAATTAAGGAAATCGAGAGTGTAATTAATTTTTCAGAATCAGAGCGAACTTTGGTTAATTTGCTCAAGGTTTCACCGCTTCGCTGATCTTCAAATTCTGCAAAAGGTAAATCGAGAGATTTTTTTATCCCGTCCGTATACATCTGGGCACCGGTTCTTTGAATCACGATATTGGTAAAATAATCCTGAAAGTTTTTGGTAATTCTTGAAACCATGGCAGCACCAAGTGAAAGACCTAACCAGAAAGATAAAGATTTTATGAATCCCATTTCATTTCCTTTGTATTTAGCCAGCCCAACCCCGCAATCCTGCATTAATTTACCGGTAATAATAGAATCTGATAAGCTGAAACAGATGTTTATTGTTGCCATAATCAAAGCAAAAAACAACAGCATTTTATGTTTGATTATATAGGAATATAATAATTTCATAAATGAATTTGAATTTAGGAGACGTAAAAGTAATGAATAGATTGGCTTGATAAAACTGATTTTCTGTTATTATAATCTAAATTTTTTAAATAATGTTTTTAAGTTTCGAAGATTTCGACATATAAGTTTTTAAAAAAAATGTAACGAAAAAAATGAAATGTCTATTTAGGATTCTGTTTATTAGACAGTTGTGTGATGCGGATATTTGTATGATTTATAAAAAACATTTGTTTAGTTTTTTGCATTAAAAATGGTTAAAATGTTTATTTGGATTTAAGACTTTTTTTGTAATACCTTTACTTCAAATAATAAAATATAATTTAATAAAAATGAAAAAATTTTTACTTCTTTTTTGTGCTATGACACTAGCATTAACTTCTTGTTCTAGTGATGATGATTCTTCTGATTCTGATTCTGTTTTACTTAAAAAAATTGTTTTAACTGGGGCAGATGGGAAAACAACAGTAAATTATACATATAATGGTAATAAACTTGTAAGCATTATTGATGATTTTAAAGAGATAAATATGCATTACACTTACACAGGAGATTTAATTACTAAAATTGAATTTAAATTTCCTGATGGATCAGTAGAGCAAACAAATACGTTTTCATATGGAACTGATGGGAAATTAGCAACTTTTTTAAGAGTTGAATCTGAGGGAGATGAATTATGGGGGTACAAAGAAGTTTATACTTATAATGCAAATGGTACAGTTTCTGTAAAAGGATATAGTGGAGATGATAAAACTCAAACTATTGCTTCAGGAACATCAGTAATTACATTTGTTAACGGAGATGTATCTGAAATAACAAGTACAAATTCACCAAATCATAAATATACTTACGATACTAAAAATAATGCAGCAAAAAATATTTTAGGTCTTGATAAAATTGCTTTTGCAGGTGGTGAAGGAACTGACGTTTTTCATAATGAACTTTCTGATACTTCAGATGGAGAAATTTGGTCTACTTACAGTTTTACGTATAATTCAGATGGTTATCCTGAAAAAAGTACTAGTAATGAAGAAGGCGAAAGCTTTACTTCAGAATATTTCTACTAGTAAGTAAATTATAGCCCTATATTAAAAGCCAAATGCATTTTTGTATTTGGCTTTTTTTTGAGGTTATATTTCCCTGCTTTTGAACACCCACCATCTAGTTATTCCGTCTTGAAATAAAATACTTTCTGTATTTGGTTTTTTTATTTGGTGGAAATTCGTGAAATTCGTGTTTAAATTATAAAGCATGCAATTCAGAACCCAAATCCCAATTTCTAAAATCAATAATCCAATCGAATATAATTCGAGGATACTTTCTTTTGGTTCTTGCTTTGCAGAAAATATGGCGGAGAAATTCGATTATTTCAAATTTCAAAATGAAACAAATCCTTTCGGAATTATCTTTAACCCGGTTTCGATTGAGAGAATAATCAGAAGAATTGTTGAACAGGAATTATTTATCGAAAAAGATGTTTTTTTTCATAATGAACGTTGGCATTGCTTTGATGTACATTCGGATTTAAGTAATTCAGACAGACAAGAGTTATTAGAAACATTAAATAAAACTCTTGAAGTAACGAATAAACAGCTAAAAGAAGCCACACATATTATTATAACCTACGGAACTTCCTGGATTTATAGAAATGTAGAAAGTGAACAAATTGTGGCAAATTGCCATAAAGTTCCTCAAAAACAATTTTTAAAAGAACTATTGGCTGTTGATACAATTCAGAAAAGCATCCAAGATACGATCAATTTAATTCAGACTTTAAATCCGAATGTAAAATTCATATTTACCATTTCGCCGGTGCGTCATATAAAAGATGGATTTGTAGAAAACCAGTTAAGTAAATCACATTTATTCACAGCTCTGCATTCAATTCTAAAATCTACAATCTATAATCTACAATCAGATTACTTCCCATCGTACGAAATCATGATGGATGAACTTCGGGATTATCGTTTTTATGGTGAAGATATGTTACATCCCAATCAGGTGGCAATCGATTATATCTGGAAACGATTCAGTGAAAATTATATTTTACCGGAAAGTATTTCTATCATGCAGGAAGTTGATGAAATTCAAAAAAGTCTGCATCACCGAAGCTTCAATCCTGAATCTGAACAACATCAAAAATTCTTAGCTAAACTGCAGCAAAAAATTAAGTTTTTAGGTGAAAAATTACCTCATATAAAATTTTAAAAACTCGAAAATAAGTAAGAAAATAATTATTGTCCATGAAATTTTAGAATAATTGCGTGTAATTATGTAAATTGTTAAAGTATAAATTTTACAATTTTGTAAACTGGGAACAATACTTTCGGTAACGTAATTTTAATCTAATGTGTTTTATGACGTATGAATAAGAAGTCAATTCATTTTCTAAAAAAAACACTGCGTGTGCTGCTTTGGTGTGTAGTTTCGATAGTTGCACTTTTACTTCTCCTTACGATTTTAATTCAGATTCCGTCGATTCAGAATTTTGCAAAAGATAAAGCGATAACGTATCTGCATAAAAAAATCAAAACTAAAGTTTCCCTGGATCGAATAGCAATTAAATTCCCTAAAGATGTTGTTCTGGAAGGTTTTTATTTTGAGGACCAAAAAAAAGATACTTTATTAAGCGGTAAACGTTTAGAAGTAGATGTTGATTTATTTAAACTTATAAGCAGTGAACTCGAAATCAATTCGATTTCACTTGAAAATGTAAAAGCTAATATTTCACGAAATAAGGACGGCGTTTTTAACTTTGATTACATTATTAAAGCTTTTGAGTCTAAAGAACCTAAGGATCCGGATAGCAAACCTTTTAAAATATCTGTTGTAAAAGTAAATCTGGATAATGTCAAGTTTAATTTTAAAGATGATTTTTCTAAAAATGATATTCGTGTAAATGTTGCTCATTTTGATACAAAATTCAAAAAGTTTGACTTAGATAAAATGGATTTTAATATTCCAAATATTAACTTAAACGGTTTGAAACTGATTTTGAATCAGGATGTTGTAGAGAGGATTGCTGAAGTTTCCGTGAAAACTGTTGATACAATCTCGAAAAGAAAAGATTTTAAATTAAAATTAGGGAAAATCAGTTTGTCAAAAATTGACATTTCATACGATAATAAAGATTCAAAACTGGATTCAGGAATACGTTTAGGGAATTTAGAATTGTCTGTTAATGAAATTGATTTGAATAAGCAGCTTTTGGATTTTGATACTTTCGAATTAAAAAATCTGAAAGGAAATCTAAGATTGGGAGCGAAAGATAAACAAATTAAAGCCCCAAGTTTAGATTCGACGTCAATCAAACAATCCGGCTGGAAAGTAAGACTAAATGATGTTGATATACAAAATATAGCTTTCAGGTTTGATGATATGCAATCAAAGCCAACTCAAAGCGGAATTGATTATAACCATCTGGATTTAAGTAAATTCAATTTTAAAGCTGAGAAGTTGTATTACGGAAATGATACAATTTCCGGAAATATAAAATCGCTTGCCGCAAATGAAAAGCGAGGTTTGAATATTCAGTCTTTAAAAACCGATTTCTTTTACGGGCCTAAAAATGCATCGCTGGAGAATTTATATGTGAGAACGCCGCAAACGCTTTTGCAGAATAAAATTAAGCTAAAATATTCATCGCTCACTGCATTAAAAAAAGATATTGCAAATCTTGGTATCGATGCCAATTTAAAAGATTCGAAAGTTGGTTTTAAGGATATTCTGCTTTTTGCACCTGATTTACAAAAGACAAATCCATTTAAAAGTAATCCAAATGCAGTTTTATATCTGAATACCCGTTTAAACGGAAAAATAAAAGACCTGAATATTCCGCAGTTCGAAATGAGCGGAATCGGTACAACGAGAGTTTCCCTTTCGGGGAAAATTACCGGTTTGCCGGATGCTAAGAAAGCCTATTACGAACTGAATATTAAAAAGTTGTCAAGCACTTCTAAAGATGTATATTCTTTTGTGCCGACAGGAACGATTCCGAAGAATATTCAATTGCCATCTCAATTTAATTTACTTGGAAAATTTAAAGGTTCTGTTCAGAATTTCAAGACCAATTTAACTTTGAACAGTAGTTTTGGAAATGCAAAAGTGGATGCTTTGTTTGATCAGCGTGTGAAGAAAAGAGAGAAATACGATGCAACCGTTTATTTGTTAGATTTTGATTTAGGCAGATTAATCAAAAATGATTCAATTGGAAAAATTACGCTTAAAGCGAAAGTAAAAGGGAAAGGTCTCGACCCGAAAACAGCTCAGGCAGAATTGGACGGAATTGTTCAGAAAGCTGTATTTAACAGGTATACGTACAGAAATTTAGCTTTAAAAGGAAATATCGAAAATGGATCTTTCGCTGTGAAATCCGGAATGAAAGACCCGAATCTGAATTTTAATCTGACTGCCAGCGGAGACACAAAAGACAAATATCCATCAATAAAATTAAAACTAAATCTTGATATTGCCGATCTTGAGAAACTGAACCTTCATGCCGGCCCAATGAAACTACGTGGAAATGTTGATGCTGATATTGCCAACAGTAATCCGGATTTTTTAAACGGAAAAGTTTTTCTTTCAAACATTCAGATTTTGCAGGAAACTGAACCAATTGTTTTAGATTCGGTTCGTGTAATTGCTTTTTCAGATAATACCCGAAATAATATTAAAGTTTCATCTCAGTTTCTAAAAGCAGAAATGGATGGAAAATATAAATTGACCACATTAGTTTCAGCAATAAAAAAATCATTGTCAAAATATATTGATCTAAAAATTCCAAAAGCCAATGGAGAATCAGACGAACAGCGATTGGCTTTTACATTGACAATTGATAATGATCCGATATTATTTAAACTAATTCCGAAATTGACAGGTTTAGAACCAATTAAAATTACGGGAAAATATAATAACGTAACCGATTCTTTAGAAATAAAAGGAACGATTCCGAGAATTGTCTACGCCAATAATACAATCGCCGATGGAAAAATTAATATCGAAGCCAAAGAAAATGCTTTAGAATATCAGATTTCCGTTGCAACAATTGAAAGTGGTTCTTTAAAAATTCCGTTTACGAGTTTATCCGGAGAAGTTCAAAATAATATCCTGACATATGCGCTTGAAGTAAAAGATGTAAAAGAGAAACAGCAGTATTTTATTGCCGGCGAATTTAAAGCAGAAGATTCTAAAAATATTCTAAAAATTGATGCGGAGAACTTCGTTTTAAATTATGATAAATGGAATATCAATCCTGAAAACTCCGTTGAACTTGGAGATAAAAGACTTTACATTAATAAGTTTTATTTGGATAATGCCGGAAATGAATTAAAGATTCAATCACAGGGCACTCAGAATAACGCACCATTGCAGGTTGATTTTGTAAATTTCAAAATCGAGACCATTATGAATATGGTTAAAAAAGACAAATTATTGATGCAGGGTTTGATTAACGGTAATGCTGTGGTCGAAAATGTAATGACAAACCCAATTTTTACATCAGATCTAAAAATAGAAGACTTCGCTTTTAGAGGCGAACCCGTTGGTGATATTGCTATAAAAGTTGATAATAAAACTAATAATTCTCTAGCCGCAAATGTTACGCTTAGCGGAGAAGGAAATAACGTTAATCTGGATGGGAATTACAGAATCAATGATGGTAATTTAGATTTTAACATAGATATCAATAAGTTGAATATTAAAAGCATTCAGGGTTTTACGATGGGGAACGTTACTGATGGCACCGGATTTTTATCAGGAAATTTCAAAATTGCCGGAAATGCAACAACACCGAAAGTTTCAGGTGAGTTAAACTTTAATAATACTGGTTTTAGAATCACACAACTCAATTCCTATTTTAAAACGGATAACGAAAAAATCACTTTTAGTAATGATATAATTACGTTTGATAAGTTTACACTTTCTGATGAAAACGACAATGAATTAGCAGTAAACGGTACAATTCAATCCCCTGATTTTAAAAATTATAATTTTAATTTAACAGTTATTACAGATGATTTCAGAGCGATACATTCTAAAGCCGCTGACAATGATTTGTTTTACGGAGATTTATTTTTAGATTCAAAACTGAATATAAAAGGAACACTTGAAAGTCCTGTTATTGGAGGGAATATAAAAATAAATGAAGAGACTAAATTTACGGTTGTTTTGCCTCAATCAGATCCTTCGATTGCTGACAGAGAGGGAATTGTAGAGTTTGTAAATGAAGATAATTTATATCTAAAACAAACTGTTGAAATGGAGAAAAAACTCAATCAGTCGGAGTTAAGGGGCATGGATGTGAGCGTTGATATTTCTATAGATAAAGAAGCTGAACTTACGTTGGTTATTGATAAAGGAAACGGGGATTATCTTAACCTGAAGGGTGAAGCGCAGCTTACAGGAGGAATTGATCCTTCCGGAAAAACAACACTAACGGGGAAATATGAATTTACGGAAGGAGCATATGAAATGAATTTCAATGCAATCCGAAGAAAATTTAATATTCAGAAAGGAAGTTATATTATATGGAACGGCGAGCCAACAATGGCAACTTTAAATATTACAGCAATTTATAAAGTAGAAGCTGCACCAATCGACTTACTTGGAAACCAGTTGGGAGCAGTTAGCCCGACAGTAAAAAATACATATAAACAGAAAATTCCGTTTCAGACTTTATTAAAAATGAAAGGTGAATTGCTAAAACCGGAAATTACTTTTGATATTATTCTCCCTGACGGAAATTATAATGTTTCATCAGATATAGTAACCGCTTCTCAGGCAAAACTGGAACAATTGCGACAAGAACCGGCAGAATTAAACAAACAGGTTTTTGCGCTTTTATTATTAAACCGATTTATTGGTGAAAATCCATTTGCAAGTGAGAGCGGAGGAACGAATGCTGAATCATTGGCCAGACAAAGTGTGAGCAAAATATTATCACAGCAATTAAACGATCTTGCCGGAGAGTTGGTTAGCGGATTTCAGTTAGAATTTGATCTCGAATCGACAGAAGATTATACTACCGGAACAAAGGAAAACAGAACCGATCTTAATGTGGGAGTTTCTAAAAAACTGCTTAATGACCGATTAAAAGTCACTGTAGGAAGTAGTTTTGCAGTTGAAGGCCAGGAACGGGCGAATGAAGAAAGTACCAATATCGCGGGAGACGTAGCGTTAGATTATCAGCTTACAAAAGATGGCAGGTATATGGTTCGGGCCTACCGCAAAAATGAGTATCAGGTTGCAGTTGAAGGTCAGGTTGTAGAGACAGGAGTTGCTTTTATTATTACAATGAGTTATAATAAATTCAGGGAACTTTTTCACCGCAGTGCAGAAGAAAAAGAAATGATTAAAGAAGAAAAATTGCGTAAGGAAAAGAAAAAACGCAAAGAAAAAGAGGAAAAGAAAAAGGAAGAAGATAAGGAGAATGACCAAATTGAAGGAAACGAGCAAAAAACATAGCAATATGGAAATCAGATGTATAAAATATTTTATAGTGCTGTCCCTGTTTTTTGTTTTTGGATGCAGCAATACTAAATATTTGCCCGAAGGCGATTTATTATATACCGGAGGTTCAGTAACAGTGAAAGATTCTATTATCAAAAAGAAAGAAAGAAAAGCACTGGAGAAGGAGCTGAAAGGTTTGCTGCGTCCAAAACCGAATAAAAAAATACTGGGACTAAAGCCTAAATTATGGCTTTACAATATTGCCGGAAAGTCTAAAAAAGATAAAGGAATCAGACATTGGTTAAGAACTAAAGTGGGGGAACCACCAGTGCTTTTTAGTCAGGTTGATTTAGATTATAATGTTGCAGTTTTAAGAAATTTTACAGAAAACCGTGGTTATTTTAAGACCAGAGTCAGTGCTGATTCAACTGTCAGAAATAAAAGAGTAAGAGCGGAATATATCGTTCAGCCAAAAAAACAATACAAAATAAAAGAGGTCAAATTCCCTGAAGATTCTTCAGCTCTGGGAAAAACAATTGCCAGAACCAGCCGCAGATCACTATTGAAAGAAGGAGACCCATATGATCTGGATGTTATAAAGGCCGAACGTGAACGTATTGATGCCCGATTAAAAGAAAAAGGATATTACTATTTTAATCCGGATTATATTTTGGCTCAGGTTGATAGTACAAAAGGAGATTCTCAGGTCAATATCAAATTAAAAATAAAAGATGAAACTCCTGAAAAAGCCAAAGTTGCCTACAAAATTGATAAGATTGTAGTGTATCCAAATTTTTCGGTTTCAAAAGACAGCGTTAAATACAAAAAAGAAGATATTGTCCAGTACAAGGATTTTACGATTATAGATACAGCCGATACCTTCAAGCCAAGAGTTTTTGACCGGACAATATATTTTAAAAAAGGAGATTTATACAATCGGAAGGACCATAATCTTACTTTGAACCGTTTTGTGAATTTGGGAACATTTAATTTTGTAAAAAATGAATTCAAACCTTCAGATAGTTTAAAAAACACTTTGGATTCCTATTATTATCTGACACTTTTGCCTAAAAAATTTATTCGTGTCGAGGTTTTGGGTAAAACGAATTCAGCCAGTTATACAGGTTCAGAAATTAATGTAAACTGGAATAACAGGAATTTATTCAGAGGAGCTGAATTACTTACCGTTTCAGTATTTGGAGGAGCCGATTTTCAGCTTTCAGGGACCAATAACGGAAAAAATATTTATAAACTCGGAGCAGAAACCAGTCTGACATGGCCAAGATTTATTTCACCGTTCAATATTCAGGGACCGAGCGAATTTGTACCCAGAACCAAAGCAACACTT
Organism: Flavobacterium sp. CF136; assembly: GCF_000282055.1. GTDB lineage: Bacteria > Bacteroidota > Bacteroidia > Flavobacteriales > Flavobacteriaceae > Flavobacterium. Next base: position 33,023 of record NZ_AKJZ01000078.1, read on the forward strand.
CGCTACGAATATCAGAACAGAACGCAGCTTTATTCCTTAAATTCTTTTAATGCTTCTTTTGGTTATTTATGGAAAGAAAATATTCGAAAAGAACACCAGCTTAATGTGGTCGATATTACTTATGTGAGCCCGAGTAATGTGACACCCGAGTATTTGGCGGATATTGCTGAAGATAAATCTTTGGGAAAAGTAATAGAAAAACAATTAATTTTTGGTCCAACATATCAGTATACTTACACGAATACAATGCAAAAACGTAAAAAAAACACGTTTTATTTTAATGGCGAATTGGATCTGGCAGGAAATATAACTGGTTTAGTAACTGGGGCAAATGTCAGAAAAAATGATACGATAAAAATATTTGATGTTCCGTTTAGTCAATATGTAAAAGTTAAAGCCGATTTCAGGCATTATTTAAAACTCGGAAAAGAAAGCGAATTAGCGAGCAGGATCATTGTTGGTGCAGGATTACCTTATGGAAATTCAAATGTTTTGCCAACATCAAAACAATTTGTAGTAGGAGGAACCAATAGTATTCGTGCCTTTAGGGCCAGATCACTAGGCCCGGGAAGTTATCTCAATACAGAAACTACGAATTCCTATTTACCGGATCAGTCCGGAGATTTGAAATTAGAGTTTAGTACAGAATACAGGGCAAAATTATTTAGTATTGTAAGAGGGGCTCTTTTTGTTGATGCCGGAAATATTTGGCTTTTGAATGCTGATCCTAATAAACCCGGAGCAGAAATTTCTAAAGATTTTATGAAAGAAATTGCCGTAGGAGCAGGTGCCGGATTACGTTTTGATTTGTCTTTCCTTATTTTAAGGACAGATTTGGCATTTCCATTAAGAAAACCTTATTTGCCCGAAGGTGACAGATGGGTAATTGATAACATTAATTTTGGAAGCGGTCCGTGGAGAAAAGACAATCTGATTCTCAATATCGCGATTGGATATCCTTTTTAAACGTTTTTTTTAATGAATGTTTTTGAAAAATAATTTATAGCTGTCAAAACATTAAATTTGCTAAAAAAAGAATGACGTTCACCGCTATAGATTTTGAGACAGCAACAGCCTATCATCCCTGTTCTGTTGGAATTGTTACTGTTGAAAATGGAATAATTGTAGATGAATTTGTGTCTTTAATTAAACCTCCTAATAATGAATACTCTCCATTTACGATACGGGTTCATGGTATATATCCTCGTGATACAATGAATGCAAAATCTTTTTTACAAGTATATCCTGAAATTGAAAAAAGGTTAAAAAATAAAGTAATTGTAGCACATAACGAGAGTTTTGACCGCAATGTTTTAATTAAATCAATGGCTCATTGTGGTTTACATTATGAAGATCTGAATATAGCTAATCGATGGGAATGTACTGTGAAAATTTACAAAGCCAAAGGATTAAAACCAACAAAGCTTAGCGATTGCTGTCGGGAGATGAAAATTCAGCTGAACCATCATGAAGCATTATCAGATGCCAGGGCCTGTGCAAAATTATATTTATTACGATAATTTAATTATTTGTAATATTAATACTATTTATTTAGTACTTTAGAATATTGTAAACCAATATAAAGTCTAAAAATGAAAGAAGATTTTCTTCATTATCTCTGGAAGTTTAAAAAATTTGACACACTCAATTTAAGAACTGTTAACCATGAGGAAATTACAATTATAAATACCGGAAATTATTTAGAACTCGCCGGACCTGATTTTTTCAATGCGCAAATTAAAATTGGGAATCAAAAATGGGCAGGGAATGTCGAAATCCATTTAAAATCCTCAGATTGGTATGTGCATAATCATGAAAAGGATTCTGCTTATGAGAATGTGATCCTACACGTGGTTTGGGAACATGATGCAGAGATTTTCAGACAAAACAATACTGAGATTCCTGTTTTGGTTTTAAAAGATTATATTTCTTCTGAAATTATTTTAAACTACAACTCTTTAACGTTGCCAAAATCATGGATATTTTGTGAAAAACAAATTACTCAGGTAGGAAATTTTGTTTTTAAAAATTGGCAGGAACGTTTGTTTTTTGAGCGATTAGAACGAAAGTCAAAATCTATTTATGATTTATTGGAAGAAACAAATCAGGATTGGGAAGCTGTTCTGTTTTGTCTTCTGGCAAAGAATTTTGGTTTAAATACCAATGGAAATTCATTTTTGCAATTGGCAAAAGCAATTCCATTTTCGATTATCAGAAAAGAAAGTTTTGAACTGGAAAATCTTGAAGCACTATTCTTTGGGAGTGCAGGATTATTAGACTCGGATAAAGAAGATGTTTATTTTAAAGACCTGAAATTTAGATATTTTTATCTTTTGCATAAATATCAATTAGAAAAAGTTTACATAGAGCCGATTCAGTTTTTTAAACACCGACCGGATAACTTTCCAACTATAAGACTTTCGCAATTAGCGAATTTATATCATGAACATCAAAATTTATTTTCTAAAGTTATTGAGTTAAAATCTATTACAGATATTTATAAATTATTAAATAGTTCAGCCGGCCTGTATTGGCAAAACCATTATCAATTTGATAAAGAAAGTCCAAAAAAGAGAAAAATATTATCTAATTCATTTATAGATTTATTGGTGATAAATACAATTATTCCATTACAATTTGCTTATTCTAAAACAAGGGGTGAATCAATTTCTGAAGACCTGATTTCTATTTTGGATGAAATTTCCCCGGAGAAAAATTCAATTATTGAAAAATTTAAATCCTTCGGCATTAAATCAGCAAATGCATTTGATACACAATCCTTGTTACAGCTTAAAAAAGAATATTGCGATGTTAATGGTTGTCTGAAATGTGCAGTAGGAATGGAGTTGTTGAAAAATAATTAGAGGTTTTAATTTGATAATTAGGAAAATGGAGGAGAAAGCACATTAGATAATTTTGTATTTTTGTTTAAAATTTAAAATAATAAAGATGTCCGCTATTTTAAAACTTAAATTCTTTTTCGAAAAATACGGTTTTCATGTTTCGTCACGATTGGCTGATAAACTTGGAATGCGCGTAACCAGCGTTCGATTGTTTTTTATTTATATTTCGTTTGTGACTGCCGGATTAGGTTTTGGAGTTTATCTTACTTTAGCTTTCTGGATTCGGTTAAAAGATCTGATAAGGGCCAAACGAACTTCAGTTTTTGATTTGTAACATAAATTTTAATCATAAAAAAAGGGATTATAAAGCTTTTGCTTCATAATCCCTTTTCGTTATATATTGAAAATTTATTTTTCAGAATTGTTTAAAACACTATGTTTCTTACCATATGCGAAATAAATAATAATACCTATTGCCATCCATATAAAAAGCCTTAACCAATTGGTCCAGCCTAAACCATACATCATGGCACAACAAACACCAACTCCTAATAGCGGAATTAAAGGAACAAACGGCGTTTTAAACTCTCTTACCATGTTAGGTTCTTTTTTTCGTAAAATAATAACGGAAATACACACAAGAACAAAAGCAAATAAGGTACCAATACTTGTCATATCACCCACAATATCACCTGGGATAAAAGCGGCGAAAGCACCAACGATTACTAAAATTGCAAGGTTGGCTTTGTATGGAGTTTTGTATTTTGAGTGGATATCACTGAAAGCTTTTGGAAGTAAACCGTCTTTACCCATTGCATAAAATACTCTGGATTGTCCTAATAACATCACTAAAATTACAGAAGAAAATCCTGCTAAGATGGCAACGGTTACTAATTGTCCTAACCATTCGTATCCAATCATGTATTTGTTGATTGCAAATGCAACTGAAGCTTCTTTACCACCAGTTCTGAAATCTTCAACTGTAGCAACACCGGTCAAAACATGAGCAAAAAGGATATATAATAATGTACATACGGCTAATGAACCTAATATACCAATTGGCATTGCTCTTTTAGGGTTTTTAGTTTCCTGAGCAGCTGTACTAACAGCATCAAATCCGATGAAAGCAAAGAAAACTGTTCCGGCAGCGCCTAAAATTCCCATAATTCCCCCGTAACTATGATCAATTCCGTGTTCATCTGTAAAAATTGAACTTTTTGGAATATATGGCGTATGGTTTACCGGGTTAATAAAGTGCCAGCCAATAACTATAATAAGAATTACAATGGCAACTTTTACAATTACAATAATGCCATTTACAAAAGCAGATTCCTGTATTCCTTTTATTAATAATAAGCTAATAACTGCGACAATAAATAAAGCCGGTAAATTAATTATTCCATGTTCTCCTGTTGCAGGATTTGATTGAAAAGGAGAATGAGAAAGAGAAAATGGTATTGGACTTACATGCAAAACATTGACCAGTAAATTATTGAGGTATTCGCTCCAGGCTATCCCGACGGTTGCGGCCCCCACAGCATATTCCAAAATTAAATCCCAACCGATTATCCATGCTAAAAATTCGCCCATCGTGGCGTAAGTATAGGTGTATGCACTACCTGAAATCGGAATAGATGAAGATAGTTCAGCATAACATAATCCCGCTAAAGCACACCCAATAGCTGCAACAATAAATGCAATAGTTACAGATGGTCCGGCACTCTGAGCAGCAGCAGTTGCTGTTCTTACAAATAAACCGGCTCCAATAATGGCGCCAATTCCGAGGGCAATTAATGACCAGGCAGTTAATGTTCTTTTTAATCCTTTTTCAGAATCAGCGGCTTCGGCTAAAAGCTGAGCTAATGGTTTTCGTTTCCAAATAGACATATTTATTTAGGGTTTATTGTTATTAAGCTTCAAATGTATTGTTTTTTATAAAAAATAAAAACAATTATGCAGTTTTAAGTTATAAAATATTTAACTTTTAAAGAAGTATCTCTGCAATTATTCATTTTGGATGATAAACTTTCATTCAAATTATGCTGGTGAAGAAAAATAAAGATTGAATCTAAAATATTTTTTTAATATTTTTCTTAATAAATTATCGTTTATTTGACTTAATTTATAGTTTCAAATCTTAATAATATTATAGAATAATGAATTTTAAAAACATAGCATCCTATTTTAAGTTTACAAATCAACAACGAAAAGGGATTTTTTTATTTTTACTTTTAATAATTGGGTTACAGTTTGCTTATTTTTTTTCGGATTTTAGCCAAATTGAAAAAAACTTTTCAGAAAAGAAAGAATGGTTGTCTCTGCAAACAGAAATTGATTCATTAAAAACGACCAGATATAAGGAAAAGCAAAAAATATATCCATTTAATCCAAACTTTATTTCAGATTATAAGGGATATAAATTAGGAATGTCTTTAAAAGAAATTGATCGATTGTTTGCTTTTAGAAAAGACAATAAATATGTGAGCTCTGCGGAAGAATTTCAAAAAGTAACAAAAGTTTCGGATTCTCTATTACATCGTATTTCACCTTATTTTAAATTTCCGGATTGGATTAATAAAAAAAATGTCTCCATGTCTGGTAAACAATATGAGCAGAAATCATTTCCTAAAAAAGGAAAAATTGTTGCGATGGATATTAATCAGGCAACGCAGGAAGATTTAATGAAAATTTATGGAATCGGAGAAGGCTTGTCGTTGCGGATTTTAAAACAAAAAGAAAACTTGGAAGCTTTTGTTTCGATGGAACAAATGAACGATGTCTGGGGAGTTTCTCCTGAAGTTGTAACTGAATTAAAAAATCATTTCAGGGTTTTATCCTTTCCCAAAATTAAAAAAATCCTCATAAATGATGCATCTTTAAAAGAGTTAGCCCAGTTTTCTTATTTCAGATATGTTTTGGCAAAACAAATTGTAACTTATAGGAGTATGAACGGAAATATTAAAAATATTGAGGATTTGATAAAAATTAAAGGCTTTCCTGTTGAAAAAGCAAATATAATTGGTTTATATTTGGAGTTCTAAAAACAGATTACAATGAATTTTGATTACAACGAAACGCAATTGATGATTGCGCAGTCTATAAAAGATTTTGCTGAAAAAAACATAAGACCTTATATAATGGAGTGGGATGAAGCGCAAATTTTTCCGCTTCCGTTGTTTAAACAGTTAGGCGAAATGGGCTTTATGGGTATTTTAGTTCCGGAAGAATATGGCGGTTCCGGTTTAGGGTATCACGAATATATTACTGTTATTGAAGAAATTTCAAAAGTTGATCCATCAATAGGATTGTCGGTTGCTGCACATAATTCATTATGTACTAATCATATCCTGACTTTTGGAACTGAAGAACAAAAGAAAAAATGGTTGCCAAAACTAGCTACTGCTGAGCATATTGGGGCATGGGGATTAACAGAACACAATACAGGTTCTGATGCCGGCGGAATGAATACAACTGCTGTTAAAGACGGTGATTTTTGGATTATAAATGGAGCTAAAAACTTTATTACACATGCTATTTCAGGTGATATTGCTGTGGTAGTGGTGCGTACAGGTGAAAAAGGAGACTCAAAAGGAATGACAGCTTTTGTTTTTGAAAAAGGAATGCCGGGATTTACATCTGGGAAAAAAGAGAATAAATTAGGAATGCGTGCCAGTGAAACTGCTGAACTTGTTTTTGATAATTGCAGGGTACCGGATACTAATAGATTAGGTGAAGTTGGGCAGGGTTTTGTTCAGGCAATGAAAATATTAGATGGAGGAAGAATTTCAATAGGCGCCTTGTCTCTTGGGATTTCTAAAGGAGCATACGAAGCAGCTTTAAAATATTCAAAAGAAAGACATCAGTTTGGACAGCCTATTAGCAGTTTTCAGGCGATTTCATTTAAATTGGCAGATATGGCTACCGAAATTGAAGCTTCGGAACTTCTGTTGCATAAAGCTGCTTTCTTAAAACAAGAGCACAGACCTGTTACTACATCAGGAGCTATGGCAAAAATGTATGCTTCAGAAGTTTGTGTAAAAGTGGCTAATGAAGCGGTTCAGATTCACGGAGGTTATGGTTATACAAAAGATTATCCGGTAGAGAAATTCTACAGGGATTCTAAATTATGTACTATTGGTGAAGGAACTACTGAAATTCAGAAACTTGTAATTGCCAGGAATATTTTAAAAGAATAAAGAATAAAGAATAAAGAATAAAGAATAAAGAATAAAGAATAAAGAATAAAGAATAAAGAATAAAGAATAAAGAATAAAGAATAAAGAATAAAG
>NZ_AKJZ01000079.1 GCF_000282055.1 Flavobacterium sp. CF136
GAAAATTAAGCAAAGATAATTGGCTTTAGCCGAAAAGCTGTATTTAAATTATAACCCTCCGGCTGAAGCTGGAGGCAACCCAAAATCGTCTTTTTAATAATCGCACTCAGGATTAGTAACTATTTTATTCTTCAATGTTAAACCTGAGTGGTTTGGTTATTATTTAGAAAAGTAATAAAAAAATCAGAATGGCTTAAACGACAAAATAATAAATATTAATTTAGACTTTCGGTACTTTTTATCCTTAAGCAATGTTCTGTTCCTAAAAAGAGCGGATCTCCATGTTTTTCTGACCAAAATCCATCCAGCACGTCTTTAGTTATACATCGGTAAACAGCTACACCTTTATAGGTTTTGCTTTCTTCGCCTTTGTATTTAAAATTGATTACCAGAATGTTGTCCTTAAAGAAGCCATGACCAGTTTGTTCCTGTGTATTATTAATTAGCCATTGTGCCGTAATCCGGTTGCTTTTGTCCAGGGACAAAGTCAAAATACCTTTATAAGTCATTTCATTACTATCATCCTGATTGCTTCCTGAAATGGAGTAATTACCAATTAAATCTTGTATTTTCATTTGTTTTTTCGATGCATAAATTTAGCAACTCGTATTTGTAAGGCCCGGAAGTTGGAGATACAAATCAGGGGCTCATTCCATTTTATTTTATAAAAGTAAATACATTTTTTAAGACAAAAAAGCGCTCCTCTCCCAAAAACAGATTTTGGGATAAGCATCAACAAAAAGTTTTAATAAAAAATTAAGTTTTTTCGTTAACAAAATTATTAACTTGTTATTATAATTAAAAAAAACAAATTTATGCGGGTATCAGTTGTACGAAAAGATATAAAATTTATACCAGATTCAAAAAGAGTTGTTGCGCGATATTTTATGAATGGCAACGAACGGACTCAGCAAATGGTAATTCGTATAATGATGCTGGATGAAAAGCAAGTATTGCAAACCCTGGAGCAAACCCTTCGTGAATTTGCAAGGCGTCACCGAAATATTTCAGCTGTTTTTTTTAGGCATTGCGAAATAATAAGACCAATAATCGAAGAAATGAAAATAGATTATGATGCAATGTCACTTGATCGAAAAATGCTCATAGGTTCTTATTGTACAATGGAATATGCGATAGAATCTGCAGCTATTTTTAACCCCTCAATTGTAGAAGATTTTGATCAGACGGGTCTGGAAGCAGGCGAAAAACGTGTTGTTATTTCTTTTCGTGCAACTGGAGAAGGTCATATTTCATCAATTGTTTTTAGAAGAGCAATTCT
>NZ_AKJZ01000080.1 GCF_000282055.1 Flavobacterium sp. CF136
AATTCCGTACAGTAAGTCACAAACCTTTGTCGAGTTACGTGTGTGATTTCTCCTTTCGTCGAAATGACAATATTGCACATTTTCAACGGATTAAAATCCATTGAAAACGAAAAAATATGATCAAACAAAATATAGAAGATTAATTTTTAACCAATGAAACATCGTCAACCTGACAAGAAGCATTTGCTGTGCCATCTGCCAGAAAACCAATCTCAATCTTTCCTGCCTTAACAGGTATGTTTTTAATAGTTATCGTTGCCCATGAAGGATTTTCTTCTTTTAAATTGTAAATGAGTCTTTTACCATTACTTAAAGCATACATTTCTAAGTTTGTAAAACCTTTGGTGTTCTTTACTTTGGCAGTAAGCGTATACGATCCATCTTCAAGTTTCACATAAGGAGAAGAAGCAATTGTTTGAAAAATTTTTCGTTTAAAGTTAACCTTGTCATTAATATTTAAGCTTTTTTCGCCTATAACAATCTTTCTGTCGTTTTCAGTATTGAAGTAATTTATAACCGGAGAATTTATACTATCCAACCCAATTTTATTTCCTTCAATAACCTCATTAAACCATCCTGTCAATTCTGTTTGTACAGGTTTTACAGGACTTGGAATATGCCTGCGATCGGCTTCAAAACTGCCGTTTTTAACGTAATCATTATCTTTGGCTACTTTCCACTCACCTGTTTTGGCATTAATATTCCATGAGCTAAGTGAATTAAAATAAGGAGTTTTTCCATCAAATGAAATCGGGCACCATTGGTTATATCCTAATCCATTACCTGCAAAATCTGCCCATCGGTCCCCACAGTATACTATTGTTTCCTGCTTGCTTCCTTTTATTGAAAAGAAAAAACCAGTTTGTGATACATGTGCAAAATCATCTGAAGCTCCGTTTATAACCAACATTTCATTGGCAGGAAGATACGGTCCTTTAATATCATCAGCAACTAAATAATAGGCAAATGAAGCATCCCAGCCATATATATTTGATGCAAACATATAGTATTTGTTATGGTACTTGAACATGCAATTTCCTTCACGGCTCTCTCCTTTAAAAACCTGTGTACAGTCCAGAAGATTTACTTTCCCTTCTTTTACACCAATTTCTGAAACATATATTTTATTTCTTCCTCTGCCATAAGAATAAATTAAATAGGACTTTCCGGTATCTTCATCGGTAAATACGGTTTGATCGCCAGTATTGCTGGTTCCTATCATTTTCTCCATATTTATTTTTTGATGCCAGGTAAATTGCCCTGTTGGGGAATCTGAAAGCGTAATTAATACCTCACTTCCATGCTGAACAAACATCGCATATTTATTCAGCTCTTTTATATAAGCAACTCCTAAGCGCCCTACCCAGGTTTTGCCGGATTTATTCACTTCGTCTGTAGTTACAACATCTCCTTCAAACGTCCAATTTACTAAATCAATTGAACTGTAACAGGTTACAGATTTAAAAGTAGCATTCGGTAAAGTAACATATGGAGCATTTCTATAAATATTGGCCTCTTCATACTGAACACCATACCAGTAATATTTTTGTACACCTGATTTAGGATCTGTAAATTTAAAAATGCCGCCACCCTGGCTATTTATTGGCAGTCCATCTTTTGTATTCCAGAAAATATCATTTTTGATGTTGCCAGTCTGCGCATTGACGTTGCTCATTATACCTAAAATAATAACCAACATAAAAAAAGATGTGATTGCAGGATATATTTTTTTAATTTCCATGGTCTTATTTTTTTTAAATTAAAAATATAATAGATATGAATAAGTCATATAAGTTCGATCTAAACTATAGATTTATTCTACTATTTAAATGTACTTATATGACTTATGTTTCTTTAAAACCTGTTGGCTTTACAGATTATTTCACTTTAATAATAACTTCTTTAGGTTTTAGTTATTGGCTTATAAATATGACAGTTATATACTATTATTTTATAAGGAACGAATGATACCTTCTTCAAGCCCTCTTAACTCAGCTAAACCTCTTAATCTTCCAATAGCTGAATAACCGGGATTATTTATTTTTCCTAAATCATCCAACATTTGATGCCCGTGATCCGGTCTGAACGGAATCGAAATATTGCTCTTTTTTTGTATCAGTAATAATTCTTTAACTACCGCATACATGTCTACATTTCCATCTAAATGGTCGGCTTCGAAAAAATTACCTTCTTCGTCCCTGCGAACATTTCGTAAATGAATAAAGTGTACCTTATCGCCTAAAGCTTTTGCAATTTCCGGTAAATCATTTTTTTCAGATGCTCCAAGAGAACCTGTACAAAAACAAATTCCGTTTGAAGCAAAAGGTGCTTTTGAAAGAATAAAATCATAATCTTCCATCGAGTTTACAATACGCGGTAATCCTAAAATATCAAAAGGAGGATCATCCGGATGAATGGCCAATTTTACGCCGCATTCATCTGCAACCGGGCAAATTTCATTTAAAAAGTAACTCAGGTTTTCTCTTAAAATCGCTCTGTTGATATTGGCGTAAGGTTTTAATTTGGCCTGCATATCAGCAACAGTCATCTTTTTTTCACCGGGAATTCCGAACATCACTACATCCAAAAGCGCTTGTAACTGCTCTTCGTTTGATGTATTGAAACGTTCTTTTGCCTGAGAAACTATGTTTGCAGGATAGCTATTTTCAGCATTTTCTCTTTTTAAAATATAAATATCAAAAACTGCCAGATCAACCCAGTTAAAATACAAAGCCTGAGAACCATCGGGCATTTCATAATCTAATTTTGTACGTGTCCAGTCATTAACCGGCATAAAATTATAGGTAATGATTTTGATACCACAGGCTGCAACATTGCGAATACTCTCTTTATATTTTTCTATATAAGTTTTATAATCACCTGTTTTGGTTTTAATATCTTCATGAACCGTAATGCTTTCTACTACATCCCAGGTTAAACCGTATTTTTCAATTTCAGCTTTTCTGGTTTTTATTCCTTCAACAGTCCATACTTCACCATGAGGAACATGGTGTAAGGCTGTTACGATTCCGGTAGCTCCGGTTTGTTTTATATGTTGTAAACTTACCGGATCATTTGGGCCGAACCATCTCCAGGTTTGTATCATTCTGTTCATACTTTCTTTTTTTTATAAATTATACACCGCTAAAGATTGTAAAACCGCCATCTAAAGTCACTTTTGAACCTGTAGCAAATTTTGAGGCATCGCTTAGTAACCAAACCAATGCTCCTATTAATTCGTCAGGGCTTCCAAAACGCTTATACGGCGTATTTTGAATAATTAAATTTCCTCTTTCGGTTAAGCTGCCGTCGGGATTTGTTAATAATGTTCGGTTTTGTTCCGTTAGAAAAAACCCGGGAACAATTGAATTCATTCTGATTTTATCACCATATCGTTTTGCAAGTTCAACTGAAAACCATTTTGTATAAGAATCGATAGCTGTTTTTGCCAGACTGTATCCTAAAACTTTCGTCAAAGCCTGTTCTGTTGCCACGGATGAAATATTTACAATGCTTCCTATGCTATCGTTATTTTTGATTGCTTCACCAAAAATCTGTGTTGGCAAAAGTGTTCCGAATAAATTCAGGTTCATCACTTTTTGTAAAGCATCCATATTCAGTTTAAAAATATCCTGATCCGGCTGAATGACAGCATCGGGCATGTTTCCACCTGCTGCATTTACCAGACCATCAATTTTTCCATACTTTGAAAGAACCAGATCGCGTGCTTTTATCAAATCACTTTCGATAGTTACATCAGCAATTAAAGCTAAAGCTTCTCCTCCATTTTTAATAATGGATTCGGCTCTTTCATTGGCTACTTTTTCATTTCGGCCCAAAACGCCAACTATTCCGCCTGCAGCTGCAATACCGTTAACGAAAGCTTCACCCAATACTCCGGTTGCACCCGTTACAATTATTACTTTTCCTTTTAGTGTAAAATCTGTTTTCAAATCTTTATATTTTATTTTTTAAATTTAATCCAGTAAAAAAACAATTAATCCTCTTGCTCCATGCGCTCCCAAAACCAAAGACTGTTCAATATCTGCCGTTTTTGATGGTCCCGCTATAAAAGTTCCAAAACCATATTCCTGATTTCCAATTCTTTTGTAAGCCTGGTGCATGCTTGCTAAAATTTCATTTTTATTTACAATAATTGCTAAATATTGTGTAATAAAAGGCGTAACACGTTGTCCTAATATATCATCCGTTACCCAAAGCGCACTGTTTTCAGCAACGCCAAAATGAGCTTTTATAATTGCTAATTCAACATTTTGAAGCGTATGTGGATCATCATTTTTCCAATCTAAAACCGCCACTTCAGAAAGTTCGGGAATAGTTGTAATAATTCTTTTATCCAGTGAATAATTGTTTTTTAGGAAGGCTAAAATTTCATCATAATCAGCCACTTCGACACTTTCTCCTCCAATATTTTTTAAAACCGTTTTATAGGTTTCCAAAACATTCAGATTTTCCGAAAATAAAACTTCTAAATCAGGTAAATCTGCATTTATAACTGGCTGATTTTGTTTTATTTTCTGTAATATTTCGGCTTTACTACTCATTATCCTTAGCTTTAGATTCTCTTGAATTTTTCTTGTACCATTCTCTAAATGACTCTTCGGGAACAGCTGGCATTTCACGTTGGTCATACCATTTGTTCATCTTATTGTTAACCATTGAAGGAATATTTTTCATTACAAATCTTCCTGATTTTCCGACTAAATTAAATACGACAGGATTTGCCAAAACTGCTGCCATGGTTTTCATAGCCATCGTTTTTACTGGTGGCGTATGACCTTCTTTCACCAATACCTGACGCCATTTGTATAACTGATCGTGAATATCAATTTTTACGGGACAAACATTGGTACATGAACCGCAAAGTGTGCTGGCAAAAGGTAAATCGGCATTTTTGCTCATATCTAAATTAGGGGCTAAAATAGAACCAATTGGTCCTGCCACCGCATTGTGATAACTGTGTCCGCCGCTTCGTCTGTAAACAGGACAAGTGTTCATACAGGCACCACAACGAATACATTTTAATGAATTCCTGAAATCTTCTCTTCCTAATTGTGTACTTCTGCCATTGTCAACGATCACAATATGTATTTCTTTTCCTTCTCTTGGTTTTTTAAAATGACTCGAAAAAGTAGTAATAGGCTGTCCCGTAGCGCTTCTGGCCAATAATCTAAGAAATACGCCTAAATGTTTACGCTGCGGAATGAGCTTTTCGAATCCCATGCAGGCAATGTGCACATCTGCTAAATGCGCTCCCATGTCTGCATTTCCTTCGTTGGTACAGACTACAATTTCACCTGTTTCCGCGATAGCAAAATTTACTCCGGTTAAAGCGACTTTTCGGGTTAAGAAAGTATTTCTTAAACTTAAACGTGCAGATTCGGTTAAATATTGAGGATCAATGTTTCCTTTTTCCGTTCCTAAATGTTCATGGAAAGTTTCACTTACATCTTCTTTTTTAAGGTGAATAGCCGGCAGAACAATATGACTTGGCGGTTCTTTACGGAGCTGAACAATATATTCTCCTAAATCAGAATCGATAACTTCAATACCTTTTTCGGCTAAATAATCGTTTAAATGACATTCTTCCGTAAGCATTGATTTGGATTTTACCATTTGCTTTACGTCATGTTTTGCCATAATCGAATGTACTATTTCGTTATGTTCTTTCGCATCTGCTGCCCAGTGGACAATTATTCCGTTTTTTTGAGCATTTGCCTCAAATTCAATTAAATAATCATGAATATTAGAAAGTACATTATTTTTAATTTGTGAAGCCGTTTCCCTGAGTAATTCCCAATCCGGAATTTGATTGGCAGATTTATCCCGTTTTTCACGGACAAACCAAAGTGTTTCATCGTGCCAGTCAACTCGTTTTACATCTTTATTAAAACGTGTTGCAGCTTCGCTATGTGGCATTATTTTTTTTGAAGACATTTTTTAATAGTTTAAAATAAACCAGTAGGTAAATTAAATCAATTTTTATTTATAAAATTCAAAACATTTTCATGAATGTTTTGATCTCCCTGAACAACATCAACAGTAACATTCTTTAGAAATATATTTTCGACAGGAAGTTCTTTTTGTCCTGAAATTTTCGAAATAAACTTGACATTTGTTGCTTTTATATTATCCAGATATATGTTTTTTATTGGCGTAAGCCTGCGTTCAATTGTTGGAACTAAATCTCTCCATTGGTATAATACATCGGTGTCAATACCCAGAATTCCTGCGTCAATTTTTCCTGAAACAATATTACTCATATAAATGTTACTGACATACCCGCCCCTGCGTTCATTTGTCTTTATAAAAAGAAGATGATTTAATTTTGCACCATCCACGACTGTGCAATTATCAATAAATACATTTTCTATTCCGCCCGAAAGTTCGCTGCCAATGGCTACTAATTGATGTCCGTTTTTTACGGTACAATTTCGCATAACAATATTTTTTGAAGATGTATTCAATCGCCACGCATCCTGATTGCTTCCTGATTTTATGGCAATTGCATCGTCTCCCTGATCAAAAATACAATTTTCGATTAATACATTCTGGCTCATTTCAGGATCCACTCCATCATTATTATGTCCGTGTGCGTATACTTTGAGATTTCTAAGCACGACATCTTTAGATAAAAAAGGGTGAATGGTCCAAAAAGGACTGTTGGTAATGGTAACTCCGTCCATTAAAATGTTTTCACATCGGTTAAACTGAATAAACTGCGGACGAAAATGAGCACTGTCATTAACCATTTGACGCTCTTTCATTGGTTTGTTGTAAGATGCTAAAAAATATAATCTTTTCAGGCTTTCCATGTGTGCTTTGGGTCTGGCGAACCATTCTTTCCAAATATCCATTTTGGCTTTTAGTTCACCTTCACCGGTAATAGCTATGTTTTTGCATTTGTAAGCATAAATCAATGGAGAATAATTGTAGCATTCGTAACCTTCCCAAGTTGAGTTAACTGCAGGTAAATAATCATCCGGGGTTTCTGAGAAAAGTAAAACTGCTCCTTTATTTAAATGAAGGTTTACATTGCTTTTAAAGTGAATTTTCTTTGTCAGCCATTCACCTTCCGGTATCACGACAACTCCTCCTCCTGCTTTATTGGCTTTAGAAATTGCTTTGTTTATCGCTTCAGAAGTTTTATTTTTATTACCCTGAACTGCTCCAAAATCAACAATTGAAAATTCCTTACACTTACTAAAATCAGGAATTTTTATAGCAGGCATTTCAAAAGGTGCTTTTACTATAACTTCTTTTAAAGTTACCAAAGACTGATCCTTCTTAAACGATAAAAAAATAAGCGAAAGTAATAATGCAAAACAGAGCGTTAATTTTTTCATGAGTAAGTTTTTTTAACACACTTCGACTCCGCTCAGTGCAGGCTAGAAACATAGATTATTATAGCTCAAAAAGACGTTTCACTTGCTTAAATATACACAGCTATGTGAAAATGATGGGTATCATATGTTTATTCTATGCTAATGTGTTTAATATTTCAGCAATATGGATTGTTTTTATATTGCTTTTTTGTCTTTTCAGGATTCCTTCCAAATGCATTAAACAGGACATATCACCACCAGTTATATAATCAACCTGATGAATTTCATGATCTTTGATTCGGTCCTGGCCCATTTTTACGGAAACAGCTTCTTCAGTTACACAAAAAGTACCTCCAAAACCACAGCATTCGTCCTTTCTGGTTAAGGAAACCAAATCGAGACCTTTTATATTGTGTAGTAATTGTTCAGGTTTAGAGAAAAAAGGGGCATTTAGCTCGGTCATCTGCGAAAGTTTTAATCCGCGTTGTCCGTGGCAGCTTACGTGCATTCCTACTTTATGCGGAAAATTTCCTTCGATGTGATCTACTTTAAGAATATCGGTAATAAACTCTGTCAATTCAAAAACTTTCTTTCGCATTGCAGCAGCCAAATCTTCCTGTTTCTCGTCATGTAAATGATCTTTTACATGCAGGACACAACTTCCTGAAGGGCAGACAATATAATCAAATTCAGCAAAATTAGCTATAAAATTAGCGTCACATCCTTTGGTTAAATGTTGATAACCACTATTGGCCATGGGCTGTCCACAACAAGTTTGTTTCATCGGAAAATAAACATCGCAACCTAATTTTAATAATAACTCATAAGTCGCAATACCTACTTTTGGATAAAATTGATCCACATAACAGGGAATAAAAAGTCCAACTTTCATACGGAAATAATTTTTAAGAATATCGCATGACGATTTTTCCTGAGATTCATCTCATAGAGATTAATAATTCTATTTTTATTGACTCCAAAATTAAAATAATAAAGGAACCAATTTTTTCATTCTGTAATTTTCTTTAAGAAATTGAGAAGTAATTTGTTTATCAGAAATTACCATTGCTGCTCCCAAAGCTGAACCTAACGGTGAATGTGTAGATAAAACCTTGAATGAACTGAAATGATGTGACATTAATTTCATAAATACATCATTGTCCGTAAATCCTCCATCAATAAATATCTTTTTGATTTTGCTGTTTCCAATCGCCTTGTTTATAGTGTCCACTTGCAATTCCATGAGTTCAATCATCAATTGATGATACGCTTCTTCGAAAGTATCAAATGGTTCCAATGCTGTTTTATGAGGCAATCGTTGCAACGAAATACCTTCAAATTTAAAATAAACTGCCGGTTTTTCAATCAAAGCCAAATAAATATCGGTATTAAAAGTCACATCTCTGTGATAACCGTATTCTTTGTGGTAATATTCACACAGCTTTTCTACTTGTAAACGATATTCATTCCCCATAAAAAAACGGGAAGCTTTAACTCGTTTACCATCAATTCTAAGATAATTCAAACAATTATCTGCAATATCTTGTTTACTCAGGCTTTCAGAATTAAACGGATTCAGGGCAATACTCCAGGTACCTGTTGAAAGTAATAGAAATGGTTTCTTTTTGCTTAAAATATAAGGAAGTAAAGCGGATGAACTATCATGTATTCCAACACCTATTTTAAGTTTTTTGTCCTTATAAGTTGTATTAATACTGGCTGACGTAGGAACAATTGGAGGCAATATTTTATCGATGCCTTCATCATGGACCCATTTATGGTAATCTTCCTCATCGTAATTCCATAAATTAGTATGACATCCGATGCTGGTATACTCACTTACAGGTATTCCTGTAAACAAATAGGAAAGATATTGTGGAAGATGTAAACTATATTTTATTTGAGAAAACAAATCCGGTTTTGTTTTTTTAAGCCAATAAAGCTGCATTCCTGAATTCAGCATTCCTGAAGGAGGTGAAGCGGTTTCTGCTCCAATAGTCAATGCATCTCCATGTTGCTTATAAAAATCTTCCAGAATTTCCTGTGGAATCTCCTTTGTATAATTATATAGCGGAGTCAATGGTTTTCCTTTATAATCAAGATGCACTAAACTTGCTCCGTAGGAAGAAAAATTTAAAGTCTTAATGTCGAAACGGGAGTCATCTAAAATTGCATCAAAAGTTTCTTTTATCCAATTACGCAGGGTTTCAAGATTCTCAGTTTCAAAACCATCTTCATCTACCGTAAGAGGCAAATTTACATAGTCACGATACACTTCATTATATTCTTCATCAAAAAGAAAAAACTTTTTGTTCGTTTTACCAATATCAAATACAGCGTTTACTCTAGTCATAACTTATAATCCTGTAGCCATTGTTTTTAATCCTCTTTCTGAAATCAAATTACTTCTTACAGCAAGATTACGATATAATTCTACCGGATTTAAAGCTGCTCCGGAACGTAAACGTGCTTCGGCAACCAATGCACGAACATCTGTACGGAAAGCGTTTTGTAAAATTTCCTGAGCTTTTACAACATCATTTTCATCCTGAGCGATTTCCAATGCTTTTCTGTCAACCAAAAGTGCCTGTGCGTAAGCAATCATAATGGCTTCAACAGATTGTAATAAATCTTCTAACGGATCTTTTATATTATGGGAAGCATCAATCATCCATCCTAAATCTTTGGCGTGATTCATTCCTCTTGCATCCATTCCTTCAACTAATTCATTAAATATCAGGAATAACTGATATGGTTTTAATGCTCCTGCAGTTAAATCGTCATCTCCATATTTGGAATCATTAAAGTGGAATCCGCCTAATTTTCCTTCCATCAATAATAAAGAAACGATTTGCTCAATATTAGCGTTTGGCAAATGGTGACCTAAATCAACCAATGTCTGTGCTTTGTCTCCTAATTTTTTTACATAAGAATAGGATTGTCCCCAATCTGCAACTGTAGTCGAATAGAAGTTTGGTTCAGCACATTTATATTCTAAAAATAATTTCCAGTTAGAAGGTAATGCGTCATAGATTTCTTCTAAACTTTCTAATGTATTTTGGTATGCTTTTCTAAAATTTAATTGTCCGGGAAAAGAAGATCCATCTGCCAGCCAAACCGTCAATGATTCTGAACCCAAAGCGATTCCTTGCTGAATAACTTCAATATTATGGGCGATTGCCTGCTTACGTACTGCTTTGTTTACATTTTGCAATGAACCAAATTTATACGAATGTTCCTGATTTTCCTGATTTTGAAATGTATTTGAATTTACAGCATCAAATTTCAAATTGTGTTGTGCTGCCAAAGCTTTTATGGCATTATGATCTGTTGGGATGTCCCATGGAATATGCAAAGAGATTGCTCCGGAAGCATTATTTAAAGCGTGAAGCAAACCTACATCCTCAATTTTTTCTTCTAATGAACGAGGTTCTCCTCCACCTGCAAAACGTCCAAATCGTGTTCCTCCTGTACCTAATGCCCATGATGGAATTGCAATTTGAAAATCGATTAATTTTTGAATAATTGATTCTGTCTCACCAATTTCTGATACAGTAAAAATTAATTTATTTTGGTGTTTTTTTAATAAACCATCATTATGGGATGCTATAGTATTTGATTGAATTAACATAATTATTCCTTTTTAATAGGGCTTACAATATATAAATATTCTATAAACTGAACCCTTGTTTTACTTTACTTTTTTATGCTATTTTGTTTGTTTAAATGTGATTAAATAAATTTATTTATAAAAAATAATTGTTATAAAAAATCTAACGTCCGACAGAATCGAACGTTAGAAAAACAAAAACCACTTTGTTAAATAAACTTAAAAAAAACTAAACAACTTATCGGTAAAAGCCCATTGTTACTCCACCGTCTACATTCAAGGCATTTCCTGTCGATTTATTCAACAGGCCACCTACAAATGCAAAACAAGCGTTTGCAATATCATCAGGCAATATAATTTCATTTAATAATGTGCGTTTCGCATAATATGCAGGTAATTCCGCAACGGTAATTCCGTATGCTTTTGCACGACCTTCTGCCCATCCGCCAGACCAGATATTTGAATCTGAGATAACAGCATCCGGATTAACGGTATTCACACGAATTTTATCAGCACCTAATTCGGCAGCCATTAAACGTGTCAAATGTGCCTGCGCCGCTTTTGCTGATCCGTATCCCGGATTATTCGGACCTGCTACAACAGCATTTTTAGAAACGATATTCACGATATCTCCTCCAAATCCTTGCTTGCGCATTACTTCGATTCCGGCTTTAGAAACAATAAATTGTCCTTTAACCAAAATATCATACAATCTGTCCCATTCTTCAAGAGTATGTTCTGCAATTGATTTTGAAATACTGATACCGGCATTGTTTACAACAATATCAACACCACCAAAAGCTAAACATGCATCATCTAATGCTTTTTCTGTGCTATTTTCATCTGTAACATTCAATAAAGTATTCGAAACAGCATCTTTACCAAATAATTTGATAAATTCTGTCGTAGCACCTTCTAAACGTTCTTCATTAATATCATTAATAACCACACAAGCTCCTTCTTCAGCAAATCTTTTTGCAATAGCTTTTCCAATTCCACCGGCTGAACCAGTGATTACGGCTACTCTTCCTGATAGTGCTTTTGGTTTTGGCATGCGTTGTAATTTTGCTTCCTCCAATAACCAATATTCAATATCAAAAGCTTCCTGATGTGGCAATGATGTATATTCGGAAACAGCCTCTGCCCCTTTCATTACATTTACGGCATTGATATAATATTCTGATGCCAGACGAGCCATTGTTTTATCTTTGGCAAACGTAAACATACCTACACCCGGATATAAAATTACTACCGGATTTGGATCACGCATTGCCGGCGAGTTAGACTTTTTACAGGTGTTGTAATAATCTTTATACATCGCTCTGTAAGCTTCAAAAGCAGGTGTTAGTTTTGTTTTAATTGCATTTACGTCAGACAAATCTTCATTCGGATCTAATTCTAAAACCAATGGACTGATTTTAGTGCGTAAAAAGTGATCCGGACAAGAGGTTCCAAGAGGCGCTAATTTTGCTAAATCATTCGAGTTAATAAACTCCAGAACCCTAGAATCATCTGTATAATGACCAATCATCTGACGTTCTGAAGAACAAAAACCTCTTAAGATCGGAGCAACTTTGGCAGCTTTTAATTTACGGTCAGCAGACGAAAGGCTTTCTATTTTTTTACCTCCAAAAACCGGACGTTTTTTTCCGTAATTACTTTCTAAATATTCAGCACACTTTTCAATTACTTCAAGTGTATTGATATAACTTTCATATGAAGTATCTCCCCAGGTAAACAATCCATGGGAACCTAACATAATACCACGCAATTTTTTCCCTTTTTTGGCTGCTTCTTCCAAACAACTTCTTAGCTGAAGTCCCAAGTCAAATCCGGGACGCTGCCATCCTACCCAGCCAATTTCTCCGTTGAATAATTCTTCAGTAATTTTTGCTCCGTCTTTTGCAGCAGCAATAGCAATTGCAGCATCGGGATGCAGGTGATCAATATGTTTAAACGGTAAAAAACCGTGTAATGGTGTATCAATAGAAGGCGCTTTAGAAGCTAAATCAAATATACAATGGTTGAACAATTCTACCATTTCATCTTCAAACTCAATACCTCTGTATACATTTTCAAGATTACGTAATCTGTCTAAATAAAGGGCTGCACAACCTGATTTTGTCAATGTTCCAATATCTCCGCCAGAACCTTTTATCCACATTACTTCAGAGCTGGTGCCTGTCAATGGATCTTTATCTGTAATTTTAACTGAAGTGTTTCCTCCTCCATAATTAGTAAGTCTTAAATCAGCTCCCAATAAATTAGAACGATAAATAAAAAGAGCTACTTCATCTCCTGCTAATGCTGCAGCTTGAGCATCATCCCAAAGATAGCTTACATGCTGAAAAGTCATATTATTTGTGTTTATATTTGACATTATGTTATTTTAAAATTTGATTATTATTTATAATGAGTTTCCAATCCCGACTAAAACAATGGATAACATTATCAATACAATTCCTAACAGAAAAGTATTAAAGGTTTTTTTAGAAACACCTTTCCATTCTTTTAGGTAAAAACCCCAAAAGTTAGCAGTAAGAATAATTGTTGACATGTGCAGGATCCAGGAACTCGCTCCGTTTCCTAATTTGCTTTCACCCATTCCGTAAAAGAAAAACTGTAAGAACCACATTGTTCCTGCAATTGCAGAAAAAAGTATATTTTTTGAAATCGGTGTGCTTTTATCTGTATAATTTCCAAAAGTTTTATTTTTGAAATTAAGATACATACACCAGATAAAGTTAGTTGTCAATCCGCCCCAAAGTATAACAATATAGGTTACATTATTTTGAAACAAGAATTGGCCCTGGCCTGGATTCAATGCTTTCCATGCCTCATTAGCAACATCAGCCATTGGTTTTCCCGCTTCAATTCCGAAGTTAAAAAATGAACTTAAAATACCTGATATTATGGCAATGATTAACCCTTTTACCAGACTAAAGTCTTTGTCTTTGTCTTCGTGACCCGTTGCAAAATCTTTTTCTTTCAGCATTCCTGCTTTTCCGGAAATCGCAATACCAGTCAAACAGACCAACACCCCAAGCAGAACAAGACGTCCACCTGTATTTGTAAGCATATCAGTAAAGGATACCTTACCTTCTGTATGATAAAAATTATAATAAATTGGAGGAACCAAAGCTCCAAAAGCAGAACAAAAACCTAATACGATTGAGTTTCCTAATGACATACCCAGATAACGGACACCAAGACCATAAGTAAGTCCTCCTATTCCCCAAATCAATCCCATAGTGTACACTAATGTTTTTATATCCGGAGATGTGGCTGCGATAATTTCAGTAAAATTCGGAATTGTCAAATAAGCAGCAATTGGCGGTACAATCAACCATGAGAAAAATCCTCCAATAATCCAATAACTTTCCCAGGCCCATCCTTTTACTTTCTTAAAAGGCATATAAAAACTCCCTGAGGAAAATCCTCCTATAGAGTGAAAAATAATTCCGAGTAATGATTCCATTTAATGATTAATTTTTTGGTTAAGTCGATAGTTAAATTTGGCTTTGTAAAATAAGAGAATGTAAAAAAGAAAACTATCCTGTACTGTCCTTTACCCCAATCTATATTTATTTTAAATCATAAATTATTGCGAGAAGTTTCAATTTATTGTGATTTTTTAAATTTAAAATTTATATTTTAGCAAACGTTTGCGTAATTAATATCTTTTAGTCTTTTTTAAAGAAAAATATTACATATAATGCAACTTATAATTACATCTCCTCTAAAAGAGATGTTTAGAATACATAAACATGATCAAACTAATTAAAATTGATGAAGATTCAAGGGTTCCTAAATACAAGCAAATTGTGGATTCAATCTTGCAGAATATTGCTAATGGTAACTTGAAAATAAATCAAAAAATCCCATCAATAAATAGTTTTAGCGAAGAATTCTATATGTCAAGGGATACTGTTGAGAAAGCTTATAACATATTAAAGGAGCGTAAAATTATTTCTTCAATCAGAGGAAAAGGATACTATATTACCCGAACAAAATTAGAATCCAAAGTCAATATTCTATTTTTATTCAATAAACTGAGTGCGTATAAAATGAAAACGTACAGCTCTTTTATTAATACTTTAGGAGCAAATGCCCATGTAGATTTACATATTTATCATTGTGATGAAACATTATTTTTAAATCTTCTCGATAAATTTGAGGGAGCTTACGATTATTATGTCATCACGACCCATTTTAAAACAGAAGAGTTAAAACATTTGAGTTTTACTGATGAAGTAGCAAAAGCTATCCAGAGAATACCTCAGGAAAAGCTAGTTATCATGGATAATATAAAGATTGGGCTAAGTAGTGAGGTCATTAAAATTTATCAGGATTTTGAAAATGATATTTATAATGCCTTAAAAGAAGGACTTTCTAAAATAACTAAATACAAAAGACTCATATTAGTATATCCGGAAAAAGCAGTTTATCCCTATCCAAGAAGGATTTTACATGGTTTCAGAAAGTTTTGTGTTGAACATGAGATTAATTTTGAAATCCTGAATGAGGTATATGACGATATGATTCTGAAAAAAGGAGATTTATTTATTACGATTGAAGAATCTGATTTGGTTAATTTAGTAAAACAAATTAGGGACGAAGAATATATTTTAGGGCAAGACATTGGGGTTATCTCCTATAATGATACTCCTTTAAAAGAATTATTAGGAATAACTGTTATGTCTACCGATTTTAATGAAATGGGAGAAATAGCCGCCAGAATGATTTTAAACAAAGAAAAAGGAGAAGTAAAAGTTCCTTTTAATTTTATTGACAGAAATTCTATTTAAAAGATGCAAAGGTACTGAGAGACAAAGAGGTGCAAAGATTTTAAAAATAGCTTCTTTAATGTTCTTCCAAAGACGCGGAGTTGCAAAACATTAAGTATTAAACTTAAAAAACTTTGCGACTCCGCGTCTTTGCGAGATTAAAAAAATCAAAACCTTTAAATCCAATAACCTGAGTTCGATTCTATTTTTTTTGAATTGCCTCCTGCTTTAGCTGGAGGTTATAATTTAATACAACAAAAAGGGCTTTAGCCAAATGAAACTGTTTTTTTTCGGCTAAAGCCAATT
>NZ_AKJZ01000081.1 GCF_000282055.1 Flavobacterium sp. CF136
GAGCGAAGACGAACGGACTCAGCCTGACACCTGTTTTGAATTACACCCAACGGATCATCTTTTATAAAAATGCAAAAGCAGAAGTAGAAAAGTGAAACCAGATGAAGGATAATTATTTTCTTTTTATTAATTCGTAATTGATAATTGTAAAGGAATAGAAACATAAATCTGCAGAAATTTTTCCAAGGATGATTCCGAAAAAATAATTGCCGCAAAGAATGGGCATCCAATACATACAAAACGGGCGAATTACCAAAAAATCTAAAAAAGCAGGATAACCAAATTCTAAAATTAAATTTTTTGTCAGTGAAAGAACCTCTTTGATATAAGTTTTTTTATTAAGAAGCTTATTTTGTTGTGTTAATTTTTTATAAGAAGAAAATAAAATAACACTGTAAAAAGCAAGGTATTCTGCAAACGTAATCAAATAGGCAGTTGTTAATCCGTTATAGATTTTACTGAAAAGCGAAGTGGTAAGCGCTGCACTTGTACTTGCTAATTCCGCATACTTGTATCGGTTAAACCATTCTTTAATATTTGATTTTGTAAGCATTTTTTAAGTTTCAATAAAAAATGTAAGGTACTGAAAAGTTTATATTTTCATATCTCAAAAATTAACTTTTCAGTACCTTAGAATTTAAACTTAATACTTGCTTTAATAAGCTCCTGTAAAATAAGTAAGTGTAGGCTTTCCATCTATACATTCAATTCCTGTTGGTTCTTTTGCCGTGCTGCACTCATATCCTATTCCCGATTCTTTATCATAATGACTTTTTTGGGCATCCGTATATTTTTTAACTTTCGCCAGAAACTCGTCACTGTTGATTTTTTTAGAATACACAATATATCCGGCATATCCACCGCAACCTTTAGCTCCAATACCGGTAATATTCCATTCTTCAGGATTTGTACAAGTTTGAGAATTAGCTAAAGAAGCTTCAATAATGTCATCATACATTTTTGAATCTTCTTCTTGAGAATTTTCATCATTACTGCATGAAGCAAATATTAGACAAATGGCAAATACGATAAAAGAAAGGTTTTTCATGGTTAGTGTTTTTATAAGAGATGCAATGATTTGCAAAAGGTTGCGTAAAAAATGCAAAAAATAAAAAACAATAACTTCAAGTGTTTAAAAATTAGTGTTTTAAAGTTTAAAAAAAAACTACCATAAATGATGTACAGAAGGTTTTATATATTCTTCATAAATTTTATTCATTGCCGAAATTTTCTCCGGAGTTAATTTTGGTAAATCATAAACGGATAAATTAGACATCACATGGCTTGTTTTAGAAGCTCCGGGAATAATACAGCTGATATCGTCAAAACTTAAAATCCATTGCAGGGCAATAGGAGCGAGGTTTGGAGTCTCGGGAAATAATGCTTTTAATTCCTGGACAGCTTTTAGGCCCAAATCATAATCAATACCGGAGAACGTTTCACCTTTATCAAAAGCATCTCCGTTACGATTAAAATTACGGTGATCTTGTGCGTCAAAAGTTGTTTTTGCATCAAATAAGCCCGTTAAAAGACCACTTGCTAACGGAACTCTCGCAATGATTCCGATATCTTTTTTTCTTGCTTCAGAAAAAAATAATTGAGAAGGACGCTGACGGAACAGGTTAAAAATAATCTGAACAGTCGTTACATTCGAATATTCGATTGCTTTCAGTGCTTCTTCTACTTTTTCGACGCTTACGCCCAGATTTAAAATCTTTCCCTGCTCTTTTAAGCGGTCAAATAATTCGAAAATTTCTGGCCGGTAAAAAACTTCAGTAGGAGGACAGTGCAACTGAATCAGATCGAGTGTTTCTAATCCCATTCTTTTTAAACTGTCTTCAACAAATTTCTGAAGTACTTTAGGCTGATATCCGTCGCTAACATGCGGATTAATATGACGCCCGCATTTTGTGGCTACATATATACGTTCAGACCGTGATCGAACTACTCTTCCAACAGCAGTTTCGCTTAAACCATTTTCATACACATCGGCAGTATCAATAAAATTAACACCATTGTCAATTGCAGTATTCAAAAGCTCGTCAGCCGTTTTATTGTCAAAAGCAGATCCCCATTTTCCTCCAACCTGCCAGGTGCCAAGTGAGATTTCAGATATATTAAAATTTGTTTTTCCTAGTTTACGATAGTTCATTTTTTTTCTTTTTAAGGTTCTAAGTTGCTAAGGTTCTGAGTTGCTAAGATTTTATATTCAAAGTCAAAAAACTTAGAACCTTAGAGTCTTTTTTTAATCAAATAAATCAGAAGAAAGATAACGATCTCCGCGATCGCAGATAACGGCTACAATGACTCCGGATTCTAATTGTTCGGCGAGTTTCAGGGCTACAGCAACAGAACCTCCACTGCTCATTCCGGCAAAAACACCTTCTTCCAGGGCAAGTCTTTTGGTCATTTCACGGGCCTCTTCTTCACTAACATCAACAACTGTATCTACTTTTGAAGCATCAAAAATTTTAGGCAAATATTCCTGAGGCCATTTTCTGATTCCCGGAATCTGAGATCCGTCACTTGGCTGAGCGCCAATAATCTGAATTGCCGGATTTTTTTCTTTCAAATAAGTCGAAGTTCCAATAATGGTTCCTGTTGTTCCCATAGCCGAAACAAAATGTGTAACAGTTCCGTCAGTGTCATTCCAAATTTCAGGACCTGTGGTTTTGTAATGTGCTTTCCAGTTGTCATCATTAGCAAACTGATTCAACATCAGATAACCTCCTTGTGCAACTTTTTTGTCTGCATAATCGCGTGAACCAATAATTCCTTCACTGGCAGGTGTTAAAATAACTGTGGCTCCATAAGCACGCATAGTTTGCGTACGTTCTTTTGTAGAATCTTCAGGTAAAACCAGTTCTATTTCTATTTGAAACAATTGGGCAATCATAGCCAGTGCAATTCCGGTGTTGCCACTTGTCGCTTCAATTAATTTATCTCCTTTTTTTATATCTCCTCTTTCAAGGGCTGCTGCAATCATGTTATATGCTGCTCTGTCTTTTACACTTCCGCCGGGATTGTTTCCTTCAAGCTTTAGTAAAAGTTTTACATTTTTATTTTTTACCAAATTGACAGTTTCCATTAATGGCGTATTACCAATCAGGTTTAGTAATTTTTGTGATTTCATTCTATTTTTTTTCTTTTATTTTAACTTCGGTTGTAGTAGTGTTCAGGACGACAGAATCTGCAGGAATTGATTTGGTTATCCATGCATTTCCTCCAATAATACTATTTTTGCCAATGATAGTTTCGCCTCCCAAAATAGTGGCATTGGCATAAATACAGACATTGGCTTCTACGGTTGGGTGCCTTTTTGCATTTTTCATCTCCTTACTCACGCTCAGGGCCCCTAAAGTAACTCCCTGATAAATTTTTACATGTTTTTCGATTACCGTAGTTTCTCCAATAACAATTCCGGTGGCGTGGTCTATAAAAAAAGGTGATGCAATTTTTGCTCCTGCATGAATGTCCGTTCCGGTAATTCGATGTGCATATTCGCTCATCAATCTTGAGAATAGTAACAGGTCCAGAAGATATAATTCATGGCTTAATCTGTAAATAGCAATAGCATAAAAGCCGGGATATCCTAAATAAACTTCGTTGATACTATTTGATGCCGGGTCATTTTCTAAAATATATTCGGCATCCTGATTTAATTTTTCTAAAACACCAGGTAATTTTTCAAGAAAGCGGTCCCAAATTGATTCGCATAAATTTTCCGGTTTTTTGCAGGCTAAAACAGCAATTTCTTTAAAGCGTATTTCGAGTTCATCGATACTTTGATCTAAAGGCGCATTGGAATCAAACAGCGTATAAAAAAGCTTTTCGGTAAAATCTTCTGTTTTAGTTTTGATTCCGTAATTTATATTTGAATGGCTTTTTAAAGCTTTTATGTTTTGTATGATAAGATCTTTTGACACAATTATAAAATTGAATGAATGATTTGAAACGTTAAAAGTAAGGTGTTTTTTGTAAATAAAGGCATGATTTGCTTAAAGAAATTTTGTTTTGCGAATTGTATTTGTGATAAATAAAAAGAATTTTAAACTCAATAATTTATGTTATTCTTAATAAGTTTAATGTGTAAATTAGCCAGTAAAACATATTAAAAATGAAAAATAATTCGACTTTTAAAAGTGCTATTTCTAACCTGTCATTTCCTGCAAATGAGAAAATTTCCGGAAAATCTATTCATAATCCTATTTTAGGATTAATTATCAATGATCATCCTTCTTTTAGCAGCAGTGATTTTATTGCTATCAAAGAATTAAACGAATATCGCCAAAAATACATTTCTAATTATTTATCTACAGAAATCGGAGCGCTTTCTGATCTTGAAAAAAGTGTTATTGAATCTTTAAAAGAAGATAAATCAATAGTAAGTACCATAGAAGATGAAGAAGAAACCCGAAATTTTGGACAGAAAATAGCCGATAAGGTAGCTGATTTTGGTGGAAGCTGGACTTTTATAATTTCATTTTTACTTTTTATCGTTGTTTGGATTGCTGCAAATGTTTTTATATTGATTAATAAAGGTTTTGATCCATATCCTTTTATTTTATTGAATTTAATTTTATCGTGTATAGCTGCATTACAAGCACCGGTAATTATGATGAGCCAAAATCGTCAGGAAGAAAAAGACAGAACCCGCGCTAAAAAAGATTATATGATTAACCTGAAATCCGAATTGGAAATCAGAATGATTCATGATAAAATAGATCATTTAATTATGCATCAGCAGCAGGAATTAATCGAAATTCAGAAAGTACAAATTGAGATGATGAACGATATCCTGAACCAGATTAAAAAATAATTTCAGCCAAAAAGGAAAATTTAAAAGTGTTTATACCAATATCCGACAATCATAAAAATGCCATTTAGGATTCCGGAAATCCAAAGTAATTTGGTGTAATTTTTTGACTTGTCTAAAAAGTACAGTGTTATAAAACCAAAAAATAAAAGGGTAGAATAAAGCGCGGGATACATCTTGAAAGCAGCCAGAAACTGACCCTGAAAAAGTAAGAATAAAGCACGCTGAAAACCACATCCCAAACACTCAATTCCGAAGAGGGTTTTGAATAGGCAAGGCAGCATAAATTTTTCTAAATTCACCGGTTTTAGTTTTTACAATTTTACAAAAAAATAACTGATAATACTTAAAAGGTAAGAAGTACTATTTTAAAGTTTCTTACTTTTGAAGTCTTATATTAAAGATATGAAAACTTTTAAAATTTTAATAATGATTCTTGCTATCTCAGTTGCGTTATATGAGCAGGTTTCAGCAGAAAAAAACATCTACATTACAGTTGTCGCAATTGTAGTTTTTATGTTTGGAATGATGCAGCTGAGTGCAAAAACACCGAGTAAAAATCAAGATAAAGAAGAAGAAGATGTTGAGTAAGGGAGATAAGGTTTCCGTTTTGGATGAAGCCATAAACGGAGTCGTAGTTTCGGTTAAGAATAAGGAAGTTTTGATTGAAACTGAAGACGGATTTATGATGACATTTTTTGTCAATGAATTACTTAAAATTCATGATTCCAGTAATTTAATGAATTCTATTAAAAGAATTAATTTAGATGAGGTTTCAAAAGAGAAAACAGAACCAAAACCGAGGAGTTTTGTAAAAGAACGTAAAGATAAACGTGAAATTTCGGCTCCGGAATTTGATTTGCATATTGAAAAACTGGTTCCGAATAAACGCGGGATGTCAAATTACGACATTTTAACTCTGCAGACAGAAACGGCAAAAAGGCATATTGAATTTGCCATTCGGAATCGCATTCCAAAGATTGTTTTTATTCATGGAGTCGGCGAAGGAATCCTAAAAGCCGAATTGGATTTTTTATTAGGACGTTATGACGGAATTGATTTTCAGGATGCCAATTATCAAAAATATGGCTTGGGTGCTACAGAAGTTTATTTTAGACAAAACAATAAATAAACAAAGTTTCAAGGTCTGAAAAAATCAAATACAGGCATAAAAAAAGCATCCGTTTTTTACACTGAAATAAATGTAAAAAACGGATTCTTTTTTGTAAGAATTAATTTTAGTTAGTATTAACTGTTATGATTCCTAATAAAAAGCTGTTTCCTAGTTTGAAGTTGACATTTCCATTATTTAAAATTACATTTTTCAACGTAATTGTATGTGTAAAAATGTTAGGTCCTAATGTTGCGGTAACGACTTCGATAATACCACTTTCACCGGCAACACCATTTTCACCGTTCCATATTTGGGCAACAGCAGGTGAGGTTGGAGTTGTTGTATTACAGAAATAAGAGCTGGTAAGAACGCCTTCATAAACCTTATAAGCAACTTTATTAGTAGTCGAAGTAATTAAGGCTGTTCTGGGACTGTTCGGAGCAGTAACTTCATTTACAATCAGATTTGAATCTATATTATCGATTGTCAGGGATGTACCATTACCTGTGCTGTAATTATAAACTTGTTTGGAAGTACTGCATTGTTCTGCAGCTTCTTTAAAATCTAAATTTAACCCAACTGCAGGTGTTACAATTGTACCAAAAACAAAATTTGGTCCTACTTGTTCTCCCGAAGGTTTAGAATAGGTCAGGTTTTTAAAAGCAATATTATGAGTGTATCCTGATATTCTGGTGCTGTTTTCTGTTTCATTTACCGTATAGTTTACAGTTGTGCTAATTTCTATTTGTCCACTTGTAGCATTCCATTCGTCAGTTACATTTGGAGTTGCAGGTCTTATTGCATCACAAATATTGGCTTTTAAAACAGCTCCGTCATAGGTTCTGTAAAATAGTTTATGGTCGGTGTCAATGTTAAGGATAACAGGGTCTCCTACTGCAGTAACTTCATTTACAAATGTTTCTTCGGGTAGTTGCAATAATAAACTTTCCTGATTTTTTATTTTATAAAGCAATTGGAAAGTATCGTCACAGGAGCTAGGAGCAACTTCACTAAAATCAAAAGTTTCAACGGTTAAATCACCGTCATCACATCCATTTAACAAAAGGGCGAATAAAAGGAGGCTTGCGTATTTTTTCATCGTATTTTTATTTGCGTCAAAAATAGTGAAAAATTTTGCAAATGATATTTAAGAATTGACAATTGATATTTTATAACTTTGCCCCAATGAAAAAAGTATATCTCGATAACGCTTCTACGACTGCCATACGATTTGAAGTTATTCAGGAAATGACAAAAATTATGGCAGATGATTTTGGTAATCCGTCATCTACGCATAGTTTTGGCAGAAATGCAAAAACTATTCTGGAGCTTTCCAGAAAAAGCATTGCTAAACATTTAAACTGTACGGCACAAGAAATTATTTTTACTTCCGGAGGTACAGAAGCAGATAACTGGATTCTTCGTTCGGCAGTAGAAGATCTCAAAGTAGAGCGTATCATTACTTCCAGAATAGAACATCACGCGGTTTTATATACTGTTTTGGCTTTAGAGTCAGATTATAACATTCAGATTGATTATGTGAATGTAAATCCCGATGGAACCATCGATTTAACTCATTTATCGAATTTATTGTCTGAAGAAAAAAAGACAATAGTGAGTCTGATGCACATAAATAATGAAACAGGGACTATTTTAGACCTGGACAGGGTAAGCGTTATTTGTAAGCAATATAATGCCCTGTTTCATTCGGATACTGTGCAGTCTGTTGGAAAAACTGAAATTGATCTGCAAAAGACCCCGGTTGATTTTATAGTAGCAAGTGCTCATAAATTTCATGGACCAAAAGGTGTAGGTTTTGCTTTTATCCGAAAAAATTCAGGATTACAACCATTACTTTTTGGGGGAGAACAGGAAAAAGGACTTCGTGCCGGAACTGAAGCGGTGCATCAAATTGCCGGAATGGCAAAAGCGTTGACTCTTTCGTGCGAAAATTTAGATCAGGAAAGAAAATACATTTCGGACTTGAAAATGTATTTGATAAACCAACTGGAAATTCATTTTCCAGCTTTTAGGATCGTTGGAAAAAAAGAAGATTTTTATAATATCATCAATATAATTTTGCCTTTTTCACAGGATAAAACTTCAATGTTATTGTTTAGTTTAGATATGAAAGGAATAGCCGTTTCCAGAGGAAGCGCATGCCAGTCCGGAAGTATCAAGCCTTCACATGTTCTGAAAGAAATTCTTTCGGTAGCAGACTTAAAATTGCCTAACCTCCGAATTTCATTTAGTCATTACAACACAAAGGAAGATATTGACTGGCTTATTGAGAGCCTGAAAACGGTTTAGAGCTTCAAAGGCTCAGAGTAGTAAAGGTTCAAATATTTTAGTGTTTAAAATTCCTTCGACTTCATTCAGGAACATTGTTTATGTCAGACTGAACGAAATCGAAGTCATTTATTACTTACGAATCACCTTTACCTGCGAGTCATTAGTTAATTTGATTATAGTTGATGGTTTTCCGGCCACTTTATCCTGATTTAATTTTACTACATAATCAACACCTTTTATAATTTCCGGATTAATATCTTTAAAAGCTATTGGAGTGGGCTGTCCTGAAATATTTGCCGAAGTCGAAACCAAAGGCTTCTTCATTCGTTCTAATAATTTAAAACAAAAGGGCTCTTTTACTAATCGAATTCCGAGTGATTTATCAGCTGCAATAATATTTGGAGCAACATTTCTGGGTTCGTCCAGAATTAAAGTTGTTGGCTTTTCGGACAAATCGAGAATTTGCCAGGCTACTTCCGGAATGTTTTTAAATACATTATACATCATTTTTTCGCCATTCATCAATACAATCATGCTTTGGGTTTCGGCACGTTGCTTTAATTTATATATTTTAGCTACGGCTTCGGCGTTTGTAGCATCACAGCCAATTCCCCAGACTGTATCGGTAGGATAAAGAATAATACCGCCTTCTTTGATGATTTCGTAGGCTTTATGAACTTCTTCGTTGATATTTTCCATTTTTATTAAATACAAGTAACAATTTATACTGGACAAAGTAACGAAAAATATTTCTGGAAATCTCATAGATTTAAGAGCTTAGAATCATATTTAAATAATTTAATAATAGATATAATTTGATTTTTGTACAAGAAAATTCAGGTATTGAAAGATTTATCTTTTTGTAAGTTTAGTCATCTTTTGTTTATTGTTTTAAAACAATTTTAGTTTTAACTTTGCAAAAAAACAACCCCTTCGTAAATAATTAAATTAGTCTTTACTCTAAAGTCATTCATGAAAAATTTTAAACGTTTTTTAAAGTATTTAATACCACACAAGAAAAATTTAGTAATCAGTATCATCTTTAATGTTTTGTATGCTTTTTTTTCAGCTATTTCAATGCTTTCCCTTTTTCCATTAATGAAGGTCTTGTTTTCTGATGGTGAAAAAGTACATGTTAAACCAGTATATGAAGGAATTAAAAGTATCGATAAACGTTATTTGGAAGATTCTTTAAATTATTTTATTACTCATAATACAGAAATGAATGGTGCATTAAGTACGTTAATATGGATGGTTGTATTTGTTTTGACTACTTTTTTATTAAAAAACTTTTTCAATTTCATTTCAATTGTATACATGACCTATTTGAATAACGGAATTTTGAAAGATTTGAGAAATGATGTATATCAAAAAGTAATTAGTTTACCAGTTTCTTTTTTTTCGAATGAGAGAAAAGGAGATTTAATTTCAAGAATGACTTCCGATATTAATACAATAAAAAGTGCTTTTTTGAGTATTTTAATGATGGTAAGTGAACCACTGACGATTATATTTACTTTAATATCAATGGTCTTAATAAGTTGGAAACTGACAATTTTCGTATTTCTTTTTCTTCCTGTTTCAGGTATTTTAATATCCAGAATGAGTAAATCCATCAAAAGTCAGTCAGGAGATATTTTTTCTCTTGAAGGACATTTATTATCTGATATTGAAGAAACTTTAGGTGGGATAAAAGTAATTAAAAACTTTACTTCAGAGAATTTTTTCATACGGCGTTATTTCAATTCAACAGAGTTTATAAATAATTTGAATAATAAAATAGGAGTTCGAATGAGTTTGGCAGGTCCTATGAGCGAATTTTTAGGGATTTTTGTAATTTCTATTTTATTAGTATATGGAGGATCTTTAGTATTGATTGATGGTTCTATGAGCGGTAGTGCTTTTATTGCATATATGGGATTAGCTTATCAAATATTGACACCTGCCAAAGCGATAACGAAAGCAAATCAGGCTTTAATGGGGGGGAATGCTGCTTATGAAAGGGTTGCTTTTATTTTAGATGCTACCAATCCACTTCAAGATAATCCTGATGCTATAGAGATTACAGAATTTAACCAAGAAATTAAATTTACCAATGTTTCGTTTAAATACGATTCGGAATATGTTTTAAGGGATTTTAATTTAACTGTACCAAAGGGAAAAAGAGTAGCATTAGTAGGGGAATCCGGAAGCGGAAAATCGACTCTGGCAAATCTGGTTACGAGACTTTATGATGTCACCGAAGGAAGTATAACTTTTGATGGTATTAATATTAAAGAGGTTAAAGCCAATTCACTAAGAAAACAAATGGGAATTGTTGCCCAGGATTCTATTCTGTTTAATGATTCTATTGCAAATAATATTTCGTTAAGTATAGATAATCCAAATATGGATGCAATTATAAGTGCCGCAAAAGTCGCCAATGCACATAATTTTATTTCAGAATTTCCGGAACAATATAACAGTCCGGTAGGAGATGGAGGAGGTATGTTATCTGGTGGACAACGCCAGCGTGTAGCTATAGCGAGAGCAGTAATGAAAAATCCTCCAATCATGATTTTGGATGAAGCTACATCAGCATTAGATACCGAATCTGAAAAATTAGTACAAGTTGGATTAGAAAATATGATGGAGAATAGAACTTCAATCGTTATTGCGCACCGCTTGTCAACAATTCAAAATGCCGATTTAATAGTGGTAATGAGTAAGGGAAGAATTGTAGAACAAGGAACTCATGAAGAATTATTAAATATGAAAAAGAATTATGCCAATTTAGTGAGTTTGCAATCTTTGGAGGTGAATTAAAATAAAAATAAAATATTATTACTTATGAAAATTTTTTTAGACCCTCAGGTTTTTAATATGCAAACTTATGGAGGGATTTCCAGATATTACACAGAAATTTTTAGTCGTCTTAAAAGAAATAAAAAACTGTCAATCACACTTCCTATTGAGAACTCAAATAATGTTTATGTTGTCAATAGTGGTTTACTGTTAAAAGAAAAGAAACTCGTTACTTATTTGATTAAAACTTTAAATGCTTTAGGAGTAAGTACCCGTTCCTTAAATAGAAAAATAAACGAAAAAAAAACCAAAAAACCTTTGAGGGATAACAATTTTGAATTGTTCATACCTACTTACTATGATCCTTATTTTTTAGAACTTATTGATGGTAAGCCTTTTGTTCTGACTGTTTATGATATGATTCATGAGTTAATGCCTCAATATTTTATAGGAGATCCATGGAATGTAACTGTAAACAAAAAGAGATTATTGGAGAAAGCTACTAAAATTATTGCTGTTTCAAAAAATACTAAAAAGGATATAATTAAAGTTTATCCCCATATAGATGAGTCTAAAATAGAAGTCATTTACCATGGAAATTCAATTCAGGTAAATGAAAACATATCGGTGGATTTACCAGATAATTATATCTTATTTGTTGGCTCCAGGGATCATTACAAAAATTTTTATTTTTTAGTCGAATCAATAAGAGATTTGTTAGTTAAGGATGCTACGTTAAAACTAATTTGTGCAGGAGGAGGCGAATTTAAAGATGAAGAAATTGAGTTTTTAAAAAGAATAGGTATTAAAGAACAGGTGGAGCAGAAAT
Source organism: Flavobacterium sp. CF136 (assembly GCF_000282055.1). Taxonomy (GTDB): domain Bacteria; phylum Bacteroidota; class Bacteroidia; order Flavobacteriales; family Flavobacteriaceae; genus Flavobacterium. Next base: position 11,836 of record NZ_AKJZ01000081.1, read on the forward strand.
ATTTTGAAGAGGAGCAGTTAGGTTTGTTTTATAAAAATGCAAGATGTTTTGTTTTTCCTTCAATGTATGAGGGTTTTGGAATTCCGGTTTTAGAATCCATGACCTGTGGCTGCCCAATTGTTTTGTCTAATACTAGTTCTTTTCCTGAAGTAGCAGGTGAGGCTGGAATTTATTTTGATGTTTCCAGTAAAGAAGATTTAATGAACAAGATTGTATTAGTATTAAATAATGAAAAGTTCAGAAATGAATATATTTTAAAAGGAATAGAACAAGCGAAAAAATTTAGTTGGGAAATTGCTGCTTCACAATGTTTGGAACTTTATAAAAAAGCAATAAATGATTAGAGATTCTTATCAGGTTCAGTCCCCAATACTTTTTCTGGTTTTTAACAGACCAGATGTTACTGCATTAGTTTTTAATGAAATCAAAAAAGCAAGGCCTAAAAAACTATATGTTGCTGCTGATGGAGCCAGAGATATTAAGGAATTAAATAAATGTAATATAGTTAGAGAAATAGCAACAAATATTGACTGGGATTGTGAATTAATAACTTTGTTCAGAGAAAAAAATTTAGGTTGTAAGTATGCCGTATCTTCAGCTATTAGTTGGTTTTTTGAAAATGAAGAGCAAGGAATTATTTTAGAAGATGATTGTCTGCCTTCAAATGATTTTTTTAGATTTTGTGATGAAATGTTGTCATTTTATAAAGATGAAACCAAAGTTCGTTTTATAGGAGGAAGTAATTTTCAATTTGGTACTAAACGAGGCGAAGCAAGTTATTATTTTTCAAATCTCACACACGTATGGGGTTGGGCTTCATGGAGGAGAGTTTGGAATGAATATGATGTTGAATTAGCTAAGTTTAAGGAATTGGATCATTATGAATTATTTAATTCAATTTTTAAAAATCCTTTTTTAGCGAATGATTGGTATGAAATTATTCGAAAATTATATAATAATGAAATTGATACCTGGGATTATCAATTAACGATAACTAATCTGTTTAGTAGAGGATTGTCTGTAATTCCTAATGCAAACTTAATTTCTAACATTGGTTTTGGAAATAATGCAACACATACTTTTAGCGCTAATGGTTTTGAAAATATTCCTTATGGAAAATTAGATGAAATAATTATGCATCCGATATCTTTTTTACCAGAAAGTGATGCTGATTTCTTTACACTGAATAAAGAACATAATATTGAAGAAAGAAACAAAAAGAATCATTTTGTTTCTAAAAAAGAGAAATTGAATCGGGTTTTTTCTGAAAAAAACTCGATTAAGCTAACCATCATTACCATAAATTATAATAATAATGTAGGATTGCTTAAAACAATTGAAAGTATTATCAATCAAACCTGGACTGATTTTGAGTTTATTATTATTGATGGCGGAAGTACTGATGAAAGTTTGTCAACAATAAAAAAATATGACAGATACATTAATTATTGGGTTTCAGAAAAAGATAAAGGAGTCTATGATGCCATGAACAAAGGAATTCAATTAGCTAAAGGTACCTTTGTTAATTTTATGAATAGTGGAGATTATTATTATTCCAATACTGTTCTTGAAGAAATTCATCATAAATTTAAAAATGATGTTGGAATACTATATGGTGATTCATTTTATTTTAATGAAGCTGGTTATGACAGAATAGAAAAAACACCTTCAAAATTAACATTTTCACATTTTGTTAATTCGGGAATTAATCATCAGGCAAGTTTTATTAAGCGCGATTTGTTTTTTAAACATTTTATGTATAACACGGAATACAAAATTTCTTCTGATTGGGAGTTTTTTATTTATGTATTATGTAAAAGAAATGAATCATATGAACACTTGCAAAAAACGATTTGTTATTATGATTTTTCCGGAATATCAGCAATTCCAGAAAATTTGCATATATATCACCAGGAAAGAGATATAATAATTAAAAAACATTTCTCATTATTTTACGAAGATTTTGTATATTATAATACTGTAATTGATCGAAGAATTCGAAAAGTATATAGAATAAAAAATAATGAGATATTATGGAGTATTTTAAAGTTTTTCATCTCAGTTTTTATTTTTATTCTGCCTAAAAACAAACAAAATTTAGCTTAAGTCTTTATGTGTTGATTGTGAATAATGAATAATTACAGTAAAGTTTTTTTAAATAAAATTACAGATAATGCCCCAAAAAATTTCGATAATTACAATAAATTATAATAACATAAAAGGTTTAGAAAAAACCATTAAAAGTATTATACATCAAACTGAAAACCATTATGAATTTATTATTATTGATGGAGGCAGTACAGATGGTAGTAAAGAATTAATTGAAAGTTATTCTGAAAAAATAGATTATTGGGTGTCAGAACCAGATACTGGAGTTTACAATGCCATGAACAAAGGTATAAATGCTGCAACAGGCGAGTTTGTCATTTTTATGAATAGTGGTGATTCTTTTTATGAAAATAATGTTTTAGAAAAAGTAAATCCATTATTAGTGGACGAGTTTGATATTTATTATGGTGATAATTATAAAGTAAAACAAAACTCCAAAAGAAAGAAAACATATCCTGAAAAATTGTCTTTTTCTTTTTTTTATTCTAGTTGTATTAATCATCAGGCAACATTTATAAGAAGACAACTGTTTTTTGATTATTTTTTATATAATGAAAAATTTAAAATAGTATCAGATTGGGAGTTTTTTATTTACACTATTTGCATAGAAAACAGACCTTCCAAGTATTTGAAAATGACTATTTGCAATTATGATTTTACAGGTATCTCATCTAAAAAAGATAATAAATCTATTGCTGATTTAGAAAAAAAAATAGTGTTTGATAAGTATTTCTCTCATTTTACAGAGGACTACAAATTAGTGAGCGAGATTAAATCAAAAAGAATACAGCAAATTCTGTATATCAAAACCTTCAAGACTCATTGGAAATTATTTAAAGGGATTATTAATTTTTTAGCACTTTTTGCAAAAAAATAAAGACTATTAGAATCCGAAAAAAAATCTGCAACAAAAATTAATATTTACTAACGCAACCATTTGGACCAACTAGCCTCTATATAAAAAAAGGTCATGCAATTCTTGTTTAGCCTTTTTGAATAATTTTATAGTATAAATATTAATAATTTAGGTAAAAGTCAATTAAATTATCCGTAATTACTGTGAATTGCAATATATATTGGCACAAAAACGTTAGTCAAAATTATACGGATTGTGAATTTGTCATTGTCAAATTGTACTTCAGATTTATAAAATAATTTTTTGATATAACCCATTGGTTATTAAAACAAACAAATAATGAAGAAAATTCATGTAGGCTTCCTGCTTTCATACGATTATGAAAAGCTAAAACTATCAATACCACCTGTTTATAATGCTGCTGATAAAATTTTTATTGCTGAAGACAGTAATAAAAAGACTTGGTCCGGAAATGAGTTTGTTGTAGATGAATCTTTTTATGAATGGTTGAAAGAATTTGATGTCGATAATAAAATTGAGTTTTATAGAGATGATTTTTATATTCCTGAATTAACTGCCATTCAAAATGATACTAGAGAGCGTCATTTACTTTCTATGAAAATGGGAATTGGAAATTGGTTGATACAGATAGATAGTGATGAGTATTTTATTGACTTTGATAGTTTTATAGCAAATTTAAGGAAGTACGATCATTATCTCGATAATCCAAAAAAAAATAAAATTCAATTTGCTTGTTTTTGGTTAATTATTTATAAATATACAAAGGAAGGAGTTCTTTTCGTTAATAAACCAATGAAGTCTATTTTTGCGACAAATTATCCTAATTATAAGTGTGCAAGAAGAACAAACGAAAGAACTGTTTATTTTGATAATCTGGTGCTACATGAATCAATTGCTCGTACCGAAGAACAACTTAGGTATAAACTTAAAAATTGGGGGCATACTAATGAAGTGGATAAGAATTTTCTAAAAAAATGGAAAATGATTGATGAAACAAATTATGATCAATTTGAAGATTTTTATTATATAGAACCAAAACGCTGGAAAAAACTGGATTACTTTCCTGCTACAAGGATTAAGGATATAAAAAAAATAATAGACACAAAATATAAGATTAAAATCTCAAAGAAATATTTGGTTTTGAAAAATTTTGGACAATGGTTTAAATTTGTTTGGAGAAAAAAAATATTAAGCATGTCTTAAATTCTTTGGTTTTTGAATTTTTAGAAATGTTCTGGGTATAGATTTTATGTGCTTTGATTTTTAAATTTTTATTTATGTTGATTAAAAAAAACACATAATTAAACCTTCTAATCTGTATTAGTTGCAAATTTCATATTATATATTTTGGCAACTGCTTCAGCGTTTGTAGCATCACAGCCAATTCCCCGGACTGTATCGGTAGAATAAAGAATAATACCGCCTTCTTTGATGATTTCATAGGCTTTATGAACTTCTTCGTTAATATTTTTAATTTTTTATGAATTGAGAAGGTTTTTTTGTGTTTTTAAATTATTAGGAAACCCGTTGGGTGTAATTAGCAAAAAAGTTAATTTAACACATAGAAGCATAGATTTTAAATGCTTATAAAAGATAATTTTAAAAAATCTTGATTTTCACACATAGCT
>NZ_AKJZ01000082.1 GCF_000282055.1 Flavobacterium sp. CF136
CAGCCGGATGCCGTAACTGTAGAACCATTGGCAGTAACCGTTGGTGCTGAAGGATTCAACGAACCTCCTGAACACAATGCTGCAGGTGATGAAATCGCAGTTATAGAGGGACTTGCATTAATTACAAATGTTACAGGGGTACGACATCCGGGATTTGAAGAACATTCTACATAATAAGTAGTTGTACCGGCTGTATTCGTATTTGCTAATCCGGAATTTGCCACTCCAACTGGATTAAAAGGAGAACCAGAACCAATTTTTGTTCCTCCGGTAGTATTAGTATACCAATCTAAAGTCCCTGGTATAGTATAAGCTACTGTAATACTTATATTTGAAATGTTTGCGTCCGGGTTTACACCACCATCATCAGTAGTTTCTCTAAATCTAAACAACCAAGTTCCCACAGGGCTTCCAGTTCCCCACGTTCCAAAAGTTGTATTAGTAATAGTTCCCGGCGCCGATGATGATGTAGAAATCTGTAAATTATTTTGTACCCCTCCCAATGAAACAGGTGGGGTAGCTTCAATACGCAACTCATTAGTCCATGAAGGAGAATTCGATGTATAAGTAATAGTAGTTGAAACATTAGTTACAACTGCTCCAACAGGTAACGCCGGAAAGTTTATCGAAATATTTGTATTACCACTCCCTCCATAGGTTGTCGTATTAGATGTTCCTCCTGAACCTGAGGCTGTTTGAGTACTAGTAGAACTTGCACAACTATAAGAAGAAGTCAAAGACCCGGAGCCACCTGCGCAAATGGCTACCCCAGTTGCTGTTGGCCCCCCTGATGACATTGTAATTACATTCGAAGTTGCTGTAGAACTTCCTGTTAAGCAAGCTGCATTTGAAGTCATAACACAAGTAACAACATCACTATTTAATAAAGTAGCATTAGTATAAGTCGTTGAATTTGTTCCAACATTTGCTCCGTTTAATTTCCATTGATAAATCGGTGTTGTTCCTCCATTGGTTGGAGTTACAGTAAATGTCACTGAAGTTCCATAGCAAATTGCTCCTGCTGGTGAAGCAGCAATGCTTACAGAAGCCGGTAAATTTGGACTAATGGACACACTCCCCGCCATTGTTGTGCTACATGTCGTAGATCCGGCTGTAGCCACTACCGTATAAACACCTGTTGCGGTTTGATTTCCAAAACTAATTGCTGAACCAGTTCCAGGAACGACAGCTCCAGTATTTAAACCTCCTATTTGCAATTGATAATTTACTCCAAGTTGCGAACCATTAAGCCCAATCGTAGCTGTACTGCCTGCGCAAACACTTGTTCCAGTCATATTGAAACTCGTTGGGTTAGCAGCAACAAGTGAAATATTATCAAGAAACCAGTCATCTCCTCCCCACGCTCCGACACAAGCTCCGACAGCCAAATTTGAAGTTGTAGCAACAAACTCCAAATCCGCCATTGTTGCAGCAGCTGTTGCTGGTGACCAAGGAATCGTAAGAACTATTGTTCCTTGAGTTATAGCAGTAGACAAGCCTACTACAGTTAAAGGAAATCCTGTTGTTGAAGCAATACTGGCACCATTTGAAACAACTACATCAGAAAGTGGAATATTAGAATTATTCCCTTGATTTGTAACAGTTAGATAAGTGACACCTCCTAATTTTACTAAAAGGGTTGCCGTTGTATTGCAAGTAGATACACGATTTGCATTTTGCCCTTTAATGTTAAAAGAAAGAGTTAATGGGCCTGCAATTAAACCTGTCAAACTTTGTTTTAGAGATGCATTAGTTATACCATCCGCTTCTATATAAGCTTCATTAGGGGCCCAGGCAGCAGAATAGTACCAACCTGTTACATCAGTTTGTGCAGACCAGTTTGTTGCATTAATACTTCCTGTAAAATCGCCGGTTTTAACAACATTACACGACTGACCAAAACTCATTTGAAATGCCAATAAAAAAAAGCAAATCCATCTGCCTGAAGAAATAAATGGCTTATTACCGGGAAGAAAATTAAAAAATACGGAAAGTACGGACAAAAGTAGTTTTTGTATCATGTAGGTTAGTGGTATTTATATTTTTAAATCTGTTTGGGGTATTCTTTGGGGCATTTGTCTTTGAAGTAATGATTAAAAACATCTATAACATTAGAAATTAAAACATTAACTCAAAAATGACATATTATAAAACAAAAGTACTTGTTCTGCAATCCGTTTTTATACAAATTCGATTAAATGCATATTTATTCGATGCACTTCCTGTTTTTTACAATTTAAAATTTTTATGAAACTAAAATCCTATTTAAACATCAATTTTTTAGTAGTGTTGTAGCTGTTTTCTGTAATTATTTTTACCAAAGAACCTGTTTGTAAATAATTAAGTATTGAATCGATAATTGTACTTTACTTACATTTTATTTTTTATACAAATTGTTTGGCCAAAATATTATAAATAAACACTTTAAGATATATTCTTTTACTGTAATCTGCATTCTCATCGTTCAAGATTATATTTACTTAATGTATTATTTTCAATATTTTATAAAATTAAACCAATCCTTTTTTTACTACTAAAAACTGTTAAATTTCGGAGGCAAAAATATCACAAATACGTACAAAAACAATATTTTTAGCATATAATTTTATAAATAAAAAACTACATATGGAGTTTTTATTACAAAATAATGATAAAAATATATGATTTTTCTTATATTAAAATTAGCGCAATGGAACTGATTTTTTCCTCAAATGAATTGACTTTCAATTGATAACAAAAATTAAGAAACAGACTGCCATTAGCAAAAAAGCTTCTTAATAAAATAGAAGCAATTCTGCAAAAAAAATTAAAATCTGCAAAAGCCAGATCAGAGTGAAAAATTTTTTTTACACGTCCCGCCCTGCCTTTTGTAATAGAAAAAAAGCGTTTCTCTTTGAAATAAAATTTATAGAGATGGAGAAAGAAATGAAATCTCAATCAAAAATGGAGTAATAGCAAGACTGTTGTTATCTTAAGTGTAGATATCGCCAGAAAACTGTAATCTAAAGTTTTTTCCAGAAGAAATTCAAATTACCTTAATATAATTTTTTGTGTTTCATCGTAACCGTTTTCCAAAAGAACTTTTACCAATAAAATCTGCTGTGTCGAGCCTAATTGTTCTGTTGAAAACTGATCACTATTTATTTCTTCTTTACGGTATAATAACTTTCCTGATGCATCAAAAACAAAAACATTATTAATCGTTTTGACGGCATCTATATTTATAATATTATTTTTATTCGAAATGGAAATATTATTTTTAATAGTTTCTACTTCTCCCACGCCCAATGATTCACTTTTATATCTCAAGACGAATCTATCATTAAAAACACCTGTTCCTGTAGTAAAAGTGTAACCCCCTTGTCTTAAATCATTAAGAGTATTAGTAAGTTTATCTTCTAAAAAAACTGCCTGATTAGTGAGTTGTCCGTCAGCTTTGGCTATCGAAATAGTAAACTCACCTGCAATAATTGAACGATATCCTAATGGAACAACATCATTAGCTGTGAATGGCAGTGCACGTCCCTGAATAACCAGGTTACTGCCTAAATTAACACTATAAAAATCAATAAATGCGTTCCCATTCATACTTACTCCGTCAAAATCACTATCATATCCATTGGTAGCACCCTGAATATAACCAACTAACAACTGCTTGAAAGCTCCTTCTGTATTTGTCATATTAAGCCATAAACGATGTCTTTCTAAGGCTGCAGTTTTTGAAGTTGTTACTGCTTTAAAGAATGGATTCTGATTGCCCGAAATCTGGGTTCTGTTTAGCATGACCGTTCCGTTTGTATCTATCATAGCAACGTCCCCGGACTTCTCAAAAATATCAGGACTTGGCATTGAAGAAAGATTCGGGGACTGTGCCCACATATTACAAAAAATAAACAGCGGAAATAATGTAGATTTCAGTCTCATAACAGTAATTTAAAAGATTAAAAAGCAATTAATTTTTGGTAATATTTACTAATGAGCGGCTTTTAAAAAATTTACTGGCAGAAAAAGAGATTGATTTGTAACCGTTTTTTCAAAAAATATAGTTTTAAAGAAAATCAAAACAATACAATTAAAAAGGTCCTGTCTCTCAAATATATAAAAAATATTAGTCATTAACTATTAATAATTAAAAATATTAGTCCGTTTAATCCATATTTGACAAAATTTAAATTGAATATATTTTCCATACATATTCTTGTTTATGAACTTATTTTACAGCAAGCTTAAAAGCGGTCAGGCTTACCTTTTATTTGAATACGAGTTTGTTAATTGTTTCACTATTATTTTCCAAAACTGTTTTTACTAATAAAACCTGTTGTGCAAATGGCAAGTTCGAGATAGACAATTCTACATTGCTAACATTTTGGTTATACAGTTGCTTTCCTGAAACATCATAAATAAAGACTTTAGCAATTTTTTCTTTTGGAGAGTTTATCACAATTGTTTTATCATGACTTACAACCGTGATTTGATTTTCAATCGTTTCAAAATCAGCTGTACCTAATGTTTTATTGGTATATCGCAACAAAAAACGATTATTGAATGTTCCGGCTGTTGTACTAAAAGTATAGTTTTGTGCTGTTAATTCGTTGATCGTACCGGTTTGTTTGTCTTCCAGATAAATCCTTTGGGTAGCCAATGCCCCATCTGCCTTATTTATTGCAATGGTAAAACTGCCTGCAACTGTCGAACGATATCCCAATGGAACAACATCAGTGTCCGCAAACGGCAATGCACGCCCCTGGATAGCCAAATTGTCTGCAGCATTGACACTATAAAAATCAATATAGGCATTTCCGTCAATACTAAACCCGTCAAAATTATCATCATAAGCATTTGTTGCGCCTTCAACATAACCAATGAGGGTTTGTTTAAATGCTCCTTCGGTATTTGTCATGTTCAGCCAAAGACGATGTTTTTCTAATTCTGCTGTTTTTCCTGGCTTAAAGAATTGTGCGTTGTTTCCTGTTACACGCATCAAATTATTAAACTCAACTGTTCCATTAGCTTTAGCACTTGTCAAAAAAGATTGTCCAGCAGCTATATAACCTGTTGGTAATACTCCTCCCGATATTGCTATTCCTCCTACTCCGTTGTATGTTGCATAATCATCCGAGCTATAGTTAAAGCTATAGTTAAAGCCAGCAATAAAGCCAGCAATAGCTGTATTATGTGTCCATAAATAAATGGTTCCATTTAAAACAGTGCTGTTATTAGCATTATTAAACAAAAAATCATTAGCATTAAGTGCCGAAGGATAAGGGTTCCCAATCAAATAAAAATTCCCGTTTATCATCGATTGACTGCTTGTGATATTTCCATTATTAGGCACTCCTTTAAACTGAACAGGTTGTGAATAAGGAAAAGCAACCACTTCAGGATGTGGGGCAGGCCATGTCCCTGCTTTTGGAGTCCTGATAATATACCCGATTCCTGGCTGCATAACAGCTGCTCCTCCATAACTTATTTGCCAGCCAGTCCCAGAATACGACATATATTTATCTGCCAGTGTATTGGGTGACAAATCAAATAAGGTTTGTCCTGCCACTGGTGATGACCAATATGTATAATCGAAATTTTTCATTGGTGCGGAATTTCGTTTGTATACAATATTCCCAGTATTAGCAGTATTCGCTATTTGCAACAGACTGGCATTATTTTCAAAAGTTAATATCCCTCCGTTATTAACAATTGAATTCATTATGGTTAATGTATCATTCTGATTTATTAGAACATTAACTCCGGAATTCACTACACAACTGCAGCCATCAATATTTCCGCCCCCAGCACCTGTACTTGAATAATTTCCGGCAAAAACCAAATTTTGGTTAATTGTAGGAGAACCATTTGACCAGCTTCCGTTATATGTATTTGTTACAAGATTGTTTATAATTACACTTGTCGAAGATAATGATATACAACTTCCTGAATACTCTATAGTAAATGTATATGTGCCAGGAACAAGATTAGAAATCGTATAAGCAGTTCCTGTATTTGTGTAAGTTGTCGATGTTGTCCCACTTTGTGTAATTAACCAGGTAACTGATGGTGGCAAGCCAGTTAATATAACACTCCCCGTTGACAATATACAAGTTGGTTCTGTAACTGTTCCCGTTGTCGGAGCAGAAGGTTTTGGTCTAATAGTAATTTGTATTGGCTGAGTTACTGAACAATTAGCATTTGTTATAGTCATTGTGCCGGTGTATGTATCTGCAGCTATTCCTGCCGGTATGACAATAGTATTCAAATTACCACCTCCTGCTAAAAAGCTAAAGGAAGTAGTACCCTGATTTATTAATCCGGCAGTATTTGCAGCAGGACTCCATACAATACTATAACTTATTGGGGTGTTTGCTGTAGCGGTGTAAGGCAATATAGCAACCTGCGCTCCGGCATTGAAACAAATATCATCAACTATTCCTGTTGTAGTAATTACTGGTAAAGGATTCACCGTTACTGTTGCAGCAACAGAATTTGCCGTAGCACAAACACCGCTCTGAACAACTGCTCTGAATTGTGTGGTCTGAGTTAAAGTTCCTGAAGTATATGTTGAAGCTGTATAGGTTATATCATTCCAGGTAGAAAATGGGCTTACAGCATATTGCCATTTTGAAACTGCTCCTGTATGTCCTGACAGGGTTAACAAACCACTTGTATTTCCGCTACAAATTGAAGTGCCGCCATTTACAGTCCCTCCAACGCTTGCAGGAGAAACTGTAATTGTTATCGCATTATTGGTAGTGATATCAGAAAAACAGGATTCTGAAGTTAGTCTTGTAACTGTTATGGTACTTGAACCGGTAGTAGTTAACCCGGAAGCTGTAAAAGTTCCAGTTCCTGCTGTACTAACTGTCATTGCAGCTGTTAATCCGGTTGCTGCCGGATTACTCCTGCTATAAGTTACTACATAATCACCCACTGGTAAAGATATTGTACTTCCATTTAATGTCACTATAGTTGACGTTGATATCGCAGCACACACATCTGCTGACGCAGTACTTGTAAGACTATATACAGGACATGTATAAGTAACTTTTATCTGACCGTCTCCCCCATTGCCTCCTTTGAAATTACTAAATAGCAATCCTAATGCACCACTACCTCCAGAACCTGGCGATCCGCCCGGATTACCTACTCCACCACCCAAAAAAACTCCTGCACCACCAGCACTGCCTCCTGTAACTGCTGCCCCTGCTGTTCCATCAACTGCATTATTACCGTTAGAACCTGTTCCTGCACTGCTTCCGCCTCCACCTGAATATAATGTTCCCAAAACAACTCTTGCATTTGCTCCGCTTCCTCCCGAAAAAATCACTCCTGTTCCTGAGGCAATACCCCCAGCACCTCCGGCACCATAAGTAGAATTTCCATGCTTCCCTCCTGTACCGCCATTTGCCGTCACTGTAGAAAAAGTAGTAGCCTGACCATTTCCTCCATCAGCACCATTAACACCTACACCTCCGGCTCCAACTGTATAGTTTAGCACCGCTGCCGGTGTTGCACCCAGCACAACCTTACTATATGCTCCGCCTCCGCCTCCGCCTCCGCCAAAAACAGAAATGGTAGCATTGACCCCACCACCAGCCGCTCCGGCTCCCCAACATTCTACACTTAATGAAGTAACACCCCCCGGCACCTTAAAAGTATTAGACCCTGGCGTAGTAAATGAATTTGTGGTTTGAGTCCACATTTTACAAAAAACAAAAAATAGTAATGAAAGTAATTTTAGTCTCATAATAGTAGATTTAAAAATTAAAAAATCGATTAATCTTTTAAATTGTATTTATGAGTGGTATTAAAAAAGCAGACTTGCAGAAAATAAGATTAATCCGCACTTGTTCTTTTTCTCAAAAAATTATTTTTGTTAAGCAACAAAAAAGAAAATGTTTATGGCAACTCTATATCAAATATAATAAAAAATTGCTTATTTATGTTAATTTATTTTAATACATTATTTTTTATGTTAATAAACTAAAGATAAAACATATACTAATTATTTAATAATAACTTTTTTATTTGCGGATTTCACAAAATCTAATTATAATCTTTTTTTTAATTTTACATTTGTCTTTATAGAATAGTTTCATATTCTAAACAAATTTTAATTATGACAATTAAAGAAGCACTACAAAAATTAGAACATTTTTGTGCTTATCAAGAGCGCTGCCATGAAGAAGTTGTAAATAAATTATACAGCCTAAAAATGACTCCTGACGAAATAGATAATATTGTTGTGCAGCTTATTAGCTCCAATTTTTTAAATGAAACCCGATTTGCCTGTAGTTTTGCCCGAGGAAAACATCGCATTAAGCACTGGGGAAAAGTTAGAATTGTAAACGAACTAAAAGCCAGGCATATTACCACAACCAATATTAATTTGGCCCTAAAAGAAATTTCACCTGAAGAATACGAAACCACTTTTGAGCAACTTTCTCAAAGATGTTGGAATAATTTAACAGAAAACAACCCTCTCAAAAAAAGAAAGAAATTTTGTGATTACATGATGAGAAGAGGTTACGAAAGCAATTTCGTTTATGATAAAGTAAAAGATTTTGAAAAAATAAATTAAAATTTTATTATATAAATTACTAAAAATCAAAACACTTTTAAAACAAAAATCCGATAACTTTCATTATCGGATTTTTTAAATTTACAAAGTCATAATACTATTTGAATATCAATTTTTTAGTGGTTGTGTAACCATTTTCCAGAACTACTTTTACCAACAGAACCTGTTGTGCAAATGCTAAGTGCTGAATCGATAATTCTACATTGCCTATATTTTGTTTCTTATACAATTGTTTGCCTGAAATATCATAAATAAAGACTTTAGACAGGTTTTCTTTCGCTGAACTTATCGTAATAGTTTTATCCTGACTCACAACCGTGATCGAATTTTCAACTGTTTCAAAATCACCGGTACCTAAGGTCTTATTGGTATATCGCAA